>NZ_CP011041.1:1235000-1956381 GCF_002310835.1 Pseudoalteromonas tetraodonis | reverse complement strand
AAATCTTCCATTTCACCGGCATTAGATAGCCGATTACCTAAACGGGCCAAATCATCAACCAAGACACTAATTTCTTGTGCTAAGCCTAAATGTTCTTCTTGCAGTAAAAAGGTGGCAAAGTCGGCAACGGCGCGGTTAATTTCCAGTTGTGACGATTTAGCCAGCGGAATAATAATTTCTTGATTTAATAACCGGTTGGTTTCTTTATAAATACGCTCATTATTCCACGTGGGTTGCTTTTGCTTAATGGCATTTTGAAGATCTTTAATACTAAAGTCGGCCATTTTAAAGCGCTTAAATAATAGCTCTAATACACCCCAGTGTTCATTTAGGGTATTAAGTAGCTTTTTAGCTGGGATCATAAGGCGTTGCAACTTCCTAGTATTCGTTATTTTATATTTCTCGAACTTATATGGTATTCGTTTTTGCGACGATTTAATAATAGTTTTTACACCCGCTTAGTGATAGTATCCGCGCCGAATATAGGCACATAGAGTTTGTGGGTATATTTTTTACATGGTTTCAATTTTTACTTAACCCCGAAGGTTGTTTAATATCATGGTTTCCTCGATTATCCTGACGCTGATAGCGATTGCATTTTTGCTTATCGTTATTGAGGATGTGATCCACGTAAACAAAGCAAAAACGACATTATTTTTTGGTACACTTTGTTGGATTATCTCCTTTATTTTTCCTCTTAATGGGCAAAGCCCCGAAACGATTCAAACCCTCCTAGACCACAATATTTTAGAAATTGCTTCTTTATGGCTGTTTTTAATGGCCGCAATGACCTTTGTCGCCTATTTAAACTCTAAAGGACTTATCGAAAATGTTGTGAACCGGATTATGCCAACCAGCATTAGTGAGCGTAAGCTGATGTTTTTGGTGGGGTGTTTTGCGTTTTTATTTTCATCTATTTCCGACAACGTTACGGCCACGCTAATATCACTGGCAGTGATTATGTCATTAAAGCTTGAAGCCAAAAAACTAGTTAAGTACGCCACGCTTATTGTATTTGCTGTAAACTCCGGTGGTGTATCACTTATCACGGGTGATGTAACCACACTTATGATTTTCCTTGATGGTAAAGTAACAATTAGCAATTTATTACTGTTAATTGTGCCTGCGTTATTAAGTGTATTATTACTGGCTACTTTGTTATCAATTGGCATGAATAAGCAACTCGAGTTTAAAAAAACTAAATTTAAACGTATTGAAAAAACCGACATAACCATTGCGGTTATTTTCTTCACTACGGTTATTGCTACGCTTACATTGAGTGTTTTATACAGTGTACCGCCTCTGCTTACTTTTTTATTGGGTTTATCTATTATGTTTTTAGTCGCGCAATTTTTAATGCGCAAAAAAGACATCAACAAAGATATGATCGATTTTATACGCGATATAGAGTACGACACCTTATTGTTTTTCGTGGGTGTGTTACTGCTTGTTGGTGCATTAAAAGAAGTTGGGGTACTGAGCCAATTTACTAATTTGTATACGGTAATGGCGCCAGAGTACGCAAACTACTTAATGGGTATTTTATCCGCAGGTGTTGATAACGTGCCACTAACGGCAGCGTTATTAAAAGCCGACATTGTAATGAGTCAACAGCATTGGTTGTCGTTTACGTATGCAACCGGTGTAGGTGGCTCTATGCTAATCATTGGCTCGGCGGCCGGTATTATAGCCATGAGTAAGGTAAAAGAGCTGACGTTTGCAAGTTACCTTCGCTTATCGCTGTATTTATTACTGTGTTACACCTTTGGTTATGCGGGCTCTTACTTAATGGGTAGTTTTATTTGATTTTATAGTAAAACGACTTGACAGCTAGACGTCTAAACGATAACTTTCAAAGCCGCACTCTTAGTGCGGTTTTGTTTTATTAGCCACAGGTTAATAATACATTCAGAAGAGGTGCGATACTTAGGTACTTAATGTGAGGCAACGACAGCCTGCGATCATTAAGGAGGGAAGTACTCGCCGAGGAAAATAATGGGTCGTTACCATTGTTTTTCGGTTTATGGGGCTGAATCCTCAAAACTGTCACCAATTTAGGTGGAGAGCTTCTGGCAGTAGATTTTTCTTATCTTTATTTCCTGCCAAGTTCTTCTTGTTTTATTGCGGTTTGGATGCCGCGAAAGGAGACGAAATGACTACCCAACCAGTGCCACAAAGTTCACAGTGCACAAAATCAGATTACATTGTTGCCAAATTTGGTGGCACCAGCGTTGCTAACTTTGAGGCGATGAGCCGTTGTAGCGAAATTATCGTAAACGATAAAAATGTACGTATTGTTGCAGTAAGCGCCAGTGCCGGAGTGACCAATCATTTAGTGGAGCTTTGCAAAGCGGGTATTGAAGCCGCTAAACGCCAACAGCATATTGATGGTGTCCTTGCGATTCAGCAGGCTATTTTAAATGACCTGTCGTTAGATGAGGATTTAGCCATTGGGTTTAATCAAACGCTAGATGCATTTCAAACGTTGGCGGCACAAACACTCAATACTGAGCAGCAGTTCGATGAGCTACTTAGCTTTGGCGAGCGTTTATCGTCTTACTTATTTACTCAAGTACTAAGGTTAAAGGGTTTAAAAGCCACTCGTTTTGATGTGCGCCAGGTGCTTAAAACCGATAGCCAATTTGGTAAAGCAACACCAAATGTGGCCGCCACAGCGCAAGCCGCTAAAACACATTTAATTCCGCTGCTTGATGATAGCGTTATTGTGACCCAAGGGTTTATTGGTAGCGATGCAAACAATTTAACGACCACGCTCGGTCGAGGCGGCTCAGATTATAGTGCTGCACTGCTTGCTGAGGCTATTAACGCTAAAAGTGTGCATATTTGGACTGACGTAGTGGGTATTTTTAGCACCGATCCTCGTTTGTGTGTAAAAGCCACTCCTATTGCGCGTTTAAGTTTTGATGAAGCAGCAGAAATGGCGACCTTTGGCGCTAAAGTGCTGCACCCAGCTACAATTTTGCCTGCCAGTCGCAGCCATATAAATGTGTTTGTTGGCTCTAGCCGAGAACCAGAACTTGGCGGTACGTGGATTGAACGTGAAAAATCGCAGCTACCTGGTATTCGTGCGGTAACGCAACGTAAAAATCAAATATTATTAACCCTTAAAAGCCCAGAAATGTTATTAGCGAGTGGTTTTTTAGCACGTATCTTTACTATTTTAAGTGAGTGCAATATTTCGGTAGACTTGGTTACCACCTCTGAAATTAGTGTAGCAATTACCCTTGATAATGCGCCTAATGCATCACGCCCAGAGCTAGATCAAGAGTGCTTAGATAAACTCGCTGAATTTTGCCATGTATCGGTTGAGAACAATTTAACCCTAGTAGCACTTATTGGGTCTGAAATTGTATTGCGTCAGCACGAAATGAATTTAATGAAAGTATTAAGTGATTTTAATATTAGACTTATTTGCCATGGTGCAAGTAAACATAACTTGTGCTTTTTAGTTGAGCAAAGCGAGTCTGATGCAGTGGTTCAAGCGATTCATAGTCGATTACTAGAAAGTGATTGCGCTGCGTAAATCGTTAATAGTCATTATTGAGCACCGCCAGTCGGTGCTTTTTTTTGCCACAACGCTAATATCAAACATGTCGTTATGTGCTCCAACCACGGTATTGCTGCAGGCTGTAAGCTGGGCGTTATTAAGTTCGTTAAACACATTAGGGCTTAATAGCTGAGCAATAGGGCGGGTGGTGGCTTTAGCCAGCGCTTCTTTTAATGTCCAAATCCTAAAGAAATGATGTGCTTGAGTTGTTATGTTATCTGTATCGGTTATTAAGCTCACTTCGGCTGGGTGGTAAAAGTGTTTAGCGAGTTTATTAAAAGGGCGCTTTAAACTAATTTTTTCAATATCAAAGCCAAATTGAGTTGATGCTACATTTAACGCTGCACCTACAAAACCATGAGAATGAGAAATACAGCAACTGATCACGCCTGTTGTATTTTTAATATGTAATTCTAATTTACTGTTATCGGGGTTAAATTCAGAACTAATATCACACAGCTTTAATGATGCATAAGAAGAACAAGCGGATTTTACTAGGTATTTAAGCACTAAACGTGTGGCTAAATATTCTTGTTTAGCCTGTGGATTTTTACGCCGATTAATAACATTGAGCTCAAAAGGGCTTAAATAGTGGGGTAAATCAAATTCACCCACATTGAGGGTGGTCGCGTTAAGCAACGCAATGCAATGGCTGTTATTTGCTAAAGCGGGCGTGATTTCTAGCTGGTTTTCAAAGTAAGTTACACTCATCATTGCTCGTTATAAATGACGACCGATTACATATTTATTACCCAAAGCTGGATAGTTTGTGAGCGGTTGTTAGTTGTTGTGAGCGCTAAGTACATTTTTATTACTCAGTGGCTCTTAAATATGGTTTAATTCGCATTCGTTAAAATAATAACAGATTTGTAGGTGTATGGCACAAGTGCGTGATGGTTTTCAAAGTCGACTAGGTTTTGTATTGGCAGCAGCCGGTGCAGCCGTAGGTTTAGGTAATATATGGGGTTTTCCTACGCAGGCTGCTAATCATGGTGGCGGCGCATTTTTACTGGTTTACTTTATCGTTATTTTTTTGCTGGCGTTACCTGCTTTATACACCGAGCTGTATTTAGGTTACAAAGCCCAAGCTAACCCTGTTAAAGCGCTAAGCCAAGCATGGCAAGATCACGCCCCTAAAGTGGGAGCCGCAGCAGGCTATATTGGCCTTGCCGGTGCCATCGTTATGTTAAGTTTTTACTCTATTGTGGCCGGTTGGATGCTTTCCTACGCTATAGAGCCTATAAGTAGCTTTTTTGGCTTGCATAGCTTGAGTGAGTTTTTACATAGCGACTCTATGTTACGTAATTTTATTTTTACGCCGCTTATGCTTATTTTAACCGCCAGTATTATTTTAAAAGGGGTGAAGTCGGGAATAGAAACCTGGTCACGCCGTTTAATGCCGCTTTTACTTGTTCTCCTTATTGGGCTTATTATTTATATTGCAACGTTAGATGGCGCAAGCGAAGGGTTTGCTGCTTATTTAGTGCCTGACTTTAGTAAAATACTCGACCCTGATTTAATTATTGCCGCAATGGGGCAAGCGTTCTTTTCGTTGTCGCTTGGGGTAGGCTGTATGATGATTTACGGCTCATATTTAAAACCCGGAGCTAACTTACCAAAATTAACCGCAAGTGTTGCGCTACTTGATACCAGCGTGGCGTTTTTGGCGGGCTTATTAATAATTCCGGCTATTTATGTTGCCCAGTACAATGGCGTTGAAGTATTTAATAACGGTAAATTAATTGGTGAGGGACAACTTATTTTTGCCATATTACCTGAGCTATTTGGCACTATGGGTGAAATTGGTTTATTGGTTGGCTTATTATTTTTTGTATTGATGTCGATAGCTTCAGTTACCTCAACTATTTCATCAACTGAGATCCCTGTGGCATTTTTGGTTGAAAACCACAGTGTAGATAGAACCAAAGCAACATGGGCAGTCAGTGCAATTGTATTTGTTTGTGCCAGTACCATTATTTTAAACTTTGATTGGTTATTTGGTTTAGTGATTATGGTATTTACTCAATACCAATTGCCGTTAATGGGGCTGTTTTACTTTATAACGGTAGGCTGGCTATGGCAACGTGGTAATAAGCTTCATCAAGCAAGTTCTGGTGCACATTATTGGTTTGCTCAGTACATTCGTTTTGTCTGCCCAGTGCTAATGACCTTAGTATTTGCAAACGTTGCGTTTGGCTAGAACGCGTTAATAACTCATGTGTTATTGATAACAAAAAAGCGAACACTATATTTTGTTCGCTTTTTTGCTTTTTGTTTAGCCGCGCTATAGCACTTCGTTTGTTAAGCTATTTCCTTGAGTAACCTCAAATGCATTTTGTAATGTTATATTAGCGATTTCGGTTAGAGCTTCTTGAGTAAAAAAGCCTTGATGCCCTGTTATTAACACGTTTCTAAAACTCACTAAACGAGAGAATATATCGTCTTGATTTATTTCGTCACTGTGGTTTTTAAAAAACAGTTCTGATTCTTGTTCGTACACATCAAGCCCTAAGTACCCCAGTTTTTGTGATTTAAGTGCTTTAATACACGCTTGGCTGTTTACCAGCGCACCGCGAGAAGTATTAATGAGCATGACGCCGGTTTTCATTTTATTAAATGCAGCGTCATCGATTAAATGATGCGTATCTTCGCTCAGCGGGCAGTGCAGTGAAATTATATCGCTTTGGGCAAGTAGGGTATTTAAATCGGTAATAGTGTAATTGCCTGGTTTTGCAAAAGGGTCGCACACTAAAACGTTAGCGCCAAAACCATTTAAAATGTTACACAGTGCCAAGCCTATTTTTCCGCAGCCTATAATCCCTATGGTCTTGTTATGTAAGTTAAACCCGAGTAAGCCATTTAAATCAAAGTTGTCTTCGCGCACGCGGTTATAAGCTTTGTGTGTTTTACGGCTGAGGGTGAGCATAAGGGCAACACAATGTTCAGCTACTGCCTCAGGGCTGTAAGCGGGTACGCGTAATACGCTGAGGTTATGCTGTTTGGCAACAGGCAAGTCAACGTTATTAAACCCCGCACAGCGTAATAAAATAGCGCTAACACCCAATGTGGCAAGTTGCTCAATCACTGCTTTATCTACTGTATCGTTTACAAATACGCACACAGCGTTAAAGTTTTTAGCTAATATTGCCGTCTGCGCCGATAAACTTTGCTCAAAGTAAGTAATAGTGATGTTAGAAAAGCCATTTAAACTTTGCTCAAAAAAAGGGCGCTCATATTTCTGAGCACTAAAAAAAGCAATATCCATTAACTAGCTCCAAGTAATCAATTATTTTATTACCATAAACTATTCTTACTATAGATGCTTCACTCTTGTTGTTTTAATTACGACAGGATTATTTTAATGCAGCCGAACGGACTCCTAAACGAGCGGTCGTCGGTTTTATAACGGGCACTGATTCTAAGCAGCTTGTTATTACATTATGTAATGACTCCGGTTTAGTTCGCGGTGCATAGCGAGCAACCAGCTGCCCTTGTGCATTAACTAAAAACTTAGTGAAGTTCCATTTTATTGCTCGGTTTTGTGCAATACCTCGTGTATGAGACTTTAAATAACTAAACAGTGGATGCGTATCTGGGCCATTTACCATGACCTTATTAAACACCTCAAAATTAATTGAAAAATGTTTTTGATAATAGTCTTTAATGGCCATTCCCTCTAATGGCTCATTTTTATCAAATTGATTACACGGAAAGGCTAAAATAGTAAACCCATCGTTTTTGTATTGTTGATATAGCTTTTCTAGCGCGCATAATTGCGCAGAAAAATGACATTTACTGGCGGTATTAACAATAAGAACCGTTTTTCCTTTTAGCTGACTCAAAGAAAAATCATCGTTATTACAAAGTGGTGCGTTAAATTGATAAATACTATCCATAGATTACCTACCTAATTTCCGTATGAGGGAAATTTTAAAAGACTTTCATTCGCTTTTTTAGCGGCCGATTGACATAATCGAGCTTATGTTTCTAAGTTATCAGTTAAATAGGTCATTTTTATGTCAGTAAAAATTGCATTTATAGGTTTAGGCGTAATGGGTTACCCAATGGCAGGGCATCTAGCAAAAGCGGGGCACAGCGTATGTGTTTATAACCGCACAGCAGCTAAAGCACAAAAATGGGTTGAAGATTTTAACGGCAGTTTTGCACCTACCCCGCGTGAAGCTGCAAGTGGTGCCGATATGGTATTTATGTGTGTTGGCAATGACGACGACTTACGGTCAGTGGTATACGGCGATGATGGCGTTTTAGCTGGTATGGACAAAAACACGATTTTAATCGATCACACAACTACTTCTGCTGAGGTAGCGCGTGAAGTTGCGGCAAAAGCGGCTTTACAGCATATCGACTTTATTGATGCGCCAGTATCGGGCGGTCAAGCAGGTGCTGAAAACGGGGTATTAACCGTTATGGCCGGTGGCAACGAAACGGTATTTGCTAAAGCACAACCTATCATGGCGGCGTTTAGCCGTTTTAGCCAGTTATTAGGGGAAGTTGGATCTGGACAATTATGTAAAATGGTTAATCAAATTTGTATTGCTGGTGTGGTACAAGGCTTAGCTGAGGGCTTACATTTTGCTAAACAAGCAGGGCTTGATGGCGAAAAAGTAATAGAAACCATTTCTAAAGGCGCAGCTGGTTCGTGGCAAATGGAAAACCGCTACAAAACAATGTGGGCAGGTGAGTACGAGTTTGGTTTTGCTGTAGATTGGATGCGTAAAGATTTAGGCATTGCCCTTGATGAAGCTAAAAATAATGGTGCAACGCTGCCAATGACTGCAACGGTCGATCAATACTACGCCGATGTACAGGCTCTTGGCGGCGGCAGATACGATACCTCAAGTTTACTAGCGCGTATTGAAGCACTGCATAAAAAGTAATGTAATTGGTAAAAGTAAACTGTTCACAAAGAGGCTAAGAGGCGCTGCGCTTTTAGAGGAAGTGATAATCATAAACAGTAAATGTTGGTTTTATGTTTTCTCATTTACCTCTCTTGTTGAGATAGTTTTTTGGTTTTTTACCTAGTAACAAAAAACGCGACACTTTTTGCTAAAGGGTCGCGTTTTTCATGGGTTATATACACTAAAGCAAATTACATGCTTTGCGCGTAGTTATACAGCGCTTTTAAAATTGTAAGATTTTTTTCGCTGTCATCATGCTCATGCGCTAGGTTTTCAAGGGTGATCATAAAATCTTGTGCGCTGATTGATGGCTGATCTTCGCCATGCATTAACTTGCTTTGGCAATATTGACGCCATTGATCAAGCTCTTGTTGGTTTAGCGTTTGTGGCCAGTTTCGCGCGCGGTATCTAAACAACAAAGTATTAAATTTAGGATCTTCAAATTCAAGCTTTAAACTTGCCAAGTCTTCAGGTTTTGCATCACGAATAATCGCAAATTTAGCTTTATCAGCATGGCTAGTAAACCCATCATATAATAAGTAATCCACGTTCGTGGTGGCGCTGTAATCGCCTTGCTCATTAAATACCTCAGTGACTTTATCGCGAAGCTCGGTATTGGCTTTTAAAATGGCTAAATTAGTCAAGCATTGCTCTCGGTCAATACCCAAGCGAGCAGCGTTTTCAGGCAGCAGTGTTTTAGCTGGTGCTAAAATAGGGCACTTGTTTAAATGCACCAGCTTTAAACCTACGGGTAAATCACCCTCTGCTAAATCTATACGTTTGGTGTATAAACGCTTGCGTAGCTCTTCTACATTTAAATCAAGTAATACCTGTGGGTTTTGGGTTAAATCAAAACAAATAACTGCGTTTTTATTAAGAGGATGAAAGCTCATAGGTGCCACCCACGTGGTACAACCCTGGGTTGCTGGAATACGCGACGATGTATGCACTAATGGGGTCATGTTAAACACGTCCACCAATTCAGCAAGGGCTTTTTTATTGCGCAAACTAAAAAAGAAGTGATACAGCTTAGGCTGCTTTTCTTTTATTAATTTAGCCAGTGCAATGGTAGCCGTTACATCACTTAATGCATCGTGCGCAGCGGCATGTTCAATACCATTAGCTACAGTTAAATGCTCAAGTTTAAAACTTGGGCTGCCATCTTCTTTTAATGGCCACTCAATGCCCTCAGGGCGAAGTGCATAGCAGGCACGCACTAAATCTATAATATCCCAACGACTGTTATTGTTTTTATATTCACGCTCATATGGGTCGTAAAAGTTACGATAAAAGCTATATCGGCTTACTTCATCATCAAAGCGAATACTGTTATAACCAGCTACACAGGTATTGGGCACGCTAAATTCGGCATGAATTTTAGCAATAAACTCAGCCTCAACTAAGCCTTTTTGCATCGCCACTTGCGGGGTAATACCGGTGATTAAACACGCCTCAGGATGCGGTAAATAATCCGCTTGCGGCTTACAGTACTCAATAAGCGGCTCGCCAATAATATTTAAATCAAGATCGGTGCGTACACCTGCAAATTGGCTCGGCTTATCTTTTTGTGGGCTTGCCCCCCACGTTTCATAGTCGTGCCAGTAGATTGTTGCTTGGTTTTGCTCTTGATAAGCCATTAAAAAACCCTATAAGTTAGCTTGAAACGGTTTATATACCGCCAAGTTACTAAATTTATGAATTATTTAGATTATGGCATAGGGTTACAGAGGTTTATAGGCTTGAATAGGGAAATCTATCAGTCAAAACAGGATTTAAGAGTGATTGACGTGATTATTTATTTTTAAGGGTATGTGATAGAGAAATTATTTATAAACATAGTGCTTAATGTTATAAACTTAAGCTAACTACTAATTAGCTTTAACAACATGAAACTAATAATAAAAACGACTCTATTTTGGGTATTAATCACCTCTACCGCTGTGTTTGCTGAGCTTGCTAAAGTTAAAGTAAATGGCTTTGATATTGAATATGAAATGGCGGGTAGTGGTAAACACACTGTTTTACTTGAGGCGGGGGGCTCTGCAGGGCTGAGTGATTGGGATCCCATTTATAACTCGCTTATCAAGCATGCAAAAGTAATTCGCTATTCTCGAATTGGCAATGGCGGCTCTTCGCAAATAAAGAAAAACTATAGCTCAGAGGAGTATGCTACTGAGGCTTTACTATTACTTAAAGCGTTAAAAATTGAAGAGCCGGTAGTTTATGTGGCGCATTCTTATGGTGCTTATATCGCAAGGGTATTTGCAGCAAGCTACCCCGATAACATTAAAGCGTTAATGTTAATTGAACCCGCCTCAGAGCATGATGTTGATATTATGCGTAAGATTGATTTACCGCGCGCTGAAAAAGAAATTGCTGCTATAAAACGTGATGATATGAAAAACGGCATGTCGAATCAGTATTTAGACTTTTGGTCGAAGCGGCCTTTGCCCGATTACCCACAAATAGCAGATATTCCCGTGACGGTTATTGCCTCAGTTAAAAAATATGAAAATCCATCGGTGTTATTTTTTACTGATAAAGGGCGTGAAATGTGGGGAGAACTGCATTTAAACTGGGCTAATGCTTTTCCTCAAGGTGAGATAGTGCTAACCAGTAAAAGTTACCACTATCCACAAAATGATGAGCCAGAAATGGTGATCACCCAGCTAGTCAGGTTACTTAATCGCACTGATTAATTTTTAGTTTACAAAAATATACACAAGCCAAGTTTTAATTCTGTTATTTGGGTCGTTATTCTGTAAAATTATCGGCTTAACATTTGTGATTTAACCGTTACATTTGTTGTTAGGGTTAATTATTCAATTAATATAAGCAGACGTTATGATTTTTTATATTATTGGGTTAAGTACGCTTGTTATTATTTTGTGTGTGGCGCTTTATGTGATTTACAGCAATGTACGTAAGAGCCGAGTAAGAAAGTCAAAAGAATATAATGTGTTATTTGATAAAGACACCATTATTGATGAACTTATTGCTCAACTTAGCGAGAAAAACCAAACCCAAGAAAACCAGGAAAAAACAATTAAAGGCAAACAAGAGATCCTTGCAACATTTGTAGATTTGCATCGATCGGGTAGTTTTTGTGCGCATTTAAGCGAACAAGAAATTACGTATTTTGTTAAAAAGAAACTAAACATGGAGAGTACTAAAAATGGATAGCGAGCAACAAGCAGTCGCTGAGGCAAAAAACACCTCATTTATGGCACGTTTTGGTCGTCGTAATGTGATTTTACTAACATCCGTTGTCGTGGTGTTAGCAGTGATTGCAACATTAACGTCGCAGGTTATTTCATGGAATGAAGCCGATGAACGGCTAGTTCATCAGTCAGCTTTTACTGGTAATTTAACGGTAATAAATCAAGCGGGCCCTTACTTAAAAGCATTTGGTACGACATCAGCCTATAAAAAAGTTATTTCAATTAACTTTACCGGCGATAGCAGCGCAACAGCCAGTGCCATTGTACCACTCATTCCTATTCGATTCTTAGATACCACGACCGGTGGGGCACGCGGTGTTTCCCGCTTTAGATTACCTGGCAACGTACCCGCTAGTGAATCGGGTGCTTTGCGTGGTTTATTAAAAATTCATGAAGAATTTGGTTCCCAAGAAACCCTAATTTCTAACCTTTTAATGCGTGCAACAACAGAAAATGTAAAAGCGTCGGCTCGTATGATGTCGGTGGAGCAACATTATTCAGGTGGTAATGGTCAATTAAGCCAAGATTTTTCTGATCAACTTACGAATGGTATTTTTGTTACTGAGCAAATTATTAGTACCGGTGAGCGTGATAAGTCAGATGATTTAAGTAATTTAAGTAAGCAACAACGCGTTACCATTAATATAAAGAAGGATGCTGAAGGTAATCCGCTACGTAATGCGCCTATTTTAGGCTCTTATGGGATCACAGTCGTTGATGCGAGTATTATTGATATTGATTACGAAAATAAAGTAAATGCACGTTTAGAGGCGCAAAAACAAGCGGCTGCTGATGAAGCGCTGGCAAGACAAAACCTTAAAAAAGCAGAGCAACAAGCACGTACTGAAGTGGCATTAGGCGAACAAGCGATTGCAAAGCAAAGAGCTGAGTCTGAAAAGCTAAAAATTAAAGAGCAAATTGATGCAGAACGAATAAAAGCGAATGCGATTATTTCTGCCCAGCAACGTGTAGCTGTTAAAGCGGAGCTTGCAAAAGAGCAAGAAGAAATTTTAAAACAGCAACGCTTAGAAGCATTAGGTATGGACGTTTTAGCTGAAGCACGTTTACGCGCAAAATCAGCAGCGCTTGATCCTAAGTATGTATTTGATGAAACACTTAAAGCAGAAGTTAAAATTCAAACGGCTTTATTTAATAGCTTAGGTAACAGTCGCTTAGTGCCTGAAATTGTTATAGGTGCAGGGCAGGGTGAGCAAAATAATGGTTCTGAATTTATGCGCTTACTGGCGGCCGACGCGGCATTGAGCCTTAAGAAGCGTTTAGAAAAAGAGAAAAAATAAACGTTAAAAATCATTATAAAGCCCTAGCTTTAATTGCTAGGGCTTTTTTTGTGGTATCGCTTTGTAAGTGGTGAGTTTAAAACTTAGGACACAAAGCGTGGCTAAAGCCTTTTTCGGTTAGCAAAAAAGTGGCGCTGGGCGTCGAAAATATATATTCCTCATGAAGAAGAAACGCAATTGTTCCTTTTATTTGCTCACCTTGATGATCTGAGGCATCGCTAATTAATTGTTCAGGATCTAACTGGCTTGGGCTTGGAAAGTTATTATAAAGATGCTTAAAAATTAACGTAGCAATTGTGTTAAAGGTATCGTTATTTTTCATTTTTGGAGAATCCTTAATTTATATATGTAGCAACAAACTGGCTGTTTTAAATATGATTTTTAAATAATAACACATTAAAAATAGGTACATGATCATCCTGCTATTTTTTAAGCTTTAATTTTGCAAGCTGCTGCTTTCATTTATTAAAATGATGATTAATTGTTATGCTTACCCTGCTAAAAAGTAGTGTGTGTTGCTGGTGTGTTGCGCAAAATCATAAAGTGTAATTGAAGAGTTGTAAAAATACGTTATCATTGTAAAACAACATGTAAAATCAAGCAGGTACTTAGCTCACGCTGACCAAGTTCGAGTTAATAACATCAACAAGGCAAGCAAGGACAAATTATGACACCTATGAAACCTTTAGCACTGGCAGTGGCTATGGTTGTTTTTTCACATCCGGCACATGCAGATACAGATCTTGATAAAGTAAAGCAGCAATTAAGCAGCTTACAAAAACAAGTGGAAATGCTGCAAAAGCAACTTGCAAAAGCAGAGCAAAAAAGTGAAAAGACAATCGAGCGCACCATTGAACAGAAAGAAGATATAGCTGAAGTTAAAGTAACTAAACATGAACACAAGCCTCAGGGAATTAAAATTGGCGGTGCTGTTCGAACCAACTATAGCCACACCTCGTATGATGACGACAATAAAAATCGCGGCGGCGATTTTGACTTTGATATTTTTCGCTTAAATTTCTCAGGCGATGTGGGTGATGTAAAACTAAACGCTGAAATTCGTTTTTTTGATTACATGACAGCTGTTAAATACGCCTATGCTGCTTACGATTTTGCTGATGATTGGCAAGTTCAAGCAGGTATTACTCAGGTTCCTTTTGGTAACTGGCCTTACAATTCACATAACTACTTTTTCAGCACTAACTATTACGTTGGCCTTGAAGACGACCACGATTTAGGGGTGTTATTTAAGCGTAAAATTGCCGATAACTGGCAGCTTGATTTAGGCTTTTTCAAAAATGATGAATTAGGTGGTGTTGATGGTTATGTAGATAACCGCAGCGATCGCTACTCATACGATATTGTTGGTTTTAGAGAAGCTGGTGATGGTGTTTACGCTGAGCCGACCAATCCAATTGGCGAATATAATACGTTCTCAGGTCGTTACGGCTACCACATAGAGCATGAGGGTGGTAAAACTGAAATTGGTGTGTCAGCGCTTGCTGGTGGCTTGCATGATGGTGTTGACCGCGCAGGTGACTATAACGCATGGGCGCTTCACTTAAACAGTAATATGGGCCCTTGGAACTTGCAATTACAACATGGCGAATACAACTACGATATTGATAACGTAAACCGTATTGCTGTAGGCGCTTACTCGTTTTACGATAGCATGGCAGCGGAAGCAACTATGTCGAGTGCAAACGTAGCATACAGTGTGCCGGTGCAATGGGGCGCAGTAACAAACTTACAGTTTTATAATGACTACAGCGCTATTTACGACAAATCAGACAACAGCAAAGATACCTGGATGAACGTAACCGGTTTCTCGGTCGCTGCAGGTGGTTTATTTACATACTTTGACTTAGTTCATGGTAAAAACATGCCGTTTGTTGGTGGTTCATTAGCGGGCGATAGCAGCGAAACTGAACGCCGCTTCAACATTAATATTGGCTATTACTTCTAATAAGCTAGTATTCAAAGCACACGTCTATATACCGGGCGTGTGCTGCTTTGGTTTTAAAAATTATTTTTACCCTACCAATTTCAGCACCTACAAATTGATAAATCTCTAATCAACTTCTAGTATAAAAGTTCAAATGGAATTAAATAAATAATCCATATAGCTTAGCTGGAGGCTAGACATCGATGTTTGTCGTTAATGAGCAGGTATTATCTGATGTAAACAAAAACTTTATTATTCCCCCAAAACCGCAAATTTTAGATGATCTTGATAGATTAGCACATCAAAATGAGCCGTCTTTAATGGCTGCTGCAGATATAGTTGCTAAAGATGTGGCCATATCGTCTGCTATTTTAAAAATTGTTAATTCACCCGCTTACGGCTTAGTGCGAAGCATTGCTGACATAAAACAAGCCATCATGTTTTTAGGTTGGAATGGTATAGAAGCACTTATTCCTGCGCTTAAATTAAAGCAAATGTTTTTACAAAAAACATGTTGTATTAGTTTAGAGCGTTTTTGGGATAACGCGTCTGAAATTGCTAATGTAAACATGATTGTTGGACAGCGAGTAAAAAATAAAATTCCAGTTGAATATTTATACACACTCGGTTTATTTCATGATTGCGGCATAGTTCCGATGGCGATTAAATATGACGACTACGTCAATGTGCTGCATGGTTCAAATAGAAGCAGTAAAGAAAGTTTAGTTGATATTGAAGATCGTGTTTATGGCGCTAATCATGCCATTATCGGCTATTACTTAGCATCGAGTTGGCATTTACCAAGAGATATTTGCCAGCTTATTCTACGCCATCATGATTTAAGTTTACTTGAGGACACATCCGATCCTAATCAACAGCTCTGTTTTTGTGTGTTAAAGCTCTCTGAAAGCATAGTAAATAGTATTTTACGTGATGAAAAAATTAAAGATTGGGAGCGCCTTGAACCGTTTATACTTAAAAAGTTAAATATGTCTGAAGACGAATACATTGATTTACAAGAAGAAGTTATTGATTACTTAAATCAGTAAATAATCATATCGGGTTTGCAGCCTAGTTAAACGAGCGGTTATTTGTCGCTTTTATTAAAACAAATATACTCAGTTTAATTAGACTAAAGTCTATAGGTTAGTTTTTTTCACTTATTGGTTTGTTTTTAATCGTTTGTCGAGATTAAGTAAACACTCTAAAGTTTAGTTGTCGGCAACAAGCACGACTAACCAAATAGGAAACTAATCATGAAACGCTCACTTATCAAAACCATCGCTCTTGGCTCTTTATTAACTTGCTCAGCTGCTGTAATGGCTGATCAAAGTGACTACAAGTTAATGGTTATTGAAGAGGCTGCAACAGCCCCACAAGAATTCGAAGTTGCATTTAACAGTTGCGCATTAAATGTAAAATCAAAAAACTACAGCCAAGCTGAAGAAATTTGCTCAAAAGCAATTACATTATTACAGCAAAGTACAGGCCCACGTTTTAAAGTACGTGAGCTGACTTCATTTGCTTTAAGTAACCGCGGTGTTGGCCGTTTAATGGCTAAAAACGAAACCGCAGCGTTATCTGACTTTTACGAAGCACAGCAAATATCAGGTAACGAGTTAGTGTCGCACAACTTAACACGTGCTAAGCAAGATCTTGCTTTATAACATCTATTAGTGATTAAAAAAGCCCATGCTAATTTAGTTAGCATGGGCTTTTGCATTTATGTAGTTTGCTTATTTCATGTCTGTAAATTATTGTCGATTAAAAGTTGAGT
Organism: Pseudoalteromonas tetraodonis; assembly: GCF_002310835.1. Classification (NCBI taxonomy): domain Bacteria; kingdom Pseudomonadati; phylum Pseudomonadota; class Gammaproteobacteria; order Alteromonadales; family Pseudoalteromonadaceae; genus Pseudoalteromonas; species Pseudoalteromonas tetraodonis. The sequence goes on along the minus strand of NZ_CP011041.1, from coordinate 1,939,653 downwards.
CAATTTTTTTAATCCTTTACCTTTGTTGGTTATTTTCCATGCAAGGTATAAGTCTTGAATAGGACGTGGTTCAATGAGCTCCACAACATGAAGTTTTTTAGCTTTAATATGTTCAGCAATAAGGTTTACTGGTAAATAACCAATCCCGATTCCCGATAAAATAGCGGTAATTTTTTGTTTTACGGAGCTTACATAAAAACGTTGACTACCTTCGATTAAATTAGCTGACCACGGAATACTTTGTTTTGCAGAGTCATGAACTATCACTGTGGTGTATTGACCAAGCTCACTAGGCTTGATGGGTTTTTGCTCTTTTGCTAAAGGGTGGGTTGGGTGAACCACAAGTACATTTTGAATATCCGTTATTTTCACTGCTCTGATCCCTTTTTGAGCAGGCACGGGGGCGGGTGCACCAATCACTAAGTCAACATTGTCCTCTATTAACGCCTCCCATGTACCGCTCATCACCTCTTCTTTTACATCAATTTCAATGCTTTTATGTTCAATTAAAAATTGTTGCAAAGCAGCAAAAACATTAGTTACGTCAATAATTGAGTCACAAGCAATCCGTATTCTAGGCTCCCAGCCATTAGCTATGGTTTGTGTTTGCTCCGATAAATTATTTATAGCATTGAGCACTTTACGCCCCTCGCTCAGTAAATGTTTACCTGCGGGGGTTAAAACTGCTCGCCGACCTTGGCGCTGAAATAAAGTTACATTTAATTGCTCTTCAAGTTTATTAACAATATACGACAGGGCTGATGGCACTTTATTAAGTTGTTCTGCAGCGGCTGCATAACTGCCACGATGCTCAATGGCGTCTAATACCAGTAAAGCTTCTATGCTAATAGGGGGTGTATTCATCATCATACCAAATATTAAATGTTCAAAATATTTGAACATATAAAGCAAATAATAGGAGTTATTTAATTTTAATTCAACTTATACAATAGCTGCATAATCAACAGAAACAATACAGGTAAACATTATGACGATTAAAAATATCACAGCTGCCATCACAAAAACTGAACAGTCTTTTGCAACACTACCATTAAGGCTTATTGCAGGATTAGTGTTTAGTGCTCATGGGGCACAAAAACTGTTTGCGTGGTTTGGTGGCTATGGCTTGGAAGGCACAGGGCAATGGATGGAGTCGATTGGCTTAGCACCGGGCTATTTAATGGCATTAATGGCGGGTGGCGCTGAATTTTTTGGTGGATTACTACTCATCGTTGGTTTGTTGGTGCGTCCTGCGAGTTTTGTACTGGCTATCACTATGGTGGTTGCTATTTTTACCGTACATATAGATAACGGCTTATTTATGAGCAACAACGGTTACGAGTTTGGTTTATCGTTGTTGGCAATTACCTTGGCCTTATTTATTCAAGGAGCTGGAAAGCTATCCCTTGATGGAAAAATTCATAACAAATTAAACCAATAAGCTGATCACATAACTGATTGAACTTTAAGCTGCCAATCTGCGTAAGGTTGGCACATTCTACATACTTAGGAGACGGACATGGGATTACTTGTTAACGGTGAATGGGTCGATAAATGGTACGACACTGAAAAAAGCGACGGTAAATTTGTACGTCAAGACAGCCGTTTTAGGGATACTATTTCATCAGCGCCACAAAGCAAATTTACCCCTGAGGCGGGGCGTTATCATTTATATGTATCGCTAGCGTGCCCTTGGGCGCACAGAACGATTATTTTTCGTAAATTAAAGCAGCTCGAAGACATTATTTCTATGAGTATTGTTGAAGCGCCCATGATGGAAAACGGCTGGGAATTTGGCGAGCAGGGCGATCCACTTTATAACTTAGATTACGCCTATCAATTGTATTTAAAAGCCGATCCTAGTTATGAAGGGCGGGTTACTGTGCCGATTTTATGGGATAAAAAAACGCAAACTATTGTAAATAATGAATCAATAGAGATTATTCGTATGCTTAATAGTGCGTTTAATGAGCTCACTGGCAATACTGATGATTATTATCCAGAGCCACTTCGTGAAGAAATTGAAGCCGTGAATAACCGTGTCTATAACACCATTAATAATGGCGTATATAAAGCCGGTTTTGCTACTACACAAGAAGCTTACAACGAGGCTTACACCGCACTATTTGATAGTTTAGACTGGCTAGAAGCGCGTTTAGCTAAGCAGCGCTATCTCGTTGGTGATGTTATTACAGAAGCTGATTGGCGTTTATTTACAACCCTCATTCGCTTTGATGCGGTGTATCACGGGCATTTTAAGTGTAACCGTCAAAAATTAAGCGAGTTTCACCATATTAGCAATTACGTTAACGAGCTGTACCAAGTACCGGGTGTTAAAGAAACAGTCGATTTAGAGTACACAAAGGTGCATTACTATGTAAGCCACTTAACGATTAATCCAACACAAATAGTACCGCTGGGTGCAAAGCATCATTTTGATGCTCCACACGACCGTGAACGTCCATATTAATTAATGTTTATTCTTTTTGAGGAAAGACCATGATCAATCATTATCCAAAGAATAGTTTAGGCAGTGCCGATCACGGTTGGCTTAAATCTAAACATCATTTTAGTTTTGCACATTACTATAATCCGGCACGTATGGGCTTTGGTACACTACGCGTTGTTAATGATGATTGGGTTGCACCTGAAATGGGATTTGGAGCTCATCCACACAAAAATATGGAAATTATTAGTTTCATACGCAGTGGTGCCATTACTCATCAAGATAGTATGGGTAATAAAGGCATAACCGAGCAAGGTGAAGTGCAGGTAATGAGTGCAGGCACAGGTATTGTGCATTCTGAGTATAATCGTACCAATGAGCCACTTACTTTTTATCAAATTTGGATTCAAAGTAATAAACAAGATGTGCCGCCGCGTTGGGAAAGTAAAAAATTTCCGACCGACGTAGCTAACGAGCTTACGCTTTTAGTGTCGGGTTATGCAGAAGATGCGGGTAACACCTTATTTATCAATCAACAAGCACGCATTTATGGTGGAAAGCTTGCAAAAGGTACCACCATCACTCAGCGTATTGATCATCAAGCTTATGTACTTGCATCTGATGGTGCATTTACTGTAGATGACAAAAACAGTGTAATTACCATGAACAAAGGGGATGGTGCTGAGGTCACTCATGCTGATTTTATCACGCTAACTGCAGCAACAGAGTGTGAAATAATTATTATTGATACACTAGCCTAGGCTATTCGGCTTAGTTGGGTTTATCTTAATGGCGCAGTAAACACTGCGCCATTGTTTTACAAACATACAGCACTATACCTTAAAGCTATCTACTTGCGATTTCATTTGCTTGTAAAGCGCTGATACATTTTTTGACTGCAATGTTGTTTGCTCAGAGATTTGTTTCATTTGTGCTGACTGTTCTTTTAACGATACCAAATTTCTATTAATCTCGTTTGCTACATGGGATTGTTCTTGTGTTGCTTGTGCGGTTTCGGCCGACATTTGCTGCACTTTTTCAAAGGCGTGAGTTAGGTTGCTAAAAATACTAATAACGGCATCAAAATTACTGAGTGTGGCATTAGCATTTGTTTGACTGTTTTTAATAGAATCTGATGACGCTTTTACATTGTTATTTAAGCGTTGGATCATTGTATCTATTTCATCGGTGCTTTGTTGTGTGCGAGTAGCCAACGTTCTAACCTCATCAGCGACAACGGCAAACCCACGGCCTTGCTCGCCAGCTCTGGCGGCCTCAATCGCGGCATTTAACGCTAATAAGTTAGTTTGTTCGGCAATATTTCTAATGACCTCAAGTACAGACGTAATATCGGTTGAGCTGCTTTCTAATTCAATAGAGTTTGATAAAGCCGATTGAATATCATTGATTAAATCTTCAATTGCTTTACTCGATACATCAATGGCTTGAACTCCTTGTTGTACCTGCTCGCTAGAAATATCAGCTTCGTGGGCGGTATTTTTAGCCAGCTCAGCCATTTGCTGGTTTGCCATATCCATTTCATGACCAGCGCTTACAATAGAGTCAGACGCATTAGCAAGTTGCTGGGTCACGTCCATCGCGGTATCAGAGACATTATTAAGATCGCCGGTCACAGTACCTAGTTGAATGGATTGCTGCTGAATGTTTTTTATTATTTGCTGCAGGTGCGCTAAAAAGTTATCAAACTCATTACTCAGCTCACCGAGCTCGTCATGTGATGTAGTATTAATTCTTTGCGTTAAATCACCATCACCAGCGGCAATTTCTTGGATTCGTAGAGTAATATTATTTATATTGTCGGTGAGTTTTTTAGGGATGTAATAACCCACAGCTAAAGCAACAATAAAGGCAATAATAATGATAACAAACACAATTTTTTCAAAAAGTTGAATACTAGCTTGCACTTCATGTTTTACTTTTCGAGCATAGGTTCGCGCTTCTTCGCCCGCTATATCAAGTATTTCTCTCAATTCATTAAAGCTTTTATCTGCTTGCGCTAAATTATCATCAATTAAGGCTATTTGATTAGCCGAACTTGAGTAAACTAACGCTTTTCCTTTCTCGTACCACTGTTGATAAAGTTGATCAAAATTAGCGTATTTTTGTGTCAGTTGTGGCTCATCAATTAAGTAGCTGCGGTAACTATTAAAACGACGAATAACCTGAGCTGCATTTTCTTCAAATAGTTTTTGGTTTTGTGCCAATTCGCCATGTTGGTTTACAATTTTTTGTTTTGCTAGTCGAGCTTGGTATATATCTCTATCTGCATTGAGCACCTCGGCCATTGCTTCTACATAGCGACTTAATAACTCTGAGCCGACTTTATCTTGCTGCTGTTTATTGGTATGGATGCGAAGCTCTTCACCTGCTTGATCCATCATTTCTCGTATTTGTAAAAATTCAGATTCAGTTTGATTCAAATCACTTTGCATTTTACTTTGTGAGTGACTCGAATCCATTAACGTTTTACTGTGGTCTAGCCATTGATTGTATAAAGGCGCAAAACGAGAAAAAGAGTCATGTTTTGACAATAGTGCTCGTTCATCTTTTAAGTACGTTAAGTATTTGTTGAAGCGGTCTTTGACTTGTTCAGCGTTTTCTAAAAACTCTGCTTTATTGGTCTCATTATCGCCTGTGGCACTGAGTAGATTTTCCAGTGCAATACGTGCTTGGTATATGTCTCTGTCAGCATTTAAAATAACGGTAACGGCTTCAAAAAAGGTTTCGGTTTGCCTTTTCATCGCGTTGTCTTGTATGTAAGTAATTGATGCAATTGATACAAGTAAACCTGCAAGGATCAGTGCTAAAAAAGCAATAGGTAAAATAACTTTGGTTCTAATTGAGTTAATTCGCATGTTTCAATCCTTGTTAAATCACTGTATGTAGAGTAAATATTAGTCACAATAGGGAGTTATGCCAAGGAAATGGATAAATTGATTGGTTGTTTTTTGTCCAACTTTAACGCGTTGAAAATTTTACCGCCAGATTTATTATCCTTACAGCGCGTATTACCTTAAAATAGCGTTAATTGGTTCATTTTTATAAAGGAATTCTGCTGTTAATGAATTCTATTTTCCCCAGCGTATTTGGCCGTCTGTTTACCCCACACCTCGCTGTTGATATTAATCAACAAGGTTTAGTCATTAACAACAAAAAGCACACAGATACACTGAATTGGTGCGATTTAACCTCGCCTATTTGTTATGAATATGGGGTGCTTGGACAAACACTACGTTTTTCAACACAGTCTGGGCAGTATCGAGTGTGGATGAGGGCTTATGGCAGTCACCGAATACTTAAAGCCAAGACGGATCAGCTATGGGTCAATAATAATATTGAACCATTAAATGAGCTGCTAGAAAATATTAACCAATTTGCACATCATCAATTTTTGCGTCAATCCTATGTGGCAGATATAAAACAGCGCGTTAAACAACAATACAACCGCTGGTTACCTTGGATAAAAAAGAGTGAGGCATTGGCTGTTGTTAGCACGCAAATAAAACTGCTCGAACAATATAGTCAGTGGAGCGATCCATTGACTCGCTTTTTACAGCATAAATACACACAGACACAGTTGCAGCGTTATGCTGGTTTTTTCGATAACGTTGAAGCAAACCCACTTACTGAGAAGCAAAGACGGGCATGCATTATCGATGACGATAATAACCTCGTATTAGCCGGAGCCGGCACAGGTAAAACCAGTGTAATGGTGGCGCGAGCGGGCTATTTAGTTAACAGTGAGCAAGCTAATTACGATGATATTTTATTACTCGCCTATGGTAAGCAAGCTGCCAGTGAAATGGACGAACGTATTAAAGCTAAGCTGAATACACAGGCTATAAAAACCGCCACTTTTCACAGCTTAGGTTTAACAATTATTAGTGAGGTTGAGAGAAAAACGCCTAAAATATCTAAACTTGCTGAAAACGAAAAAGCTAAAATAAAATGGGTTGAAGCGTGTTTTGAATCGCTTGCTAATGCTAAGCCACAGTATGCTAAAGCATTGGTAAACTATATAAATAACAATCTTAATGACGTTAAAAGTGGGTTTGAATTAAGCACTGCAAAGCCTAATCATATAGCGCTTCTACAAGAGATAAAAGCTGGCGGTTATTTAACCAAGTTAGCGACTTTATTTAGTCAATTAATTAGCGTGTATAAAACAGCAAATATAACGCTTGAGAACGATTCAAAGCAGATACAGCAGGCTTGGAAATTATTAAAGCCATTATTAGCCAACTATAACCATTATTTACATACTCAAGGTGAAATAGACTTTGACGATATGATCCTCAAAGCCCTCGATTATGTTAATACAGGAAAGTTTATATCATCTTGGCGTTATATCATGGTTGATGAATTTCAAGATATATCGCATACGCGTGCGGCGCTGGTTAAAGCGCTGCGCGATAGTAAGCCTAGAAGCTCATTGTTTGTAGTAGGCGATGACTGGCAAGCTATTTACCGTTTTAGTGGTGCTGATATGCGCCTGACCACAGAATTTGCCGCACATTTTGGTTTTACCACACAAACCATACTGGATGTTACGTTTCGTTTTAATAATAAAATTAGTGAGGTTGCTTCATGTTTTATCATGAAAAACCCTGCCCAGTTAGCTAAGCAAATTAACTCGTTATCACAAGTGACAAAGCCCGCTATTAGCGTATTAAAAACAGCGAATGTTGTCTCAAGCAAAAATACAAAAATAGCTGAGCTAAATAATGGGGCACTTGACCATGTACTTGGCGCTATCAACACAAATAAGCCCGCTATTGTGTATTTACTGGCGCGGTATCGCTTTCAGCTACCTACTAAAGCCGATATTAACGCCTTGCAGCACACCTTTTCTTCATTACAAATTGAGTGTGATACCTTTCATGGTTCAAAGGGTAAAGAAGCCGATTATGTAGTTATATTAGGTATGCATGGCGGGCAATTTGGATTTCCGAGCACTAAGCCATCGCCTGCAATGTTAGAAGCTCTCTTACCCGCTAAAGATTTGTATGCCCATAGCGAAGAGCGACGCTTATTTTATGTGGCGCTCACTCGTGCTAAACACAAGGTGTTTATCATAAGTGATGACAACAACCGCAGCTGTTTTGTTGACGAGCTCATAAACGAGTATCAAATTGAGCTAAAAGAGTTAAAAAACATAGCTAGTAAAGTGGTAGCGCAGGTATAAACCGCTTAGTGGCAAACGAATAAGCTTAAGCGGTTTATCGCGTTAATTAACCTGCAACAGGGGTGTTACCTGTGGGTATTTTTTTCATACTTTTTATGAGCATATAAATACAGGTGGTAATTAAACAACCACCTAAATAAATAAGCACACCATGGCTTGCATCAGAAAAATGCGTTGCCAACAACGGGCCTAATACAGAGCCAACACTGTAGCTGAGCAGCATTATTTCAGTTGCTGACACTATTTTTGCCATAGGTAAGGAGTCGCACGCTAAAGTAATTGCAATCGGATAAAGTGCAAAACTACACGCACCTAATACAAAGTAACTTACAACTAATCCACCAAAGCTATGCGCGTTTAATATTCCCATTACGCTGGCAGCACCAACAAAACAAAAAATAGCCATAAGTAAGCTTTTTATAATACGGGTTGATAAATAACTCACTAAAGGTTGCACCAGCATGCCACCTAAAATAATCACCGCCATAAGTAAGCCGGTATATTGGGCTTGATCAGTTTGCGCGGCTATATAAACAGGTAATAACCCGTAAATAGGGCCTAGTAATAATCCTGATACTAAACAGCCTAAAATAGCAGGGCGGCTGAGAGTTTTTAACTCTTTAAGTGGCAGCTTTTGTAATTGCTGAGCATTAGGTTGGCCTGTGGTAATTAATAATGGTGCTAAAATAGCCAACGCCAAAAGGGCCACGACAAATAAATACGGTACGGCACCTTCAGTGCCAAGCGGTGTGATTGCTAATTGCCCCACAGCGCTGCCACCATATAAAGAGGTCATATATAAACCTAAGCGTTTAGCTCGCGCCTTAGGTGTATTCGCCATTAACAACCACGACTCAACCACTACAAATACTCCCGCAACAGCAATACCAGCAACAAAGCGCGCAATTAACCACATTGTGGCTGTAGGGGAAATGATCTGTGCAATAACACTGATGATCAGCAACATTAAAAATGCGATAAATGCCACACGATGGCCAATTTTTACTACCACACGCTCAATACACAGCGCGCCAATAAGTAAACCAAAATAAAAGACGCTGGCAAGCCAAGGCGCAAGATCAATACTTAACTTAAAAGCACTCAGTGATAACGGGATCAGGCTCATTAAAAAGCCCGAAGCAATAGCAAAAAAAGATAAACCAATAACAGGGGCTAAAGGATTATTTGATTTACTATTAGCGGCAAGTTCCACCATTAGATTATTCCGATAAAAAGGGTTTAAATAATTGCTGATTTAGGTGTGATAGTGGCGCGATTATTTGAAGCAGATTAATTTGGCTGCGAATTTATGCTGCTTTTTATACCAAGTAAAGTGTTTTTTAATTGCTCAATCAAAATAATTTTTAAAATGTTTTTTTACGTAAACTAATCGCTTAATTGCAATCTGATTGTAGAAATAAGTTAGCGTTTTTGTTTTATATTTGTTGAGTTTTTAAAGAGGGTAATAACTTAGTAATGGCGGGGCATAGTTAAAAAATACAAGCCCATGTTGGGCTTTATTGGTGTTTATTTTAGTGCATGGCAAGCGCAAGCTTATGGTACAAACCAATACCAACAATCACATTAAACGGAAACGTTACCCCTAAAGAGCTGAGCATAGCTAGGCCAATATCAGCCTTGGGAACGGCTGCTTTAATTGCCGCAGGGGCTGCAATATAAGACGCACTAGCCACTAAACTACCGAGTATCACCACCGAGCCTAATTCTAATTTTAATAGTGTGCCTACAGCCACGCCGATAGTACCTAAAAATAGCGGAGTAATAATAGCAAATGCAGCGAGTCTCCAATGCTGCCAAGGAAATGGGCGCAGAGTTTGCGCAGCCACTAAACCCATTTCAAGTAAAAACAATGCCAGTACTACTTTAAAACTACTGGTTAAAAGACTGGTTACTTGACTGCCTTGCTGTGTGCCATACATCATTCCGATGATCACACCGCCAACTAACAAAATCACGCTTTTGTTAGTAAGTGTTTCGTGCCAAAGCGCTTTGAGTGACAGTGTATTACTTTGGCTATGTTGTTTGTCGAGTTTACGATACAGCATTAAACCGACAATAATGGCAGGTAATTCGAGCATCACTAAATACAGTGTAACCTCAGCACCTACCTCTAATTTAGCTGACTCTGCATAAGCCAATGCAACTGCAAAGGTACCTGCGCTTACCGAGCCATAATGCGCAGCAATACTGGCGCTATTGGCCACACTGAGTCTAACAACATATTTTAAAATAGGGTAAAGAGTAAGGGGAATAAGACCACCGAGTAACATAACCGAGGCCATTTCAGGAAGAAGTTGCCAGCTTAAGTTACCATGCAGCACCATGCCACCTTTTAACCCTATGGTGAGCATTAACAATAGACTTAGTGTGTCATAAGTGGCTTTAGGTATTGCTAAATCAGAACGTAAAATCCCCGCCACTAATCCTAGAATAAAAAACATTACGACGATATCAGGCACACTGTTCTCCTTTTTGTTATTAGTTACTCAATTTGTTAAGCGGCGCTATTGTAAGCCTATCTTTGTATAGTAAATAATAAAATGAATGATAGTATCTTATAGATAAAAATCTATGAGGTGAATAATGAACATAAGGCAACTATCGTTTAGGCTACTCGAAGTCTTTATGAGTGTAGTTAAAACCGGCTCCATTAGCGAAACAGCTCGGCAATTGCATTTAACCCAGCCTACCGTTTCTTTGCAAATTAAGCGCTTACAAGAAGCCGTTAATGAGCCTTTAATTGTTATGCAACAGCAAAAATTACAGGTTACCGAGGCTGGCTTACAATTATTTAGAACTTGTGAGCAAGTGTTTGGGCACTTTGATGATTACCAAGACTATTTAGCCGAGCTTAAAGGCGGGGAGCGCGGGCGCTGTAAAATTGCCATGGTAAACACTGCACAATATATTTTGCCTAAGTTACTTGGGCCTTACAGTAATGCCCATCCCCATGTCGAGCTGCCATTGGAAATTGGCAACCGCTCTGCAGTGTTAGCGCGTTTTGAGCGTGGAGAAGACGACATTTATGTGTTTAGCCACCCACCATCACTTGAACATGCCCAAGCCGCGCGTTTTTTACATAACCCATTGGTCTTTATTGTGCCGCTTGATCATCCGCTTGCCGATGTAAAAGCATTAACATTAGCTGATTTAATGCCATATCGATTTTTATTAAGAGAGCCAGGCTCTGCTACGCGTATGCTTTTTGAAAGCGAATTACAAAGCCGTGGTTTAGTCCTTAGTGATAGTGTGCAAATGGCCAGTAACGAAGCCATACGAGTTGCTGTTTCCTCTGGAATGGGGATTGCTGTGCTTTCCCATCATGTATTACCAAAAGGCGATAACAGTTTTAAAGTGCTCAATGTAACCGACACCTGCTTAGCCAGCCATTGGTATTTTGTAGTGCGCACAGACAGGCATATTTCTCATGCTGCGCGCAGCTTTTTAAAATTTGCCCAGCTGAATTTAGAGCAATATCTCGATAAGCAATGGGTGCGTAATGAGCTAAATGGGCTTAATTTAAAATAAAGAGTTAAAGCGAAGCGAATAACAAATATAAGTTGGTATTAAAGTTGCTGTAGTTATTCACATACAAGTATCTAAGTGAAAATAGTTAAAGATAGATATTTTAACGCAAAAATGGATTTGAGCTGATGACATCAATAACCTTTAAAAATCAATATAGTACTTATGTTAGTACAATAAATAAACCGGCAAAAGCTGACGAAGTAGCGGCAACTTCTGGCCCTGCGGCAACAGCTAAAACCAGCGATAGCGAACAAACGCAAATCGCAAGCGCTAAGCCACAAGACAAAAGCTTTTTAGAAAATGCGCAAGAGGCGCTTATCTATCAACGATTAGGAGTTGATAAAGAAAAAATTGCTGAGTTAAAAGCAGCAATCGAAGCATTGGCAGAAAAACTTCAAGAGCAAGGTGCTGATATAGACACCATTAAAGAGCAGCTTGCAGAGTTACAAAAAATGCTGGAGCAAGAATACGAAAAAGGCACTGATCGAATGGCCATGCAACCTACGCATGAAAAAGGCAAGCTTGTAACCGCGTTAGCTTAGATAACGACACGTTGCAAGCTCATTTACTCCTGACTTTAAATAGATTTTAAGTGAATTATGCACAAAGAGGGCAAAGAGACGCTGCGCTTTTAGAGCAGTGATCTAAAGCATACTTTTTATGGCTTCTCATTTTCTCCTCATTCAATTCTCTCAGTTCATACTGTTTTTTATGATCAATTTACAAAGAGGGCGAAGAGACGCTGTGCTTTTAAAGTAAGTGGCTGAAATAAATAAATTTTTCTACTCATTTATTCCTCATTCATTTCTATCAGTTTAAATTATTTTTAAGTGATTAATACACAAAGAGAGCGAAGAGACGCTGCGCTTTTAGAGCAGTGATCTAAACCATAACTTTCATCTGCAACCAAAAAACCAAGCTTGGGCATATAAAAAGTATCAACATGCCTACACTAAGCAAGTTGCCTTTAAAGAGATTAAAGTCATCAAAAATTCTCTGCCACTTATATTTAAATAAATACCTACCCACAAAAATATCTAAACTAAGCATTATTATTAGCCACATTAAGCCTAATTTAAAACAATCTAGGTAATTTTTAGGGGCAACCCATGGCAGGGCTAACCAAGCTATAGCAAAAATAATGGCGATGCCTGAGAGTAAACTAAGTGTTTTAGCGCGTCGTTGCCCATATAATTGATGCAGAACTCGCACCCGAATGTTGCCATTAATTATCTCGCCTAAAGCAAGTAATAAGCCTATGGCTAGAGCTTTTAATAACATGATGATTTCCTTATATTACAAGGGCCAACAGTTAAACATTTATTTTAAATAGTTTACATCAATACCCAATTAGAGAGCCATTAGTTAGCCTTTTAATTTATAACCATCGGTATTTGTTGTTATTGTGCGCACTTTTTTATAAGGTGAACTTTGCTTATAAAAATAACAACGGGATCAACCTATGAAAACTCTACAACAACAACTTGGCCAGTATGGCTTGTATCATCGTTCAAAGCGTAACGTATTAACTCACTTTTTTGGTATTCCACTGATTGTATTTGCGGCATTGTGCTTACTGGCGCGTGTTGAAATTACTCTAGGGAGTTTTAATGTCGATGGGGCGCAGCTTTTTGTCCTTGCCAGTGTGGTTTACTATTTTATGCTGAGCTTTTCGCTAGGTTTAATCATGGGCATCATTTTTACTTTATTGTTAGTGGCAGCGCAGCCTATCGCCGCAATGCCCTTTACGTCTTGGCTGACGATTGGTGTGGGTGTGTTTGTATTTGGCTGGGTGTTACAGTTTATTGGTCATTATTTTGAAGGCAAAAAGCCCGCCTTTGTTGATGATTTAGTGGGTTTAATTATTGGCCCTTTGTATGTCACCGCAGAGCTGTTATTTTTAATGGGCTTTTATAAAAATTTAGAACAGCAAGTTAATGAAATAGCGGGCCCAACTAAAGCATAATCAGTCAAAGACTATAAGGTAAACCATGGATTATAACAATAAAACAGTATGGATCACCGGTGCATCATCAGGTATTGGTGAAGAGCTTGCAAAACAATTTGCAGAGCAAGGTGCGAAGGTTATTTTATCAGCGCGTAACGTTGATAAACTCAACGAGATAAAAGAACAGTTAAAAGGGCAAGGGCATCGGGTAATACCGCTTGATTTATCAAAGCCCGAAATCGTACTGCAGGATGTATCAGCGCAAATAGATAGCTTAGGCCCGATTGATATTTTAATTAATAACGGCGGAATTTCGCAGCGTAGTTTATTTTTAGAAAACGACTTTAAAGTGTACCGCCAACTCATGGAAGTAAATTACTTTGGTTTAATTGCACTCACTAAAGCAGTGCTACCTTCAATGGTGGCGCGAAAAAGTGGTTCTGTAGTGGCTATTAGTAGCGTGGCAGGCAAAGTGGGCTCTAAGTTTAGAACGGGTTATTCAGGCAGTAAATACGCTGTAGTAGGCTTTATGGATTGCTTACGCGCCGAAGTCGCGCAGCACAATATACATTGCTTAACTATTTGCCCCGGCTCCATTAAAACGGCTATTGCCCATAACTCATTAAACGAGCAGGGAGAGGCACAAAATAAGCCTGAACCCTCTATAGAAAATGGTATGAACGTTAATGTGGCTGCGTCAAAAATGATCACCGCAATTTACAATAAAAAAGACGAAGTAGTGGTTGGCCAAGGGTTAAGTGGTTGGGCACCGTTTATAAAACGGTTTTTCCCTAGTTTATTTAATCGCTTAACCGCCAAGGTAGAATATAAATAGCCTGAGAATTAGTGGACTGTTAGCAAAAATTTAAGTTAAATTTGTGCTGACAGTGTACTTCTATTTTTTAAATAATGGAGACGTTAAAGTTAATGATGCATAGTGTTAAGCTAAGAGTATCTTTATCTGTAACTTTCCTTTTAGATAACAATTCGCTACGAGGCTTTTACTGCTGACTCTTTTGATTTATTGAAGATCACAATAGAAAATATAACTTCTGTTATGCCGCCAACAAAAGCACCAATGACGAAGTTAGCATTTAATAATATACAAACTACTCCCGCTAGCATAAGCACAGCACCTAAAAGCCAATAAACTTTTGCACCATATAAAGTATTAAAAATTAAATAACGCACACCCATTGCCAACAGCATTATTGGATAAAACCATTGCAGATGCAGCTTAGAAACATAGAAGGCGAGGAAAAAACCAACAAATAAAATAACGGTACTTTCTAAAGCAAGTTTGCCTAATGGGTTTGTGGAGTCATGTTGTCCAGGGCGCTTAAGTACTTTTGATAGCAACATAGCCAGCGGGTGTATAAACATACCACCAATAAACAGGGTAAGCATACTCGCTTTAGTTGAATACAGTACTGCAATTAAACCAGCAAAACACCAAACTAACCCAGAAATAACAACACCTGTTGCGCCACCAAAATAGGCGAGATCCATGTCTTTTTGTGCTTGCTTAAATTCCATAAATACCCCGTGACCTAAAAGTGGATATCCCTCAAACAGAGGAAAGTAATTATTGGTTAATAATTCCACTAATTAACTTTAATGTAAACAACTGATTATGCGAGAAATAAAATGGCTTTTGAGTGTCGCACCAATAGGGCTGTAATAACGTGATGGGGGAAATGCAAAGTGAACTTATAAGAAGTGTATTTAATTTTACTTAGTTGGGTAAATGTTTATCGAAGTTATTTAGTCGGGGAAATAAAAACCCCGCACTGTTAATGCGGGGGATAGGTTTAAACTTATTTAGTTTAATGTTACTTGGCCTTTTTTGCTTCGAGCGCTTCTATTTCATTCCAAATTTTTTCAGCCTCGTCGGTTAACATAGCGTAGCTTTTTATATCGCCTTTTCTTTGCGCTTGCATGCCTTGTTCTAATTTTGCGTCGTATTCTTTACGTAATTTTTTGATTGGATCTGGCTTTAAAAATGAAAACATCAACACCCTCGTTGTTTATTAGCTAGTTACATTAACAATACGCAGTGAAGACGCAAAAAGTTTGCTGTTACTGTAATTAGCGTATTAAAAGATTATTGTGGGTCAAGGCGCATAATGCCTTGGCCGTCCAATCCTAAGTAAATAGTGCCATCATCACCTTGTGCTAGACTGCGAATACGACCAATGCCTTCCAGTAATTTACTTTGTTTAACGACATTGTCATCTGCTATTTCAAGTACGCTAATAAACGCGTATTTCATTGAAGCGAGTAAAAATTTTCCTTTAAGCTCAGGATACTTGTCACCTTTTACGAGCAGCATGTCTGAAGGAGCAATAGAGGGTGTCCATTGTAATGTGGGCGCTTGCATGCCTGATTTTTCAGTTAAATCGGTAAACGAGGTGCCACTGTAGTTAATACCATAGCTTACCACTGGCCAGCCGTAGTTAGTTTTAGGCTTAATCATATTAAGCTCATCGCCGCCACGGGGGCCGTGTTCGTGTGCCCAAAATACATTATTTTCACCATCGAACCACATGCCTTGTGGGTTACGATGCCCGTAAGACCAAATCGCTGATTTTGCGTCTTTTTGTTTTACAAATGGGTTGTCGGTTGGAATTTTACCATCGTCGTGTAAACGATAAATTTTACCGCCATCGCGGCTTAAATCTTGTGGGTTAATATCTCGCGAGCCGCGATCGCCAATCGAAAAATACACATAATTTTGGTTATCAAACACAATACGGCTGCCGTAGTGCTGGCCTTTTTTAGAATTATGCTCGCCTTTGTATAATTGTTGTGGCTCGCGTAATTGGCTGTGATCGTTACTTAATTTTGCGCGCATAAGTGCGGTGTTACTGCCAGCACCGTCACCTTCACTGCTTGAGTAAGTGATATACAGCCATTGATTATTAGCAAAATCAGGATGCAGCTCTAAATCAAGTAGGCCGCCTTGGCCGTTGGCATCAATTTTAGGTAGCCCAGAAATTTTAGTTAAGCTGGTGGTATTTTTACGCAATAAATATAAGGTGCCACTGCGCTCGGTTATTAATAAATCACCGTTTGGTAGAGCCTCAATAGCCCAGGGAATAGAAATCCCTTGGGCAACAGTGACCGGTTTTACATTAAGCGCTAATTTATCCAGTTCTTTAAAATCAACTGCATGAGCACTAAGGCTGGTAAGCGCCGAAAATGCCAATGCACAACTGGCTGTGGCGAGTGTAGAAAATTTTTTACGCGTTGTTACTTTGTTCATAATGGCTTCCAAAATTAACTAAATTTTAACTACCTTAGCACGCTATTGATCACAGTGTTAAGTATTTGGGATGAATGAAATTGCACGCTATTTAACCGCTTTAATGTTGGTTTTTAGCTTAATGAGCTTGTTTATGTCCCTCAGGTGTTTAACTAACTTTACGGGTATAGGAATTAAAGACCGCTTTAAAAAAATTGAATAATTACTCTATTAGGGTTGAAATTTAAAAATTCGAGCGTACACTTGTGCGCTGAAAGTTGAGCTTACACGTGTAGGCTCAAATATTTAAAGCCCAGCACATGTGTTTGCTTGAATTCGCTTAACACAAAGTGATGGGTAGTCGATTTAAGTAGAGAATTAATAACCATGCTAACTTCGGTATTAGACCAATTTTCAAAATGGTTTTTACACCATCAAAGCTTTGCCGCTTACATAGAGCCTTTAATACAGGTCGTTAAACCTGCATGGCGAGCCGGCTTTTTTCGTGCGCAAATTGTTGATGTACACGCGTTGAGTGGTCAGTTTTTAAGTGTAACGCTTAAACCCAATAAACAGTGGCGCGCCCACATTGCGGGCCAGTATATTAGTTTAACGCTTGAGCTCAACGGGCGTTTGCTTACCCGTGTATTTACGATTGCTTGCAGCCCCGCGCAATACAAAGCAACCGGATTGCTGCGAGTTTTAATTAAAACCAATGAGCAAGGACGTTTTACAGCTCAGTTGCAAAGCACATTAAAGGCGCCGTCGTGGTGTAATATTTCTGCGCCAAGTGGCGACTTTGTATTTAAAAGCTGGCATAAAGCCAGCACCTTTGTTGCTGGTGGCTCGGGTATTACACCTATGCTGGCAATGCTTAGCCAGCAATTAGCAAATACTCAGCACACTATCAAATTACTGTATTTTGCAAAAGCTAATGAGCACCAATGCGTTGAAGAACTTGCCGCATTAGCAGAGCGTTATGCGCATTTTTCTTACTTGTTACTCACTCGCGATATGAGCCCGCAATTAACTACGCATATAAACATCGATGACAATCCTGATATTTACTGCTGTGGGCCAGCAGCGTTTATGCAAAAAATTGCACATTTTGCAAACCAGCATCATTTAACCTATTACCAAGAAGCCTTTGGCCTTGCATTGCCAAGCTTAAATGATGACAGTCAATTTACTGTAAAAATTAATAATGATCACCACGACGTAGCAGCGAATGAGGTGTTGTTAACTCAGTTTGAGGCAAAAAAACTACCTGTGCAGCGAGGGTGTGGGATTGGTATTTGTCATCAATGCCAGTGCATTAAAAAAACGGGCGTGGTGCGCAATTTAAAAACCGGTGAGTTATCAGATAACGGCGAGCAGTTAATTCAACTGTGTGTTAGCCAAGCGGTCAGTGATTTGGAGTTACAGCTATGACAACCATAAATTATCAACAATTAGCCGAAGATTTAGATGGCATAAAAATGTCGACGTTTGCCAAAGTAGGGCAAAAGGATGCTAATTATATACGCTCTATTGTCCGCAAGCAGCGACTGTGCGAAATAGGTGGGCGCATTTTATTAATGCTTGGTTTTGTACAGCCTTTATTGTGGGTGGCGGGTGTGTTGTTACTGGCTTTGGCTAAAATTCTCGACAACATGGAAATTGGCCACAATGTAATGCATGGTCAATACGATTGGATGAACGACAAACAGCTTAATTCAAAAACATACGAGTGGGATATAGCCTGCGACGGCCAAAGTTGGAACCGAGTACACAATTTTGAGCACCATACTTACACTAATATTATTGGCAAAGACCGCGATTTTGGTTATGGCTTATTAAGATTAAGTAATGACTTTAAATGGCGTTTAAAAAATACTTGGCAGTTTATTACCTATTTAAATTTAAGTGTGCTATTTCAGTGGGGCGTGTCGTACCATGAGCTGGCGGGTGAGCGTGTGTTTATAGGTAAAAAGAAGCCAAACCGCAAAGGGGCTGTAGCGCATAGTACGTTAAAAAAACGCTTTTTTAGTAAAGGGGCGCGCCAATTAATTAAAGACTATGTGCTGTTTCCACTTTTAGCGGGGCCTCTGTTTTTATGGGTGCTAAGCGGTAACTTATTGGCGAACCTAATTCGTAATTTATGGACATCAACCATTATTTTTTGTGGCCATTTTACCGAGCAAACGCATACCTTTTACGAGCAAGATTGTGAAAACGAAAGCCAGGGTCAGTGGTATTATCGCCAAGCGCTTGGGTCGTCAAACATTAAAGGGGCGCGTTG
Source organism: Pseudoalteromonas tetraodonis (assembly GCF_002310835.1). Taxonomy (NCBI): domain Bacteria; kingdom Pseudomonadati; phylum Pseudomonadota; class Gammaproteobacteria; order Alteromonadales; family Pseudoalteromonadaceae; genus Pseudoalteromonas; species Pseudoalteromonas tetraodonis. The sequence continues at coordinate 1,920,979 of NZ_CP011041.1, read as the reverse complement.
GTTTCATATTTTAACGGGGCATTTAAGTTTTCAAATTGAACACCACTTATTTCCTGATATGCCATCGTCACGCTACCAAGAAATAGCACCACAAGTGCAAGCTGCTTTACAAAAGCAGGGCATTGCATACAACACCGGCGGTTTTTTTCACCAATATACCTCGGTGTTAAAACGTATATTTCGTTATTCATTTAAATAGAGGTTAATAAAATAGCCGCTACTATAATGTATGCATTAAATAATCAGCTAGCCTTAAATTGTTAGCTGATTATTGCATTAAAGAGTTAGCAAGTGCTTTTTTGATTAAATAATCATCAGTACATGCAAAAAATTCGTCTAATTAATTTAAAAACAGCCTGTTTTGCTATGGTTAAATAGTAGCGGGTTGTCATACAATGGAGAAAAATAGACCACACAAGAGAGAATAAAAATGGCCGCATTTGGTACTGTGTTTATGCCGCAGATGATTCAAGCTAAGTTTTCTGACAATCAGTGGGGCGAAAGCTCAATTGTTCCTTGCGATAAGCTTGAGTTGCATGCAGGTGCACACGTTCTTCATTATTCAAGTACATGTTTTGAAGGTTTAAAAGCCTTTCGCCATGAAGATGGTTCGGTAAATATTTTTAGAATGGATGCAAATATTGCGCGTATGCAGCAAAGTTCTGAATTATTAAGTTTACCAGCGGTTGATGGCGAGATGCTAAAAACAATGATCATCGATATTGTTCGTGAATACGCCGATGAAACGCCGCTTCCTCCTGGTTCTATGTATATTCGCCCAACCCACATTGGTACTGAAGCTGCCATTGGCAAAGCGGCTGCGCCTTCAATGAGCTCATTGCTTTATACGTTATTATCGCCAGTGGGTGACTACTTTTCAGGTGGTGCTACCGCGTTACGTGTTTTATTAGAAGAAGACGGCATGCGCTGTGCCCCGCATATGGGTATGATTAAAAGCGGTGGTAACTATGCTAGCGCGCTTGGCCCAATATCAGCAGCGCGCACTAAATATAAAGCCGACCAAATTTTATTTTGCCCAGGTGGCGATGTGCAAGAAACCGGCGCGGCCAACTTCATATTAATTGATGGCAACGAAATCATTACTAAAGCACTCGACAGCACCTTTTTACATGGTGTTACTCGTAATAGTATTTTAACCATTGCGAAAGATTTAGGAATGACGGTAAGCGAGCGTAACTTTACCGTAACTGAGCTTTTAGAGCGTGCAGCAAAACCAGGCACTGAAGCAGCACTTTCAGGCACTGCAGCAGTATTAACACCAGTAGGTACGTTTATCCATAACGATAAAGAATACAAAGTGGGTAATGGTGAACCAGGACCAACAACAGCACGTTTACGCCAAGCATTGAACGATATTCAATGGGGTAAAAGTGAAGATACACACGGTTGGTTAACTAAAATCTAATCGGGTTCAAATTCATTAAAAAGCCACACTAAATAGTGTGGCTTTTTGTTTTTAGCTGCAGCTTAAAATTTCATTTCAACTTTGCCGTAAACATAGCGGCCATTAAAACCAAATGGCGAAAAGCCCGAGTAAGAGAACAAACGAGAGAAAGTGGTTACATCGCTCACTAAATCCCGAGTTGGATCTGGGTATACATCAAACACATTATTCGCGCCTAAGCTCAGAGTAATGTTGTTATTAAGTGCATAAGCAACATCTAAGTCGGTGATCCACTTTGGCTTGAGCACTTCGTTACGCTCTGGAATTTCTGATGGGTCTTGTGTTTCACCATAGCGAGTGCTGCGAAGTGTGGTACGCCATTCGTTTAGTGTCCATGTAGCGCTTAGGTTGTATTTGTTACGCGGGGTACTTACTTCAAAACGACGCAGTTCATTACCCGAGAACAAATTATCTTGTTCAACACCTACGCTTTGTAGCTCAGCGGGTGGGGCAATAATATTAGTCACTTCGTTTTTGCCGTAGTTATAGCCTAAATTAAATGCTACATCACCGTAGTTATCGGTCATTAGGTTGTAAGAGGCAACCACATCAACGCCACGGGTTTTGCTATCAATCGCGTTTAAGAAAAACCGCCCTTGGTTAGCTCCAGTGCCCTCAAGTAAGCTTGCTACACCTGCACCCGACAGGTTATTTGATAACACAATACGGTCATCAATTAATATTTGGTAATAATCCACAGATAAGCTGAAATTAAAGTCGGTTGACCAGGTAAAACCTACCCCGTAGTTGGTGGCTTCTTCTGCATCTAAGCCCGGTGATCCCAATGCAACGGCTACATCACTACTTGGGGCAAACGTCCCTGTTTGTGTTGGAATACCATCAACAAACACGGTGGCCACTGAAGTAAAATATTGCTGTTGCAGAGAGGGCGCTCTAAAGCCGGTTGATACAGAGCCGCGTAATGCTAAATCTTCTGTTAGCGTATAACGTGTGGCAATTTTACCATTAAGCGTATCGCCAAAATCAGAGTAGTCTTCGTAACGCGCAGCGACGGCAACGTTCCAGTTATCTGTAATAAAGGCTTCTAAATCAATGTAAAGGCTAACATTATGGCGGCTGTTATCACCCGCAGACTCAGGTGTGAAACCTGGGAATACTTGCGAACCTGCAGAGCCAAATGGGCCATTAACTGGGTCGGTTACTGCGCCACCAGGGCCAAAAGTGCCTTGTGCGTATGAGGCTTCTTCGCCTGCCTGAATTTCGTAGCCTTCACGACGATACTCAGCGCCCACTGCGACGTTAATTCCGCTAGCTAAAAAGTCTGCATCAATCTCGCGGCTAAAATCAAGATTAATAGTCAGCTGATCGTAGGTAAGTGTACCGGCATCAAAACTGGTTTGACTGCTAGGTCCATATGAGGTGTTTAAGCTATCAATAACACCAAAGTTAAAGGCATCTTGGCCGTATACAGCAGAAGCGTCGTAATTCCATTCATTAGCAAAACCTTTTACGCCAAGTGCTAATGAAAAATCGTCAATATCTGAGGTGATCACCGGTAAAAAGCCATCAGGATAAATATCTGTTACGTTACGGCTGTCTTGTGCGCGACGATAAAAACCACCGCCTTCGCCTTCACGCTTGCTGTAAGAGCCAAACGAGTAAAGCTCGGCATCGTTAGTTAACTGATAACCGGCATTATAAAACAGCGCGAAGTCTTCAACGGTGCCATTACCAAAGTTATGATTGTAACGATCCCATGTGAACTCACGCGGATCAAGAGAGCCATCAGGTAGGCGGGCGTAATTTTCGCGCTGGTCATAATCAGAGCGATTCGTTGAGCTACGGTCGCGATATTCAGTAGAAATACTTAAAAAGCCGTTATCGCCCAATTCAAACCCCATATTACCTTGCAGGGTTAAGGTGTGGCCGTCGGTAAGCGAACGGTCGCTGCCTTCATTAAAGGCTAAGTTGCCATTGGCATCTTCAGAAACGGATTCTAGTTGAGGCACACCCTGCATTTCGGTGATGTTTGCTCCATATACAGCACCTAGGCTGCCGCCACTGCTATTACTTTTAAGGACAATATTAATCACACCGGCAATGGCGTCTGAGCCATATTGCGCAGCGGCACCATCGCGCAATACTTCTATTCGCTCAATGGCATTGGCTGGAATAGCGTTTAAATCAACCGATGATGACCCACGACCGGTTGAACCATTTAAATTAAGCAGTGCATTACTATGGCGACGTTTACCATTTACGAGCACTAAGGTGTGATCAGGTGCTAAGCCACGCAGTTGAGCGGGGCGCACATGGTCGCTGCCATCGGTGATTGATGGCTGAGGGAAATTAAAGCTTGGTAATAAAGTGCTCAGTAGTGCATTGGTTTCAGTTTGCCCTGAACTTTTTAGGGCATCACCGCTAATGATATCAATCGGAACTGGGCTGTCTTCAACTGTGCGGCCGAGTCGGCGAGAGCCAATTACACTAATTTGTTCAATATTTTCTTCTGCTTGTGTTTCTTGCTGTGCGGCATTTACCGACCACGAGCCAAGTAGTGCAGCGGCAACACTGAGTGTAATGGTTTTTTTTGCTGTAAATAGCTGTTTTAGTTGCATGATTAGTTTCCCTCATTCAATGCTCTACAGGTAATTCAATTGTTAATGAACTAATTGAAATTTCTGTTGTCAAGGTAGACCATTTTTACAACCAAGGTCAATTGAATTACATTCAATCTACAATTTATTTACAGCAGCAGGTGGACTATTTGAGTAGCCTGTAGCGTAAGTCGCCATTTACCATTTAATTTTACCTGTGAGCATATCTTTAAACATTACCCAATCGCCCCATAAACTATATAACGGGTGCTTAAATGTAGCAGGGCGGTTTTTTTCAAAAAAGAAATGCCCAACCCACGCAAAGCCATAACCAATCACTGGTAATAACCATAACAACATAAGTTGTGAGCTAAAAAACGCATAACCTGCCAGTAACAGTACTAAACTACTGCCTATAAAATGCAATCTACGGCAGGTTTGATTACGATGCTCTTTTAAGTAATAAGGGTAAAAGCGTTTAAAGCTTTTAAAGGATTGGGTTTCTGTCATTACTTAGCCTATTGGTGTTTAAACGTTGTTCATTAATGTATTTAAGCGTAACTAAGCGCAGGTTAACAGCGATAAATGACGTTTACCGCATCTTAATAGACAAAAGCAGGAAAAGTTAATAACTTAGAGTGATTATCAACAAGGAAATAAAATAACAATGCTAAAAAAAACACTTACCTGTGCGGTTGTAATCGCACTTGCGGGTTGTTCACAACCTGCAGAAAACACCTCTCAAAATGAAGTAAAAACAGCAATGAAAGCAGTTAACTCTCTAGATTACCCTGAAACTAAAAAAGGCACAGTGGTTGACACTTACTTTGGTGAAAATGTGGCTGATCCGTATCGTTGGTTAGAAGATGATATGAGTGATGAAACGGCTCAATGGGTTAAAACACAAAATAACCTAACCTTTTCATATTTAGAGCAAATACCGTACAGAGATACGTTAAAGCAGCGCCTTGAAAAGTTAATGAACTACGAAAAAATCAGCGCGCCGTTCACCGAAGGTGATTACACCTATTTTTACAAAAATGATGGCCTGCAAAATCAGTACGTTTTATACCGCAGTAAAGACGGCGGCGAGGCTGAGATTTTCTTAGATCCTAATACCTTTAGTGAAGATGGTACCACTTCAATGTCGGGCTTATCATTTTCAGAAGATGGCTCATTGTTAGCATACCAAATATCGGAAGGTGGCAGTGATTGGCGTAAAATCATTGTTATAGACACCGAAACCAAAGAGCAAGTAGAGCAAGCACTGGTTGATGTTAAATTTAGTGGCGTAAGTTGGTTGGCAAATGATGGTTTTTATTATTCAAGCTACGATAAGCCAGAGGGCAGTGAGCTTTCTGCAAAAACTGATCAACATAAAGTGTACTACCATAAATTAGGCCAAGCCCAAAGCGAGGATACGCTAGTATTTGGCGATACCGCTGAGCAAAAACACCGTTATGTAGGCGCCAAAGCGACCAAAGATGGCCGTTATTTGTTTATTAGTGCTAGCGTATCGACCTCAGGCAATAAGTTATTTATTAAAGATTTAACTAAGCCAGATAGCGAGTTTGTTACCGTAGTGGGTAATACCGACTCTGATACCAGTGTGATTGATAACGAAGGCAGCAAGCTATTTTTGGTTACTAACTTAAATGCTCCGAATAAAAAAGTAGTGACGGTTGATGCAAGCAACCCGCAACCTGAAAACTGGCAAGACTTTATTCCAGAAACCGAAAACGTACTTAATGTAACGCTTGGCGGAAATACGTTTTTTGCCAACTACATGGTTGATGCTATTTCTAAAGTGAAACAGTACAACAAAAAAGGCGAATTGATCCGCGAAATTAGCTTACCAGGTGTTGGTACAGCGAGTGGCTTTGGCGGTAAAAAAGAGCAAACTACGCTTTATTACTCATTTACTAACTACAAAACACCTGGCACGACTTACAGTTTTGACGTACAAAGTGGTGAGTCTAAAGTATATCGTAAGTCAGGGATTGATTTTAATAGCGACAACTACACCTCTGAGCAAGTATTTTATACCTCTAAAGATGGCACTAAAGTACCGATGATTATTACTTACAAAAGTGATATTAAATTAGACGGTAGCAACCCAACTATTTTATATGGCTATGGTGGCTTTAATATAAGCTTAACACCTCGCTTTAGCTCTACAACAGCGGCTTGGCTTGAGCAAGGCGGCGTATACGCAGTGGCAAACATTCGTGGTGGCGGTGAGTATGGTAAAGAGTGGCATAAAGCGGGTACGCAATTGCAAAAGCAAAACGTATTTGACGACTTTATTGCCGCCGCACAATACTTACAAGATAAAAAATACACCTCTAAAAAGCGCCTAGCACTGCGAGGTGGTTCAAACGGCGGGTTATTAGTCGGTGCCGTAATGACCCAGCGACCTGACTTATTTCAAGTGGCGCTACCTGCGGTAGGTGTACTGGATATGCTGCGTTATCATACTTTTACAGCGGGCGCTGGCTGGGCATACGATTACGGTACTAGCGACCAAAGTAAAGAAATGTTTGATTACTTAAAAGGCTACTCGCCAATTCATAATGTAAAAGCAGGGGTTGAATATCCGGCGACTATGATCACTACAGGCGATCATGATGACCGCGTTGTACCGTCGCATTCATTTAAATTTGCAGCAGAGCTTCAAGCGAACCAAGCGGGCACTAATCCAACGCTTATTCGTATTGAAACCAATGCAGGCCACGGTGCGGGTACGCCAACAAGTAAAATTATTGACCTTTATGCCGACATGTACGGTTTTACGCTTTACAACATGGGCATTAAATCACTTTAATGTGACTTTATAAGCTAACGAAAAGCCGAGTTACTTAAATGACTCGGCTTTTTTTTATGCTCACTACTTTATTGTATGGGAGAGAACAACCGTTGATAAGTTTTATAAGCGTATTCGTCACTCATACCGCTTAAGTAGTCACAAATAATTCGCATGCCTTGATGGTGTTTTTCGGCTTCTAGGTAAAGTGCTTGCGTGGTTTCGGGTAATAACCGCATTGGATCGCTGGCAAATGCGGTAAACAGTTCAATAAGCAGGTTCTGCCCTTTAAATTCTATTTGTTGCATTTGTGGATCGCGTATCAAGCGTTGAAATACAAAATGTTTAAGTATTTGTAATACGTTTTCGTATTGCTGATCTAATTTAGCGGTGTGCTTTAAAATAGGGCATTCAAAGGCATCGTTTTGTATGTCTAAATGAATATGAATAATAAAGGTATTTACTAATTCACCAATGGCATCTTTGCGTTCATGTTCGTGCCTTGAAAATAATCGCTCTGTAAGTGATTTAAGTAGCGTATTTAACCAATCATAGTTGAGTGCTTGTAAGTGCGGCAATGCATGGGTTAACCAATCGTCTAGGCTTAACACATCGGTGGCTATGGCATCTTCAAGGTCGTGTACGGCATAGGCAATGTCATCAGCCAGTTCCATAATGGCACTATCGAGAGATTTATAGCGTGTTTTAGCTCGGTATGAATCTACAATATTTTGGCTGGTTAATAATGCTTTATCATTTTGACTCAGTGGTTCAATGATCCAATTAAATATAGGTGCATCGTCATTGTAAATACCTTTAGCAGGTCGCCAGTCGTCGGCTTTTATAAACGCGCGTTGTTTATCTACTTTGGGAATGTTGTACCACAACTGATCGATAAAACCAGGGTACTTTATAAACCCTAATAATGTGCGCCTTGTTAAGTTCATGCCATAGCCATTACTATAAGGCTCTAGTTTGGCGACTATTCGTAGCGTTTGTGCGTTACCTTCAAACCCGCCATGATCACGCATCATGTAGTTAAGTGCAATTTCTCCGCCGTGCCCAAAGGGGGGATGGCCGATGTCGTGCGCTAAACATAAGGTTTCGAGTAATCCGGTTGATGGAAAATGTTCAAAACGAGGGTGCTGGGCTTTTAAGTGACGTAATATGCCCGTGCCTATTTGCGATACTTCTAAAGAATGGGTAAGACGTGTGCGATAAAAGTCATTTAAACCAATACCCATTATTTGAGTTTTGGCTTGAAGGCGTCTAAATGCTGCAGCATGAATAATTCGAGAGCGGTCTATTTGCCAAGGAGAGCGGTTATCGTTTGGGCGGTGCTTATATTGTTCAATTATTCTATTTTGCCACTGTTTATCCATGTCACAACCTATCTCTATATCTACGACTTTAACGCTTAGTATATTATAAATAACTCACAATAGGCGTATGAATTTTATTCAGTTGTTCGGTATTCGCGTTTATAAAGTGGCTTAGGTATAATGAGTGTTCGTATGTATGTGACTACACCATACATAACTTAGAGTTTAATTGAGATAATACATGTTAAAAACTATTTTTCAGTTGTTGTTAGCCGCCCTTGTTATTTGGGCACTTACTCATCCATTTATACAAACTGATGAGTTTGTTTCAGATGAACAAACACGTGCTGACGACATTAAAAAAGAAAAGAAGAAAGAAAAACCATTGCACAATGTTAAGTTGCCAAAATTCTCAGAATACACCGATGTAAAAGAGAAAAAGCATGCGTTTTTTAACTTCATTAAGCCCCATGTAGAAGCCGAAAACAAAAAGATTTTACAGCAACGTGCAAACATTGAAATTGCGCGCATGATGCTAGAACACGACGAGCCGTTAAGTAAAAAACAAGCGAGCGATATTAAAAAAATACTTAAATTATACCGCTTACCTGAAACCTTAGACACGCTTACACTAACTCAAGCGCTGCGCCGTGTAGATATTATTCCTAAAGAACTTGCCCTAATGCAAGCTGCTAATGAGTCGGCATGGGGTACCTCACGCTTTGCCCGAATAGGCTTAAACTTTTTTGGCCAATGGTGCTACAAAAAAGGCTGTGGCATGGTGCCAAGAAGACGTAATAATGAAGCCGAGCATGAAGTGGCTGCATTTAAATCGGTTCGCGCTGCTGTAACGTCATATTTTAGAAATATTAATACGCATAATGCCTATAAACAATTACGCAGTATACGTGAAGATTTACGCGCACAGCAAAAGCCAATTAAGGCGACTAAGCTAACCCTTGGGCTGATGTCCTACTCAGAGCGTGGTGAAGCGTATATTGAAGAGCTAAATACGATGATCAATCAAAACCGAGCGTACTTTGATGAATAAACCAGTATTAAAATTAGTTACGACTATAGCGACCTGCTTTTTAGCAATAGCGGCAAATAACACCTATGCTAAAGAGTTTGTTATGTCGTATGACGGTTTTTACGACCGTTTAAAAGTAGTAAACAAAGGCGATTTTCAGTACGCCCGCGTAAACTTTTATATTAGCGATATTGGTACTAACGAAGTATGTAGTATCAAAAGCGGGACTATTTTAACTGAAAAAAATGAGTACCCGCTTAATTACACTGACAAAGCGCAACTGTTATTACCGTATGATAAGCAGCTCGATACTGACAAAGCGGTGATTGTGGTTCAGCCTAAAAATCCGATTCATGATTGTCAGTTAAAGCTCCAAATAGAGGCCAACGAGCTAGAAGGGCTAACCTTTTCAAAGCAATCATTATTAACCATTAATAATGAGCTTGAAGCGCTTTTAACAGACTTGTCGGGCTTTTTTGTTAGCAAACTAATGTGGTTTTTACTGCCTGAGCAAAAAGGGGTGGTTGTTACTTTTAATGCGCCTAAACAATTTGATGATGAGCGCATAACATGCGAAGAATCAGTATGTTATTTTGAAGTAACAGACAGCTGGCAAAACGACACAAAAGTATTGGCTGATATAAACGAGGTAGTTAAAGTAACGCCTTGGATCAGTAAGTAATAAAATTAATTGGTTTGATTATAAAGCGGGGTCAGGTTTGACCCCGCTTTTTTTATTGCTAAATTAAATAATGGCAGAGTGGCTATTCATGAGCGCGCTTTTTTCATCATGAGTAACAACTTTATTTCGGCCCGTTTCTTTAGCAAGGTAAAGGCGTTTATCAGCTTGCAATAGCAGCTCTTGCATATTTAAATCGCGAATAAGTGCGCTACTTACTCCAGCACTAACAGACAGTGCAATACTATTACCGTTAAAATAAAAGGGATATTGATCAATACTTCTGCATAGCTTTTGGGCTAACTGCCTTGCTTGAGTAAGATTTTTTTGATTAAGGAAAATAGCAAACTCTTCTCCGCCAATTCGAGCGGTAATGCCTGCTTCAAAAAACAATTCGTTAATATGTTGTGCAATCCACTTTATTGCTTCGTCGCCAGTTTCATGACCATATCGGTCGTTCACTTGTTTAAAAAGATCGATATCGAGCATAATTAACGACACTCTGCTGTTAAGTGGTGCAGTGTGGGTTATTTTTTTACACAGGCGGAAAAAGCCTCGCCTGTTTAATAATTGTGTGAGCGGATCGTGATTAGCTAAGTTTATTAGTTTTGATTCTTCATTGGCAAAAGCAATAAACGGCAGAATTAACGCACTGGCTGTGGTTAAAAATAAATGCGAGACCAATAATAGTTGTAACCCTGCGGCTAAGTTCGCCTGACTAATTTGGCTAAAGTAGGGTAAAACAAGGAGTACAACTTGCAACAGCATTACTACACTGTGTAGTGAAAAGCAGGCAATTAGTAGTCGTTGCTGTACTTTAGCAACACTGGGGGTTTTGATCATTAAATAGGCCGCGTAGCTAAATAGTACGGTAGTAATGATACTGGTAATAATTTGTCCCGCATCAATGAGATACACAGCAAGTAGCAATGTGCAACATATAGCACAAGCATAATATAAAGGCGTTAGCTTCACTGCAGGCACCGTACTTTGTGGTATTAACCCTAAAATAAGCAGGAGTGGGGTTAAAATAATAAATAGGTAAGCAAAAAAGTAAGTTAAAAGTGGATAGTCAATCACTCCTCTCAAACCAATCAGGGCAATAGCGGTTATAAACGAGCAGCAGGCAGTAGCAAAAAATAAAAAGCTAGGTTGTTTTTTATATGAATACACTGAAAAAAAGAACACTGCAATAAACAAGTTAAGAATAAAACAGAGGCTAATTAATGTGGGTAAATGAAGCATGTTTTAGTTGCTCTTTTAGCTGAATAAGAAATAACGCTTAACTCATTATTAGGTAGTAACACTAAAATAGCAAGGGAGTAAAAAGTATTAACTTTATACTCCCTTGCTACAAACTTAACCCTTTAAGGTCAGTCGTTAAACTAAACTTTTTAATGCGGCATCGATTTCAGAAAAGTGAAAACGGTAATTATTTTCTAATGCTTTTTTAGGCACCACAAATTGGCCGGTTGTGAGTAGATCTGCCATTTCTCCCATTAAAACATTGAGCACAGCTGCAGGCATGGGCATAAAGGCAGGGCGTGACAATGCTTTACCCAATGATTGGCTAAATTGTTTATTGCTTACCGGATGCGGGGCAGTGGCATTTACAGCACCAGAGATATCTTGATTACGAATCAAAAATAAAATGAGCTGCACCATGTCATCAATGTGGATCCACGACATACCTTGCTCGCCATTGCCAATTGGCCCGCCTAAACAAAGCTTAAATGCAGGCAACATTTTTCCAAGTGCGCCGCCTTTTTTAGCCAGTACAATGCCTGTGCGAAGTAAGCAAACACGAGTATCGTCAGACTCAGCTTTTAATGCAGCGAGTTCCCAATCCCTGCAAAGTTGGTGACTAAATTCATCGTGTGGTTCTGTGTTGTTTTCATCAACTTGGGTTTTACCTTGGCGACCATAATAGCCTATTGCACTGCCTGAAATAAACGTATGTGGCGGTGTATGACACTGATTAATTGCATCGCTTATGGCTTGGGTAATAATAATTCGGCTATCGCGTATTTTTGCTTTTTGTTTATCACTCCAGCGTTTATTAACGATAGGTTCGCCGGCTAAATTAATGACAATATCGACCGTATTAAAATCGACATCGTCTAAGCTGCTAACAGCATTTACTCTGTGGCCTAACAAAACTTTAGCTTTGGTTGGGTTTCTACTTAGTACCGTAATGTCGTGGTGGTGCAACAAGAAAGGGCAAAGGTGCCTACCAATTAAGCCCGTGGCGCCTGTAAAAAATATATGCATTGCAACTCCAAAATTATAAATAAAGCGGGATGTTTAAAATTTATACTCCCCAGCTCAACGATTTGCAAATTTATACGTACTAATCATTATTATGATCACCCATAAATATTTCATTCTATTGGGTTTTGCCTTACACTGAAGCCAAATAACAGCAATAGGATAAGAGTATTGGCAAGTTTAACTGGGGTAAATAAAAGCTTAATTATTTTTGCAGCGTTGGTTATTGTATTGGCGGGCATTAAAGCCGCAAGTGCTATTGTTATTCCGTTTATTTTGGCAGCATTCATCGCCATTATTTGTAGCCCACTCATTAATTTTTTTGCTCGCTACCGTATTCCAAAAGGCATAGCGGTGGTGCTTGTGGTGCTTATTATTATGGGCTTAGGTGTTAGCTTAGGCGGTTTAGTGGGGCAGTCGGTTAATGACTTTTCAAAGCAGTTACCTGAATACAAAGCACAGTTAAAAGAAGAATTTGTATGGCTGGTTGATATGGCGTCGCAATACAATATATTAATTAATAAAGAACAAATTTTGTCTATGTTCGACCCCGGTAAAATGGTTGATGTTGCCACCAATATGTTAACCGGCTTAGGTAGCGTAATGGCCAATATGTTTTTAATTATTTTAACGGTTGTTTTTATGCTGTTTGAAGGGCCCATACTTGGTAAAAAAATACATTTAGCACTAGACGACCCCGATAGTAAAATTAAGCAAATTGACCGCTTTTTAGACTCTATCAACTCTTATTTGGCTATTAAAACCCTAGTAAGTTTAGCCACCGGTGTAATTGCTGGTTTTTACTTATGGATACTCGATGTTGATTACTTTGTACTTTGGGGCGTACTGGCATTTATGCTTAATTACATTCCTAACATTGGTTCAATCATAGCGGCTGTTCCAGCACTGTTACTGGCGCTTATTACTCAAGGTCCTTTAGTGGCAGGCCTCGTTGGTGCGGGTTATTTAACTATAAATACCGTAATGGGTAATATTGTAGAGCCTAAATACATGGGTAAAGGGTTAGGGCTCTCTACGTTAGTGGTATTTTTATCGTTAATATTTTGGGGTTGGCTATTAGGCTCTGTGGGAATGTTGTTATCGGTGCCGTTAACTATGATTGTAAAAATAGCGCTAGAAGCCAGTGACGAAGGGCGTTGGTTAGCCACTATGCTTGGCACAGGTGAAGAAACCGTCATTAAATCAGAAGACTAATACCTTACAAAGGCGTGCCTAAGCACGCCTTTAACATTATTAAGTATTTATTAAATTAGCTAAGGCGCTATCTACGGCGTTTATAGCCCCCTCTAAATAGCCAGCCTCCTGCTTTGCAAACTCACTGCCCACAAAATGCACTTTTAACTGTTTGAGTTGCTCGCTAAGCCCTGAAAAATTAAATTCAGGATGCTGCGATACACCTAGTTGGTCATCTTTGTTGGCCACAAATTCATCCTCAGCCCAATCTTTTAAAATGCAATCAGTGGCAGTATAAGCCTGCTCACCATAAAAATAGCCAAGCTGATCAAGGCAGGCTTGGGTTAATTGCTCGCGAGTTACTTGACTTCGCTGTAAGTAAGGCACGCCAATAAAGCCAAATAGAGCAGGGTGAGCATGATCACTTGCTGACGCATCATGTATTTCTACTAACGGGCCAACACGGCTAAAACATTGCCCAGATAAGTTTTTATCTCGCCAAAAAGCGTGCTCAAAGGTGGCAACAAATTTTGCTTGGCCAGCCATCCACGTCGGCACCGACGTTAAACGCTGAGTTAAAACATTATCAGCCCATAAATGCGGGGTTAAATGCTGGCCGATCATTCTAGGGGGTAACGCAAACAGTAACTGATCGCAAGTAAAGTGCTGCGTACTCCCTTGGTAATTAGCGCTTATATGCCAGCCATCGGAGAGCTTTTTTACTTCGCTAACAGCGTGCTCTAATTTAACGGTGTTTGGGTCAAGCTGCTGATAAAGCGCATTAATAAGCTGGGTCATGCCGTTTTGTATTCTAAATAGCTGCATTTCACCCGCCCCTGCAATTTGCTGGGCAGGGGCAGTATGCGATGCTTGATACAACACATCGCCTTGGGTGTATTGCTCAAACACAGGGATGTTTAAAGCAGCAACTAACTGTTGAATATTAGGCTGGTGCGGAAATATCCAGGTAGGGCCCAAATCATGGCCAATGATGTTGTTAGTTGCCAAAAAGTGAGAGGCAATTCGGCCACCCAAATTGGCTTTGGCTTCTAATAATAAAAACGGAATATTTCGCTTTTTTAGGTTGTAAGCGGCATATAAGCCCGCTAAGCCACCACCAATAATAACCACAGGTTTATGCATTTTAAAATCACTTTAGCTAAATCAATCTACTGGTAGGTAGTTTGTGGTTTTTATGCAGATTTGTCAAAACGTTTTATGGGCTGAGTGAGTAAGCTTTAGTGTGCACTCATACTCAGGAAAATGAGCGACGCGCGTATAGTATGCTAATTAGCACTACTTAAAAGAATAAAACTTAATGATAGCAATGTGTTAGCTAATTTGTTAAAACTATATGTAGTAGAAAAAATAAGCGCAGCGCTGGTAGAGATATACGCGAGTCGCGCAATATAAAATTGTTAGCTGCTTTTGGAAAGAATCATGGATGTAATAGATATAAAAACATTTATCCCAAGTAAGGACTTCGAAATTTCAAAGTCTTTCTACTTGGAAATTGGATTTAAATCAGAGTACGTAACCGACGATCTCACACTTTTTGAAAACGGTGATTGTCTTTTCTTTTTGCAGCGCTTTTACAATGAAGATTTTGCCAAAAATTTTATGTTGCAAATCTGCGTTTCAGACATCTACGAAGCATATGAGTTATGCTCTAAATCCGAACACAAAACAAAGATTACCCCAATCCAACAAGAAGCTTGGGGTAAGATCTTTTATTTATGGGGGCCAGTGGGTGAACTGTTGCATATCACGCAGCTGAGCAGCTAACAAAACGCTGTTGTGGCTCCATTTGGTCGCTGGGACGCTAACACGTGGGTTGACTCGCTTCGCTCGGATTTTAGCCCATGAGCTTATTATTCAATAAAAATAATGTAGACACCCAATTTAAAACAAAAAATAGAAAACACCCATTAAAAGTGTTGATATTTTATAGACTTAAACAATCTTTGTTAATCTTTCTATGCAGTGCGGCAAGACATTACAAACAGCAACCGTCCCCATGATCGTTTATGATGCAAATCAAATTTAAGTACAAGTAGTTCTGTTTCAATGGAGATGAAGAGTGATATTAGTTTTGTTTTTTATGTTTATATCTTTTTTTAGATGTTGTTATCTTTACTTCATCTTAGTTAAGTTAAAAAGAAATAGAGCAACGGCTATCAGGATCGATATTGTAATATTATTGGTGCAAGTATACGTGGCAGTCTGTATTGAAAACTCGACTTATTTTTTATCGGATTCTGGGTTTGTTTTTGTTCTCATCGCAATGGTTGAAAGTATGGTGCTCAGGAAGAAATCATTAGATTAGTAGCAAGATCGTTCCTAATTTTTCAGAAGCTGAAGTAATTTCACTTAAGTCTCAGACGACTAAGGCAATATTTAAACATAGTGTGGTTGGCAGTAATTAAATTTCCGCACTTGTTCTGTTAACTTAAAACGACATTGATGCCACTAAAGTTAACCAAGAAAATTAAACTATAAAACTTTTTAAAAGATAAAAATGACAGGACTAATTTATCAGTGAGAATGATTGATAGAGTTTATGTCTGAAAATAATCCTTTTATGAAGAACAATTAACAACAGAGTAAAGTTGATGCATGTTTCGCTAAAGCCAGTATTCGTTAATAGGATAAGATGAGTGAGGGAATATACATTCAGTTAGTTGCTATTCTGGCAGCTTTAGGCTGGACCTTTTTACAGGTTTGTTGCCTGTTTATCGCTACACAATGTGTTTTTGGAATTGTGAATTTGGGATCTAATAGCTCAAGTATTCGTGAGAAAATATTACTGCATGCTGTTACGGGAGCTTTTTACTCTTTGTTTATTCTGCCATTTATTTCGTTAGGGATGTTTTACTTTGCCACGATTAATATTCAAGGCTGGTATGAGCTCAAACCGTCAATTTGGGTTTTTGTAACTTGGTGCGTCGGGTTGTTTATGTTCTTTTTTTTCATATCCTTAACGGAATGGTTGTGCGATCTAGTGAAAATAAACAAAAGAAACGTATGAATAACGATAATTAATATTAAATCAGCCCTTAATTTTGTACTTTCAAATGCTTTCTAAGTGGGTTTTATTCAGTATAAATTATAAATAGTGTCTAAGCGCATTCTTATTAAACTTTATCAGCTGTTTATGCTTTTGCTGCTATCTTTATTTATTACTAGTTCAAGTCGCAAATAATACAAACTAGAATAAGGGTAAAAAACTAAAATGACTCAAAATAATAAAATTAACTATATTGAAATTCCTGCACAAAATATTGCAGCTACAAAGGCTTTCTTCAGTACGGTGTTTGGCTGGTCATTTGTAGATTATGGCCCAGAATATTGTAGTTTTACCGCGCAAGGGGTTGATGGTGGTTTCTTTAAATCTGATTTAGTTGTTTCTACTAAAAACGGAAGCCCGTTAATTGTGTTATACAGTAATGACCTTGAAGCGACTCAAAATAAAATTGAAAAAGCTGGAGGCAAAATAATTAAGCCTACATTTTCATTTCCCGGTGGTAGACGATTTCACTTTAGCGACCCTAATGGAAATGAATTTGCGGTATGGTCAGAGTAATCACATAACAAAGTATAAAAACTAACAAAAATGCAGCCTTTGAGGCTGCACTTTTTAAAACACTAATAAACTGAACTCTAAATTACCAAGCCACAGCACACATCGCTTACCTATGAGCTAATTAAAGAGCCGTTTTAAGCTGCTGAATAAATTGCTCGGTCATGGCTATTTCACATTCTTTGTAGGTAACAACGGCTTGTTGTGCATTAGGTTGTTTTAGCATGTAGCGCCATTGGCAACTTCTTTGAATGTAATTGTCTTTAGCGTTAATACTTAGTTTAAATAATGACAAAATTTGGGTGTTGCCGGTTTCGCTTTCTAATGCAGATAGTTCAAAGGTACGCTTTTGGATCCAGCTATCTTGTTCTTGCTGTACTCTATTTAATTTGGCATCTAAACATTGTGTATATGCTTTGATTTGTACGGGTAGGGCGTTTTTTTCAAGTGTGCATTCAAGCGGCGCTGCAACGCTTGGAACAGCCCAAGAAAATAACAGAGCTAGAGTAAAACAAAGAATATAGTTATTTTTTTTCATGGTAATTAAACTCGAGAATAAATTTTGCGCCGCCCAAACTTTGCGACTGAGAAATAGTTAACAACCCGTGATACGACTTCACCAAGTCAGATACAATCGCCATGCCAACACCATGGCCACTCTCGTAAGTATCAAGGCGCGTACCGCGTTGAAGCAATGACTCGCGTTTATCTGGTTGAATACCCGGGCCGTCATCACAAATACTAATGCTGAGCGTTTTAGCTTGTGAAACGTCAATACTGACTTGGGAGCGACAGGCTTTGCAGGCATTATCTATTAAGTTACCTAATAACTCCATTAAATCGGTTTTATCGCCTAAAAAGTAATCTTTATCACTCACTTTGCAATTAAATATGATGTCTTTATCGCGATAAACCTTACCCATTGCACTTAAGATAGAGTCGATAACCGGTTTGATGGGGGTTTGCTTTTTCCATGTATCGGAAGCCCCAGTAGCAGCACGTTTTAATTGGTGCTCGATCATCACATTAATTCGGTCGAGTTGTTCTTGTGCGTCGGCATCGTTGGCCAGTGGGCTTGATTTTAATACAGCTAGGGGCGTTTTAAGTGCATGTGCTAAATCGCTGAGTGAGGCGCGGTAGCGCTCTTTTTGGCGCTGCTGCGACTCTAACAATAGGTTGAGGTCGGCTTTTATTGTTTGTAGTTCAACGGGGTATAAGCCTTTAATTTCTTGAATATCGCCTGATTCAATAGCTTTTATTTCTTTATCTAGGCGCTGCAGCGGCCTTGCACTCCAAATAAAACCAATAGCCATTAACCCTGCTATAGCAATCCCCATTATAAACATCCAATCGACTAAGGTTTGTTTAAACCCGTCCATTAAACGCAGTAGGGCATCGTTGCGTTTTAATAAAATAAATCGTGCTTGCTCTGATTGGTCAATATTATTAAGAATGACCGTTAAGCTTAACTGCCAATAGGCGGTGTTGTTATAAACCACGCGTCTAAAGTCTGCAGCACCGGCTTTGGGCTCTATATATTGGGGAACAAAGTTAACGTTAACCGCCGACTCAGAATGCCAAATAGGCACATCGTCACGGTAAATCATGGCGTAGGTGTCTGAGTTTAGGTTATTGAGTTCGGGCGTTAAGATAGAGCTGGGCATGATAATACCGCGCTCGGTAAAATCAACCTCGGAGATGAGTGAATACAGGTGCGCTTCGAGGTTTTTTTCGGTGGCATCAACAAGTGACGCGTAATACGCCTTACCTATGGAGTAAAACAAAATAGGTAAGGCAACTAATAAAACAAAGACAAGGATAAATCCTTGCCTTATTTTTAACGAAATTTGCGGTGCTACCACTGGCTTTTAAGCCTGTAACCACGCCCACGTAGTGTTTCGACTGGGTTAAGCACACCGTCAGGGTCGAGCTTTTTACGTAAACGCAATACAAACACTTCAATGACGTTTGAATCAAGATCGAAATCTTGGTCATAAATATGTTCTGTTAACTCAGACTTTGAAATTACTTTTTGCGGGTTAACCATTAAGTATTCAAGTACTTTATATTCGTATGCGGTTAAGCTTAGCTCTTTGTCGTTTACCCACACTTGTTGTGAACGCGTATGAATTTTGATAGGGCCGGCTGTCATTTCTGGGTTTGCTTTACCTGCACTTCGACGAATAAGCGCATTACAGCGAGCAATGAGTTCTTCAACATGAAATGGCTTAGTTAGGTAGTCGTCAGCGCCCGCATCGAGGCCTTCAACTTTGTCTTGCCAGCGATCGCGCGCCGTTAAAATTAAAATAGGGATAGTGATCCCTTGGGCGCGGGCTTTGTTTATAAGCTCTATGCCATCTATTTTAGGCAGGCCTAAATCAACCACTGCCATGTCTAAAGGGTATTCTGTTATATGAAAAAGGCCCGCTTCGCCATCGTGACATAAATCAACACTGTAACGCTCTTTTTCTAATGCATTGCGCAGATTATCTGCCAAATGTAAATCATCTTCTATTACTAAAATTCGCATTGGTTAATCCTTTTTCACTTCGCCAGTTTTTTTGTTTATCTTCAAATCGACGACGTGGCCGTCAGCTTTTAAAATTCGTACTGTATAAAATTGTGTTTCTTCTGAAATTTTTAATGTTGTACCGTCTGTAGTTTGTTTTGCAAGTATTACTGCTTTCTTTTTGCTTATCTCAACTTTATCGGGTGTGCTGTTAGTATTATTTGCATGGGCAACATTAGCCAAACAAAAAACAGCAATTAAATTGAGTGTTAATAATACACGCATTACGAAACTCCTAGAACATACCTGCTTAGCCTAAAAAACTAAGCCACTAAAATTTAAGTACTCTATTGGGTATTTAAATTTTTATAAGACAAAGTCTAATTAAAAATGAGTGAACAAACCCTGAATTACTGGTTGCAGTTAAACAGGGGAACTCACGTTAATGTTAAGCAGGGAACACTTTTTTGAATGGTTTAACGATTGAGTTTTCATATACGCCACCCGCAACATAAGGATCATCTGCGGCCCATTCTCTGGCATCTTCTAAAGAGTTAAATTCAGCAATTACTAAAGAGCCAGTAAAGCCAGCATCTTGAGAGTCTTCACTATCAACCGCTGGAAGGGGGCCGGCTGTTAATAGTCGACCTTCGTTTTCTAGCGTTTGTAAACGTGCTAAATGAGCAGGGCGAGCGGCTTTTCTGTGCTCTAAGCTGTTCTGGACGTCCGTTGAATAAATCATATACAACATAAAAATACTCTCAAAACTTGTTAAATTTAATTAACTGCATACTAGCATAGCGTTGATAAATGGTGAATTAAAAGTGTTTATGGCGATGTTTACAGCAAGAATGTTTTTTTACGCGGTAATTGCTTGAAAAGCGCTGCGTAACACTGGTAGAGTCCCTTGGATAAGATAAATAATAACAAGGTTATTACATGAGTGAAAATAGAGAGCACTTTAGCTCCCGCTTAGGATTTATATTAGCAGCGGCAGGTTCTGCTGTGGGCATTGGTAACTTAGTAGGCTTTCCCGTTTCTGCGACTAAGAATGGCGGTGGTGCATTTTTGCTCGTCTATGCTTTGTTCGTCGCATTCATTTGTTTACCCGTCATGATGGCCGAAATGGCTATGGGTCGCCACGCACAGAAAGATCCTCTTGGTGCATACAAGGCGTTAGCCAATAACGACAAAAAATGGAAGTTTGCTGGCTTTTTAGCCGTGTTAACGCCATTTATGATTGCCGTTTTTTACATGGTGATCACGGTGTGGATTTTTGGTTACTTAAGCCAAACCGCATTTGGTAATTTGGATAAGTTGGCAAACCCTGGGCACTTTGATGAGTTTATTAATAGCTACACGGTGTTTGGCTATATGGCACTGGTTGTGGTGATTGTTAACTTAATATTGGTCGGTGGCGTAAAAGATGGCATAGAAAAAGCGGCTAAATTTTTGATGCCGGCGTTATTTGTCATGCTTATTATATTAGTGGGTTACGTACTCACCCTTGATAACGCAATGGCGGGTGTGAAGTACTATATTATTCCTGATTTTAGTAAAATGAATGCCAGTGTTCTTAATGGCGCATTGAGCCAAGCGTTTTTCTCATTGTCGTTAGGTATGGGTATTTTAATTACGTATGCCTCTTACATTTCTAAAAAAGATGACATTGTGGGCAGTTCGAAAATGGTTGCCATTACCGACTCATTAGTTGCCTTTGTTGCAGGCTTAATGGTATTACCGGCTATTTTTAGCTTTGACCCAAATACCGATCCAACAAAGTTATCTGACTCGTCAGTTTCAATGATTTTTGTGTACTTACCAAAAATATTATTAGCGTTACAACACGATATTGGTTACTTTGGCGCATCAGCCGTGGCGTTTATTTTCTTTTTGCTGGTATTTTTTGCTGCGATCACATCATTGGTATCTATTGTTGAAGTTCCAACTGCCACACTCAGCGACCGTAAAGGCATTAGCCGTAAAAAAGCGCTAGGCATACTTACCTTATCAACCGGTGTGTTAACCATTATGTGTATTATGTCGTTTGGTATGATTGACAGCCTAACTACCTTTACTAGCTACGGCAGTGGTAACAAGAGCTTTTTTGATATTGTATATGACGTGTTCTACGACACTATTTTACCACTCAATGGTTTAATGGTGTGTTTGTTTGTAATGTATAAATGGAAGAAGGTTCGTTTAAGTGAAGAGCTAAGACAAGGTTCGCCTAATTATGCGAATAGCTTTATGGAAAAGTACGTTAACTTTTCACTACAAACATTTATCCCAGCGATTTTACTGCTTATTTTTGTAAATACCGTTGCGACCAAGTTTTTTAATATCAGTATTTTTGGTTTTTAATTAAAAACTAATTTAATAAAGCCGCGCTTGTCGCGGCTTTATTTTGCGGTTAGTTAATTCAGTGCACCCGAATCTAAGTAGTCACCAATCCCTAGGGTAAACATCCAAATGCCCCATAAGCTGTGCTCAATAACACAGGCAAAAGTTGAGCGGCTTTGCGCGTAGGTATAGGCAAATAGTAAGCCACCGACAAACGCTAAACTAACAGCTATCCAATTGGCGTAAATAATATGTGCCAATGCAAATACACTGGCGCTAATAATAATGCGCAACCATTTACTGGGCATAATGCGCTTATAGCGATGAAAAAAGTAGGTTCTAAATATTAACTCTTGCGGGATCACCGACAATAAAGGGTAGAGCAACAATAGCATCAGCCAATCGGTGAGGTTTTCACGCGGTAAAGTAAACCAGTGTCCTTGGTAGAGTAGGTTATAAAACACCCCTGAAAATAATGCGCCAATAAAGAAAAAGCTAAACATACGGCGCTTCACAGCAGAAAACTGCCCCATACTGGTTAATCTAAAGCGCTTAAAGTGAATGTCGTTTAGCAGCAGCATACAGCACACACTCATTAAAATGATCAGTGCTGGAATAAGCCAGTTAGATAAATACTGGCGAATATTAAAGCCAATTAAAGGCAGGATGATAAAAATAAAGGTAAATTCAAACCAGCGGTATTGATTAGCGTTCACGTTTGCTCACGGTGATTTTTATTTTACCTTAGCAAGCGATTAAGTCATCTTTATGACTATAAAACAGCCAAGCTGATTATATTTAAACCCAATGACTCTCACTAAGCCCCTTAGCCCTTGGTTAAGGTTGACTTACCCCCTTGCAACCCTTAGCCTGCCTGCTTTTATTTTTACATCATTGTATTGCCACGCTAGTTGGCTAAAGCCAGCGCGTGTATTTAGGAGCAAAAAATGAATAAGGCAGAACTGGTTACAGCCATGGCACACACGAGCGAGTTAACAAAAAAAGACGCACAAGCAGCGTTAACCAGCTTACAAAAGGTGATTACCAAATCATTGTCTGAAGGCGATCAGGTACAAATATCTGGTTTTGGCACTTTTGCATTAAGTTATTACCCAGCCCGTACGGGTCGTAATCCACAAACCGGCGAAGCAATAGAAATAGAAGGGGCTAATAAAGCCGTATTTAAGCCAGCCAAAGCGTTAAAAGACAGCCTTTAATTGTCAGTGCTTGTAAGGGAGTTTTGTTATTCAAACAAAGCATGTACCTTGCAGGCTATTTTTATTTTTAAAAAATGGCTGTGTAGTATCTGCAACCACTGTAAATAATTTACATAGCACTCTCATCTCTTTATATAAAACGCCAATATTATCAGTATGTTATTTTTGGTATGTGATATGCAAACCTCTCTGTGTATCAAAAAATAAGATAAGGAGTATTTAATGAGTAATTTACATAGCAGCACCCGTTTACAAGGTAAAAAAATTGCCATTTTAGCCACCGATGGATTTGAACAAAGCGAGCTACTTTCGCCGCAAAGCGCATTACTAGAGGCGGGCGCCGATATAGAGGTGGTGTCTATTAAAGAAGGGCAGATCACAGGTTGGAATAAAGATAATTGGGGTGAAAAAGTAACCGTTGATAAATTAGCATCAGATGCCAATGCCGCTGACTACGATGCACTTTTATTGCCGGGTGGTTTGTTTAATCCCGATAGCTTACGTCAAAATACAGATGCCAAAGCGTTTGTTGATGGCTTTTTTGGAGCTAAGAAAAACAAACCTGTGGCCGCTATATGTCATGCACCGTGGTTATTAGCTGAAATTAATAAGCTCAGAGATAAAAAAGTGACTTCTTTCCCTAGTATTAAAAGCGATTTAATTAACGCCGGAGCTCATTGGGTAGATCAAGAAGTGTGTGTTGATAACGGCTTAGTCACTAGCCGCAGCCCTGCAGATTTAGATGCATTTAATGCAAAATTTATTGAAGAAATAATCGAAGGTAAGCACCAAGCGCATTAGCTGTGGGCTTTTAAATAGAAAAGGGCATATTACATGCCCTTTTTTATTGATAATGATAAAACACAGCTTGCTATTAAAGCGCAGTAGCGGCTTTCATATCGCTTACAAATGTTTTTAGCTGCGAGGTCATCGCATCTAAATCATCTAAGTTTGCTTCAATTATTTTTACCACAGCAGAGCCCGAAATAGCCCCCGCAGCACCGGCTTTAAGTGCCGCTTTTACATCTTCAGGCGTTGAAATACCAAAGCCTAATAATGCAGGTGCACTGTGGTACTCTTGTAAGCGCGTAACCACATGTGTTGCTGGCATTTGTGCTTTGGTGTCTGTACCTGTTACCCCAGCACGAGAAAGCAAGTAGGTGTAGCCACGGCCGTATGAGGCACATTCACGCAGTGTATCGTCACTGGCGTTCGGTGTAGCGATAAAAATCGGGTCGATACCATTGGCCATGGCGGCTTTTCTAAACATTTTAGACTCATGTAATGGCACATCAGCCACTAAAATAGAGTCAACACCCACTGCTTTTGCATCGGTGTAGAACTTTTCTAAGCCACGTTTAAATATTAAGTTTGAATACAATAACAAACCAATTGGAATGTCGGCGTTATATTCACGGATCTCTTTAATAATATCAAAGCAGTCTTGCGTATTAATATGCACATTTAAGGCACGAATATTGGCTTTTTGAATGACAGGGCCATCGGCAATCGGGTCGGAAAACGGAATACCTAATTCAAGCCCGTCAGCGCCGCCATCAATTAAGCTTTTAATAATTTCGATGCTTTGCGCTTTGCCTGGATCGCCAATGGTTACAAACGGTACAAAAGCACCCTGGTTTTGCTCTTTAAGCGCGGCAAACATTTGTCCATAACGGTCAGTTTTTACGTGGCTCATAGTTGACCTTCCTCTGATAATACCTTGTGTACGTGGGCTAAGTCTTTGTCGCCACGACCACTTAAATTAATAACAATAATACTGTCTTGCGTTTGCTCTTCTGCATATTCGAGGGCATAGGCTAGCGCATGACTTGATTCAAGCGCAGGAATAATCCCTTCGTGTTTAGCTAATGCTTGAAAGGCATCAAGTGCTTTGGTGTCGGTAATACCGACATATTGAGCACGGCCAGTTTCGTGCAAAAAGGCATGTTGAGGGCCAACTGCGGGGTAATCTAGTCCCGCCGATACAGAGTAAGACTCTTCAATTTGGCCATCTGTATTTTGCATAATATAAGTGTAAGTACCGTGCAAAATACCTTTTGATCCTTTACAGATAGTTGCGCCATGTTCGTGCGTGTCTAACCCTTTACCTGCAGGTTCAACGCCAATGAGTTTAACGCTTGGCTCATCAATAAAATCGGTAAACATACCAATTGCGTTAGACCCACCGCCTACACACGCAATAACCGCATCAGGCAAACGGCCTTCGGCTTTAAGTACTTGTTGTTTTGCTTCTTCACCAATAATTTTTTGATATTCACGTACAATAGTCGGGAATGGGTGAGGACCCGCTGCAGTACCTAAAAGGTAATGAGCCTCTTGATAATTGGCAGACCAATCACGCAGTGCCTCGTTAACCGCATCTTTTAATGTACCCGAGCCTGCGGTTACCGGAATAACTTCAGCGCCCATTAGCTTCATTCTAAATACATTTGGTTGTTGGCGTTCAACATCTTTTGCACCCATATAAATGCGGCATTTTAGTCCAAGTAACGCACAGGCAAGTGCCGTTGCAACGCCGTGCTGGCCGGCGCCTGTTTCAGCAATCACTTCTTTTTTACCCATACGTTTGGTAAGCAGTGCTTGGCCTAAAACTTGGTTTGTTTTGTGCGCACCACCGTGGAGTAAATCTTCACGCTTTAAGTACAGTTTTACTTTTGGGTTTTTAACTAAGTTACGCGTTAAAGTAAGCGGGGTAGGACGACCCGCATACTCGTTAAGTAATTTACTTAGCTCTGCCTGAAATTCAGGATCTTTTTGTGCTTTATTAAATTCGTTTTCTAACTGCTTAAGCGCAGGGACAAGCAGTTCGGGTACAAACATACCGCCAAACTCGCCAAAATAAGCTGGATTTTGCATTTTAACCTCAATAATTTCTGATACTTGTAAAAGCATGATGTAGTTTGTTTGCACACTTTTTACCTGGAGACTCTTCAACACCTGAATTTAAATCAAGCCCAAGAGCACCTTGAAAAAGTGCATCGCTAATATTGTCTGGGTTTAA
This sequence comes from Pseudoalteromonas tetraodonis, assembly GCF_002310835.1. Lineage (NCBI taxonomy): Bacteria > Pseudomonadati > Pseudomonadota > Gammaproteobacteria > Alteromonadales > Pseudoalteromonadaceae > Pseudoalteromonas > Pseudoalteromonas tetraodonis. The sequence continues at coordinate 1,894,989 of NZ_CP011041.1, read as the reverse complement.
GCCGCCAGCAAGCATAAATGGGGTCGTGGCATCGCGAAGCACCGACCAATCAAATGTTTTGCCTGTGCCGCCAACTTGTGAATCACTGTGAGTGTCGTATAAATGGCGATCGGCTCCTGTAATAGGTTGAGGCAAAGCATCTTTAATGGCCTGTGCTTTCCATATTTCACAATGACGTGGTAGTTCATTACGTAACGATGCAATGTAATGTTCATCTTCTTGGCCATGTAATTGAACAGCAGACAGTTTTAGTTGTTTAGCGTGCTCAGCAACCTCTGCTATGGCGGCATTAACAAACACCCCAACAAATTTTAGAGGGGTACTTTGGCTGATTTCTTTGGCGCAATCTAAATCGACAAAGCGCGGTGATTTTGGATAAAAAATTAATCCGCCATAAAGGGCACCGTTGTCGTAAGCCGCAATGGCATCTTGATTACGGGTTAATCCACAAACCTTGTTTTCGCCTAGAATTACGCGGCGACACGCTTGTAATAAATCAGCCTCAGCCATTAATGAGCTGCCAATTAAGAAACCATTACACAAAGGCGCTAAACGCTTTACATCTTGATGGGTATAAATACCTGACTCTGAAATAACCACTTTATCGTTAGGAATAAGTTTACGTAGTCGTTCGGTTGTGGCTAAGTCGGTGCTTAAATCGCGCAAGTCACGATTATTAATCCCAATTATTTGTGCATTGAGTGCCAGTGCACGATGCACTTCTTCTTCGTTACTCACCTCAGTTAGTACCGACATATTTAACGAATCGGCGACGGCATGCAGCGCTTTATACTGCTTATCGTCAAGCACTGATAGCATCAGTAAAATAGCATCACCACCATAAATACGTGCCATATAGACTTGGTATTCATCAATAAAAAAGTCTTTACAAATAAGTGGCTGCTCTACTTGGCTGCGCACAAACTCAAGGTAATCAAAGCTACCCTGAAAGTACTTTTCGTCAGTTAATACACTCATACAAGTGGCATACTGCTTATACGCTTGGGTGATTTCTGTTAAATCAAACGGCTGACGAATTAACCCTTTAGAAGGCGATGCCTTTTTGCACTCTAAAATAAACTGCGTGCCAGGTGCCGCTAACGCTTGATAAAAGCTACGTGTGGTGGGTTTAGCTTGATGCTTAAAGCTCTCAAGTGGGCGCGCTGCTTTGCGTTCAATGAGTTCTATTTTTTTATCGGCAATAATTTTGTCTAATACATTAGCCATGACTTACCTCAATAATTGCATTTAGTGTGTCCATGGCCTTGCCTGAACGTAATAATGAGTGTGTTATTTGTGCACCTTGTTTTAACGATTGTGCTTGGCCAGTTAAGTACAGCAATGCAGCAACGTTAACAATAATAGCGGCGTTATGTGCCTCGCTACCTTTGCCCTGTAAAATGGCAAGGCTGGCGTTTGCATTGTATTGTGGGCCTTCACCGGCTAATTGTTCAAGTGAATAGTTTGCAAGGTCAAAATCACTAGGGTTGAGCGTGTATTGGGTGATTTTGCCGTTATCCAGCTCTACAACCTGTGTTGGGCCATGCAAGGCAATTTCGTCGGTGCCAGAGCCGTGAACTATCATAGCGCGTTTAGTGCCCAGAGTATGAAGAGTTTGCGCCATAGGTAGGCACAAGGATTCATCGTATACCCCCAGCAATTGAACATCTGGGGCAGCAGGATTAGCTAGCGGCCCAAGAATATTAAAAATAGTACGGGTTTTTAAAGTGGTTCTAACGTTCATCGCATGGCGCACACCGCTGTGATAGTGCGGTGCAAATAAAAAAGTAAAATTTGTATGTTCAAGGCATTTAGCCGCTTGCGTGGGAGTCATATCAATATTGATCCCCAAGGCTTTGAGTAAATCAGCAGACCCCGAGTTACTCGATACACTGCGATTGCCATGTTTTACCATATTAACACCGGCAGCGGCTGCCACAATTGCCGCGGTTGTACTGATATTAATAGTGTTCGAACCATCGCCACCGGTACCACAGCTATCGGCAAGTTGAGTTTTATTGGTTGTAAATGCCAAGGCGTTTTCACGCATTGAGGCCGCAGCACCAGCGATTTCATCGCTTATTTCACCTTTCATTTTAAGGCTAATTAACAGTGCAGAGAGCTCAATATCGCTCATATTCCCTTGCATTATTTGATCAAAAAGTGTTTTTGCTTGTGCATAGCTCAATGATTGCTTGGCAATAACGTGCTCAATAGCCTGTTGAACATTAAGCGAGTTTTGTAATTGTGTAGTCATAATGTTCCCTTTATTTGGCACGCGTTAAATAGGCAACGCTTTGCTGTAGCAGCATAGCGCCATTGGGCGTTAAAATAGATTCTGGGTGGAATTGATAACCCAGCGCAGTGTCTTGATGATGATAAATAGCCATTGGGATATCTTGATACTTTGCAATAACCGCTAAGTTATCAGGCACTTTTGTGGCCATTAATGAGTGATAACGCGCCACTGGCATAGTGCTGCCCATCCCATTAAACACCGGATGATCGTCTAACTCAATAATTGATGACTTACCATGTACGGTTTCACCAGCATGACCGATTACTCCGCCATAACTTTGTGTTAGTGCTTGTTGGCCTAAACAAATGCCCAGCATTGGAAATTTACCTTTGCACAAGCTAATTAATTCCATTAGGCAGCCCGCATCACTGGGTGCCCCTGGGCCTGGCGATAAAACCAGTAATACCTGCTTATGCTCTGCCTGCATTTTGTTGAATATTACTTCAGCGCTAATGTTATTTCTGTAAACAACTAACTCAGCACCTAGCATTGTTAGTTCATCAACAAGGTTATAGCTAAATGAGTCAAAGTTATCTAAAAAGTAAATTTTAATAGGGTGTGCTTCACTCATTTTATACAGCCTCATATGTCGATTTAATCGCGGTGATCACCGCCTGTGCTTTAGCGCGGGTTTCGTTAGCCTCTGACATTGGGTCTGAATCAAACACAACCCCAGCGCCAGCTTGCACATAAGCAATATTATTTTTAACAAAGGCTGCACGAATAACAATACAGCTATCCATTGCACCATCACCAGTTAAATAGCCAACTGCGCCGCCATAACTGCCGCGGCGTTTCCCTTCGGTTTGGCGTACAAGCTCTGCAGCTCTTACCTTTGGCGCGCCCACTAATGTGCCCATGTTCATACAGGCTTGATAAGCATGTAGGGCATCTAGTTCGGGTTTTAATTTACCCACCACGCGCGACACTAAGTGCATTACTTGTGAGTAACGGTCTACTTTTAAAAGCTCTTTGGCATGGCGCGTACCCGGTACGCTAATGCGGGCTACATCATTACGCGCTAAATCAACCAGCATTAAGTGCTCTGCACGTTCTTTTTGATCGTTTCTAAGTTCAAGCTCAATACGGCTATCTAAATCAGGGTTGATTTGTCCATTAGCAAATTTGCCGCGAGGGCGTGTGCCGGCAATCGGATAAACCTCGACCTGTTGAGACTGAACTTCGTATTTAAGCGCGGACTCAGGAGATGCGCCAAATAATGAGAAATCTTCATCGCGCATGTAAAACATATACGGACTAGGGTTTTGTTTTTTTAGCTGGCTGTAGGCATGTAAAGAGTCAGGGCAGGGTAGTGAGAAGGTACGAGAAGGCACCACTTGAAAAATATCGCCATCGACTATGTGTCGCTTGAGCTTAATTACTTGCTGGCAGTATTGCTCATCACTAATATCAACACTCACTGGGCAGTCGCCAGTTTGGCTCGGTGCGCTAAAGTCAGCAGCGTGGTCGCATAATGTATTCAAGCGCTCTAATTGTTTGCCTACTTCAAAGCAGTTCGCATGTACATCAGGGCCATTAAATACGTTACCAATTAATTCCGTTGTTTGTTTTTGATGATCAATAACAACCAGTGTTTCTGCTAAATAAAAAACATAGTCTGGACAGGTGTTTTCTCCGTCGTGTACATCGCTTAGCTGTTCAAAATTAGCCACCATGTCGTAGGCAAATACACCGCCTAAAAACACCGAGAATGGATTGTTAGTGGTACTTTTGATGCTATTTAAACAGGTGCGTAATGCGCTAAAAGCGTTATCTGCAATCAGCTTACTGGCTTGGTCAATTGTGTCATCTGCTGGGTGATACTCCAGTGTTAATGTGGTATCGGTTAACTGGGATGCGCAGTTTTTTACATTAGCTTGTAAATAGTTGAGTAACTGCTGACCGTTATTTGATTGTGCTGTTACGCTCACTTGGTTGCCTTGGCAGACAATACGCAGTGCACAATCAACAAGTATTAAGCTTTTTACGCTATCTTTAGAATCTATCTCTGCAGACTCAAGTAATAGTGAGTTAGGTTTATCAAGTGCGGCATACAATGCAAGTGGGCTACTTATGTAGTCTCGTACTTGCGTTATGCTGGTCACTTCACCTGGTGTTGTTGTTATATGACTAAAAATCAAACCTCATCCCCTAAAAAAAATAAAACCCCGCAATGCTAAGCAGTGCGGGGTTTGAATAACGATGTCTAAATTATAGATAGACCATTACCGTCCCGCTATGCCAGGCGCCACCACCAATGATGTGTAAGAGTGTTTACGTTATTCATGTTTTTAATTCCTGTTAATCTTGTATTGCAAAATTTAGTGATAAAAAAACCCGCATGGTAGCGGGTTAGAATTTTTTGTTTAGACACGACAATTCATCACCCTTGATTTTAAGAGTGCCACCACCAAATGATGTTGTGAATTGTATTTTTCATTGTTCTTAATTCTTTAATGTCTAAAAGTGGCTACAGTAAAACGTATCAACTGCTTTTGTGTCAAGTGTTTATTTAAAACAATTTAGTTAAAAAACTTGTTATACTGGGTGAAACACCGTTAAACCCTAAATTTAAGTAGTTTTCATTTGATAAAATACGACCTACATAGTCACACCACGCACTCAGACGGCCATTTAACCGTTGAGGAATTATTAGCGCGAGCAGTCGACAAAAATATTGATGTATTTGCTATTACCGATCACGATACGGTGGCTGCTATCGAACCTGCACGGGCTTTTATCAAACGTGAAAATTTGCCGCTTAAACTTATTAACGGGGTTGAAATATCAACCAAGTGGGAAAGTTTTGAAATTCATATTGTTGGACTAAATATTGATACCAACGATAGTACCTTGCATACATTACTGAGCGAGCAGCAGCAAAAACGCGAAACCCGCGCGATAGAGATTGGCCATCGACTAAATAAAAATGGTTTTGAGGGTATTTACCAACAAGCTCGCGAGCTGGCCGAAAATGCACAAATTACTCGCGCTCACTTTGCCAGAGCATTGATTGAGCGTGGTGTAGCTAAAAACTTTCCTGGGGTATTTAAAAAGTATTTAGGGCGAGGTAAAACCGGTTACGTGCCAAGTAATTGGTGTGATATGCAAACAGCTATTGCGGCGATTCATGCCGCAGGTGGGGTGGCCGTTTTAGCGCACCCAAGTAGCTATAAAATGTCGAACAAGTGGCTACGTAAATTGTTAGTGGAATTTAAATCAGTAGGCGGAGATGCAATGGAAGTTGCTCAGCCGCAGCAGGCGCCAAGTGAACGTCAGTTTTTAGGGCTATTGAGCCAAGAATACGAGCTACTTTGCTCACAAGGCTCTGATTTTCATTTTCCGACTAGCTATTTAGAACTTGGAAAAAATTTATACTTACCTAAAGATTGCCAAGGGGTTTGGCAAACATGGGAAAAGCACGAAGGAGTTGCATTATGAGTCAATTATTTCATATACATCCAGATAATCCACAGCCTAGATTAATTTCTCAAGCTGTTGATATTATTAAACAAGGCGGCGTAGTTGTGTATCCTACAGATTCAGGATACGCGATAGGCTGTAATTTAGGTAATAAGCAAGCTAAAGAGCGCATTGAACGTATTCGTGGCATTGAAAAACATCACAATTTTACTTTGGTATGCCGTGATTTATCTGAGCTGTCTACTTATGCGCGTGTTGATAACCAAATGTTTAGGCTTATTAAAAATAATACCCCAGGGCCTTACACGTTTATTTTTAAAGGTACAAAAGAAGTGCCTAAGCGGTTATTAAACGACAAGAAAAAAACCATAGGCATACGTGTTATAGAGCACCCAATAGCGTGTGCTTTATTAGCTGAGCTGGGTGAGCCCTTAATGTCGTGCTCACTTATTTTACCGGGCGAAGAGTTTACTCAAGCTGATCCCGATGACATTTTAGAGCGCCTTGATAAACATGTGGATTTAATTATTCATGGTGGGTATTTACCTGAGCAGGCGACCACAGTGATTGATTTATCAGAAGATGATATTCAAATTCTTCGTGTTGGTTGCGGTGATACAACGCCATTTGAATAACAATGAAACAGTCTGAGACGCTATCATCAACGCCAACACCTGATATGCCAGTGCAGCAAAAGCTGCCTCTGGCATTTTTACATGGTAAAGCCGTTGTTGATAAACCCGAAGATTTATATATCCCGCCTGATGCCCTTGAAGTTATTTTAGAAACCTTTGAAGGGCCTTTGGATCTGCTGCTTTATCTAATTAAAAAGCATAAGCTAGATGTTCTTGAGTTGTCTATTTTTAGCATTACTGAGCAATATGTTAAATATGTAGAAATGATGAGCGAGTTCCAGCTAGAACTCGCGGGTGAATATTTAGTAATGGCGGCATTGCTGGCCCAAATTAAATCTAGGCTGTTACTGCCTGTTCATGAAGAGTTAGAAGAAGAAGACGATCCCCGCGCCGAACTTATAAAACGCTTACAAGAGTACGAACAATTTAAAAAAGCGGCCGAAAATATAGACAGCCTACCTCGTGTTGGCCGCGATATCTTTATAGCGCAGGCAAGCGTGCCAGAGCTAGCAGAAAAAAACCAACCATTACCTGAACTGGCAATCAAAGATTTATTGTTAGCGCTAAGCGATGTCATGGCGCGTGCAAAAACATTCGAGCATCATTTAATTAGCGCTGAAACCCTTTCAACGCGTGAGCGCATGAGCTTGATTTTAAATACCTTATCCCAATCAAAAGCGCCTGTTGCGTTTACTCAATTATTTACCTTTGAAGAGGGACGCAGTGGGGTTGTTGTTAGTTTTATCGCCATATTAGAACTAATAAAAGAGGGCCTGATTGCCTGCTTACAGGTTGAACCTAATAGCCAAATATACGTGTCTCTTAACGAGTCAGCTGCTAGCTAATCCCTTCTCAACGTCATTTGCAATTATATTAACCTTATACATTTTACTGTGCGTATACGCACGATGAGTGTTTGCATATGCTATTTTAATCACCACTTAATCATTATATCGTAGTGTTATTACTAAATAAGAGATTGGCAGTAGGGAATGTTTAAAAACTCAAAAACCAGCTATGGCGTGGTGGCTATATTTTTACACTGGCTAATGGCGCTGACCGTGTTTGGTCTGTTTGGTTTAGGTTTATATATGGTTGAGCTGACTTATTATGATAGTTGGTATAAAGGATCATTAGACCTACACAAAAGCATTGGCCTTAGCTTAGCAGCGGTTTTTGTTTTTAGGCTGTTATGGCGACACTTTAGTGTTAAACCAAGTCCGATTGGCAGTAACAAGCAGTTAAATCAATTAGCCCAAACAGCACATATTTTAATGTATCTGTTTTTACTGATCATTATGGTGTCAGGGTATTTAATTTCGACGGCTGATGGACGACCCATAGAAGTATTTGGCTTTTTTTATGTAAAAGCTATCGACTTTGCGTTTGATTCTCAGGCTGATATAGCCGGGCAAATCCATTTCTATAGCGCATGCTTATTAATTGGATTTGTAGTATTGCACGTGTTAGGTGCGCTAAAACATCACTTTATCGATAAAGATAAAACATTAATTAGAATGTTCACATTACAAAAGGATGATTAAAATGAAAAAATTATTTTTAACTTCAGCGTTATCAGCAGCGATGTTTATGACAGCGACCACTTCGAATGCCGCAGATTATGTTATTGACACAAAAGGTGCGCATGCTTTTGTAAACTTTAAGATTAAACATTTAGGCTACAGCTGGCTGCATGGGCGTTTTAATACCTTTGATGGCAAATTTAACTACGATGCTAAAAATCCAAATGCGTCTCAAATTAGTGTAAATATTGATACGGCAAGTCTAGATTCAAATCACGCAGAACGTGATAAACACTTACGTGGTAGTGACTTTTTAAACGTAAGCAAATACCCACAGGCAAGCTTTAAGAGTACAGCGATTAAGTTTGACGAAGACGGTGAAGAAGCCACAGTAACTGGTGACTTTACTCTAAACGGTGTTACGAAGACAATTACCTTTGAAATAGATAAAATTGGTGAAGGTAAAGATCCATGGGGTGGTTACCGTGTTGGTTTTGAAGGAGAAACTAGCTTAAAACTGGCCGACTACGGTATTGACTATAACTTAGGCCCAGCATCTACCCATGTTGATATTGGTTTATTTATTGAAGGTATTCGCCAGTAAGACTATTTTAAAAAAGCTAAGCGCTAATTAGTAACACGCTTAGCTTTTTATTGTAAATGTGCTTCTAATTTGGGTTTTAAATGACTTGGTAACCACCGAGTTAATATCTGTTTATAGTCTTCAGTCTGCTTAATCAGTTTGAGTTGTTGATTAAGCGTAGCAATATCCTCTGCACCTTGCTCGTTTTTAGTACAACCAATGTAACCGTAACTTATTTCTGGTGCTTCAGTGAGCATCCGCTGGGTTAAATTATCAGTAAAGCCCATTGTTTTTGCTAAATAATAATGTTCACTTGGGTAACCTAATAAAATATCAATTCTTTTAAGGTTAAGCATATATGTTAACGTACTGAGGGTATCGCGGGTTGGTCGAATGACCAGATTTATACCGGGTGTGGTGTTGATTATTTTATCAATTTCACTGCCATAGGAGCGATTCATAGATACACCTAAGGTAAGCTTTTTATTAACTAATAAATTGGTTAATGACACCGGTTTAGCGTCTTCAATCTCTAGCGCACTACTTAGCTTGGTATGCATGGCAATTGATGGCGAAAGCCCTGCTGTAGAGCTTTGATGTGTGAAATAAACACGCTCTTCGCGGTATTTATTCTTATAGAGCGACAAAGCACAGGCATTAGACTGCAGGTTTGCGAGTTCCTGAATCACTTTACCTGAGGGGATGATCACTCTTTCAAAGGTAATATGCGGCAGCTGCTGTTCTAAAAGCGAAATAATACTTTCGTCACGACCTTGGGATTTGTTCGGCCCGCTTATAATGTAGTAGGGCGCAAAATCATGTGTTAACCATTTTATTGTTCTGGCATTACACTTTGTGCTTAAAAATACACAGACTAACAGTATTAACCACGAAAACCGCATTTGCACTACAACGAATAAATAAACAAGGATTTAAGTGTAGTCAATAATACACCAAAAAGTAAAATGCCAGCTTCACGCTGGCATTTAGATTTATTTATAAGTGTTTAACTTATCAATGATAATTAGCTGGCTTTGAGCCACTTTACAAATTGACGTGCATCACTTGCTTTTTGAAACAATGCATTTTTCAAACCTTGTGTATCGCTAAAGATTACACGATGTTTGTTAACCGAAATTGATTGCACTGGATGTGCTATTTGGATCATAGATCCGTTATATTTGTATGACATAATAAAACTCACTTTATTTTTGTTATTTATTCTGGGCTTTTTCTTAAAGCACATTACAGATGATAAATAATCTAATTGTGTTTAGCTTCATTACAGTGTTGACGATCTTTATGACACTTTTACGATGATACTAAAAATAAATCATCAAGGTATTAATAGGGGTTCTCGCCGTACAATAACTTAGCTTTTGAATATACGTTTTGCGGGGCTTACTGGATCAGGGTAAAGAGGTTAACCGCTAGGGCTTTTTATAGCCAAGCAGCAATACTACTTCACAACATTTTACTTTGCAAGCAATTTATTAAAATACTTTGAATCGAGTGGAATTCACATATAGCCATAAATATTAATTCGCAAAGGTCAGCAGACCCAAATATATCTGACTATACTCAGTTTTTAACTGAGGGGGTCAAATGAGCTCACTATCTGCGCCATATCAACATTTTTTATCTAATCCAATAGCAAAGCCGCCTTGTCGTATGCACAATGCGAATATGTATGGTTTTTTTGCTGAGATAGAATTAGCTAAATCACAAAGATATATTGATTCAACGCTAAACGGAGGCGTTAAAGGGAATATTCGTCTTAAAATACTTGGCGAGTTTGCACTTATTACATTTACAGATATTGAAAAAATAGCCTCAATGACACCGCCTTTCGATCAGCATGGTTGGATGCAAGAAACAGATATTATCATCTGGTTGCCTGTCGCTAAAGTTGAAGATGAGGATATAACCTACCTATATTGGTATCCTGCATTTATCTGCGTTAATAACATTTATGCACTTATAAATGGTCGCGAAACGTGGGGCTATAATAAATATTTATGTGATTACATTATGCCCGAGTGTGTAACTGAGCTTTCGAATTTTTCACTATCTTTAGAATGCTTTGATCATTTTTCGCCTGAATCAAAGCTGCAAATGCATGAGTTATTTACAATCACAATAAACTCTCAGGGGCACGAAAATGACTTTTTCTCTGTCCTAGATGATTTTGGCGAGCAAGTAGCAAATTTGTTTTCTCGTAAACATTTAGGCATTGATTTGTCATTATTAAAGCAGCTATTGAGTGGGTTTGTTAATCCACAAATGGATCAAATATTGTTTAAGCAATTTCCCGATGGCAGTAGTGATTCAGCGGTATACCAAAGCGTAATGCACTCACCCTCTATGATTAAAAAAATACATCGCTTTAAATTTCTGAAACCTGAGTTTACTTTACATCTTAATAAATTAGATAGTTTCCACCTTGCCGATATGTTTGGTCTGAAGTTAGGTAGTCAAGCGCTGCACTTACCATTTTATGTTCAAATGGATTTTGACCAGTTAGCCGCAACTAAAATTTAAATTACTTAGAAGGATTTATCATGGGCCAAGAAAAAATTGTGATAATTGGTGGCGGTGTATCGGCTATGACTGCTGCACTGTATTTAACCGAGCAGCGTGATTGGCAACAGCATCGAACTATTACTGTATACCAACAAGGTTGGCGTTTAGGTGGTAAAGGCACAAGTGGCCGCAATGCGGCTCGTGGGCAGCGTATTGAAGAGCATGGCTTGCATGTATGGTTTGGTGCTTATGTAAATAGCTTTAAAACAATAGAAACGGTTTACACTCAGTTACAACGCCCAGTCGATTCACCTTTATCTACATGGCAGCAAGCATTAAAGCCGCATAGTTTTATAGCACTAGAAGAATATATTAATGATCAATGGCAAACATGGCCAATAGATTTCCTCTTATTACCTGGAAATCCTGCGGAGGGTAGTTTGGATATTACGCCATGGGACTTTATTAAAATGACCCTAGCTTGGCTAAAAAAGTGGATACTGGATTTACAATTAGCCGCAAAAAAAGCCAATAAAAATATAAAACTGAGCACAAAAAAATCTCGTGATCAGTCTTTATTACGCCATTTACATCAACAAATAGCGGACTTGGTTGATGATAAAGAGGAAACTTGGCAACACTTTGCTGATGATATAAAACAATACTCGAGTGAAATAGCCTCTACTCCCAGCTTATTAATAAGTAAATTAAATCAGTTTGCTCACGCTGACAATACATTAAAACCCCAAGTACAAGAGAAAAAAGATGGCCTTGTCATTTGGTATATAGTTAGAAAACTAAAGCGTTGGCTAAATAGCGAAATGATTGAGTTATTAGACAATAATGCGCAGCTTAGACGATTATATATTTGTGCAGACCTTGCTATTGCAATGTTGGTTGGCCTGGTCAAAGACAAAGTATATCGAGATGGGTTTGGGGTCATAAACAAATTTGATTTTAGACAGTGGCTGATAAGAAATGGGGCAAATGAGCATTACAGCGCTAGTTCTGCGCCAATACGGGGATTTTATGATTTAGTATTTGCTTACGCTGATGGAGACATCAGTAAGCCTAATGTTGAAGCCGGTGTTGCATCACTAGCTATGTTACGTATTGCGCTGTGTTATCGCGGTGGCGTCATGTGGAAAATGCAAGCGGGGATGGGCGATGTCATTTTTGCTCCACTGTATGAGCTACTAAAAAAAAGAGGGGTTAAGTTTGAATATTTCCATCAATTGCAAAACCTGGAACCCAGCCTAAATGAGCAGGGTGAACGTTTTGTTGAGGTAATTAAGTTACAGCAACAAGTTACTTTGAAATCAGGCGCTGAATATCAACCACTTGTTGATGTGAAAAAACTACCTTGTTGGCCAAGTGAGCCGCTTTATGCGCAAATTAATAGTGAACAAGCTGCACTATTAAAACAGCATAATATTAACTTAGAATCTTTTTGGTCTAACTGGACTGCTCAGTATGAAAACCATTTTGGGCAGCCCCTACCAATAAAAGAATTACGCTACAAAGATGACTTTGACAGGATTATTCTTGGCGTATCTGTTGCCTCACTTGAACATGTATGTCCTTCTTTACTTGCATTGGATACAAATTTTGCAGCTCAAGCAAAGCAAGTTAAAACGGTGGCAACGCAGGCAGCCCAATTGTGGCTTAGTAAGACTGACGAGCAATTAGGTTGGCAATATAGGCCACCTAGCAAAGAAGGCCCCATTCTCAGTAGCTTTAGCGAACCATTTGATACATGGGCGGCGATGATGAATTTAATCGACAAAGAGCAATGGCCTATCGATTGTCCTCCTAAAAACATTGCTTACTTTTGCAGTGTTTTTCCTTGTGACTATTACCCGCCACAAAGTGAACATCAATTTGTTTTTCAAGCAAAATCGCAAGTAAAAGCTAATCTTAAAGGTATGCTAGAAAATAACATACAGGCTATTTGGCCATTAGCGTATCAAAATAATCAATTTGACTGGTCTGTTTTGCATGGCTCTCAGTTATCAGGGGATGAACGATTAAATGCTCAATACTGGCGAGTAAATGTGGATCCCAGTGAGCGATATGTACTGTCAGTTGCGGGCTCAAGTAAATATCGTCTAGCAACCGATGAAACACAATTTACCAATCTTTTTATTACCGGTGACTGGATAAAAACAGGCGTTAATGCCGGTTGTGTTGAAGCGGCTGTCATGGCTGGTATGCAAACAGCAAGAGCAATGGTAGGTTACCCACAACACATTAGTGGCGAAGATGCATTTGCAGCCCTCAAACATTAAAATATTATTCATATAACCGTATTATCGATTGATTAGTATATAATTAAACATGCTGTTTACATTTGTCTAGCGTAAAGGTCACAAGAAATGAAAAATAAAGGCAAGCTTCTCAATAAGAAAATAGGGTTGATATGCTTACCAGGCTTTTTACTGCCACTGCAGGCGAAAGTACTTGTAGATGATGAAAGTGCGAATGCGCGTAATATGGAAATCATAGAAGTTTATGCGCAAAAAAGAGCGCAAAAAATTGAAGAAGTTGGCATTTCTGTAAGCACCATTAAAGGTAATGATCTTCAAGTACAACACGTTAAAGATTCGACAGAGTTGTCTGTATTTGCTCCTAATCTAAAAATTAGTCAAAACGCAGCGGAAGGCACACCGCCAGCGGTTAACATTCGTGGTGTAGGGCTAGTTGATTACAATACGGCGAATACATCCCCTGTGGCGATGTATGTTGATGACATTGCTGTTGGCTCTGCAAGTAACCAAATTGTTAATTTATTTGATATTGAACAAATTGATATTTTGCGTGGTCCTCAAGGCACTTTATTTGGTCGCAACTCTACAGGGGGCGCTATTTTAATCCGCTCTAAACGCCCTGAGTTTGAACAAAGTGGTTATTTAAGCACTGGCATTGCTAATAACAATGCGACCAGTGTTGATGCTATGTTTAATTCAGCAATTAGTGAAAACACTGCCGTTCGTATAGCGCTTAATCATCAAGATTATGATTATTCCACTAACAATATTTTTGCCGACTCACCGAAAGCTGGCATGCGACAAACGAATGGCCGAGTTTCCTTTTTAGCTGATTTTGACACGGTACAGCTATTGATAAAAGGGCATATTGCCGATTGGGATGGCATAGTACAGCCGGTTGGTAGTATTGGAATTGTTGCTAATCCACTAACAGGAGAGCGATGCTCGCCAGCACAAGCGGGTTCAACCAGCTGTTTTGATAATTTTGGCTTTAATGATGCCAGTGATGATTTTTATACAGTCAGCGTAAATAATAATTCGCCTCATAAAACAGATGGTAAGGGCATTAGCGCCCATGCTAATTGGCAATTAGACACACACAATGAGCTTGTTTTTTTAAGCAGTTATAACAAATTAAAACGGGACCATGCTTTTAATTGTGATGGCTCTCCCGCAAAGTTATGTGAGGGCAACTTAGGGTTAAATACTGATTTGGTGACGCAAGAATTGCGATTGCAATCTCAGTTGGGTGAGCATTTTTTAACGACGGGAATATATTATGCTGATGAGTCTATTGTTCAAGATAATGTAAATGATATTTTACGCGACTATCGGGGAATTTTATCGACAGATTTAACCGCTACTTTTTTTTATAATAATAAAATAAACACAAAGAGTATGGCTGCGTTTACGCAACTCGATTATCAATTAAACCAAGATTGGCTGATCACTGCAGGGCTTCGTTACTCTTATGAATCGTTAGACTACGACTCAGTGTCACAGCTTAATGTTATTTTAGATGCTAACGATTTAACGGGGGTTAAGGTTCCATTTTATCGTGTTCAAGGAGAGCAGTCAGATAATGGCATTTCTGGGCAGTTAGGAGTGAACTTTAAAGTCGATGATTCAACTTACGCCTATTATCGTTTTGCTAATGGCGCCAAAAGCGGAGGCTATAACGGTGGCTTTTTATCATCGGTTGAACAGGCCCAACTCGCTGACTATCAAAAAGAGCGGTTAAACTCACATGAAATCGGATCAAAGTCCTGGTGGCCACAGCAGGGTATTCGATTTAACTGGGCTGCATTTTATTATGATTATAATGATCAACAAGTCTTTATGAATCAGCCTTCAACATCTGAGCAGAGCCCGCCAATTCAATTATTAGAAAATGTGGCTGACTCCATTATTTACGGCTTAGAAGCTGATCTTGAGTATTGGCTGACCGATAATTTGAATGTTAAGTTTGCTATGGGTTATATACCTCATGCAGAGTTTGAAGAATATGTTGATCTACTAGGGAATGCGTTAACTAATAATCGTTTGCCGTTTACCTCAAAATGGAATCTCAGTGCGGGTATTGAATACACTCTTGAGGTGGCTAATCACCCACTAACTACTCAATTATTAGTTGATTATCAATCCGATTACTATTTTGATCAGAATCAAAACCCCTATGCGATGCAAGATAGCTATAGTATTTTTAACGCCAATATACACTATCAACACGATAACTGGAGGGTTGCCATTTGGGGTAAAAACCTGTTTGGTACTCAATACAGTCACTTAAAATTTGATTTAAGTTCTTTTCTTGGCATGCTTGAAGATTTTAAGGGTGAAGACCGGCGTTTTGGCTTGGATATTAGTTATCAGTTTTAATTTAAGGTGCAAAGTATGCCAATAAAGGCAGCTCTAAAGCTATTTATATATTGTGTATTTATATGCTTTAGCAATTTAGCAGTGGCAAATGCACTTGAGCCTTTTGCTTATACTTTGAAACAACAAGATACTGATTTGCTTAATCAAGGCAGTGTATTTCAAGTCACTGATGGCGCTTTTCCCCGAGACCATAGCGATATAGAAACGTGGCTTGAAAAAAAGCAACCACAATCGAGAACATCGTTTTTTGGTGGTAGTTTTTGGTTTGTGATTAAGCTGGAAAACAAAACTGATTTAAATGAACTTGTGTTATATCCCTATAACACGCTGCTTTCAAAAATTGAGACGCGTATTTATGATATGTCGAATTTTGATGAGCCAATAAATCGTTATACAACGGGTGGCATTTACCCTAATGAGTTTGCATTTCATTATGGTAATAGAATCGAGCTGACGCCTAATCGGCCCTACATATTAATTGCAAAATTTCAAAGTGAATACTTTTATACCCCACCTAAATTAGTGCTTTCACCTTATGATGATTTTTTTGTGAAAAAAACATCAGATAACATGATTATGCTACTGTGCTTCGGGGTTGGTATTGCATTAGGTTTATATAATTTTCTTATTTACTTGGGTGATAGAGATAAAACCCATTTGTATTACGCTCTGTTTACCGCGTGCTGGGTATTAGCTTGGAGTCAGTTTTTTCATATACCAGATCAAATTTTTGGTTTTTACAACGCCCATTTTCATTGGCTAGGTTTTACCTTAATTCCCATCACAAATATCTTATTTTTTAACAGCTTACTTAAATTAAAGGAAACGTCTCCTCAATTATCACGGTTTTCAATTTATTTGGGCATTATTGCTACCGCAGGTACTCCATTTGCAATCATTTGGCCAGGTTTTGGCTTTATATGGGCTACTTTAGTAACGGGGGCTACTTTGTGCCTGGGTATGATTGTTGGTATACGAAGTTGGTTAAGTGGCTTTAAGCCCGCTCGCTATTTTGTTTTAGCGTATTTGGCGATGGCCATTCCTAATATGGTCGGCAATTTAACTAATTTAGGGCTAATTGAACCCATAAAGATGGATCTCTATTTACTTGGGCTCATTGGTACCGCACTCGATGCAGTGCTACTTGCTTTTGCCGTGGCAAATAAATTTAGCATTTTACACCATGAGAATGTTGAGTTGACTAAAAATTTAGAACACAAAGTACACTTGCGTACTCAAGAGTTACAACAATTAGCTGAAGAACTTCGTGATGCAAGTGAAGCTAAAAGTCGATTTTTAGCCAATATGAGCCACGAAATTCGCACCCCAATGACATCAATCATTGGTTATGCTGATGGTATTATTTTAGGTGATATACAGCCTCATGAGAGAAACCATGGCATTCGGGTGATTTTGCAAAATAGTCGTCATGTTCTTGGCTTAATTAATGACATTTTGGATATGTCAAAAATTGAGGCTAACCGTCTAGAGATAGAGCTAGTTGAAACGGACTTGTTTGCCACTATTGCTGAAATCGAATCGTTATTAGGAAAACAAATTCGTGATAAAGGCTTAAAATTTAAAGTTGATTATCAATTTCCGCTACCTGATTGGATAGTCTCAGATCCAACTCGATTGAGACAAATATTATTAAATTTAGCAAGCAATGCGCTTAAATTTACCAGCCAAGGTTATATAAAGCTAACGGTTAGCTGTAATAAAAAACAACTAATTATTAAAGTGAAAGATACGGGAATAGGTATGACCGACAGTGAGCAAAAAGATCTATTTACTCCCTTTCATCAAGCTGACTCGTCGATTTCTCGTAAATACGGTGGCACTGGACTTGGATTAAACATATCAAAAAGCTTAGCAACTAAACTAGATGGGGATATTACGGTTTATTCTGTACTCGGTAGCGGCAGTGAGTTTTGTTTTACTATGGCACTGCATACAACGGAGCATACAAAATGGGTTTACGCATTTGACGATATCTGTAAGTCACAAAACAAAGAGCTCCCTTTAAATAGTAACCAGCGAAATTTGATTGGTAGGGTACTCGTGGCTGAAGATCACCCAGAAAACCGACAGCTGATTAAGCGGATTTTAGAGCGAATGGGTTTAACTGTGGTGGCAGTAGAAAATGGCCGAGATGCTGCACAAGCGACACTTGATGAACAATTTGATTTAATTTTATTAGATATTCAAATGCCAATTATGGATGGTGAACAAGCAATTAATATTATGCAAGCCACGGGTGTAACAACACCGATTGTGGCGCTTACTGCGAATACGATGAAGCATGAAGTAGATCGCTATTTAAAACAAGGTTTTACCGATCATATTGCCAAACCCATCGATAGACGGTGCTTTAGTAGTAAAATCGCAAGTTATCTTGATATTGATATATGCGAAAATATTAAGCTGCCTGATGATGAGTTTGCACTGCTCAAGCAAGAATACATTAAAGGATTAAAAAAACAAAAACACACATTACAATCGCAATTTAAGCAGGGTGATATAACCGGTTTTGCACGCAGCGTACATATGATTAAGGGAACGGCAGGGATGTTTGAATGCCAAGCACTGTATCAACAAGCTGTTGAGTTTGAAAAACGATTAAAATCCGCTAACGCCGTGCTTGATAGACATCAAGTAGAGGCTTTACTCAATACAATTGACGTTATTTTAGAAGCTTAAAACCATACTTTTTAAAGCCTTGTTTCCTGTGTTGTTATGATCTGTTTATAATAGGAAGATAATTTTTAAAATACAGCGTTATTAAAAAGGAAATTTTGTGAAGCTATCTGTTTGTATTATATGTAAAAATGAAAAGGATAAAATTGAGCGTTGTTTAGAGTCAGTAAAGTGGGCAGATGAAATCATTGTACTTGATTCAGGTAGCACTGATGAAACACGTGCTATTGCAAATAAATACACAGATAAAGTATTTGTGCGTGATGACTGGCAAGGGTTTGGTGAGCAAAGACGAAGGGCAGAAGCATTAGCAACTAACGATTGGATTTTTGCAATTGACTGTGATGAAGTTGTCAGTGAGCGTTTAAAGGAAGAAATAATAACGACATTGGCAAAATGCAATGAGAAAAATATTTTAAAGCTTAACCGTTTAACGTATTTTTGTGGCCAATTTATTCGACACAGCGGCTGGTATCCTGATCGTATTGCGCGTATCTACAATAAAAAAATAACAGGTTATAACCAAAACTTAGTGCATGAGTCTGTTGTAATGCTTGATTGTAAACCAATTGAGTTGAAAGAAAATATATTACATTTTCAGCATGAAGATATTTTTGGCTATATGAATAAAAGAAATCATTATGCGCACATAGGTGCAGAGCAAATGGTAAATAAGGGTAAAAAACCATCACTCTTGAAGGCAAGTAGTTCCGCTTTTTTTGCTTTTATCCGCCATTATTTTTTAAGACGTGGCTTTTTAGATGGTAAAGCAGGATTTGTTATTGCGGTTATACAAAGCCAATATAGTTTCAATAAATACTTATTTGCCTATTATAAATAATCTCACTTAGCAGGTTAATTTTATAATCATCCGGTGGTTAAAATTAATCTGCAGTTATGCTCTACTCAGTAATGTTCTATTTGGTCGGGTGTTAAATAAAATGCCTGATGCCACCTTTATTAAAAAATCGTTCCCTTATTTTTACTAATAGTGAATACCGTGCAGTTATTCGCTGCGGTGATATCAATTATAAAAATGCAATTACAGACACCTATTAACGAACATGCTTTAATGGAAAGAGGATGTTTTTCTAGGTGTTAACAATGCAATATCAACATATTACTGTGCCAGAAAATGGTGAACATATACTTATTGATGAACAAGGACAGTGGCATATACCCGAACACCCTATTATTGCTTATATTGATGGTGATGGCGTCGGCCTCGATGTGATGCCAGTGATGCGAAAAGTAGTGGATGCCGCCATAGAGCATAGTTATGGCGCAAGACGAAAAATTCATTGGATGCAAGTTTACAATGGTGAGCAAGCTGCCAAGCTTTATGACGGTGATTGGTTCCCTCAAGAAACGATTAATGCAGTACGAGATTGTAAAATCGCGATTAAAGGCCCTTTAACAACACCGCTTGGAGGCGGATTTCGCTCGCTAAATGTCGCGCTTCGTCATGAAATGGATTTGTATGTAAATATGCGAACCATTAAAGGATTTAGTGCATTACCGTCACCATTAAAAAACCCATTTACCACGCATATTACCGTGCTGCGTGATAGCAGTGAAGATGTGTACTCAGGAATTGAGTGGCAAGCGGGCAGTGTTGAAAGTGAAAAAATGCTCGATTTTTTATGTGAAGAAATGGGCGTAACTCGGCTTCGTTTTACCCAAGAGTGTGGTTTAGGTATTAAAAATATCTCTAAAGAGGGATCAGAGCGATTAATACGCTATGCAATTAATTATGCCCTAAAAAATAATAGTGAATCACTCACTTTAGTTCACAAAGGTAATGTACTTAAGTTCACCGATGGCGCATTTAAGCGCTGGGGATTTGCACTGGCCAGACATGAATACGCTGCCGTTGAGCATCAAAACGGGCGCTGGCTTGAAATACAACGTGCTGATTTACCGCCGCTGGTTATTAAAGAAGTAATTGCCGATAATATGCTTCAGCAGTGTTTAATGGATCCTGCTCAATTTGATGTGGTGGCCACCACTAATCAAAACGGAGACTTTTTAGCCGATATGCTCAGTGCACAAGTCGGTGGAGTAGGGATTATGCCGACGGCAAACTTAAATACCGAAGTTGCTTTTTTTGAACCCACACATGGTACATTTGAGCGCATAGCAGGGCAAGATAAGGCAAATCCGAGCAGTAGCTTATTAAGTGCGGTGCTAATGCTTAAGTTTATGGGATGGAGTGAGGCTGCTTGTTTAATTGAAAACGCGCTTGAAAGCACATTTGCCAGTGGACAGGTTACATTTGATTTAGCTCAATCAAATCATAACTCGACAACCTTAAGTTGCAAACAATTTGCCAACAAGGTTATCGAGCACTTTTAAAGGGCAGCATTTTACGCTGCAGAGGCGTTAGCTGTTTGCTCGCGATGAACGCATGGACGCTCTGTCAGCTCTGCAGCTCTGTGGTAAAGTTTATGGGCGCTTGGCTCATCACAGAGTGTGCCACTAAGCGTATCCATTAAAGCAACCACAATAATTGCAGGCACTTGGCAACAGTATTCATCTAGAACGGCTGCGGTTGTTTGTGCATCGACATGACAATGTGGATGACTTTTACGTTGATATGCATTTAATAAAGTATTCACGTCGAGAATGTCGTTTTCATGGTGTTTTGTTTTACGACATGCACACCCAAACTCATCAACTAACGTGGCTAACGCTTGGTAAACGTGTTGCGTTTGAAGTGTTGTTTTACGACACAATTGTTGTTCAATGAATTGATGTAAATTTGCATCAATGAATAATCCGTCTTGTTGTGTGAAGCTTGCTGATGTTTGCATAATTATTACTCTTAGTTTGTTGGCTTAACTTCACTGTAGCGCTAAGTGTAATATTAATGAAATTGTTGTTTTCAATAACTGATATTGATTTGATCAATATTTTAATTCTTTACCTATCAATCACTGTATTTGCAAACGCCAACAACTCGCGTCTAAGCCATTGGTGCGCTGGCGTATGGTGTAATAACGGGCTCCATATCATTTTTACTTCTATGGGGACGATTTGAAATGGCACAGGGCTAATCACTAAATTAGTATGGCTAGTTAAAAGCTTTGCTTGACGACGCGGAAGGGTTGCAATGAGTTGCTCAGATTGACACAGTAAACTGGCAATCATGTAATGACGAGTAAATACGCGTATTTTACGTGTTTGTTCTAATTGCCATAATGCTTCATCGACCCAGCCTAATTTTTGTTTACCTGATTTATTGGTCACAGCGGGTTCGGGGCCCCAGCCGGCTCGATTAACCCAAATATGTTCACTTTTTAAGTATTGGTCTAAGTTTGCATCGTTTAAAAATGGATTATGTGGATGGGTTAAACAACAGTAGTTATCTCGCCATACAGTAGCTTGATGAAAAGAGCGCGGCAGACCATTAAAACGGTTTATTGCCAAATCGATAGTGCCTTTTTCCATATCCTGTAGGTTAACGTCGCTGGGGCTAAGTACATCGAAGTCAATGCCCGGATTTTTAGCTAGCTGCTCGCAAATAAAGGGGGCAATTAGCGTCGATTCTATATAATCGTTTGCCATAATACGAAACGTCACGTTGGCGGTAGCCGGATTAAACTGCTCACTGGGCTGCGTGATCTCTTCTGCCATTTTTAACAGCGCTTCAATTTCGGGCTTAAGGGCAAGGGCTTTAGCTGTTGGGGTCATGGAGCCAGCTGCACGAACAAGCAAAGGATCGTCAAATAAGTCTCTTAGGCGTTTTAACGCATTGCTCATAGCCGGTTGTGTTAATGCGAGTTTATTGGCCGCTTTAGACACACTTTTTTCATCTATTAATACATTTAAATAGACGAGTAGGTTGAGATCGACATTTCTTATATTCATATGATCAATTTTATTTATTTGCTGTATTAATTATCTAAATTAAAGCGTGCTTGCTAAGGTGTAAACCTCTAATAAAAAATAATCAGCATAATTGCTAAAAATAGAAGCGCCTATACTATGCCTAGCACGTCGTTAACGTCTACCCACAATCCTATACAAGAACTCATAGCCACTAAGTTAGCACGCGCTGTATTTGCTGGCTTTGAAGCTATGTTTGCACAGTTCTTAAATATTACCTTAGGGGCACAAAGTCGCTTTGAACAACGCCAATATCATGAGGTGCAAGCGGCAATGCGAGCGCGCTTGCAAGTGTATGAGCGTCAAGTAAAGCAGGTGAGTGAGGCCGTTAAAGTGATTGCCTATGATGAACTAAACTGCCCACAAACATGGCAACGAGCAAAAAATATTTATGGCGAAATGGTTAAAGAGCATGAAAACCAGCCAATTGCACATACGTTTTTTAATTCTACTTTTGGCGCTATTTGGGATGATAAAAAAATTCGTACGGTGCATTTATTTGTCTTAAAAGCAAAGTACCGGGGGCAACCACGTTCTTATGAAGGGCTTGTGAGTCGTATTTCCTTAAAAGAAGGCTTTGATAGCGCAGTTAAAACTTTAGTCAATGAACAAGTGTTTAGAGTGCCATTTAAAAATTTAAACGAGGACTTAGCTAAACTACAAGCAACGTTAACCCAAGGGGCGCAGCAACAATGCAGACAAGTGTATGAGCTAATAAGTTTAAATGACGGCTATATTGAGTACGCCAATTCACACTTTTACCGAAATAAAGCGTGTTATGTAATAGGACGATGTATTGCTAAAAATGGCGATAATATGCCCTTTGCAATAGCCATTTTAAATACCCCTGACGGGCTTACAATTGATGCTGTGATGATGGGTGCTGATCAGCTGAGCTTGTTATTTGGCTTTGCGCGCACGTACTTTATGGTAGATACCGACCAACCTGCAAGGTATGTAGATTACTTAAGTGTGTTAATGCCTCACAAACAACGGTTTGAATTGTTTAATGCGATAGGTTTTATTAAACATGCGAAAACAGAATTTTATCGCTATAAGGTGGATACGACTAAAAGTAGCCCCGAGCAATATAAATATCATTTAGCGCCAGGTACACCAGGTATGGTGATGCTTGTTTTTACAATTGATGGCCTAGACTATGTGTACAAAGTAATAAAAGATAAATTTAGTGCACCAAAAACGGCGACAAAACAGCAGGTAAAAGATAAATATAACTTTGTAAAACAGGCTGATAGAGTAGGGCGATTAGTTGATACTCATGAATTTAGATACCTAGCCTTTGATTTAAGTCGTTTTAGTGATGAACTGCTTACACAAATGAAAAAACACATTGGTGATAGCTTAATTATTTCGGGTAAAGCGTTAATACTCAAACATGTCTATGTTGAGCGAAAAATGACACCGCTTAATTTATATATCGGTCAATGTAGCAGTAAATCACTGCAGCAGGTGATGGTTGATTATGGTAAAGCGATTAAAGAGCTTGCCAGTGCTAATATTTTTGCCGGTGACATGCTAATGAAAAACTTTGGCGTGACACGTTGGGGGCGAGTGGTATTTTATGATTACGATGAAATTTGCCCTCTTACTGATTGTAATTTTAGAGAAGTGCCAAATACTGACAACGCGTTAGAGGAAATAAGCTCACATTCTTATTTTGATATAGACCAAAATGATATATTCCCGAGTCAATTTAAGGTGTTTTTTAGTGCCAGCAGCAGTGCCTTTAGCCATTTTAATCATTATCATAGTGATTTATTTACGGCAAAGTACTGGCAAATGACTCAGCAAGGTATTGAGCAAGGTCAGCTTCCTGATGTATATCCTTATAAACAAAGCTGGCGCTTTAATAATTTATAGTTTTGTTTATCTTTCAAGGTTAAATTTGAAGTTGTGTTTTTAGGCAATGCTTCCCCAGCAATTGCTGATAACGCAGCATAAATGCAGAACATGTACTGCCCAACGAGTTCGGTCTGAATTGAACAAAGGTTAGTCCACAAAGGCCAATAAACTGATTAAATCAGCACTGAATTTTTGTGCTTAAGGCGCTGTTAACTCCAAAAGGAGTATTATGAGTTTAAATTAGTTGGCTTCGCTTTTTTTGTCAGGCTTTGTGTTTGCCAGTGCTAAAACCCCGAGGTTACATCAATAAAATTACTAACCACTACACACTTTAAATATATTACACAGAAAATAACGAGTTAGTTGAAGCCGAAGTATGGCGAAAATCAAATAGAATAAAATACGAGGAGATTTATGCAGTACATTTCACATCAAGATCAGCAATTAGCGTTTGAACAAACCGATAAGCCGCAGATTAGCAGTAATGAAGTATTGGTAAAAGTAGCAGCGATTGGCGTTAACCGTGCCGATTGTATGCAGCGTCAAGGTAAGTATCCTGCTCCTGAAGGGGATAGCCCTATTCTAGGACTCGAATGTGCAGGTACCGTGTGTGAGCTTGGCAGTGAGGTAGACCCTAAATGGCAAGATAAGCGTATTTTTACTCTATGTGCTGGAGGTGCTTACAGTGAATATGTCGCGGTAGATGCGCAGCAATTAATAGAATTGCCAGATAATATTTCTATGGCACAAGGTGCTGCTATTAGTGAAGTGTATTTAACTGCCTTTGGTGCACTCTTTGAGTTAGGAAAACTACAATCAGGGCAAACGGCGCTTATTCATGCCGGTGCCAGTGGCGTAGGCGGAGCGGCTATTCAAATGGCAAAAAGTGCCGGTGCACAGGTGGTAATAACAGCAGGGTCTGATGAAAAATGTGAACACGCTAAAAGCTTGGGTGCTGACCATGTGATTAATTATAAAACCACTGATTTTGTTGAATATATGAAGGCACATAACTTAAGTGCAAACGCCATAGTCGATCCGGTTTCTGGCCGCTATTTGAATAAAAATGCCAAAGTGGCCGCAATGGATTGTCAGATTGTGATGCTCGCATTTTTAGATAGTCGCTTTGCCGAAGTCGATTTTGCACGCTTATTACAAAAACGTATTTCGTTTCATGCCTCCACATTACGTAATCGCAGTATCGCGTTTAAGCGTGCGTTAAGAGATGCATTTGTAGCGCGCTTTTATGATGATATTGCCAATCAGAAATATGACTTTAATATTTATAAAACCATGCCATGGCAACAAGCTAGTGAGGCACATGCCATTTTAGAGGGTAATGAAAACTCAGGTAAAGTTGTATTGTTGGTAGAGTGAAACAAGTAATGCCACAGGGATTAATATTGTTAATCCCTATATGAAGCCATATACTTTAACAAACTATTTCGATTTTAAGGTTAATAATGAATCCAATTATTGCAATATTAAAAGAGCACAATGTCAGCGATGAAAAAGTAGCGGCATTATTTGAAGCATTTACCCAAAACCCAATGATGGCTATGGCTTTAGTACAAGAGCTGGGCATACCACCTGAAAAACTTCAGCAATTGATGGCGGTAGTAATGACCCAACCTCATTTAATTAAAGAAGCAACGGATGAATTAGGTTTAGATTTTGCAAAAGTACAAGAAGCGAAAGACAAGTTAAACCAGCAGTAAACTATCTTTAGAGACATGTTTTATGCATGTCTCTATCCCTAAACATGTTTTGTTTCACACTCATTTGAACGGCTCTGCATTTATACAGTCAAATAAATACTTAACTTATAGCAGGGACAAAACATGAAGCGACTTTATAAATTTTGGAAAAATAACCGTTCTTAAGGGCCTGTTAACCTTTCAAGGTTGAATTTGCAGTAGTCTGTTTGGTATTTAAGCAAGGCAGAGCCTATGTGGTGTGGTTATTCCCCATAAATAGGCGATAACGTAGCATCAATGCCAAACAGGTATTGCCCAAAGGGTTCTTCCAAGGGGCGATTAACTCTTTGTTACTCGGTTTTTACTTAGCCCACTAGGTTACAAACCTCGCGCCGCGATTAAATCGCCCCTTGTTTGAACAAATTCCAATCCGCAAAGGTCAACAGGCCCTATTGTTTTTATTATTTTAAAGAGTGTGTTTCGTAGTGCCGTCGCCGATTGGTACGAAGTACCAACAGGTTCAATGAAACCGACTATTGAAGAAGGCGACCGAATCCTTACCGATAAAATGGCGTATGATTTACGTATACCATTTACGCATGTATCCCTGTTAAGACTGGCAGAACCACAAACCGGCGATATTATTGTATTTGATTCTAAAGTGGCGGATAACCGTTTAATAAAACGCGTTATTGGCACACCAGGTGATATAGTTTCATTGCAAAATAACGAATTGACCATTAATGGCGAGAAAGTAAGTTATAGCACTTTAAACGAGAGTATTCGGTGGCTAGATAAAACTGAGCACTTAAAGGGGCATGCTCATACCATACGGCTTACCAAATCGGCAGCAAGCTTAGTGCAGTTTCCGGCAACACCAATAGCAGCAGATCATTATCTGGTTATGGGTGATAACCGCGATAACAGTGCGGACTCACGGGTTATTGGATTAATTCCACGTGATGAGTTGCTGGGTCGGGCAGAGCGAGTGATTGTCTCGCTTGATTATGATGATTACTACTTGCCAAGAAGTGACCGGTTTTTGAAGCGTTTAGAATAAAAAACTAACTATTACAATGGCTAAGCAAGATTGGTTAGCCATTGCTGTTTTTGCAGGTAGGATTATTTAAGGCATTAATCAATATCAATCGAGTAAGCTTCTAATAGCTTGTTAAGCTTAACTTGCTCTGAAGCATCAAACTCTATACCAACGCTAAGGCGGTTGCCTTTCATTTGGTTATTCCTAATGTAAGACGTAATAATAACAGGCTCGTTGTCTAATGGAGAAAGTATATGCACAAAAACTTGACGTTTTTTTAGTGCAACAAATCCAGAGCTTACGTGAATAGCAAAGCGACAACCACTCGGAGAAATATCAATAATTAAACCGTGCAATAAGCTTTTATTATCAGCATCAATATCGCCTTTATGTAAACTAATTTTAGCCGGAATGTGTGTAGGCAACCTGCTAGTTTCACGTAATTGGCGGCTTTCAATTTTTTTAGGGTAAGCTAAATAAATTAATCGTTCAGGGCGAAATGAAATCGCTAATATGCTGGTTGAAAAAGCAACACATTCGCCCCGTTCGTCTTCAATGATATAACGTACAATAGCCCCATTACCTTCAACTAAAATGTCGCTGTAATCATTTTTACCTGCTTGAGCAGGGTATTTTAATATTAAATATTTACCGGTGTCGTAGCCGATTAAAGTGAGTTTAAAGCGAACCTGAATGGGATTGTTAAATTGTATATCAATTAGCTTTCCCGGGAGTAAATCGAGGAAAAACTTCTTTTGATCTTCAGTTGGTTTATCTTCAACAGTAGTATTATTTTTATTTGTTTCCACAAACACTTTCTCAATATTAACAGACGCTTAATTATCTTTTAATATAGTGTAAAAATCACTAGTATAAAAGAGGGCATTTAGTAAAAGAAAATAATACTTTGTGCTTGTAATAGTGAGCGGAGTTAGTATTTTACTCCGCTGTGGAGATTAGATTGTTACTCTTTTGGCAACAAAACAGTATCAATGACATGAATCACGCCGTTGCTGGCTTTTACATCTGCCATTACTACGTTTGCATTGTTGATCATGACAGAGCCATCATTGGTGGTTACATTCACAGACTGGCCTTGCACGGTCGTTGCACTGTCTAATTTTACAACGTCTGCAGCCATTACTTTACCTGATACCACATGGTAGGTAAGAATTGCAGTTAACTTGTCTTTATTTTCGCTCTTAAGAAGGTTTTCAACGGTACCTGCTGGTAGTTTAGCAAATGCCTCATCAGTTGGCGCAAATACAGTAAAAGGACCATCTCCTTTTAACGTATCAACAAGGCCTGCTGCTTTGACGGCAGCAACGAGTGTTGAAAACGATCCATTGGCAGCAGCTACATCAACGATATCTTTTTTCATACCATGGTGATCGGCATGAGCTGCTGTAGATAGGGTTAAACTTGCTAATACAAAAGTCAGAACAGACGCTATTTTCTTAAACATGTTACTTTCCTTTAAATTGATTAGTTGTCGGTTAAATATTACGCCGAGTTGCTAGCTTACGATCATTTTAAAAAAGGGGGGTTACATTACCTTATCCCAATAAAAGTATTTTATAAAAAGCAAAGCCTGCTATTAACCCTCCTAGTGAAAGCTTTTATGAGTAAACACGGTCTGTTTATTTTCAATTTTTTATATCCAGTTCAGCGATATAACGTCATTAATTAACAATAGGAAATAAACCATGAAAAAACGGGCTATTTTTACAGCGCTCATTGCATCACTTTCTTCATTAGCGTCTGTTGCTGGACAAACTGAAATGCAGATAAATACTTATAATCAACAGCTTGAAAATGTGGCTATGGTGGCACAATTAACGGGTGAAATGGCACAGCGTATAGTCAATGCAGCGTCTGCAGCGGCGCTCAAGGACAATTTAGCTGTATCAATAACCGTTGTGGATGCATCTGGGCAAACGCTGGCGGTACTTCGCGATCATCGTGCCGGTGTTCATACTATTCGTGCCAGTTATAAAAAAGCCTATACCGCCAATTCGCAAAAGCGAGAAACCGCAGTTATAGCAAAAGGCATAAATGAGGGCACTATTCCAGCAGACCTTCGTTATTTAGATGAAAACATTTTAATATTGGATGGCGGGGTGCCTATTTATATAAACGATACTGTGGTGGGGGCTGTGGGAGTTGGCGGTGCTCATGGCAGTGAGGATGTACGTGTTGCAAAAGCAGGGATCAAAGCGTTATGGTTAGCGCAGTAGAAAAACTGATCACGTTACTAAATATCCCCAAAAGTGATAGTAAAGGAGTTTACAGATTATGAACGAGACTGATTTAGCGCACTTAAAACGCACCGTAGCGCTAGCTAAAGAGGCGTTAGAAGCAGGTGATGAACCGTTTGGCTCAGTCCTTGTTGATGCTAATGGGCATGTATGTATGGAAGATCGCAACCGTGTTGCGGGTGGCGATCATACTCGTCATCCTGAATTTGAGATTGCTCGTTGGGCAGCCAACAATATGACCCCAGAGCAACGCGCCAGCGCCACAGTGTATACCTCAGGAGAACATTGTCCTATGTGTGCTGCGGCACACGCCTGGGTTGGCTTAGGTCGAATTATGTATGTCAGTTCATCTGCGCAATTAACTAGCTGGCTTAGCGAGCTCAAAATGACTAAGTCGCCGGTTAACCCGTTACCTATTGAAGCGGTTGCTCCTAATGTCGCTGTTTATGGGCCCGTACCAGCACTTGTTGAGCAGGTTCACGCCCTACATCGTCAATTCCACCAAGCAGATTAACAGCGCAGCAGCGCATGGTATTTAGACTAAAGCGACTACCTGCTATAGTTAACAGTAGTCACTTTTATTAAACGCAGCACAAGGGATTATTATGATCGTTAACCTGTTCGATAAGTTAATATTTGCTTGCGCTTTTATTGTTTCATTGCAACTACCGCAGCTGAGTGATCATTACCAACAACATTTAGCGGGCTTATACCATGCAACAAAATGGCAAGTCGACGGCTATGCAAAAACGGCCAAGCAATATAACTTTTCTAGCACGCAAGCGATGATAAACCGCCACTTAGCTAACCCTGAACCTAGCGTTAGAGCCGATGCAAATCAAAAACAGCAAACATTACTGCAATTTGCCGATTTAAAAAAAGGGATGGCTATTTTTGAACAAGGTAATTTAGTGCAAAAAATGCTGTATATGTTCTCCCCTGAGCGCGTTGACAGATTACAAAATACACTTGATAACTTTAAGTTAGGTATCCCTTTAACCGCGAGTGCAGTGTTGTTTGCATTGGTATTAGCTATTTTATTAAATCAATTACTTATGCTGCCACATACTTTATATGTTAGGCGTAAAAAGCGTATTGCATCCGATGCGGTAAAATTTAATAGCTGATCTTCAATGAATTATCATTGGTGATTTTCACTGGCCCTTTTAACAACAAATGCGCCACGAATGTCACCCAGTTTAAAATCAGTTGCCTGATCATTAGGGTATAAAGTCGCTATTTTTTTAGAAACTGTGGGGTCAATCTGACTGCCATGACACGCTAAACACGCTTTTTGAGTAGGAATCGCTTTTACAAAATACCAGCCATCCGGTCTTTGCTCTTGATATTCTATGCTTGCTACCGGCTCGCCATTGAGCTTACGTTGTTCAAAGTTTAATAAAACATTTTTGAGCCATGCATCGGGTTGATTATCTGAGTTACGAGTTTTCAAAGCACTGCGGCTAATTTGCCAAGGACTATTGCTATGTTGTGAAGCGATAGCGGGTGCAGCTGTATTACATACACTTATTGCCGCTAGTGGGCCGCTTTGTTTCATAGTACTAACCAGTACCTGTTTTAAATCACTTGAAAATGCCTTAATGGTTTGTCGTGCCTCGTCGGTATTGCTAGCAAAAGCAGCGGATGAAAGAAATAAACTGGAAAAAAACAAAATAATGCGCATAATACACCTCTAAATATTAGAAGGTTCTAATATACAGGGTGTCAGGTGTTTTTCAAGTAAATCGTTTAGCGTTTAAGCACTTTTTACTTAAGGCATCGCGCCTAAAATCGATAAACAGTTTCAAGAGAAAAGATATGCACAATAAGCACGGTGAGAGTAAAATAATAAACCAACAAAATAACCATGATGCTGGTGGACTTAATGCACAAGATCCATTAGCCGCTATTAAAGCAATTCGACTCGAACAGTTAGCGCAATGTCGGCTTAAAATACAAAAAGAAATGCAGCACATGCAAAACAAAAAATAGCCTTGGACGATAAAAACTTGCTAAGTTAACGTTATTAATTTTAAAGGTTGGATAGTGCAATTAATCCGTTATCTATAAAACATCCGCATCAAATTATTACTTTTATAGCTTGGCTGTGCGCTTTAGCTGTGATGTTAATAGGGCTACTTGCGCCTGAAAATAAAAGTGTTTTAATGCTGTTGTCACTGAGTTCCCTCTGCTTACTTATGTTTAATAGTGTAACGATGTCAGCTTGGGTATTTAAACGTTTTAAAGACCAACAATTACGCTTTATTGCTCTTTTAGGCAGTGGCGCTTTTATGTTGTGTATCGCGGGTGATGTGATTAATTTTAATTTACCCCAACACTATTATCGCTATAGTACCTTGATAAAACATGATTACTTAGTGGATTCAATCTTATTTTTTGCACCTGGTTACAGCCTTTTATTTATAGCCTGTGTGTTAGCTTTTAATATAAAACGTCGGGTGTCGCTTATAAAAAGTGCACTTTTTTTTGTTGTTGTGTTGGTGCTAAGTAGTGCGTCGCTCTCTTCTATGTATCTTGAGGGGGTAGGAGATACTATTTTAGCTATGACTGGGGTCTATAGTTTAGTGATAACGGCTGTTGGGCTTATGGGTCTGGTATTAGTTGTTGCCTATGGTGGGACTAACGCACCCAAACCAATAGTGTGGGTGAGCTTAGGGCTTTTCCTTGCTGCATTGGCTGATGCCATTATTGGTGCTTTTTGGATTTATGGTAATCAGGGGCAAGGCTTTTACCCTCAAGTGCGCTATATAAACTGGTTTGTGTATATTAGCTCGCAAAGCTTGGTGATTCACTTAGCAAAAGTTGTTGCAGTAATATCAAATCGCAATAATGCTTAATTATTTTCAGGAAGTAAACCACAGAATAGCGGCGTTAAAAATTCTTATTATAATAGCTAAATAACAGATGAAAAAAAAGCCGCTAAATATTAGCGGCTTTAAGCGATAATAATTACATTACGCGCATACCCGGCTCAGAGCCGTCGTCTGGGTTAAGAATGTAAATTTCTTTACCACCAGGGCCTGCCGCAAGTACCATGCCTTCAGACATTCCAAAACGCATTTTACGTGGTTTGAGGTTAGCAACCATTACCGTTAATTTACCTTCAATGTCTTCTGGTGCGTAAGCCGATTTAATTCCAGCAAACACTTGGCGAGTTTCACCGCCTAAATCAAGGGTTAACTTAAGTAGTTTGTCAGCGCCTTCTACGTGCTCTGCTTTGGCAATTTTAGCAACACGCAGGTCTACCTTTGCAAAGTCATCAAACTCAATCTCTTCGCTAATAGGCTCTTTCGCAAGCGGGCTATTAGGATCGATTTTGTCTTTTTCAGCAACTAAACTTTCTTTTGATTCTTCAACCATTTTATTCACTTTATCCATTTCTACACGTTGCATTAACGGCTTAAATTTATTGATAGGGTGGTTTACTAACGCTGTTTGCGCACCCTGCCAAGATAATTCATCATTTAAAAAGGCTTCAACATTTGTGGCCATACCAGGCAGTACAGGCTTTAAGTAAGTGATCAGTACGCGGAATAAGTTAAGTCCTAACGAACATACCTGATGCGCTTCTTCTTGCTTTGACTCGTCTTTAATAAGCACCCAAGGCGCGGCATTATCAATGAACTGGTTTGCTTTATCAGCAAGTGCCATAATTTCACGGATTGCGCGGCTGTATTCACGGTTCTCGTAATATTCGGTGATTGTCGCTGATGCGTTCTGGAATTCTGCAAGCAATTGAGGTTGCATAACTGTATTGCTCAGCTTACCGTCGAACTTTTTAGTAATAAAACCAGCACAACGACTGGCAATATTCACTACTTTACCCACTAAGTCTGAGTTTACACGTTGTGCAAAATCTTCAAGGTTTAAATCTAAATCGGTAATGCCACTATTAAGTTTAGCTGCGTAGTAGTAACGTAAAAATTCTGGGTCTAGGTTATCTAAATAAGTACGCGCTTTAATAAACGTGCCTTTTGATTTAGACATTTTTGCGCCATTGACCGTAACAAAACCATGGGCGAACACATTAGTTGGCTTTCTAAATTGAGCGCCTTCTAACATAGCAGGCCAAAATAGGCTGTGGAAATAGATGATGTCTTTACCAATAAAGTGATAAAGCTCAGCGTCTGAACCTTCTTGCCAAAATGCATCAAAGTCGATGCCTTGTTTGTCACATAAGTTTTTAAAGCTCGCCATATAACCAATAGGCGCATCTAGCCATACGTAAAAGTATTTACCTGGTGCGTTTGGAATTTCAAAACCAAAATAAGGTGCATCACGGCTGATGTCCCATTGCTGGAGACCATCGGCAAACCACTCATCTAACTTGTTGGCCATTTCTTGTTGAATTGTGCCTGAATGTAGCCACTCTTTAAGCATGTCTTCAAAGGCGGGTAAATCAAAAAAGTAATGCTCAGAATCTTTTAAGATAGGCTCAGCACCCGACATAACAGAGCGTGGGTTGATTAGCTCGGTTGGGCTGTAGGTTGCGCCACAGGCATCACAGCTATCCCCGTTCTGATCTTCTGATTTACATGTAGGACACGTGCCAGTAACAAAGCGATCTGGCAGAAAAATGCCTTTTTCTGGATCGAATAACTGTGAAATAGTGTGCTTTTTGATATGACCGGCATCGTTAAGGCGGTTATAAATAAGCTCACTAAATTCTTTATTCTCTTGGCTATGGGTACTGTGGTAATTATCAAATTTGATATTAAAATCAGCAAAGTCGCGTTGGCGCTCGATACTAACGTTTTTTACCATTTCCTCAGGCGTGATCCCTTGCTTTTGCGCATTAAGCATAATAGGTGTGCCATGAGCATCATCGGCGCACACATAGTATGCTTCGTGGCCTTGTAGTTTTTGAAAACGCGACCAAATATCAGTTTGAATATACTCTAATAAATGCCCTAAATGGGTAGGGCCATTGGCATAAGGTAATGCGCTAGTAATCAGGATCTTTCGCTGTGCCATAATCATTCCGAATTAAGCGTTCCTAGTCAGGAACAGATGAAAATTATTACATTATCGATAAGCAAAGTGATAACAGAGCACACTGCTTATCGATATTTACTAATTGACTGGTGTTAATGCCCTGAATGTTACATAATTCCGTGGCACTTTTCATCAAAGAAACGCTATTTTATTGCTATGTTTGGACTGTCGAAACTATTCTCTGCAAAATCGGTGCAAAAACAACCGATTATTTCTGCTCTAGCGGCCTATCGCAGTGCCGCTTTCGCTGTGGGTATTGAGCAAGATTTCATTGCTGATATCACTCAAAACACCGATAAATCAATTACGGTTAAACTCATTCTCCCTTTTGCGGCGCAATCTGAAATGCCGCACGTGGCTCAATTTTTGACTGAGCGTTTAAAGGTTGATGTAAACGTAACGGCTAATGTTCACCTCAAAGAAGCTGCGAAGTTTAAAGCCATTAAACATATTGTTTTAGTCGCCTCAGGAAAAGGTGGGGTGGGTAAATCTACTACGGCTGTAAATCTTGCGGGCTCGCTTAAAAATGAAGGCGCAAAAGTAGGCATACTAGATGCCGACATTTACGGTCCGTCAATTCCTATGTTGTTAGGATTAGTTGGCAGTGAGCCGGTTACAAAAGACAATAAACAATTACAACCGTTTGATGCCAATGGTATTAAAGCGCAATCTATCGGTTTTTTAGTCCCCAGCGATGATGCGACCGTATGGCGCGGCCCAATGGCCTCAGGCGCGCTTAGTCAACTTTTAAATGAAACCGATTGGGGTGAACTTGATTATTTAATTGTAGATATGCCGCCAGGTACCGGTGATATTCAATTAACCATGAGCCAAAAAGTGCCAGCCAGTGGCACCGTGATTGTCACGACGCCACAAGACTTAGCGCTTGCTGATGCGCAAAAGGGTATTGCTATGTTTAATAAAGTAAATGTGCCAGTGCTCGGTTTGATTGAAAATATGAGCCATTACATTTGTGGGCATTGCGGCGAGGCCAACCATGTATTTGGTAAAGACGGTGCACAAAAATTAGCCCTTAAGCATGGTGTGCCTGTGCTTTCGCATATTCCGCTTGCGATTGATATCAGAGAATCCTCTGAGCAAGGTAAGTTGATTGCCGATGATACAGATGCGGCTATTAGCAAAACTTACAGCGCGGCCGCACGATTGATTGCCAGCACGCTTTACTATCAACAACATCACAACGCGATTGACGTTGTGATTACGGAAGATTAAAAATGAGACTTTCAGATACACATATTAAAGAATACTTAAACGATGGGCGCATTGTTATCGAGCCCGCGCCAACGAGTGAAATGATTTCAGGGGTTACCGCTGATCTTCGCTTAGGTAATAAGTTTAGAACATTTCATGCCCATAATGCCGCTTATGTTGATCTAAGTGGTCCAAAAGATCAGCTTAATAAAGCGTTAGAATCAATCATGAGCGACGAAATTGTATTAGCTGAAGGCGAAGCGTTTTTTCTACATCCTGGCGAGCTTGCGTTGGCAATAACCTATGAAAAAGTAACCCTACCTGCAGACATTGTTGGTTGGTTAGACGGGCGTTCATCGCTGGCACGTTTGGGTTTAATGGTGCATGTTACAGCACACAGAATCGATCCTGGTTGGAGTGGTAATATTGTTTTAGAGTTTTATAACTCTGGTAAGCTGCCGCTTGCGCTCAGACCTATGATGAAAATTGGCGCAATGAGTTTTGAAACACTTACCGGTCCGTGTGAAAGCCCTTATAACACCCGCATTGATGCAAAATATAAAGATCAGAATAGTGCGGTAGCAAGTCGTATCAGTGACGATAAATAACTGAGCTAAACAATAGCTTATTTTTCTAGTTGATGAAGCGCATAACCTAATAGTTGAAAATAATGGTTAAGCGCTTCATTGGCGTGTAACGTGTGCTTTAGCTCAGGATAAATTAAGTTATTATTACTCAAACCGCCGACTAAAAAACTGTTTTTGATTGTTTGATGCTCGTTGATACAGGCTTCAAAACACCGAGCAGCAAGCTCCTCTGGCATACTCATATACTGCTGATTATGCGCTTTATCAAACGCAATGCATTTATTTACAAATTCATTGGCATGTTCACCGCTTTGCTCTAAAAACACCTGTTTATAAAATTGATTAAGTGCATCATTAAGTGGATGGCTTAAGTCGGGAGAGTGTGATAACCATAACTTAGAAGCGAAACCAAAGCGGGTTTTTGATTTAAACAAATGCTCACTAATATGATGATCAAAAGCATGAAACCATTCATGGGCTAAAGCGCCACCGCCTGCATTTTTAGCCAGTGCTAAGGTTTGGTCATACGCATTATAATGTGCTTGCACGCCTTTTTGTCCACCGTGACCAAAAGCGAAATTAAGTTTGCCACGCAGGCCAATGGCAGTGGGTGGTAAATGCAAAATCTGCGCTAAATCAGCCAGCGCATCATAAATTAAGTTGGCACTAATAAAGCGCTCTTCTTTAGTAACCCATTTACCAACCACCATAGAACGAAAACCAAATGTGGTTCTTATATCACTAAAATCGACTTGATCGTCAAAACGATAGTCGGGGCCTTGGCGAGAAAATCCGCGTTTTAATCGAGATGTGGTATTACGCATCGGTTATTTTATTTCAGCTCATACATTACAAGTAACGTGCTTTTACGTGAGCGGGCATGTGTTGGGTTTGTTTTTTTATTAATTCCTCTAATAAACCATACAAGGGCGCAGGGTTTAGTGCTTCTATGAGCCATAAACTATGTGCTACTGCTTCTAGTGTCGATAAACTATCTGCTCTAGGGGCTTTACGAATAGCATAACGGTTGGTGGGAATATGGCTAAAGCTTACCGTTTTAAACTGTTGTAATAACGGGGTTAATTGCAAAATTTTAAAAGCTTTATTCCATGTACCATCAATCACAATTAAATGCGTAATCTCTTGTAGATTTTCTTTACTATTCGGTCGGTCTAATTTTACGGCGCTCTCGCTTGGGTAGAGTAATACGCTCGATTCAACAGGCAGGTTCTGTAAACAGGCGAAGTCTTGATTATTTTCGCCTCTAATAATTTTACAGTGGGTTAAACCCAAAGCTAATAGCTGCGCCGTATTTTTGCTAACTTTTGCTTCACTGGGGTGCTGCAAAATAATAACCTGTGTTTGGTTATTAACACGGATAATTGCGCTGCAAATACAAGTGCTTAGCGAAAAGTTACACTGTTTACAAAGAGGACGTGCCATTGAATACACTATTTCGTTGGTACATTTGCCGTAATTATACATTTTAGCACTAATAAAGTTGGTTTTTTTTGTGCTTAGATATAGAGTAAGAGATAAGAAGAAAATCGATGGACCGTATTGAAGGGCATGAATATGACAGAGATCAATATTGACGAATCCGCTTTAGAAAGTATGGAATCGCTATTAGGTGAACAATTTCCAGATACGTTGGAATTTTGTTGTGCGGAATTTGAGCGATTGGGTAACGAAGCAATTGCTGCGATTGGGCAAGATAAAGAGGCTGCTATTCGCCACTCTCATAGCCTTAAATCAAACGCCGCTCAATTTGGTGCGGCAAGTTTAGCCGAAGTTGCTCGTTTAATTGAATATAATTTAAATAATGGGAATGACGAGCAGGCTGTTAATGCAGCCGATGGATTAATGGCGCAAGTTACTGGTTCACAAGCAAAACTAAATGCATGGTTAGCTGGGCGCTAAACGCGTTTCAATAGTAATAAAAAAGAGTGTTAACGTGAATTTTTTTCAGTTTTAAGCGCTTAATTTTCCTAGTAATTCACGGCTTTACTGCGTTAGTCTAATGGCTAACTTGCTCTTTAGAGGTAACAATGTCAGAAATAAAAAAGAGTCATAAATTAGACGGCGTCTGTTATGACATCCGAGGTCCCGTTTTAGTGCAAGCTAAAAAAATGGAGGATGAGGGCCAAAAGGTATTAAAGCTTAATATAGGTAACCCCGCCGCATTTGGCTTTGATATGCCAGAAGATATGCATCGCGATATCATTCGTAATTTATATTCAGCTCAAGGATACTGTGACTCTAAAGGTCTTTATTCTGCGCGGGTTGCTATTTATCAGCACTACCAACAGCGTGGCTTACACAATTTAGACGTTGATAATATTTACATTGGCAACGGTGTGAGTGAGCTTATCCAAATGGTTACTCAAGCACTGTTGAATAATGATGATGAAGTGTTAATTCCTGCTCCAGATTATCCCCTTTGGACAGCCTCG
The DNA here is from genome assembly GCF_002310835.1 of Pseudoalteromonas tetraodonis. Classification (NCBI taxonomy): domain Bacteria; kingdom Pseudomonadati; phylum Pseudomonadota; class Gammaproteobacteria; order Alteromonadales; family Pseudoalteromonadaceae; genus Pseudoalteromonas; species Pseudoalteromonas tetraodonis. The sequence goes on along the minus strand of NZ_CP011041.1, from coordinate 1,856,647 downwards.
GTAAAATTAGCAGGTGGTAATCCGGTTCACTACTTGTGTGATGAAGAGCAAGATTGGTTTCCTGACATTGATGATATTAAGAGTAAAATCACCTCTAAAACCAAAGCATTAGTGCTGATTAATCCCAACAACCCAACTGGGGCTGTGTACAGTGACGCTTTACTTGAAGAGTTGATCAATATTGCTCGAGAGCACAAGCTTTTGCTGTTAAGCGATGAAATATACGAGAAAGTTCTATACGACGGCGTTACCCATACTTCTATTGGTTCATTATGCGATGATCTCCCTATCATCACCTTTAATGGCTTAGCTAAAACATACCGTGCTGCTGGGCTGAGAATGGGCTGGATGGTGTTAAGTGGTCGCACCGCATTAATGACAGATTTAATTAAAGGCTTAGATATTCTTGCCTCAATGCGTCTTTGTGCCAATGTGCCCGCACAATATGCAATTCAGCAAGCATTGGGTGGCGTTCAGTCAATTGATAGCTTAATTGACCCCGGTGGGCGTTTATATGTGCAACGTGATATTGCTTGGCGCGGCTTAAATGCGATTGATGGAATTAGTTGTAAAAAGCCTAAAGGGGCGCTTTATGCTTTCCCTAAAGTGGATACCGCTAAATTCAATATTAAAAGCGATGAACAAATGATGTTTGATTTGTTAAAAGCAGAAAAAATATTGTTAGTACATGGGCGCGCCTTTAACTGGCCAGAGCCTGATCATTTTAGATTGGTGTTCTTACCTAATAAAGATGATTTATCGAGTGCAATGATGAAAATGCAGCGTTTTTTCAAAGATTACCGACAAGAATAAAGAAAAAAACGAGCCAAGTGGCTCGTTTTTTCGTTAATGCACTAAAGTAAATGGTCGTGTTTCAAAGCATGCAATAGGGCACTGCATACGTTGCCTTGGGATACCTGCTTCCATAAAGACGTGGCCTTGCACAGTAAACCCATTATTTTTGAATCGTTCTACTTCGTTTAAAATACAATTAATACTGATTGCTTCAATACCTTGCTCCGCTGCTAATTTAACAATGAAATTAAGCAGTGACTTATAAACATTGCGGTTGCGATGCTGCGGCAATACGGCGATTCTTCCAATTAAACCATCATTACATAATCGACCTGTGGCAACAGGTGAGTGCATATTATCGGTGACCAGAATATGTTGAGCGAGTGCATCTAAGTTATCAAACTCAATACGTTTAGGAATATGTAACTCATATACAAACACTCGCTCCCTTATATGTTGCAGTTGACTTTTTTCACTTTGCCAATCAACTTTGTCAACGGTATAAACCATGACCTCCTCCTAGCTAAACCAAATACCCTCATTAACCAGTGTAGTAAAAGTTTCGATAAAATCTAGGCTAGGTGTGGTTGCATTAAGCACGCTGCTATCAAATTCAATAAAATCAGTAAGCTGTTTTACCGCTTCTAAATCAGATAAGGGTAAAGCGTAGTTTTCGCCATTGATACTTAGAAGTAACTCTGTATCCATACATTGATAAATAGCACGTGTGCCCCCTAAACGCTCAAATGTTACTTGGTTCTCAAGCAGTTGTTGTATTTGTTCGACACTAAATGGGTCTTCTTCAGGGGCTAAGTCCATATCATGCTTAGGTTGGCTAAGGGTATTACCTAACCAGTGTTTAAATAAACTCTCGTCTTCTAGCAATGCTTGCATTAACGTTTTTACTTTATCGACTTCGCTTTGGGTTAGCTCACCTTTGGAATCACGTAGGGCGAGGGTATGGTCGGTATACCTTTTTTGGCCGCTTTCTGTGTCGATAATATGATCAGCAAAACTTGAAAGTAAATCTTGTTGATTAGGTGCTCTAAAACCGACTGAATAGTTGAGTGCATTTTCAACCGCATAGCCTTCATGAGGACAACCGGGTGGTATATATAAAATATCACCGGGCTCCAAAATACAATCAATTACTGCACTAAAAGCTTCAACTTGCAGTAATGTTTTATTTTGAGCAAATTGTTTTAGTGTTGGGTCGGGTAATCCTACCCGCCAATGGCGCTTACCTTCACCTTGAATAATAAATACATCGTATTGGTCTAAGTGTGGGCCAACACCGCCACCTGGGGTTGAGTAGCTGATCATCAAATCATCTATTCGCCAATTAGGTATAAAGCGAAAAGGTTCAAGTAACTGAGCAGCTTCTGGGTGCCAATGATCCACTGCTTGCACGAGTAGTGTCGAGTGCTGATCAGTGAGTATTTCAAAATCGTCAAATGGTCCCTGATGCGATTGCCATTGTTGATTGTGGTTAGTAATAATGCGCGATTCTATGCTGTCTTCCATAGCAAGGCCTGCGAGTTCATTCGCATCAAGTGGATCTTGAAAATCTTTAAAACCAGCTTTGATCAACAGTGGTTTTTTTTGCCAATATTGACTTAAAAACGCTTGCTCTGATAATTCATTTATTTTTAATTGATACATAGAATGCCTATAACGTTAAGACCTAAATGAAAAAAGCGAAAGGCAGGTACCTTTCGCTTTTTATTAGTAGATTTGAGTGATTAAACTAAATCATCAATAAACTTAACAGCGCGACCAATGTAGTTAGCCGGCGTTAGTTTTTTCATTTCAATTTTTGCAGCTTCTGGTAGGTCTAAACCATCGATGAAATCAGCCATAATTTCTTGATTTACACGTTTACCACGGGTTAAATCTTTTAGCTTTTCATATGGTTTTTCAATACCGTATTTACGCATAACGGTTTGAATTGGTTCAGCGAGCAGCTCCCAGTTTTGGTCAAGCTCATCTGCCAAACGTTGCTCGTTTACTTCAAGTTTGCTTACACCTTTAAGGGTTGATTGGTATGCAATTACAGCATAACCCATACCTACACCTAAGTTACGTAATACGGTTGAGTCAGTTAAATCACGTTGCCAGCGAGACACAGGTAGTTTTTGTGCTAAATGACCAAAGATAGCATTGGCTAAGCCTAAATTACCTTCTGAGTTTTCAAAATCAATCGGGTTCACTTTGTGTGGCATAGTTGATGAGCCAATTTCACCGGCAATGGTTTTTTGCTTAAAGTGATTAAGTGCAATGTAGCCCCACATGTCGCGGTCAAAATCGAGCAAAATGGTATTAAAGCGTGCAATTGCATCAAAAAGCTCTGCTATGTAATCATGCGGTTCAATTTGCGTGGTAAACGGGTTGAGTGTTAAACCTAGGCTAGTTACAAACTTATCGGCGTGGGTATGCCAATCGTAGTCAGGGTACGCACTTAGGTGTGCATTGTAGTTACCCACAGCACCGTTTACTTTACCTAGCATTTCTACTTGTGCAATTTGGTCACGTTGACGCTTTAAACGCATGTAAACATTTGCAAACTCTTTACCCATAGTCGAAGGCGTTGCAGGCTGTCCATGTGTACGAGTCATCATTGGAATGGCTTTGTACTCAATTGCTTTTTCTTTAATGGCGCTTAATAACTCATCACAATAAGGTAAAACGACGTGGTTACGCGCTTCAGTTAACATTAAACCATGAGATAGGTTATTAATATCTTCAGAAGTACAGGCAAAGTGAATAAATTCGTTAATTGCGTGTAGCTCAGCATTATCAGCTACTTTTTCTTTTAGTAAATACTCTACGGCTTTAACATCATGGTTTGTCGTGCGTTCGATGTCTTTAACCCGCTGAGCATCAGCTTCACAGAAGTTATCTACAATTGCATTCAACAGCGCATTTGCTTCGTCGCTAAAAGCGGGGACTTCTTTAATCTCGCTTGCTGCAGCTAACGCTTGCAACCAACGCACTTCAACGGTTACGCGGTATTTGATTAATCCAAATTCGCTAAAAATACTGCGTAGTTCAGTGGTTTTGCTGCCGTAGCGACCATCAACCGGAGAGATAGCCGTTAACGCTGAAAGCTCCATAATAACTCCTAAATTTTAGTTTGAACGATAATTAAATTTTTGTTTTAGCTATGGCGAGAATTTTTCTTTTCGCAAAAAAGAAATGACGACGTTTGCCGCCCATTTGTCGCCATAATACTGCACTGCGAATTCCGGCTAAAAGTAATGCGCGGATTTTATTTTGCGTGAGCTGCTGTTTTAATAACTCGGGTTTACCATAAACCTGAATTCGGTGCCCAAGGGGGCTTAGCACCGACGAGTATATATCTGCTAAACCGGCAACAACACTGTCATCGGTAATAGCAAAATGATCTAAACGACGATGAATATCATCAATACGTTTACCTAATTCATTGAGGCTTTTACTGTTAGCACTAAGGGCACGCTCTAACTGCATTAAACCACCTACATATTTGACTATTTCTACATCTTTTTGAGCACCGGCACTCAGTTGTGCCATCAATGTTTTATAGCCGTCACGTAAGTTATGCTCACCTTGATAAACATCTTCTGGGGAAGCTGGCGAGGTTTGCACAATACTTGATAATAAAATCGATAAATCTTGTTCATCAACGCGACCATATTGAGCAACCTTCTGAACTTGCTTAGCCACTTGGCACATGGCAGCAAGCGCCATGACTTGATGTTGATTCATTATTTGATCACCGAGTCAATAATACCACCACCTAAACACACTTCATTAGCGTAAAATACGGCAGATTGTCCTGGGGTTACCGCTTTTTGTGGCTCATCAAATAATACGCGTGCCATACCATCTTCACCAACTAACAAGGTACAGCTTAGGTCTTCTTGACGGTAGCGTGTTTTTACGGTGCAACGAGTAGTACCTTGAGGACCGACACGATCTACCCAGTGTAATTGGTTGGCATTTAGGCCATTACTGTAAAGGCGAGGGTGATTTTTACCTTGGCCCACAATCAATACATTGCGTTCAACATCTTTGTCTACAACATACCAAGGTTCGCCTGAGCCTTCTTTCATACCACCAATTAACAAGCCTTTGCGCTGACCTAAGGTGTGGTACATTAAACCTTCATGTTCACCAACGTTGTTACCATCTGTGTCTTCAATAACACCAGGTTGGGCAGGTAAGAATTTTTGTAAGAAATCTTTAAATTTACGCTCACCAATAAAACAAATACCAGTACTGTCTTTTTTATCGTGGGTAATTAAATCTTGCTCTTCAGCAATACGGCGCACTTCTGGCTTGGCAATATCTCCGACAGGGAACAGCGTTTGCGCGATATGTTCATGACTCAATGTGTACAAAAAGTAGCTTTGGTCTTTATTATCATCTAGGCCACGGCACATAACATATTTATCATCTCTGAGCTCACGACGCACGTAGTGGCCCGTTGCTATAAAGTCAGCACCAAGTGCTTGAGCCGCAAATTCTAAAAAGGCTTTAAATTTAATTTCTTTGTTACACATGATGTCTGGGTTAGGTGTGCGACCAGCTTTGTACTCAGCTAAAAAGTATTCGAATACGTTGTCCCAGTATTCCGCTGCAAAGTTAACGGTATGAAGTTCAATACCTAATTTGTCACAGACAGCTTGGGCATCTTTTAAATCTTCAGCGGCAGCGCAATATTCATCATTGTCATCTTCTTCCCAGTTCTTCATAAACAAGCCTTCTACTTGGTAGCCTTGTTGTTTTAATAAATATGCAGATACAGAAGAATCAACACCGCCGGACATACCAACGATGACTTTAATGTGACTATTTTCGCTCATGAATAATTTCGCTTATACAGATTACTGTTAACTTGGAAAGGCCGCGATTATAGCATGTATTTTGTAAGTGCTTAAAGAGAGGAAGGGCTATTGAATAGATTTTGTTGCTTTTTTTTATGTTGGTTAGGGATGATTTACTCCTTGTTAGTCGATTTTTACTTAGTCGATTAGATTACACATTTTGCGGTGCTATTATAGCCCCTTTGTTTGAACACATTTTAATTTGCAAAGAACAACAGGTCCAAGATGTCAGGCCATTAAATTATAAACACTCATTTAAGTTATAAATGATGAGTAAATGTTGTTTATTTAAGGTGTTAGTACTGTTTATAGAATATCAAAGAATATATTTATTATTGTTCATTAACAAACCTTTACAACCAAATGATTATGCAATACCTTTAGATGAGTTTAAATTGAATAAACACTCAAATAAGTATTTATAATATAGTCAATGGAATGAATATATGAATTATGCTTCTCAAGCACAAAAGGTAAAATCTTACGTTGTTGAGTTATCAACAAAGTTACAACGCGATGATTGCTTAGTAGCAGAACAATTACCACATAACGTTAAAGAATCAGCTTACCAACTGTTTTATCAAACCATTAGGGTTCCTCGTCCTTACCGCTTTGAAGAACCCAACCCTATTTCAGCGCTATTTAGACTCATTGAACATTCTTTAGACTTTATTAATCCCTTTCAACAAGTCATTTTAAAGCAGCTAGAAAAGTGGTGGTTAGAATGGCATTTTGTTGCCACTATGAATGCTTCTCTTGAAATGAAACACGTTGAACAGCAGCGTTTTGTTAGTAGTGCAACTGAACATCCAATGCGAAAACATGAGCTGAGCCATTATGCAAAATTATTTACTATTTTGCCTTTGCCCGTGTGTAATGTTTGTATGGTAACCGGCGATATTTTAAAGCTTAATCAACGCTTTGTAGATGTATTTGGCTATACAATTGATGATATCCCTAATTTAAAACAGTGGTGGAAAGCCGCGTATCCTGAGCCTAGTTATAGAGAGTCGGCTCAAACGATGTGGGGTCAGTCTTTAGCGCAGGCAAATAAAAATAATGACGATATTCCTGCTAATGACTATCAAATTGTATGTAAAGATGGTTCGAAAGTGATAATGCAAGTGTCAGGTATTAGTGTAGAAAGTGAATTTATTGCCGTATTTAACGATGCGACTGAGCGGTTGAAAACCCAAGAGATACTAAGCGATATGGCCTTTTTAGACTCATTGACTAAAATTGCCAACAGACGCCGTTTTGACGAAAAATTACATGCTGAATTTAAAAAACTGATAAAAGTAAATACTCAACTTTCTATGATCATTATTGATATAGATAATTTCAAAAAATTTAATGATAGATATGGTCATATTGCAGGGGATAAGTGTTTACATAGCGTAGCGCAAAAGCTAGCAGAAACAGTCAGCCGTCCTGAAGACTTTGTAGCGCGCTATGGCGGAGAAGAGTTTGTTGTTTTACTCCCTCAAACAGATAATCAAGGTGCACTCTTTATTGCAGAACAAATACAAAAATCTATTGAAGATTTAGCGATAGCTCATGATGATAGTTTTACTGGTTTTCTCTCTGTTAGTATGGGGGTTCATACTGTAAAGCATGGCGAAAAAACGAACCATGTCGATTTCTTTAAAGCAACTGATAATGCGCTGTATTATGCAAAAAGGCAGGGCAGAAATTGCATTGCTTTAGGAAGGCATGAATAACACAAAATGTTTAACCTTTGCTTCCAATATCAGATAAGCAAAGGCTAACGTAATGTATTAACTGTTTGTAGGTGGTTCACTGATTTTATATTGGCCTGTTTCAATTCCATCGAGTGTGTATTTACCAATACTATAGCGAATTAACCGTAGCGTAGGATGGCCAATATGAGCGGTCATTCGTCGAACTTGACGGTTTTTCCCCTCGTTTATAGTGATACTCAACCAAGATGTAGGAATTGATTTGCGTTCTCTCACTGGGGGAGTACGTGGCCAAAGCGCTGGCTCATCGATTAATTTCACCTGTGCAGGTAAGGTTAATCCATCTTTCAGTTCGACCCCTTTATTTAGCGCATCAATAGATGCTTCTGTAGGCACCCCCTCAACTTGTACCCAGTACGTTTTGTTGGTTTTTTTACCAGGAGCGGTTAAGGTATTTTGTAATTTCCCGCAATTGGTCAATAATAACAAGCCTTCACTATCTCTGTCTAAGCGACCCGCAGCATAAACATCTTTAATAGGAATAAAATTAGCCAGTGTTTGTCTATTTTGCTCGTCTGTAAATTGGCAAAGGACATCATAAGGTTTGTTAAATAAAATAACTTTTTTATCGCTTTGGGCTATCTGCGGCTTAATTGCTCTTTTTATCGGGCTTTTTTTTACAGCACTGCGCGAATATGTACGACCGGTATTACGTTTGCCCGTTGAAGGTGGCGTGTTTTTAGCTTTTTGTTTCATTAAATACACCGTGCAGGTTTAGGTAAGCCCGCAATTTTAGTCGCTTGTTTGGCCGGTCCCTTCGGAAAAAGCTTATACAAGTACATGCTATTACCTTTATCCTCACCGAGCGCTTTAGCCATCGCTTTGACTAACATTCTAATTGCCGGGCTGGTGTTGTATTCAAGATAAAATGCGCGCACAAAGTTAACAACTTCCCAATGCTGTTCGGTTAATATAATGCTTTCATGTTGTGCAATAACATCGGCCAATTCTTTAGACCAATCAGTATGATCTAGCAGGTAACCTTGCTTATCTGTGTCTATTGTTTGATTATTAAATTCCAGCATAAATCACCAAGTAATTGATTGTTTAGATGATAAACTTAGGGTAACGAACTCATCATAGCTAATCGCTTTATCATTCAAATTTAAAGAGATACCACGCGCCGCTGCATCGTCCTTTAAAATATAAAGCGAATCGGCAAATTGCCTGTATTGCCCTTTAGCAAAACAGGCATCACCCACTAATAAAACCGAGTCTGTTAGCATAATCAGATTATCGAGACTGTTTGCACTGTAGTAATTCAGCGGTTTTGAAAATATATGTAAAGTGCTCATAGCGTTACCACGTGCTGCTGATTTTGAATTAACTGTTTTTGGGCATTAAAGTTAACGGTTTTTACTTCAATAAGTAGCTCATTTTTACTTAAACCGTAGTCAATGAGTGACTTCTCACACACGTAGATATTGTCAACATCATATATTTCTAGGGTTTTAATATTTTTAAAAAAATCTTTAAGTCCTAAACTATTCGGGCTTTGATTTTTTTTAAGAGCTAACACCGCAGGACCGCTAAACAACCAACTTATATTTTGATCAACTGCGGCAAAAATAAGCGTCATATCGAGTGCATCGCGAATATGCATGTCATCAAATGGACTTGATTGACTAATAACGAGTACATTAATCATTTAAATTGTATCCATTTATCTGCTTCACTGGCTAACATAGCAAATTCAGCGAGGCCTGCTACAGCGAATACACCAGTATTTTGCATATCTAAGCCACGCTTTTCAGCTGCGGTAACGCACAGCATTAAATTAATATTTTTGTCGGCTAGCTGCTGCCAAAGTGAGGATAAATTGAGCTCATCTGAGGCAAGTTCAAAATGCGTTGAAGCATGATAGATACCATCTTGGTATAAAAATATTGCATCAACACTATGCCCTTGTGCTAAACAGGCGTGAGCAAATTTAACAATTCGCTGTGTGGTATCGTGATCCGATGGTGGAGTATGTAAAGAAAGTACAAAGCGTGCCAAAACTATTCCAATAAAAAAGCCCCAATAAAGGGGCTATTTTAACAGAACTATTTAATTAGTCATTATTTGCGCCAAGTAACGCAAGTAAAGACGTAAATAAGTTATAAACGCTCAGGTATAAAGAAACCGTTGCGCGGATATAATTCGTTTCGCCGCCATTGATGATTCTGCTCGTATCGAACAAAATTAGGCCAGACATGATTAATACCACAGCTGCGTTTAGTACCATAAACATTAAAGAGCTACCTAGGAAAATATTTACAATACTTGCCACGATAACCACAATTAAGCCCACAGTTAAAAAACCACCCATAAACGAGAAATCTTTTTTAGTGTTAAGTGCATAAGCAGATAAACCAAAGAAGATTAACGCCGTAGAACCTAGCGCTTGCATAATTAGCATAGGGCCATTAGGTAATTGTGCATAGTGATTAAGGAGTGGGCCTAAACCAGCTCCCATAAATCCTGTAAACGCAAACACCCAAAATACACCAGATGCTGTGTCGGCTTTTTTGTTTACAACAAAAAGAAGGCCAAACGAAACCAGAGTGAACACTAGTCCCATGAAATAAGGTAATTGCAGTGCCATTGAAATGCCGGCGGTGACGGCACTAAATGCAAGTGTCATTGCAAGTAGAAAATAAGTGTTTTTAAGCACTTTGTTTGTTTCAATGGTCGACATTACCGGCTTTGCAGTATTGTACGATTGATTAAATGCCATTGTAGAGCTCCTGTAAGTGAAACTAAGTAGTTCCTGTAATTTAACTAAAATTAGATTACCAACTCTTATATGTTTGGGCAAACCTTTGTAGATCAATAGACAACTAAATTTAAATAAAAGTTCACTCGGCGTATAGGAATCGCCCTTTTTGCTTTATGTTTAAACAAATTAGTTGTTTTTTAATCACTTGAACAAATAATTGAAAAAAAAGCTTCACAAAGCCCATGGGTTTCCCTATTATTCAGGCCGTGCGGAGAGATGGCAGAGTGGTCGAATGCACCGGTCTTGAAAACCGGCAGGGGTTTATAGCCCCTCTAGGGTTCAAATCCCTATCTCTCCACCACCTTATTAAAATAACTATGAGTACTCTCTTACTTGTAGTTTATGCACTTTCGGAGAGATGGCAGAGTGGTCGAATGCACCGGTCTTGAAAACCGGCAGGGGTTTATAGCCCCTCTAGGGTTCAAATCCCTATCTCTCCACCATTATATTAAAGCCCGCTTATTAGCGGGCTTTTTTGTGTCTAATTTTCGCTATACCTAACCTCAAAACCAAGTATATTTATAGTTAAAAAATACGACCATAGTCTCTATTTATAAGCTACAGCTCTTAGGGCATGCTAAGAAATAAGATTTATGCTTGTGTATTTAAGGTTCTTACTATGAAACATCAACTTGCTAAAAGCGTCGCACTTTCATTATTATCTCCTGTTATTATCGGCAGTATGCTAGGAATATATTACGCATTGACTATGCGTGGTGACGCGGTGTCTATCTTTTTAGGACTATTGATGACGGCCATTGCTAATGCCCACATAGTAGGGTTAACAATGGCTGCGTTTGTGGTGCCAGGCTACTTACTTATGTTTAAGTATTCTAAGGTGAATTATTCTGGGGTATTAACTCTTGGCTTACTGGGTGGCGCTATTTTTAGCTATCTGCTTAGTGCGACTACTGGCGAGATATTTTTAATCAATAGTGTGATGTCGGGATTTGCTGCAGGACTGTTTTTATTTGGCTTGCGTAAATAGGTACAAAGCTAATTGCAGAATATTTAATCAAGTGTGTCGTAAAACCATGTAATTTCCTTTTTTTTACCCGCAAAAGGTTTCAATTTTTAGTGACAAAGAGTACCTTTAGCTACTGTATGTTTAATAAGAAGTAGTTTGGTATGCAAAAGCACGATTTTTACCAGTCATTAGTTAAGCAAACTGAATCGCTGATAGGCGGTGAATCAAACATAATTGCCAATATGGCAAATATTAGCGCGCTGTTATTTACTTCTTTAGAAGATGTGAATTGGGCGGGCTTTTATTTTATGGATTCACCGACAGAATTGGTACTTGGTCCATTTCAAGGCAATCCAGCTTGTATTCGTATTCCGGTAGGGAAAGGGGTATGTGGCACTGCTGCGGCAACCGAGCAAACCCAGTTAATTTCAGATGTGCATGCGTTTGACGGTCATATAGCCTGTGATGCGGCGTCAAATTCTGAGATAGTTGTACCTATCATGAAAAACGGCCGTGTATTTGCGGTACTTGATATAGATAGCCCAAGTATTGGCCGATTTGATACTGATGACCAAGCAGGGCTTGAAGCACTTGTAAAATGCTTAGAGGCTAGCCTGTAATGAAAGATTTGCTAAATGTTCAAGATTACCTATTCGCCGTTCAAGATGTAGGTGATTGGGAAGGTGAAGAAGAACATGTAGCGGAAACGCTCAATGATTTGATTCACATGGCCTGGGATCGTCTACCTGATGATTTAGACTGTGATTCAATTGATGAAATTATAAATGGTATTTGGGAACATTTACGTGGTGATATGGCTGTGATTGAAACTGACTTTGAAGAGTTAGTTGATTGGAGCATCCACTATGTTGATTCTGCCCTTGATGAAAAGATGTGATTAAATAGGTTCTAAAATGGAAACCACAAACAAGCTAAAAGATATTAATGAAGTATTGGAGTTCTTATACCAAGAATTTCCACAATGTTTTAAACAAAAAGAAGGCATTCAGCCGCTTAAAGTAGGTATCTTTAAAGATATCGCTGAGCGTATTGAAGGCTCTGAAAAAGTTAGTAAAACACAAGTACGCCAAGCACTTAGAAAATACACATCTAACTGGCGCTATCTTGAAGCGGTTACTAAATCTGAGTTCCGTATTGATCTTGACGGAAATCAAGGCGAGAAAGTTGAGCAAGAGCATATCGACCACGCACAAAAAGCGTTGGAAGAAAGCCGTGCTAAAATGGCAAAACGCAAAAAGCAGCAACGCCCTCGTCAAGATTCAGATGCAAAATCTTTTAAGAAGAAGCCAGCGCATTCAGCTAAAAATCCATCAGCTGCAGCAAAACCTGCCAAAGCCGCTGCGCCTAAGCGTTCAGGAAAAGTTGAACCTTTACCTGCAGGCGAGGTCAAGGTTAATAACAAGGTTAAAGTTAAACTTGGCCAAGCACTTGTTAATGCAGTAATCACTGAAGTAAACAAAGACGATGTTCACGTTGAACTAGTGACAGGTATGCAAGTAAAAACCAAAGCCGACAGCTTATACATTATTTAAGTTGCGAAAAAAATTAAGGAGTTGTGTATGAGTAAAAAGTTTACGCTCATTCCGTTAGTTGCTGCGCTGTTTTCAGGTTCGTTATTTGCTGCAGTAGAGCCGGTAACATTAGAAGACTTACCCTTGTTAAAACAAGAAAGTCAGCACGGTACAGCCAGCAAACGAGTGGCTAATCTATTTACTCGTTCACATTACACACCCGTTCGATTTAACGATGAGCTTTCGAGTAAAGTATTTGATCGTTACATCGAATCCCTTGATTTTAATAAAAGCGTGTTTTTAAAAAGCGATGTAGACTCATTTGAGCAATATCGTAACCGTTTTGATAACGCGCTTCTTAGCGGCCAGTTAGGGTTTACGTTTGATATTTTCAACTTAAGCCTTAAACGCCGTTTTGAACGTTATGAATTTTCACTGTCGCTACTTGAAAACGAAATGACGTTTGACGAAGAAGATGAATATTTTTATGACCGCGAAGATGCACCGTGGGCAACTACCCAAGCTGAGCTTGATGAAATTTGGCGCGAACGGGTAAAATATGATGCACTGCGTTTAAAAATGACTGGCAAAGATTGGCCAGGCATTAAAGAGGTGTTGACTAAGCGCTATAAAAACGCAGAAAAACGCCTTGTTCAGTCAAAATCTGAAGACGCATTTCAAATTGTAATGAACTCGCTAGCACGCAGTATTGAAGCGCACACTTCATACTTGTCACCTCGTCGTGCTGAACAATTTAAAATGGACATGGACTTAGAGCTTGAGGGGATTGGCGCAGTATTAACGCCTGATGAAGACTACACGGTTATTCGTAGTCTAGTTCCAGGAGGCCCTGCAGACAAATCTGAGCAGATTAAAGCCGATGATCGCATTATTGGTGTGGCTCAAGAGGGCGAAGAGTTTGTTGATGTTATTGGTTGGCGTTTAGATGACGTGGTTGATCTTATAAAAGGTCCTAAAGGCACTAAAGTACGTTTACAATATTTAAAGGGTGCTGATGCTCACGGTACGCCAAAGGTAGTTGAGATTACCCGTGATAAAATTCGTCTGGAAGACCGAGCAGCAAAATCAGAAGTATTTGAAGCCAGCTATTCGGATCTAACCAGTAAGATTGGAGTAATTGAAATCCCTGGTTTTTACAACAACCTTTCTAAAGATGTAAAAGTAGAACTTGCTAAATTAAAAGAGCAAAAAGTTGACGGTATTATTATAGACCTACGTCAAAATGGCGGTGGTTCGCTATATGAAGCGACGCAATTGTCAGGCTTGTTTTTTGATCAAGGCCCAGTGGTACAAATTCATACATTAAATAATCGCATTGAAGAGCAAAAAGACCGTGATGGCATTACCTATTACGATGGCCCACTGACGGTACTTGTTGATAGATACAGCGCGTCTGCATCTGAAATATTTGCAGCGGCAATGCAAGACTATGGCCGCGCAGTTATCATAGGTGAACAAACCTTTGGTAAAGGCACTGTGCAGCAGCATAAAGGCCTCGCACGCGCTTATGATTTATACGATAACCCGCTAGGCAGTGTGCAATACACCATTGCTAAGTTTTACCGTATCAACGGCGGCAGTACGCAGCATAAAGGTGTGATCCCAGATATTACGTTCCCATCTGCCATTGACCCAGCTGAGTGGGGCGAAAGCAAACAAGACAATGCATTGCCATGGGATAGCATAGTAAAAGCACAGTATAAACAAATAGGGCGTTTAGATCCGGTCATCAGTCATCTTGAAAAACAACATGATGAGCGAATTAAAACAGAGCCTGAATTTAATTATGTATTTGAAGATATTACCCGTTACAACGAAGAAAAAGATCGTAAAACGATTTCTTTAGTTGAGAAAAAACGTATTAAAGAAAAAGAAGAAAATGAGGCACGTGCATTAGCTCGTACTAACGAGCGTTTAAAACGTTTAGGTAAAGAGCCAGTAGAAAACCTTGACGATGTACCAGAGGTGATTGAAAAGCTCGACCCATTCCTTGAAGAAGCGGCACTAATAACGCAAGATTATATTAGATACGGTCGTATGGCTAAGCGCTAATTAAGGCTTTGCCCGTTAAAAAAAAGGCGCTTAGGCGCCTTTTTTACTATCGATAATTTGCTAAATTGTTATAATCGCGGATTACCAAAAGTTGAGCTAGATCAACACTGCTCAATAAATGCGCGTACGTGCTAATAAAAATAATCAACATGCATCGAATGTGTGTAGGAGTCTATATTTTGAAGCCCATTGAAGAAAAACCACTTAAAAGTGCCACACTTTTTGATGCACTCATTCCAATTGCTGTA
Organism: Pseudoalteromonas tetraodonis; assembly: GCF_002310835.1. NCBI lineage: Bacteria > Pseudomonadati > Pseudomonadota > Gammaproteobacteria > Alteromonadales > Pseudoalteromonadaceae > Pseudoalteromonas > Pseudoalteromonas tetraodonis. The sequence continues at coordinate 1,841,643 of NZ_CP011041.1, read as the reverse complement.
TTAATTTGTTTGTTAGGTGCCGCCGTGTACTTATTTGGCGATGATTCATCATCAGGCCCGAATCAAATTGCATTACTGTTTGCAACTTTTGCTGCAGCACTGATTGGTTTAAAAAATGGCTACACATGGAAAAAATTAGAAGATGCAATGATTGAGGGAATTACCTTATCTCTTAGCGCTATTTTAATTTTACTCATGGTGGGGGCACTTATCGGAACATGGTTATTATCAGGAACGGTTCCGACCTTAATTTATTACGGCTTACAAATTATCAACCCTAGCTGGTTTTACGCCGCGAGTTGTTTAATTTGTGGCATTGTAGCAATGAGTATTGGTAGTTCGTGGACCACGGCAGCGACCATAGGTGTCGCATTACTTGGCGTTGCTTCTGGACTTGGCCTAGAGCCGACAGTTACCGCCGGTGCAGTTATATCAGGCGCTTACTTTGGCGACAAGCTTAGCCCATTGTCAGAAACAACCAATTTAGCACCGGCTGTTGCTGGCGCTGATTTATTTGAACACATTCACCATATGTTATGGACAACTGTTCCAAGCTTTGTGATTGCATTAATCATTTTTGTATTTATGGGCTTCAATGCCACCGCGGCAGGCGAGTCGGGTCAAATTGATGAAATAACATCAATTCTTCAACAAAACTTTAATATTGGTTTAGAAATGTTGATGCCTTTAATTGTGTTACTAGTCTTAGCAATAAGAAAAATGCCAGCGTTTCCGGCTATTTCTATTGGCGCTGTAATAGGGGCTGTATGGGCATTGTTATTTCAATCTGATTTAATTGCTAACCAAATAGATATGACTCAAGGCGAGTTTGTTGGTTACTTTAAACTGGTTTGGACCACCTTTTTTGACGGTTTTACTATTAGTACCGGTGATGAAAAAATGGACTCTTTGCTCAGTGGCGGTGGCATGTCAGGCATGCTAACAACCACATGGTTGATCATGACGGCACTTATGTTTGGTGCGATTATGGAAAAAACGGGTCTACTTGATATATTTGTTAAAAGTATTCTTAAAATCGCAAAAAGTACCGGTTCATTAATTGCTTCAACTATTGCTACCTGTATTGGTACCAATATTATCGCAGCCGATCAGTATATTGCTATTGTTGTACCCGGGCGTATGTTTAAAGAAGAATATAAAAAGCGCGGGTTAAAGCCGGTTAATTTGTCACGCACACTAGAAGATGGTGGCACAATTACCAGCCCGCTCATACCATGGAATACCTGTGGTGCGTATATGCAAAGTGTCCTATTAATCAATCCGTTTGATTATGCACTTTATGCATTTTTCAACCTTATAAATCCTTTCTTAGCCGTTATTTATGCTTACTTAGGTATTAAGATACTGCGTATCAAGCCTAAGCAAACGGCTTAATTTAAGTAGCTCCTTTTATCACTAAAAGGGGCTATTTTTTTGGAGTGATCATGACTGAACTACAAAAACCTCAAGCAGAATATTTAAAAGACTATAAAGCCCCTGATTTTTCAATCGAGCATACTGAGCTGACTTTCGACTTACAGCCATTAACGACTCAAGTAAATGCTTTATTAACGCTTAAACGCGTGGGTGATTCAAATGCCCCCCTGGTATTAGATGGCATTGACTTAACCCTGCTCTCTTTATCGATTGACGGTGCAGAGCTCACAGATTATAAAATTATAAATCAGCAATTAATCATTAATAATCTGCCTGATGAATGTCAGTTAAGCATAGTGACGCAAACTTCACCGCAAACAAACACATCACTTGAGGGGTTGTACTTATCGAGAGGCGCTTATTGTACTCAATGTGAAGCGCAAGGGTTTAGAAAAATAACCTACTACATGGATCGCCCTGATGTACTTTCAACTTTTGATGTCACTATTATTGCCGATACGGCATTTCCGCATTTGCTCTCTAATGGTAACCAAGTGGACAGTGGTGAAACGCAAGATGGACGCCATTTTGTAAAATGGCAAGATCCGTTCAAAAAGCCGAGTTATTTGTTTGCTCTAGTGGCAGGGGACTTTGATGTTTTACACGATAAATACACTACCCGCAGTGGTAAGGATGTCACCCTAGCGTTATTTGTCGATAAAGGAAACTTACCTAAAACAGAGCATGCTATGACGTCGCTTAAAAAAGCGATGGCTTGGGATGAGTCACGTTTTAATTTAGAGTATGACCTTGATATTTATATGATTGTTGCCGTTGATTTTTTCAATATGGGAGCAATGGAAAATAAAGGGTTAAACATTTTCAACAGCAAATGTGTGCTGGCAAATCAAGAAACGGCAACCGATAAAGATTACCACACCATTGAGTCTATTGTTGGCCACGAGTACTTTCATAACTGGACCGGAAATCGTGTAACTTGTCGTGATTGGTTTCAGCTGTCTTTAAAAGAAGGTTTAACGGTATTTAGAGATCAAGAGTTTAGCAGTGATTTAGGCTCTCGTGCGCTAAATAGAATTGACGCGGTAAAAGTGATGCGCACTCATCAATTTAGCGAAGATGCCGGCCCAATGGCACACCCAATACGCCCAGAAAAAGTCATCGAAATGAATAACTTTTACACCGTTACAGTGTATGACAAAGGGGCTGAAGTTATTCGTATGATGCATACATTGTTGGGTGAGGAAAATTTTCAAAAAGGCATGACACTGTATTTTCAGCGTCATGATGGCCAAGCGGTTACCTGCGATGATTTTGTTGCGGCAATGAGTGATGCATCATCAATTGATTTATCACAATTTAAGCGTTGGTATAATCAGTGTGGGACACCACGTTTAAACGTTACCAAAGCGTATGATGAAAGTGCACAAATCTTCACGCTCACTATAGAGCAACTTGCGCCCCTGAATCAGCCTGATAATGCGATGTTACATATTCCTTTTGCGATTGAACTTTTAGATCAGCAAGGCCAAAGTATTGCATTGCAATACCAAGGTAAAAAGGTTGATAGCGTATTAAATGTTACTCAAGCTAAACAAACATTTCATTTTGATAATATTGAACACAGTCCAACCGCCGTATTGCTAGAAGATTTTTCAGCACCGTGTATTTTGAATCAACAGATCACTGAAGCTGATTTATTACATATTATGCGTTTTGCACGCAGTGACTTTTCACGCTGGGATGCACAACAACAATTGTTTATTAATGCACTCAAGGCAAACGTTATTTCAGCTAGTAATGCACCACTAAGCGATGCCGTTATTGATGCACTTATGGTGCTAATATCGCAACGAGAGGGTGATTTAGCGCTGATTGCTGAACTCTTAAAACTGCCTAGTTTTGATACTTTAGCTGCGGAGTTTGACGTTATTCCGGTTGATGACATTATTGCCAATATTGAGCTATTCGAACAACAAATTGCCAAACAACTACATACTGAGTTTTTAAGTTGTTATCAGGCAATCACCGATGATGGTAGTGTGAGTGCCAAAGCGGTGGCTATTCGCGCTTTAAAACAACTTTGCTTGCACTATTTAGCAAAAACAGACAGTGCTAAGGCGGCAAGCTTAATTGAGCAGGCAGCAGCATCAACAAATATGACTAATGTGCTTGGCGCTTTGAGCAGTGTAGTTAAAGCTGCGCACCCATTATCAAATCAATTACTTGCGCATTTTGACAGCCAATGGCGCCATGATGTGCTAGTAATGGATAAATGGTTTGCTTTACAAGCAATGAATAGCGCTGATGATGCCATTGAGAAAATTAAGGCCTTGTATACACATCCATGTTTTGATTTTTCAAATCCGAATCGAGTTCGTGCATTAGTGGGGAGTTTTTCGCACTTTAATACCGCACAATTTCATCGCTTAGATGGTCAAGGTTATACATTACTTGGCGATTTATTAATTAAGCTTAATGCGATTAACCCGCAAAATGCATCACGTATGTTAACGCCGTTTATGTCATGGCGCCGCTATGATGAAACCCGTGCCAGTGCAATGAAAGCGCAATTAGAGCGCCTTTCGAATTTAGAAGGTTTAAGCGATGATTTATTTGAAAAGGTTGAAAAAGCTTTACAATAAATCATGATAGAACATTATTTTTATATAAATTTGAGCTATAACGAGTGCATGGATTATTACCATGGCCGGTATAGCTCAATTCAAGTAACAGCTGATAGCGGCAAAACAATTCGTTTTGCTGCGCATTATCTTCGGCCCTTCATGTCTAGTTTAGGTATTCGTGGTCGGTTTAGACTTATTTTAAGTAATGAAAACAAGTTCATCCGTCTCGAACGAGTAGCCTAGCTGTTGTTTTTTGTGATATAGATATACACAAATATTGCCTTTTTGTTAATTTCGATTTGTTCTATTGTTAATTTACGTGTATAAATTATCTGGTATGACGTCTTACCAATACGTAAACGTTAAACAAATAAAAAACTTATAACTGATTGAAGGCGACCATTTGTAATTTGTTTAATTCGCTTCTATCGTTACGATTACACTAAAAACAATAACTTGATCACACAAAAAATACCCGCGACAGGGGGGAACCAAAATGATAAGAAGATCGCTTTTTGTTAAAAATAAAATAGTACTCGGCTTAACAGCTGCGGCTATCGGTTTATCAGCAGCACAGACACAGGCTGCAACATTTGAGGTAGGCGGTTTTGATATCGCTTTCGACTCTACTTTTTCTTATGGGCAAAGTATTCGCGTAGAAGACCGTGACTTTAACCTCATTGGTAAAAGTAATAACCCATCATTTGATTGGACAGGTTATAACCCAGCAATCAATACAATTTATTCATCTCAAGATGTCTGGGCTCAACCGGGCTCTTACTCAAATAATGGTGATGCAGGCGATTTAAACTTTGATAGCGGCGAAACTTTTTCAAAGCTATTAAAAGGCACGCATGACCTATCAATAAGTAAAGATAACTACGGCTTATTTACTCGTTTTATGTATTTTTATGATTTTGAATTAATGGACGGCGATCGTGCCTACGTTAATCCAACATCTGGTCAGGGTGTAGATCCGTGTGATGATGATGATACTAAAGAGCAAAGCTGTGCTGACATTCGTTTACTTGATGCGTATGTGTGGGCAAACTTTGATTTAAATGAAGGCAAAAACCCGCTTTCTATTCGAGTTGGTCAACAAGTGGTTAACTGGGGGGAAAGTACATTAATCTCTCATGGTATTAACGTAAATCCGGTTGATATTGACCGATTAAAAGCACCAGGTGCTGAACTAAAAGAAGCGTTTATTCCGGTTGGTATGTTGTGGGCCTCATTAGGGCTTACAGAAAACATGACCTTAGAGGGCTTTTATCAGTATCAATGGCATGAAACACGTTTACCTGCAGCAGGGACTTATTTTTCTACCAATGATTTTGCGGCTGAAAACGGTTATCAACAAAATGTACAGCTTGGTTTCACCTCAAACCCTGATATTGACTTAGCGTTTTTAACAGATAACTTGAATAACCTGATGGCAACTTATGGCCAAGTGGCTTCGAGCCAAGGTATTGATCCATCAAGTGCAGCTGGACAACAATTACTGGCCAATATGTACTTAGCGTACCCGACTAAGGTTGCCCTTAAAGGTAAAGGCTATGATGGAAAAACAGAGCCTGATGATGGCGGTCAATATGGTCTGCGCTTAGGTATGTTTTTGCCAGAGTGGAACGATACAGAAGTGGCACTTTACCATGTAAATTATCACAGCCGCCGTCCACTTATTTCGGGCCGCGTATCTAATTTCACGCAAGCATCATTGCAACAAGATTTAGCCATGATTGCCACCACTGAAATTACCTCTGATAACGTCTCTGACTTAAAAGCATTTGCTAAAGCGACAAACGAATACCCTGAAGATATTAAACTATATGGTTTGAGTTTTAATACCTCGCTGGGTGAAACCGCGTTTGCAGGTGAATTCACTTTCCGTGAAGACGAACCACTGCAAATCGATGACGTAGAATTACTTTATGCAGCTATGCCTGAGCAATTAGCGATTGCCGGCTTACGCCCTGAATTTGCGGGTATTTCGCAAATGAGTAAAGGTGATGCTGCAAGTGTTGTAGGTCCAGGCGAGCTGGCTAAAGGTTACATTGAACGTAATACTTCACAGCTACAGTTTACGGCAACGCATTTATTCGGCCCTTCATTAGGTGCTGATAGCTGGGCAGTTGTCGGTGAAATTGGTGGTGTTCGCATCAACAATATGCCTGAATACGATGAAATGCGTTTAAATGTTTCTGGTACTGGTCGAAGCGGTATTATGCAAGGCCCAGGTAGTTCAGACTATTCTGCATTGCATATGGCTTTATCAAATGGTCCTGAGCAAAAATCGTTTGCTACGGCGTCGTCTTGGGGTTATCGCTTAATTGCCAAAGGTGATTACTTTAATATTTACAATGGTATTAACTTCTCACCCCGTTTTGTGTTCTCGCATGATGTTAATGGTAATACGCCTGATCCAATGTTCTTGTTCATTGAAGATCGTAAGTCACTAGGTGCTACTATGAGCTTTAATTACCAAAATGCATGGTCTTTAGATGTAAGTTACAACTCATTTTGGGGTGGTGGCGACACCAACACTTTCTCTGACCGAGATTACGTTTCTTTTAACTTAAAATATTCTATCTAGGGGTAACATTATTATGATTAAAAAACCTACCCTCATTGCTACAGCGTTTTGTAGTTTGTTTGCAAGTCACACAGCACTGGCTAAAATTAGTCCAGAAGAAGCTGCGCGTCTAGGTAAAGACCTAAGCCCAATTGGGGCAGAAAAAGCAGCTAATGCAGATGGTTCAATCCCAGCTTGGAACGGCGGTATTACTGCTGCACCAGCAGGTTATGAGCCGGGTATGCACCACTTAGACCCTTACGCAACTGATGAAGTATTGTTTACTATAGATAAAAGCAATATTGATAAGTACAAAGAAAATTTAAGCCCAGGGCAAATAGCATTATTTGAAGCGTACCCAGATACGTTTAAAATGCCTATTTACAAAACACGTCGTTCAGCGTCATACCCACAGTTTGTATACGATGCGACAAAGAAATTTGCTACTACAGCTGAATTAGTTGAAGGTGGTAACGGGATTAAGAACACAGCAATTGGTATTCCATTTCCAATTCCTAAAACAGGTTTAGAAGCAATTTGGAACCATTTACTTCGCTATCGTGGTCAATCAATTGAGCGCTTTGGTGGTCAAGCAGCGCCAACAGCATCGGGGTCGTACAACTATGTTGGCTTTGATGAGCAACTATTAGTTAAATATTCTGATCCAAGTGCAACGCCGGCTGAACTACAAGACTCTAATATTTTGTTTAAGTTTAAACAGCAAGTGACAGAGCCAGCACGTTTGGCAGGTACGGCATTGTTAGTACATGAAACCATGGATCAAATATTAACACCACGTCAAGCGTGGACGTATAATTCAGGTCAGCGTCGTGTTCGTCGTGCACCTAATGTAGCGTATGATGCTCCGGGTACAGCAGCAGATAGCTTACGTACTACCGATGATTTTGACATGTTTAACGGCTCACCAAATCGTTATAACTGGACGCTAAAAGGCAAGCAAGAGCTTTATATCCCATACAATAGCTACAAGCTTCATAGTGATAAGCTAACCTATGATGATATTTTAAAGCCGGGCCACATCAACCCAGAGCATACACGTTATGAAAAACACCGTGTGTGGGTTGTTGAAGCAAACTTAAAAGATGACACGCGCCATATTTATAAAAAACGTGTGTTCTACATTGATGAAGACAGCTGGCAAGTACATGTTACCGATATATACGATAATCGCGACCAACTGTATCGTGTAGCAATGGCTTATGGCCTTAACTACTACGAAGTACCGACTCAGTGGAGTACGCTTGAGGTATACCACGACCTTAACTCACGTCGTTACTTAGCCATTGGTTTAGATAATCAAGAAAAGATGTATGATTTTTCTCAGTCATTTAATGATAATGAGTTCACATCGAGCGCTTTACGTCGCGCTGGCAGATAGTATAAAAGCAGGCACCTAGTTTCCTAGGTGCCTTTTTTCTTTCACATCGCGTTTGTCTATTAACGCACAGGTTTTCCTCTTTATAACAGACAAACAAATCCTCAGTTCAAGGCGAATTTAATTTATGAAGTATTTGGTTTATGCCAGCCTGATCCTAAGCGGTGCGAGTTTTGCACAAGACGCACCTTTAAGTGCGATTAGCGCGATTAATGCAGATAAAACACTCCTTACCGATATCACACAAACCTCAGCAGGGCTCATTGCTGTGGGTAAGCACGGTACGGTAATTAAAAGTGTTGATGGTAACAATTGGCAACAAGCACAATCAGTGCCTACACAAGTATTACTAACGGCGGTTGAATTTACTAATGATTCTCACGGCTGGGCATGTGGACATGACGCCACAATTATAAATACCACCGACGGTGGTGAAAACTGGCAGTTACAACAAGCAAAGCCCTCACTTGATAAACCCTGTTTAGATATTTATTTTAAAGACGATTTACATGGTTATGCCGTGGGCGCCTACGGTATGTTTTATCAAACCAGTGATGGCGGCGAACATTGGCAAAAACGGTTTTTAGATTCACTGTTATTTAGTGAAGATAGAACGTACTTAAACGATTTAAAAGAAACCGATCCCGAAGGGTATGAAATAGAAACCTCGTCTATTTTGCCACATTTTAACCGCATAGAACCGACTAGTACGGGTTTAATACTAGTGGGAGAGATGGGCTTAATGGCAAAAAGTGATGACGATGGCCAAACATGGCAACGGATAGATGAAATTTATCCTGGCTCGTTTTTTGGTTTTGCTTCTGATTCATCGCAACAAATCGTCGCGGGGCTACGCGGTAATATTTTCGTAAATAAAACCGACAGTGGACAATGGCAGCATTTAGAAAATGACAAAACCGCCACTATTAATAGCATTATCAACTACAACAATAAACAATGGCTATTACTGGCTAATAGCGGTGTTATTTTTCATCTAAAAGGTGATGAGCTGTCATACGAGCAATTGGCCGATGGTAAAGCAATACTTGATGGTGTAATTGTTAAAGATAGACTTATTATGGCGACAGAAAATGGCATTAAAGTGAAGGAGTTGACCCCTTAATGCAAGCAATTTTAGATTTCTTAGAAAAAGCGATTTTTAGGCACCGCACAGTAGTACTCATAAGTTTTGTGCTAATTACCTGTTTGTTGGTTTTTAAAGCAACACAGATTCAACTTGATGCGTCATTTAATAAAAATATCCCGCTCAATCATGAATACATGAAGGTATACACTAAACATGAGAAACAGTTCGGTGGTGCAAATAGTATTTTAATTTCTGTATGTGACGACAGCGGAGATATTTTCAATCCTGAATTTTTTACCCAATTAAAAGCAGTGCACGATCAGCTTTATTTTATTCCTGGGGTAAATCGTCCTTTAGTAAATTCTATCTTTTCACCCAGTGCCCGTTTTGTTGAAGTCGTTGAAGACGGTTTTGCCGGTGGCCCTATCATTCCAGCTAACTTTAAAGCAGACAAGCAAGGGTTAGGCGTTGTAAAAGAAAATATTGAAAAGGCAAAAGTAGTTGGTCGTATGATAGCAAGCGATTATTCGTGTGCCATGGTCACCGCCCAACTGTTAGAGACTGATCCGCAAACACAAGAAAAATTAGACACCCTCGCGTTTGCAAAAAAATTAGAAACCGAGATTCGTGAACCTTTAAGTACTGATAATATCAGTATTCATATTATCGGTTTTGCAAAAATGGCTGGCGATATCGCTGAAGGTGCAAAAGGGGTTGTTTTATTTTTTGCCATCGCGATTGCGTTTACATTCGTCATGGTATGGCTATTTTGTGGCAGCTTGAAACTCACTATTTTACCAATTGTGTGTTCTATTATTGCCGTTATTTGGCAGTTAGGCTTATTGTCTAGTTTAGGCTTTGGCCTTGATCCGATGTCAATTTTAGTTCCTTTTTTAGTCTTTGCAATTGGTGTAAGCCACGGTGTGCAGATGATCAACGCCATTGGTAAAAAAGTCACTGAGGGCAAAGCGACCGCCGTGTGTTGTCAATCTAGCTTTAGAGCTTTGCTGGTACCAGGTGGGATTGCGTTGTTATCAGATACGGTTGGCTTTTTAACACTTTTAACCATAGATATCGGCATCATTCGTGAACTGGCTATTACAGCAAGTTTAGGGGTGGCTGTTATTATATTTACTAATCTTATTTTATTGCCTGTATGGGCATCGTATATGCGTTTTGAAAACAGCATCCATATTCAATCGGGTGATGCCAACAAACCGAATATACTCGATGCAATGCGCGATTTATTAGTTAAAGCAACTGACCCTAAAACAGCAAAAATGATCATAGGTTTTACCTTGGTTTTATTTGCATTGGGTTATTGGCAAGCAGATAAAATGCGTATAGGTGATTTACACGCAGGTGCGCCATCGTTGCACCAAGATGCACGTTACAACCAAGATACCTTTTTAATATCGGACAAATACACCATTTCGTCTGACATTTTAAAAGTGATTGTGGAAGCATACCCTGCGGCCTGTACAGAGCACGATGTAATGGAACGTATATCGCGTTTTCAATATAAAGTTGAAAACTTAGCGGGCGTGCAGTCAGCAGTGAGCCTGAGTTCAGTGGCACAATCGGTCAATGCCGGTTACAACGAGGGCAATTTAAAGTGGCAAAGTTTGCCGCGCAATTCTGCCAGTTTAGTGCAATCAACGTCACGTGTAGAAACCAGTACAGGGTTATTAAACGGTGATTGTTCGGTAATGCCGGTGATTATATTTTTAGACGATCACAAAGCACAAACAATTGATAACGTGATTGCAAAAGTAAAACAATTTGCCGATGAAGAGGGCACAGATAAACTTGCCTTTAAATTAGCGTCAGGGCCAGTTGGTGTTATGGCTGCAACGAATGAGTCTGTTTCAGCAGCGCAAATACCTATGATGTTGTATGTATACGGTGCGGTTATTATTTTATGCTTACTTAGTTTTAAGAGTGTAAAAGCAACAATTGCGGTGGTATTACCCTTGTACATAGTATCAACCCTTGCACAAGCACTGATGGTACAGCTTGAGATTGGTCTGACTGTTTCAACGTTACCAGTGATTGCTCTGGGTGTAGGTATTGGTGTTGATTATGGTATTTATATTTTGTCATCGATGATGGGGCAGTTAAAACAAAACGTACCATTGAGTATTGCTTATCGTAATGCATTAGTTGAACGTGGTAGTGCGGTGTTATTTACCGGTATTACATTAGCGATTGGTGTAAGTACGTGGATTTTTTCTGATTTGAAGTTCCAAGTTGATATGGGAATTCTGCTTACCTTCATGTTTTTAGTAAATATGTTGGGCGCAGTGTTACTTTTACCTGCAATTGGCAGCTTGCTCTGGACTGACCAGAAAAAATAAGGTGAATAAATTTGCTCCAAAATGGCCAGTAATGGCCATTTATATCTATATTTTGTGAATAGATGACCAAATAGCTGAAATGCTTAAAATGTTTTCATCGAAAAGGCTGTTTATTAGTTTCAAAAGGGTTAGAATTTAACTGACTCCACGCTAATAAATGGCTGTACAAATACTCTGCTAAACTAGCAGTGATAGATTAAGGAACATACAATGACACGAAATGAAGGCCAAGCCTCGGTTATTTTAGATAACGTCTGTAAGCTTATCCAGAAAAAAGTTCGCGCTGATAATGTGTTACTCGTTGAGAAATTCGCCAAAGCCTTGTACAGCAATATGTCTAAAGAGGATTTGGCAAATCGCAACGACAGTGACTTATATGGTGCTGCACTTAGCCTTTGGAATTCGCTAGAAAAAAATACATCAGATGACGCAGTTATTCGCGTTTTCAACCCTGAAGTGGCAAAAGATGGCTGGCAGTCATCGCATACCATTGTAGAGATCATTGCTAAAGATATGCCATTTTTAGTTGACTCTGTGCGTATGGCCATGACACGAGAAAACATTGCCTCTCACTTACTTCTACATAGCCCACTGAAAATTCAACGTGATAAAAACGATAAAATATCAGGGTTATCAAGCTTAAAAGCAGAGCAAGAATCAACATCAACAAAAACAGTATTCTTCATAGAAATTGACCGTCAAACAGATGCTACTGTTATTGAGTCTTTCAAAAAAGAACTTGAATCTGTACTCGTTGATGTATCGGTTGCGGTTGAAGATTGGCAGCCTATTCGCGAAAAACTAATCGCAGTTAGTAAAAGCTTACCTAAAAGCCACAAAGATAAAAATGATAACGAAATAAATGAAACCGTTGAGTTCTTAGATTGGCTAGTAAAAGACAACTTTACATTAATGGGTTACCGCCAATATGAGCTTTCGCCAGTCCAAGGTGATTATCAATTAAAAGGTAAAATGGATACCAGCTTAGGGTTAATGAAAAATTCAGATGCTGAGCATACACGTTTGCTTTCTGAGTTACCTGAAGTGGCTCGTCAAGAAGCACGTAGTAGTAACTTATTAATTTTAACAAAAACCAATTCATTATCTCGAGTTCATCGCCCAGCCTATATTGATTATGTGGGTGTTAAGCGTTTTGATGACAAAGGTAATGTGATTGGTGAAGACCGTTTTATAGGTTTATTCTCATCTAACTTTTATAACAACAGCGCTGCTGATGTCCCGGTTCTTAAAAGCAAGATTAATCGCATTATGGATATGTGTGATTTTGCTAAGGGTACACATGCATACAAAGCGGTATTAAACATCTTAGAAACCTACCCACGTGACGAATTAGTGCAAGCTCGCGAACATGAGCTACTTGAAGTTGCTATGGGCGTGTTACAAATTCAAGAACGCGATATGTGTCGTTTATTTGTTCGCAAAGATGCATACGGTCGCTTCCTATCTTGTATGGTGTATGTACCACGTGAACGTTATAACACGGCGCTGCGCCGCGAAACGCAGGCTATTTTAGCGAATGCATTTAATTCTGACGTTAAAGTCGAATTTACTACCTATTTCTCAGAGTCAACACTGGCGCGTACTCATTACACCGTTCGTGTGACCGATAACAATATTGAATATAACGTGAAAGACATAGAAAATAATCTAATTGAAGCCGCTCGTACCTGGGAAGATAAACTCCAATCAGCCTTACTCGAATCTGCTGGTGAAGCACGTGGTAACGAATTAAACCGTAAATACTGCAACGCTTTTGCACGTTCATACAAAGAAGAAGTATTACCAAGTGCCGCTGTTGTTGATATTGAAAAGCTAGAAATGCTAAACGATGACAACAAACTTGAGATGTTGTTTTATCGTCCACAAGAAGAGGCGAGCAGCAATATTGTTCGTTTAAGCTTATTCCACAAAGATGAGCCAATTCACTTATCAGATGTGATGCCAATGCTGGAAAACTTTGGTTTACGTGTTGTAGGTGAAACACCTTACTCAGTTAAAACCAGTGATGGTGGCATTAATTGGATCATGGACTTCTCAATGCTGATTGATAGCAAAGGGATGGCCGATTTTGATAAAATTTCCGCACGTTTTCGTGCCGCACTAACCAGTGTGTGGGCAAATCGTTTAGAAAACGATGGTTTTAACCGTTTAGTGTTAATGGGTGGGTTAACCGGTCGCGAAGCATCAATTTTACGTGCGTACGCTAAATACATGCGCCAAATTGGGGTTACTTTCTCGCAAACGTACATCGAAAGCACCTTTGCTAATTACCCACACATCGCGGCTAAAATCGTTAATTTATTTGCTAAAAAATTCTCAGTTAAAAGTCCTGCAAGTGCTAAAACACTTGAAAAACTAGGCTTAGAAATTTATGCAGAGTTAGAAAACGTAGCGAATCTTGATGATGACCGTATTATCCGTTTATACGTTGATATGATTGTTGCAACGCTGCGTACAAACTACTTCCAAAAAGATGCTGAAGGTAAGTTTAAGTCATACATTTCACTTAAAATTCAACCAAGTTTAATTCCAGAAGTACCACTGCCTGTTCCTGCGTTTGAGATTTTCGTTTACTCGCCGCGTGTTGAAGGTGTGCATTTACGCTTTGGTAAAGTTGCGCGTGGCGGCCTTCGTTGGTCAGACCGTCGTGAAGACTTCCGTACTGAAGTTTTGGGCTTGGTAAAAGCGCAGCAGGTTAAAAATACCGTAATTGTACCGGTTGGTTCAAAAGGTGGCTTTGTATGTAAACAACTACCTAGTGAGCGCGAAGCGTTTATCAAAGAAGGCCAAGAATGTTACAAAATCTTCATTCGTGGCTTATTAGATATCACAGATAATATTGAGCGCGGCGAAGTTGTACCTGCTGTTGATGTTACTCGTCATGATGAAGACGATGCGTACCTAGTGGTTGCAGCGGACAAGGGAACTGCGACTTTCTCTGATATCGCGAACGGTATCGCAATCGAATATAACTTCTGGCTGGGTGATGCGTTTGCATCAGGTGGTTCAGTAGGTTACGACCATAAGAAAATGGGTATTACTGCGCGTGGTGCATGGGAGTCTGTTAAGCGTCATTTCCGTGAAATGGATATTAACTGTCAAACCACAGACTTTACTGCCGTTGCCATTGGTGACATGGCCGGTGATGTATTTGGTAATGGTATGTTGTTATCAAAGCACATTCGTTTGCAAGTGGCGTTTAACCACTTACATATTTTTGTGGATCCAAACCCCGATGCAGCTGCTTCTTACCCAGAGCGCGAGCGTTTATTTAATTTGCCACGTTCATCATGGGAAGATTACAACAAAGAGTTAATTTCAAGCGGCGGTGGTGTGTTCTCTCGTGCAGCCAAGTCGATTACGCTAAGCCCAGAAATGAAAAAAATGTTGGGCACTAAAAAAGCCAGCATGACGCCTAATGAATTGATCAAAGCCTCACTTATGATGGAGTTCGATTTATTGTGGAATGGCGGTATTGGTACATACATTAAGCACTCTAAAGAAACAGATGCGGATGTAGGGGACCGTGCAAACGATGCACTACGCATTAATGGTAAAGACCTTGGCGCTAAAGTCTTTGGCGAAGGCGGTAACTTAGGGGCAACCCAGTTAGGTCGTATTGAATTTGCTGCTAAAGGTGGCCGTGTAAATACTGATTTTATCGATAACGTAGGCGGTGTTGCGTGTTCAGATAACGAAGTAAACATTAAAATCTTACTTAATGGTTTAGTTGCCGAAGGTGATTTAACACGTAAGCAACGTGATGAGTTACTTTACTCAATGACCGACGAAGTATCTGAATTAGTGCTTAAAGACTGTTATCGTCAAACACACACTTTATCGATTACCCAATCGAAAGGGACCTCAACGCTTAAAGAAAAAATTCGTTTTATTCATGCGCTTGAAAAAGAGGGCAAGTTAGACCGTGCGATTGAGTTTATTCCGACGGATGAGGAGTTAGCAGAGCGTGCTGCCGCAGGCAGAGATTTAACACGTCCTGAGCTTTCAGTGTTGGTCTCTTATGCGAAAATGGTTCTTAAAGAGTCATTAGTAACCGACGAAATTACCGAAAACCCTTACTATCGTCAGTTATTGGTTAAATCATTCCCACGTCCATTACGTGAGAAGTTTAACGATGCTATGAATAATCACCCACTACGCAAAGAGATCATTGCCACTAAGTTAGCAAATAATATTGTTAACGATATGGGCTTAAACTTTATGGTGCGTATGAATGAAGAAACAGGTGCAAACGAAGCTGAGATTGCATTATGTTATTCAATCGCAAGTGAAATATTCCAAATGCGTGACACTTGGTTATCAATTAGTGACTTAGATAACAAGATACCGTCTAACGTACAAACAGAAATGTTGTACCAGTTACGTCGTACTGTTCGTCGTGCAACTCGTTGGTTCTTACGTCACCGTACGAAAGCACAAACAATTGAGCAATCAATTGAAGCATTTGCACCAACATTTGCCGATTTAAGTGAAAACTTAAATAAATACATTGTTAAAGCAGAAAGCGATCGTATAGAAAGTGCACGTGAAGAGCTAACGCAAAGCGGTGTTCCGGTTGAGATTGCTCAACGTATTGTATCGTTATCAAGCTTGTTCTCTGTAATGGACTTGACACAAATTGCGCAAAACTCTAATCGTAAAATCGATATGGTATCGCACACTTACTTCAAACTTGGTGCGCAAATGGGGCTACATTGGTTCTTAGACCAAATTACTAATCAACCTGTTTCAAACCATTGGCAAGCACTTGCGCGTGCTTCATATCGTGAAGAGTTAGATTGGCAACAACGTACATTATCTGAAGTAGTGTTAAACAGCTTTGAAGGTGATAGTAGTGATGTTGATGGCCAAATTGAACAGTGGATGGATAGCCAAGATCTGTTGTTACAGCGCTGGAAACAAATGCTCACTGAATTTAAAACATCGCAAAGTCATGACTTTGCAAAATTCTCAGTTGCACTTAGAGAGCTTATGTTACTAGGCCACAACTGTGATACCTCTGCAAAGTAATAAACTGCAACTGATTAAAATTAATCGTTAAACAGTTTTTTGTTATATAATACCTCAGCCTTGTCTGAGGTATTTTTTTGTCTACAACTTTAAGAGGATTATATTCATGTTTTACGATTTAGCTCGCCGTTTTATGTTTACCCGTGATGCGGAGTGGGCCCATGATTTTGCTCTTAATAACTTACGTCGCTTTGCTAATACACCGTTAAGTGCCGCGTGGTCACAAAGCGTGGCAAATAAGCCTGTTAACTTTTTAGGCCTCGAATTTAAAAATCCCGTAGGGCTTGCCGCTGGTCTTGATAAAAATGCCGAGTGTATTGATGCATTCGCCCAAATGGGGTTTGGTTTTGTCGAAGTAGGCACAGTAACACCGCGTCCACAAGCAGGTAACGATAAGCCTCGTATGTTTAGATTGCCACAGTCGAATGCAATTATTAATCGCATGGGCTTTAATAATAAAGGCGTTGATAATCTAGTAAATAACGTAAAAGCAGCAAAGTATGATGGCATTTTAGGTATTAATATTGGTAAAAATAAAGATACGCCGAATGAACAAGGCAAAGATGATTACATTCACTGTATGCGAAAAGTGTTTGAGTATGCATCTTACATAACCGTCAATATTTCATCACCTAACACACCAGGATTGCGTGACTTACAATATGGCGCAGCATTAGATGACCTATTGCAAAGTTTAAAAAATGAACAGTTAGATTTAATTGCCAAGCATAATAAAAATGTACCTGTGCTGGTTAAAATTGCGCCAGACTTAGATCCTATTCAAATTGAACAAGTGAGCGAATCATTATTAACGAATAAAATTGATGGTGTGATTGCCACAAATACCACCCTTGAGCGTAGCCTAGTGCAAGGTCAGCAGTATGCTGATGAAGCAGGGGGGTTATCGGGTGCTCCGGTAAGAGAGCGTTCAACTCATATTGTTTCTGAACTAAAACGTTTAACTAATAATCAATTACCTATCATTGGTGTAGGCGGTATTGATGACGTTCAATCGGCTAAAGAGAAGATGAACGCAGGGGCTGATTTGATTCAAGTTTACACTGGATTTATTTATAAAGGACCACAATTGGTCAAGTCGATCATTAACGACTTATAAGGATCAGTTATGTAAGCTTTTGATCGTTCGATAAATGTTCTAAAAAGACGTTTTAAAAATGGTCAAAAGCAGCTATACTCTAAGCTTATTGTCTTATTTTATTTTTTTAAGTACTAAGTAGGGAGGAGCAAATGTTACAAGCGTCAAAGCAATGGCAGTGGATAGCGTGTGCTGAAAAAAACCGCTTACTGCTTGATTTAAATGACGATATGCAACTATGCACCCCTTATAAACTAAGGCAATTAACAGATTGCACCTTTAAAAACCCTTACTTTAGTTTAGAAGACGCCGCTTTTTATGAGCAGGTATATTATTACCTCGAGCAGTTTAACTTATGGAATCCTGCGCAATTATGTCAAATAGCGCTCAATGCCACCGCGGTTAAGTTTCAATTAAAGCCCGTTTTAGCTAAAAGTTGGTTTTTTAAAACTTACACGGGTACAACACCTAGTACTGAAGCCGTTATCAACTTGAGCTCTGAATCTCAAACTGGCGAGTTTTTAATTGTGGAGCATTGCCCTGATGCTTCTGTGTGTATTAATTTAAGCGAAACCTTTGCGCTTGACGATAATTTATCACTCTCACAGTTTGAAGTGATCCGCGTATTAAACAACCGTGTTCACCCGCTTATTATCTCACAGTACGATAGTCAAACCGCTTAATCTAATTTAGTTTTCCCACCGTGTTTATGGCGTATTTGTACGCAAACCTATGTTATAATCCCGCGCAATTAGCTATTAAGGGTTTTTACTTTGCAATTTATCGCACTTACTTCTATCGGAATCGAAAATTTATTGGTTGATGAACTTACAGAGCTTGGCGCTACGGTGTCAAAACAAACTGTGGGTTCTGTTCGCTTTGAGGCTGACTCATTGCTAGCGCAAAAGGTGTGTTTATCAACACGCTTTGCTACGCGTGTACTTATGCTTATTGAAGAAAAAGAAGGCGTAAATGACAAAGACAGCTTGTATAAATTTGCACGCTTACAACCTTGGCAAGAGTGGTTTGGGCCTACGCAAACCTTTGCTGTTGACTTTAATGGCACAAACGACTCGCTTAAAAATACCCAGTTTTCAGGGTTAGTGATTAAAGATGCGATTGTTGATTATTTTAATGATCTGTATGAACAGCGCCCAAATGTTGATAAGCAAGATGCGAATGTACGAGTGGTTGCACGTTTAAATCGCCATGGTGTTTCACTTTATATTGATTATTCAGGCCCGCGTTTATCAGAGCGTGGTTACCGTCAAGGTCAAGGTAAAGCACCAATTAAAGAACATTTAGCTGCAGCAATTATTAAACGCAGTGGCTGGCTTGAAAATGTTAACCAGCCTTTATTTGATCCCTGTTGTGGTGCTGGTACTATTTTAATTGAAGCCGCTGGAATGGCGCGTAATGAAGCGCCAGGTCTATTTCGTGAAGGCTTTGCGTTTGAACGTTTACCTAGCTTTAGAGTGGCAAAATTTAAAGAACTAAAAGAGCAGCTTTTAGCAAATATTACCGACCCTAAATTGTGGTTGATTGGCCATGATTACGACGCAAATGTCCTTGATAAAGCCATTGCCAATGCGCAGCGCGCAGAACTTGATACGGTAATTAAGTTTAAACAAAGCGATGCAACTAAATTGACTGCGGTTGCTAAATTGCCGGGTGTTGTTATTTCTAATTTACCTTATGGTGAGCGAATTGGCTCTATGGCTGAGCTGGTTAACTTACATCGCAGTTTAGGTGTTGGCTTTAAAAAACACTTCAACCACTGGAAACTAGCTTTATTAGGCATGGATGAAAGCTTGTTTAAACTGCTTAAATTGGTTAAGCAAAAACGTTATAAATTTAAAAATGGCCCACTTGATGTTGAATTAAACTTGTATCAACTTGATGACAAGCAAGTGAGTCTTACCACGGATGATAAACCGGCTTTAAACTTTGAAGGCTCAATGGCTTTTGCTAATCGCTTGAAAAAGAATAAGCAAGGCTTAAAAAATTGGCTTAAGCAAAATCAAGTACACGCCTATCGCGTGTATGATGCAGATATTCCTGAATATAACGTTGCGGTTGATATTTATGGTGATTCAGCGGTTATTTTTGAATACGCAGCACCAAAAGAAATTGATGAAAAAACCTCAGAAAAACGCTTGCAAGATGTTATTAGCTTAACAGCGCAACAACTGGATATTGCACCTGAAAACATTGCGGTAAAAGTACGTAAAAAGCAAAAAGGTGAAGAACAATATACCCCGATGGCTAAGCAAAACAGAACCATGGTGGTAGAGGAGTTTGGTGCTAAGTTTAAAGTTAACTTATTTGATTACTTAGACACCGGACTATTTTTAGATCACCGTCTTGCGCGTCGTTACATTCAAGAAAATGCAAAAGATAAGCGCTTTTTAAATCTGTTTGCCTACACGGGAACAGCGTCGGTTCATGCTGCATTAGGCGGTGCAAAAGCGATTACTACCGTTGATTTATCTAAAACCTACCTAAAATGGGGGCAAGATAACTTTGCGCTTAACGATATTAGCAATACGCGTTATCGGTTTGAGCAAGCAGACTGTTTAAAATGGTTAGAGCATGCACAAGGCCAATACGACTTGATCTTTTTAGACCCTCCAACATTTTCTAACTCTAAGCGAATGAAAGATGCGTTTGATGTACAAAATGATCACATTAAGCTGTTAACTTGGGTTAAAAAAATATTGAGCCCATCGGGTACGCTTATATTTTCTAACAATAAACGCGGCTTTGTGATGGACGAAGTAGGGTTAATGGGCTTAGGCTTAAAAGCGGAAAATATTTCAGAAAAAACCTTATCTCCCGATTTTAAACGTAATAAAAAAATTCATAATAGCTGGTTAATTAAACATGGCTAAGTGGGTTTTATATCACACAGACGGTTGCCACTTGTGTGAGCAAGCTGAGCAACTGTTAAAACCGTTACTTTCATCAGCTGATGAATTACAACTTATTGATATTATGAGCGATGACTCATTAATTTTAGAGTATCAAATCAGTATTCCGGTTTTAAAAAATCAACAAGGCCAGCAATTGTTTTGGCCGTTTACTGCACCTCAGGCGCAGCAGTTTTTAGCGCAAGCAGAATAAGAGTAAAGATTAACTATGGATTTAATTAGAATTTCAAAAGCACAATTAGCCTACGGGACGCACCCATTATTAGATAATGCCGATGCGGTTATAGAAAGCGGCGAACGTGTGTGTATTGTAGGGCGTAACGGTGCAGGAAAATCAACGCTTCTAAAAGTCTTAGATGGCCAAGTAATACTCGATGACGGCGAAATAAACCAAGTCGGTAGTTTAAAAATATCGCGTTTAGAACAAGATCCGCCTAAAGGGGCAAGCGGCACTGTATTTGATTATGTTGCCCAAGGTATGCCTGAAATTGCTAACTTACTGATTGATTTTCATCATGTAAGTACACAATTGCAAACAGATTGTACTGATCAGTTACTCAACAAACTAGAGCGCTTATCAAATAAGTTAGAAGCAGCTGATGGCTGGCGTTTTGATAGCCGTATTCAACTGGTTTTAACCCAACTAGAATTAACCCCCGATGCAAAACTAGAATCACTTTCTGGTGGTTGGTTACGTAAAGTTGCACTTGCGCGTGCGCTAGTGAGCGAGCCTGATTTATTATTACTCGATGAGCCTACCAACCACTTAGATATGACAAGTGTAATGTGGTTAGAGCAATTTTTAAAAGAGTTTAAAGGCGGGATTGTATTTATATCGCATGACCGTGCTTTTATTCGCGCCGTTGCAACACGTATTTTAGATTTAGATCGCGGTAAACTAATTTCTTATCCAGGTGATTATGCCACTTACTTAGAACAAAAAGCGCATGATTTAAAAGTGGAAGAAACGCAAAATGCATTGTTCGATAAGCGTTTAGCAGAAGAAGAAGCGTGGATCCGCCAAGGTGTTAAAGCGCGTCGTACGCGTAACGAAGGGCGAGTTCGTGAGCTTAAACAATTACGTAATGAGCGTAAAAAACGCGTTGATCAAGTAGGCAAAACCGATTTCAATATTGAAACGGCTGATCGTTCAGGTAAATTAGTGTTTGAAGCGAAACACTTAAACCATGCATTTAAAGATAAAATCATTGCTGATGACTTCTCTACTTTGGTTATGCGTGGTGATCGTATTGGATTAGTAGGCCCTAACGGTATTGGTAAAACGACCTTATTAAAGCTTCTATTCGGAGATTTAAAAGCAGACAGTGGCGAAATAAAGCAAGGTGTTAATTTAGAGTTTGCGTATTTTGATCAGTACCGTGAAAAGCTTAATGAAGAAGCGACCGTTCAGGACAACGTAGCTGAGGGTAAGCAAGAGGTCATGATGGGCGGGCGTTCTCGTCATGTATTAGGTTATTTACAAGACTTTTTGTTCCCGCCAGCACGTGCTCGCACCCCCGTAAAAGCGCTCTCAGGTGGTGAAAAAAATAGATTACTTCTGGCTAAGTTGTTCTTAAAGCCATCAAATATATTGGTACTTGATGAGCCTACCAACGACTTAGACATAGAAACGTTAGAGCTACTAGAAGATATCATCAATCAATACCAAGGTACTGTGCTGATTGTTAGCCATGACCGAGAGTTTATTGATAATACGTGTTCGAGTGTATGGGCCTTTGAGGGTAACGGCAAGGTAACAGATATCGTTGGCGGCTACAGCGATTATGAAGCCTATACCAACTATTTAGCAGAGCAAGAAAAGAAGCAGCAACAGCAGCCAGTTAAAAAGGTTGAAAAACCAGAGCCGGCACCCGTTAAAAGTAATAACAAAGCAAATAAACTCTCTTACAAATTAAAACTTGAACTAGAGCAACTACCTAATAAAATGGAACAACTTGAAGCTGAGCTTGAAAAACAACAAGAACGAGTAAGTCACGAAGACTTTTTCAAGCAAGACAGTGATGTAACAGCTAAGGAATTGAACCATTTAGCCCAACTCGAGTCTGACCTTGAAGCCGCTTTTGAGCGTTGGGAAGAACTTGAAGAATTAAAGAATCAGTAGTAAGGAATAAAATGAAATATAAATTACTCGCGGCCAGTGTTTTAGCAACACTGAGTACATCGGCATTAAGTGCTACCTATGCGTTAACGGAGTTAGGTAACTTTGAAAACGCAAAACATACTTATGTTACCGATGTGAGTGAAAACGGACATGTCATTGGGCTTGCTAATGGCTTATACAATATCCCAATTGATATTAGTTATATTGATTTTACCGATAGTTTAATTAAGAACGCTTATACTAATGAAGTAAATTCATTTGAACTAAGTGACAAAGAAATTACGTTTACACTTGATGACATCGAAAACAACGACGCTATTTATACCAATGCTGATGCGCATACTTTTATGGTTCGTTTTTTGTCAAACTTATCTGCTAACTTTGAATATCAAAAAATTAGCTCAATTGTTGCTACAAATTACAACAGTGGTGTAATTACAGAGCAATCTTTGTTTGATGTGGCTTCGGTTGATTATGATGGGTTAACGCGATCGACCAGCAATTTTTATAATGCTGTTGCACAGGACGGTACGACCGTAGGTTGGGGCAGTGCACCGTTTGATAAAATCACTTTTACACCAGATGGTGAAACTGAAGAAGAAACTTGGTTTACCCGAGAGTTTATAGAACGTGGTATTTTAATTTCTGAAGGCGGTGTAGAAGTGCCGCTTGTTCCAGAATTTACTGAACATGGTGGGACGAGTAAAGCGTCTGATATTGTTGCCACTGACACGGGTTACGTTGTTGTTGGTAATGTATCAGTGAGTATCCCTACAGAGAGACAAACCTTAATTGCTGATAATTGTGATGGTCTTGATGAACCTGTAATGACGTGTATTGAATCAATTAATAGTCGTAACACACGTGGTTTATTTAATAAAACAGCGGTTAAGTGGACATTAGATAGTGCCTATAATGTAACCTCAACAGAATTGTTAGGTTTAGCGCTGACACCAAAAGAAGATGAAGACAGTAACCCATTTATTAGTAATGCATTAGCGGTTAATAAAAATGGCGTTGCGGCCGGTTTTTCTAATACCCGTTACTTTGATAGAGATTCCACAATTTTAACGATGCCAGTTTACTTTAAAGATGGTGAAGTGGTTGATTTTATTGAACAAAGAGATGACTGGCAAAGTGGTAAAGCATTTGCTATCAACGATAACGATATTGTTGTAGGTTATGCGACCAAGCGAATAGAAGGCACGCTAAGAAATAAACTTTTTTACCATGATATAAATACAAACACGACCGTGTTTCCTGAAGATTACTTTATAAGCTCAAGCTCATATGCAAATGACATTAATAATCAAGGTTACATTGTTGGTGAAGGTGAAATTGGTGAATCTGAGAACACCCGCCGTTCAGAAGCCTTCATTTATAAAATTGGCGATGACAAGATCACTAACCTAAATAAATTGCTGCCTTGTTATGACAGTGATGGTGAAACCAGTTTCAGCTATAAAATGGTAGAAGCTAAATCGATTAATGAAAACAACGAAGTATTTGGTGTTGCGACTAAAACAGTTGAAAAACGAAATTCATTGGGCGGAGTTGTTACCGATGTAAATGGTAATATTGAATATGAAAGTGTAGCCGTTGCGGTAAAACTTTCGCCTATCCCTAATGGTGAAGTTGAGAATTGTAAAGCCCCAGATGCTGAATTTTACGAACGCAGTTCTGCGAGCTTTTCTTGGCTTGGTTTATTATTACTACCACTTGTTGGTTTAAGACGTGTATTTAGATTTTAAATGAGCTTAAATCGTTAAACAGAACGACTAAAAAACCCAACTTGTTAAGTTGGGTTTTTTTTGTCTATAGTAATGTAAGCATTTAAAGGAAGAGAGGCTAATTATTTCTCATTCCCCATGCCCGCCTTACAGAGCGGCGCCACATTAGATCTATTCCAAAGTAGCCAATAACACTGGCGATAGAGGCGCATACCAAAGAACCGACTAAGAATGCAGGGCCAATTGTCGTTAAGCTTTCTATAAACCATGCCCAACTGGCTTCGAACGCAAAGTGTTGTTCTGGTTGATTAAGTACTAATGTACCAACAAGGTAGGAGCCGTAAAAAATTGGCGGCATAGTCAGTGGATTAGTGATCCATACTAGCGCAACAGAAATGGGTAAATTAACTCTCAAAATTATCGCTGCGGCAGCCGCGAGCACCATTTGAAAAGGAACAGGGATGAAAGCAAAAAAAAGCCCAACAGCAAAAGCACCTCGTGCCGAACGTCTATTTAAATGCCAAAGGTTAGCATCATGTAAAAGACGGCCAAATATTCTTAGCGATTTGTGATGTCTAATTTTATTTGGATCGGGTAAAAACCGTTGGATCGTTTTTTTAGCCATTTAAAGCAACCATTTACTTCTGTGTGGATGAGTCTTGGGTTTGTTATCGGAGTTGTTGTTACCGTATTTTATTACCAAACCCTTGAATTTACAGTTATCACAATTTCAATCCTCATTGTGAGCACGTATTTTAAGCCGTTTTTAACTGTATTGTTAGGCTTTATTTGCGGTATTTGCTGTGTAGCGGCACATTTTATCTTGTTTTATTCATTTGAATTACCTAATGAGCACGAAAAATATGCTTATTCAGTCAATGTTGTTGTCGAAGAGGTTATTTCTTCAACACCTCCACAATACGTAAAAGTGAAAATAACCCGTTTGGAAGATAGCGAATATAGTCAGTTTAGAGCACCTAATGCCTTATTAAGTATTAATTCAACACAACCTATTCAGCCAGGTGATGCTTTTACTGCTCAAGTTAGGTTAAAAAATTTTAGGGGGATTAAAAATTTTACTGTGTTCGACAGTCAACTCTATGCCTTTACACAAAAAATAGCGTTTAAAGGCACAGTATTAAATAAGCAGTTAGCGATTTACAACCGTCCACAAAATAATCATATCGCGGCTTACCGGACTTATGTCAAAAAGCTCGTAAGTAGTGCTGAGCTTAATTGGCTATATTACGTGCTCTTAACTGGAGACAAGTCGTTAATGACCTTTGAGCATAAACAATTAATGCAAAGTCTTGGGTTAAGTCATTTACTGGCTATTTCTGGATTACATATCTCTTTGGTTTTCGGCTTTTGTTATTTTGCAGTGCGCTGTTTACTTAAGTTGATTAAGCCTGAACTAAATCAATCATTAAATATTGCTATTTTTTATAGCGCTGCTGGCTTTGTTGCCGCTTTTATTTATGTTTACTTGAGTGATTTCATTATTTCGGCAACCCGCGCCTTAATTATGTTGGGTTGTTATTTGTTGCTTTATTATTTAGCGAAGCAAGCGCTTAGATGGCGAAGTATTTTATATGCGTTGGTTATTATTCTAGCGGTTAATCCATTTAGTTTGCTTAATCCTGGCCTGTATTTTTCCTTTTTAGCGGTATGTATTATTTTTATGGTTTTAAAACAGTTTCCGCTGCGAGGTCATTCATTGTTAGCCAATATTCGCACTCTTTTTGTTATTCAACTGGGATTATTTATTGGCTTATTACCGCTGTCATTATACTTTTTTAATGGCGTGAGTTTAGCAGGTTTAGTTTTAAATCTTGTCGCTATTCCCATTTTATCTTTTGTATTAATGCCTGCTTTATTTTTAAGTGTGTTGCTGGGGTTATTAACCGACTGGCATGCGTTTATTGTGTTGTATGATTTTCCACTGACCTATATTTATCAAATGTTGCTGGCGATACCGCAGCACATACGTTGGCTTAATGTTGGTCAGGTAAGTATAACCACTGTGGTGCTGCTTTATAGTGTCGTTCCTTTACTTTATTTTATTGAGCTTCGCGTACTGGCGTGTATTCCGCTTTTGACTCTACTGTCTAATTATTACTTTACGCAATCTAGCCTTTGGCAGTTGAACGTATTTGATGTAGGCCATGGCCTTATGGTACTGATAAAAAAAGATAAGCATGCGTTTATTTATGATTTTGGCCCGAGTTACTTTAATCGCTTTAGTCGTGTGCCTAGTGTATTACTACCCTATATTGACGCCCATAATCTAACGGTAAGTACCGCGATTGTCAGTCATCAAGATAACGATCATGCCGGAGGTGTTGCGCATTTTAAAGCGGCCGGTTATGCATGGAGTTTTGATTATTTTCATCCAAATGGTGTATATAACGACTGTATAGCAACAACACGCGATTTTAATGGATTGAGTATTCAAACTTTTGCTAAAGAGGAATTTAATAATAGTAATGATAATTCCTGTATCGTTAAAATCTCAGCTGCAAACTATAGTGTGCTACTTACCGGTGACATATCAAAGACGCGAGAGTCTCAATTAATTAAAAAGGAAGATGATTTACAAAGTACCGTTTTGATAAGCCCACACCACGGCAGTGACAGCTCCTCGAGTGACGAGTTTATTAAGGCAGTAAACCCAACGATTGTGATTCATTCAAGTGCATATCAAGGTCAGTGGCAATTTCCAAGTAAAGCGGTAGTTGAGCGTTACAATAAAATAAACGCCAAACAATATAGCACCGGTGATGTAGGACAAGTTAGAGTTGATTTTTATGCTAAGCACCTTGAGCTTACTACAGCGAGGGCGCAGGAAAGTTATTGGTTTATCAAAGATTGACGTTTTGTTTTGCTGTTGCTAAGGATACAATAGAGGCTGTCAGTGGTTTTAGAGAGTGTTATGGATCAAAGTACTACACAAATTTATAAACGGCTTGTTTCTTACGTTGGTGCCTATAAGTCGGTTGCCATCGTCGCAATTATTGGAATGATAGGTTATTCAGGTATGGATGCATTATTCATCCAACTGATGAAGCCGTTTATCGATGAAGGTTTAAATGAGCGTAATAGTCAGGTACTTACTTATGCGCCATTTGTGGTTATTGCGTTGGTGATCGGGCGTGGCGTATTTAATTTTATGTCATCGTACTGTTTAAGCTATGTTGGTTCGCAGGTAGTGCGTGCGCTTCGCCAAGAACTATTTGAGCATATATTACATTTGCCAGTATCGTTTCATGATAAAAACTCGACTGGCGACCTTATTTCAAAAATTACCTTTGATACAGAGCAAGTACAGCAAGCGATTACCAAAGCACTGCTTATTGTAGTTCGTGAAGGCGCTTTTGTGGTGTTTTTACTTGCAGTTATGTTTTATACCAGCTGGCAATTATCGTTAATCTTTTTAGTTATTATTCCATTAGTGGCTATTATAGTGGCGGTGGTATCTAAACGTTTTCGTCATATATCTAAAAATATTCAGTCTGCGATGGGGCAAGTTACCCGCAGCTCAGAGCAAATGCTCAGTGGTCACAAAGTGATCCACGGCTTTGGTGGTCAAACTCAAGAAATCGATCAATTTTCTAAAATTAATAATCATAATCGCCAGCAACGTATCAAAATGGATGCGACTAAGGCGTTAAGTGTCTCTATCATTCAAATTTTAGCCGCCAGTGCAATGGCCGTTATTTTATGGGTGGTGTCTATGCCCTCAATGATAGACAGTATTAGCTCTGGGGATTTTGTAGTGCTCATTTCTTCGATGATGATGTTACTACGCCCGTTAAAACAGCTTGCCAATGTGAACAGCGATTTACAACGCGGTATTTCAGCTGCGCAGAGTGTATTTTTAGTGCTAGATGAAGAAATAGAAAAAGACACAGGCACCTTATCGGTTGATAAAGTTAAAGGTCATATTGAGGTAAAAAATGTCACCTTTAAATACCCAACCAAAGACGAGCCGGTATTAAATAATTTGTCTATGACTATTCAAGCGGGCGAGAGCATTGCGCTTGTTGGTCGCTCAGGCTCGGGTAAATCCACCATATCAAACTTATTACCTCGCTATTATGATTTAGAAGCGCCCAGTGAAATATTACTGGATGGTATTGCTTTAAATGAATATAAGCTCACCGATTTACGTCGTCAATTTGCTTTAGTATCGCAGCAAGTGGTGCTTTTTAATGACACGATTGCAAATAATATTTGTTATGGCCTCCAACGCGATGTATCG
Source organism: Pseudoalteromonas tetraodonis (assembly GCF_002310835.1). Taxonomy (NCBI): domain Bacteria; kingdom Pseudomonadati; phylum Pseudomonadota; class Gammaproteobacteria; order Alteromonadales; family Pseudoalteromonadaceae; genus Pseudoalteromonas; species Pseudoalteromonas tetraodonis. The sequence continues at coordinate 1,813,018 of NZ_CP011041.1, read as the reverse complement.
ATGGAAGAGCTTCATGCTGTGGCTAAACAAGCTCATGTGTGGGAGTTTGTTAAAGATTTACCGGAACAACTTAACACTATGGTTGGTGAGAATGGGGTGATGCTTTCAGGTGGTCAGCGTCAACGTATCGCGATTGCTCGCGCAATATTAAAAGATGCACCAATTTTAATTTTAGATGAAGCGACCTCGGCGCTGGATACTGAATCAGAAAAACTCATTCAACATGCCCTCGATACATTAATGAAAGACAAAACGTCTATTGTAATTGCGCATAGGTTATCGACTATTGAAAATAGTGACCGCATTTATGTAATAGACAGTGGTCAAGTTATTGAAAGTGGTACCCATACAGATTTACTTGCTAACGATGGCACTTATTCTGCGTTATGTAAAATGCAGTTTGGTGAGCAAGGGTGAGTAAAATAGAGCAAAGCTGGTATAAACCTTTTAGCTTAATTACGTTATTGCTATTACCACTGTCCGCTATTTTTGGCTGTATTTCTTTGCTGCGTAGATATTGCTATAAGTTCGGCATTTTTAAATCGTTTATCAGCAAAACACCGGTTATTGTGGTTGGTAATATAAGCGTTGGCGGTAATGGTAAAACCCCATTTGTATTATGGCTGCATGATCACTTAATCGCCCAAGGTTTATCTGTTGGTTTAATTAGTCGAGGTTACGGCGGGCAAGCAACTCATTACCCGTTATTGGTTACTGCACAAACGACTACACGAGAGGCTGGTGATGAGCCGGTGCTTTTATTTAACCGTTTACAATGTCCGTTAGTTGTGGGGCCAAATAGACAGCACAATATAGAAAAGCTCAACGCAAACTTTAAGCTTGATGTGATCATTTCTGATGATGGCATGCAGCATTACAAAATGGCACGCAGCATAGAATGTTGTATTGTTGATAGCGAAAGAAAATTTGGTAATGGTTTGCTAATGCCCGCAGGGCCACTGCGCGAAACCGTCTCTCGATTAAAGAGCGTAGACGTAGTAATTGAAAATGGCTCTGAGGATGAGTTTAGTTATCGCTTGCAGCCATCGGTTATTAAGCGCGTAGCCGATAACACGGATATAGCGTCGCCTTTAAAGGCTGCGCATGCGGTGAGTGCTATTGGTAACCCAGGTCGTTTTGAGGCTTCACTGCAAGCACAAGGTATTAAATTACTGTCTACACATCATTTTCGCGATCATTATGCTTATAGCGCTGATGATTTTGCTCAATTTGGCGATGACTGTGTATTAATGACAGAAAAAGATGCGGTTAAATGCCGTGATTTTGCAAAGCCTAATTGGTATTACCTGCCTGTTGATGCTCAACCAACAGCGGCGGTAATAAACACATTAAATTTACTATTAAAAGAAAAAGGGATCCATCATGGCCTTTGATACGAAGTTACTCGAAATTATTGCTTGCCCCGTGTGTAAAGGTAAGTTGCGCTTTGATAAAGAAAACCAAGAGCTGATCAGTACAGCTGCAAAGCTTGCTTACCCGGTACGCGATGATATTCCGGTATTACTTGAAAATGAAGCCCGAGAATTGTCTCTTGAAGAGGTAGAAAAGTGGAATTCGTAGTTGTTATTCCTGCGCGTTACGCTTCTACTCGTTTGCCAGGTAAACCACTTGCTGATATTTGTGGCAAGCCAATGATCCAACATGTCTATGAAAAAGCGTGTTTGTCGGGAGCGAGTAAAGTGGTTATTGCCACCGATCATCAAAAAGTATTTGATGCGGCTAAACACTTTACCAATGATGTATTGATGACTCGAGAAGATCATCAATCAGGGACTGAACGGTTAGCAGAAGTCGTTGATTTACTAAACTTATCAGAAGATACTATCGTAGTTAATGTGCAGGGCGATGAACCATTATTATCCCCTGATAACGTGTCACAAGTGGCTACATTATTAGCGCAATCAACCGCGCCTATGGCAACCCTAAGTGTTGCCATTGAAGAGCGTGATGAGGTATTTAACCCTAACGCGGTTAAAGTGGTCAGCGATATTAATAAAAATGCCTTATATTTTTCAAGAGCCAGCATTCCATTTGATAGAAGTGCCATGATGGCAGAGCAGCAACCACTTAATTTAGCGCCTTTTCAACGCCATGTGGGTATTTACGCGTATCGCGCTGGCTTTATAAAGCAATATATTCAATTATCGGTATCACCATTAGAAGTTTTAGAATCACTAGAGCAGCTAAGGGTGCTTTACCATGGCTATGCGATTAAAATAGAGCAAGCGCTGGTGACCCCTCATGCTGGGGTTGATACACCAGAGGATTTAGCTAAAGTCGTTGCGCATATTCAAAGTAAAGCGCGTGAATAAAGCAGATACGCCTGTGTTAAAGGTGCAATACACGCACGATGATTTTTATATTATAACTAAACCTGCAGGGCTTAATTTTCATTCAGAAGAAAGCCCTGGTTTTGTGGTTCTTGCTGAGCAACAACTAAACGAAAAATTGTTTGCGGTTCATCGTCTAGACAAAGTGACTTCAGGGCTGATCATATTAGCGCGGCATAAAGACGCTGCGGCAAAGTTTACCCAGATGTTTACTGAGCATACTATTAATAAATTTTATTTAGCTGTAAGTGATTCTAAGCCTAAAAAAAAGCAAGGTTGGGTTAAAGGAGACATGGCGAAGTCACGTCGGGGTACTTTTAAATTATTAAACTCGCAAATAAATCCCGCTATTACGCGGTTTTATTCATTTAGTTTTAAAAGTGGTTTTAGAGCTTACCTATTAAAACCCTATTCGGGTAAAACCCATCAGCTCAGAGTTGCTTTAAAGAGTTTGGGTGCCCCCATAATGGGTGATGTAAGTTATGCAGGCAGCCCTGCAGAGCGTACCTATTTACATGCATTTGCGCTGGATTTTTTATGGAAAGGGCAAAAAATACAACATACCCTGTTGCCAGAATCTGGTGAAGAGTATGCGCAATTGATTAAACATCAAGATTTTAATTCTTGGCAAACGCCGTGGAAACTGGATTGGTAAATGAGTGAACAAGTAACTGATATCCGCTTTGGTGGTATTAAACGTCTGTATGGTCAACAGCAATTTGAGTGGTTACAGCAAGCACATTTTTGTGTTGTGGGTATTGGTGGTGTAGGCAGTTGGACTGCTGAAGCACTAGCGCGTACCGGCGTAGGTAAAATCACCTTAATTGATTTAGATGATATTTGTGCAACTAATGTAAATCGTCAAATTCATGCCTTAACAGGCACAATAGGGGAAGCTAAAGTTGAGGCGATGAAAACTCGCTGCAAGCTTATCAACCCTGAGTGTGTGGTGAATGTGATTGATGACTTTATTAGCCTTGATAATATTCAAGAACATATTCAAGGTTTTGATTATGTAATAGATTGTATTGATGCGGTTAAAGAAAAAGCGGCGTTAATAGCTCACTGTAAACGTAATAAAATGCCTATAATTACAACTGGCGGTGCAGGTGGTCAAACCGATCCGAGTCAAATTACCTTTGGCGATGTGGCAAAAACCACTCAAGATCCATTACTTGCAAAAGTGCGTTACATTTTGCGTAAACAATATAATTTCAGTTCAAACCCAAAACGTAAATTTAATATTGACTGTGTATATTCCACTGAACAGCTTGTTTACCCAGGTAGTGACGGCAGTGTGTGTCATGCGAAGCAAAATGCTGATGGCAGTATGAACATGGATTGTAATAATGGCTTTGGCTCAGTGACGATGATCACCGGTAGTTTTGGTTTTTTTGTTGCCGCTAAAGCGGTTCGAAAATACTTAGACAAGCGTGCGCGTCTAAATACCTAGATAAAGTGTTTTGGTTTAATAGTATTTAAAAAGCGCTTAAAGCGCTTTTTGTTTGGCCATGGTTTGTATTGTTTCAACCATGGCTTTTACTCCATTGCCCCTTGACGCACTCAAATGACTGATTAAGCCAAGCTTTTCAAATTCATCATAAGCATTTACTGCTAACACTTCTTCGGGTGTTAAACCGTTATACAGGGCTAAAATTAACGCCAATAAGCCTTTTACTATGCGAGTATCAGAGTCTCCAATTACAACCAGTGCATTCTCGGTTAGGTCAAACTCAACAAACATCCATACTTTACTCTCACAGCCTGGCACTAACGCATCATCTGTTTTTAATATATCGGCTAAAGGTGGCAGCGTTTTACCGAGTAACATAATTTCGCGGTACTTTTGTTGCCAGCTACTACTGCTTTGAATACTTTTAGTTACGAGTTGATATGTGTGTGTCATTATTTATCCAAATTAGTCTAATAAAGCAATGCATTCTTTGAGTGCGGCAATAAATTGGTCTACATCTTTAGTCGTATTATAAAAAGCAAAACTCGCTCTCAGTGAACCATTTAGGTTTAAATGACTCATTAAAGGTTGGGTACAATGATGACCACTTCGTACAGCAACACCATAGCCGTCAAGTAAAGTTGACAGATCATAAGGATGTTCATTTTTATAATTAAAGCAAAGTGTGCCAATATTCGATTTGAGGTCGCTGTAGATAATAATACCGTCTATTTTGCCCAATGCGTTCGCTGCATAAATAAACAACTGCTGTTCATAGTGCTGTAATGTTTGCAGATCAAGCGCCATTAAATACTCAAGTGCAGCGCTAAAACCTAAAACGCCGGCTATATTTGGCGTTCCTGCTTCAAATTTAGCGGGAGCGTCACGATAAGTACTGTGCGTTAAGGTTACTTTCTCAATCATTTCACCGCCTGTTTGATAAGGCGATAGTGCATTAAGGGCTGTATAACGGCCATATAAACCGCCTAGCCCTGTCGGCCCCACCATTTTATGAGCAGAAAACACGTAAAAATCACAATCGAGCTTTTTTAAATCCGGTCTTAAATGCAGCGCCCCTTGTGCGCCATCCACTAAGGTTAGCGCGCCTACCGCCTTCGCTGAGGCTATTAAGGGGGCTAAATCAGTAATATTGCCTAGTGCATTAGAGGCGTGAGTAATAGCCAGTAGTGCAGGGTTGGTGCGCTTAATCACTTCACAACACTGTGCTATATCAAACGTAGCATCTGTATTAAGTGGTAAAGTTTTTAATGTTGCCCCGGTTTGCGCTGCCAGTTCTTGCCACGGCACGATATTAGCGTGGTGTTCGATTGGGCTAATTAAAATAGTGTCAGCAGCTGTTAATGTATTTCTTAAACCATGAGCAACTAAGTTAATCGCTTCAGTGGCGCCTTTGGTCCAGACAATTTCGCTACTGGTTACCTGAAAATAATCGGCAACGCGTTGACGTACTTGCTCATAAGCCGCTGTAGCTTGCTCACTCAGCGTATGACGTCCGCGGTGAACATTTGCATTCTGTAAGGTGTAAAACTGTGTCGTAGCGTCAATCACGCATTGTGGTTTTTGTGTTGTTGCTGCTGAGTCTAAATAAACAAGAGGGTAGCCATTAATTGTCTGATTTAGAGTAGGAAAGTCATTACGGATTTTTTTAGGATCAAACGAGGACACAGACATAGGCTCATAAAGTTAATCAAGTGGGCAGGAATTGTAATCTGTTTAAGATAATTCTCAAGTAGCAGGTAATAAAAAAGGCCGCAGAGGCGGCCTTTTAAACTAACTTAATGCTTAGCGCTTGTCAGTTGCTTTATAATCACGGTGTGTTTCACCTGTGTAAAGCTGACGTGGACGGCTGATCTTGTGGCCAGGTTGAGAAAGCATCTCGTCCCAGTGTGAGATCCAACCTACAGTACGTGCCATTGCAAAGATTACAGTGAACATGCTGGTAGGGATGCCGATTGCTTTTAAGATAATACCTGAGTAGAAATCTACGTTAGGGTAAAGTTTCTTCTCAACAAAGTACGGGTCTTCAAGTGCAATTTGCTCTAGTTTCATTGCGATATCAAGCAATGGATCTTGAATGTTTAACTCTGCTAACACTTCATGACATGTTTGACGCATTACTGTTGCACGAGGATCGAAGTTTTTGTAAACACGGTGTCCAAAGCCCATAAGACGGAACGGGTCCGCTTTATCTTTTGCTTTTGCTACGTATTCGTCAATGCGATCAACTGAGCCAATTTCTTCTAACATGTTTAAACATGCTTCGTTAGCACCGCCGTGAGCAGGGCCCCAAAGTGATGCAATACCCGCAGCAATACATGCATAAGGGTTAGCACCAGAAGAACCTGCTAAACGTACTGTAGACGTTGATGCATTTTGCTCATGGTCAGCATGAAGCATGAAGATTTTATCCATTGCTTTAGCTGTGACAGGGTTTACTTTGTATTCTTCAGCAGGCACAGAGAACATCATGTGTAAGAAGTTTTCTGCATAGCTTAAGTCATTGCGTGGGTATACAAATGGTTGACCGATGTTTGTTTTGTACGCCATTGCTGCAATTGTTGGTAACTTAGCAACTAATTTAATAGCGCTTGTTTTACGTTGAACTGCATCAGTGATATCCAGATCTTCATGGTAGAAAGAAGATAAAGCACCAACCACACCACATAGCATCGCCATAGGGTGAGCGTCAAAACGGAAACCTTGGAAGAAGTTTGCGATTTTTTCATCTAGCATAGTGCTACGAGTGATTTTTGTAGCGAAATCATCGTATTGCTCTTTAGTTGGTAACTCACCATTTAATAGTAAGTAGCATAACTCAACGTAGTTAGAGCTTTCTGCTAACTGTTCGATTGGGTAACCACGGTGTAATAAAACACCCTTGCCACCATCGATGTAAGTGATGGTAGATTCACAAGAACCAGTCGACATGAAACCTGGGTCATAAGTAAAGTGACCATGTGAGCCGAGTGTACGTACGTCAATTACATCTTGGCCAGCAGTACCTTGATAAATTGGAAGTTCGATTGGATCTAGCCCATCAATATGGACCGTGGCTTTCTTATCTGCCATCTATGTATCTCCTATTAAGATAACTATTCTGATTTTTATATTCTAAAATCTATTCTAAGCACATCTTTACATTTTAACGTGAAAGAGGGGTATAAAGTCAATTTTTATAAGTATTATGCACATATGTATAATAAATATTCGGTATAGATTGAATATTATACCATTGGCTAATTCGCAAACGACTCAAAGTAAACAAGAATTGTAAAAGAGTCTCCGGCTATATATACTAACGGAGGTTTTTAACCAATTTGTATTTGGGTAAACTTTTTTTTACATAATAATTTTCATAAAAAGTGAACTTTATTAGTATCAATACGTTTATTTTGATAGTTCCACCAGAAACATTTGGTGGGTTTTAGAAAAACAAGTAGATGAGCCCCACTGCGGGCAAGATGGGCAAGTAACTGTGAAAAAGCAAAGACCTGTAAATCTAGATCTAACAACTATATCTATGCCGGCAACGGCTAAAGCTTCAATTTTTCACCGCGTCACCGGTGTTGCATTATTTTTTGCTTTAACGTTTGTCATTTGGGCTTGGTCAGAGTCTCTTTCTTCAGCTGAAGGTTTTGAATTCGTCAAGAGTCTGTTTAACGGATTCATTGCCAAATTTATAGCTTGGGGCACCCTTTCTGTATTGGGTTATCACCTTATCGGTGGTATCCGTCACATTATTATGGATATGGGGCATTGGGAAGAACTTGAATCAGGCAATACTAGCGCTAAAATTGCGATGGCACTTGGCGTTGTGTTTGCTGTATTGGCAGGGGTGTGGATATGGTCTTAAATCAAGCAACTCTTAAACGTGATGGCGTACAAGATTTTGTATCTTTACGCACAACGGCATTAATAATCAGCGCGTATGCAATCTTTATTATTGGCTATTTTTTAGCAATGCCAGAAGTCACATATGAAGCCTGGACAGGCCTATTCTCAAACCTAGCAATGAAAGGGGCAACGTTAATCACCCTAGTTTGCATTATGGTTCATACCCGTATCGGCCTTTGGCAGGTTCTTACCGACTATGTAAAGAACGCTAAATTGCGTGCTTTTTTAGGCTTTGTACTAAACCTAATGGCTGTTGCTTACGTAGCTGTGGGTTTAATCGTTTTATGGGGTGTTTAAGTGAAATATTCTGTTCGTGAATTTGACGCCGTAGTAATTGGTGCCGGTGGTGCAGGTATGCGCGCTGCTCTTGCTATTACTGAATCTGGCAAAACATGTGCGCTAATCTCTAAAGTTTTCCCGACACGCTCACACACTGTATCTGCTCAAGGCGGTATTACAGTCGCGTTAGGTAACTCGCATGAAGATAACTGGGAATGGCATATGTATGATACCGTTAAAGGTTCCGATTTTATCGGTGACCAAGACGCTATCGAATACATGTGTCAAACTGGCCCAGAAGCTATTACTGAATTAGAAAACATGGGCTTACCATTTTCGCGTTTTGAAAATGGCCGTGTTTACCAACGTCCTTTCGGTGGTCAATCGAAAAACTTTGGTGGTGAACAGGCTGCGCGTACTGCAGCAGCAGCTGACCGTACGGGTCATGCATTATTACATCTTCTTTATCAACAAAACGTTAAAAACAAAACCAATGTATTCTCAGAATGGTATGCACTTGATTTAGTTAAAAACGATAATGGCGATGTAGTAGGCTGTACAGCGATTGAAATTGAAACAGGTGAAATCACCTTCTTCAAATCAAAAGCAGTTGTGTTAGCGACAGGTGGTGCAGGTCGTATTTTCGCATCAACAACCAATGCTCACATTAATACCGGTGACGGTGTTGGTATGGCTGCACGTGCTGGTATTTCTATGCAAGACATGGAAATGTGGCAGTTCCACCCGACAGGTATAGCTGGCGCTGGTACGCTAGTAACTGAAGGTTGTCGTGGTGAAGGTGGTTATCTTTTAAATAAAGATGGCGAACGCTTCATGGAACGTTACGCACCAAATGCTAAAGATTTAGCGTCTCGTGACGTTGTTGCTCGTTCAATGATGACAGAAATTCGTGAAGGTCGTGGTTGTGATGGTCCTTGGGGTCCTCACCTTAAGTTGAAACTTGACCACTTAGGCGAAGAAACGCTTAACTTACGTCTTCCAGGTGTATGTGATCTTGCTAAAACATTTGCTCACGTTGATCCTGCAAAAGAACCGATTCCAGTTATCCCAACATGTCACTACATGATGGGTGGTGTGCCAACAAACGTAAATGGTCAAGTACTTAATATCGATGCTGCTGGCAACGAAAAAGTAGTACAAGGTTTATTTGCTGTTGGTGAGATTGCCTGTGTATCTGTACATGGTGCTAACCGCTTAGGTGGTAACTCATTACTTGATTTAGTTGTATTTGGCCGTGCAGCAGGTAACTTCTTAGGTAAATACCTAAATGACGTTGAAATTTCTAAAGCGGCTTCAGAGTCTGACCTAGAAGCGTCTCTTGCGCGCTTTAACCGTTGGGAAAACTCAACAGCTGGTCAAGGCGAAGACCCAGTTCAAATCAAGAAAGACCTACAACAATGTATGCAGCTTAACTTCTCGGTATTCCGTGAAGGTGACTCAATGGCTACAGGTCTTACTGAACTTAAAGAAATCCGTGAACGTTTACAGCACGCGCGTCTTGATGACAAATCATCAGATTTTAACACCATGCGTATTGAATGTTTAGAACTAGACAACTTAATGGAAACAGCCTACTCAACTGCAGTAGCTGCAAACTTCCGTACTGAAAGCCGTGGCGCACACTCTCGCTTTGACTTCCCAGATCGTGATGACGAAAACTGGTTATGTCACTCAGTATTTAATCCGGTAACGGATGAAATGAGCAAGCGTAAAGTAAACTACGAGCCTAAAACACGTGAAGCTTTCCCACCTAAAGCACGTACCTACTAGGAGCGAGACGATGGCACAAGTACAATTTTCAGTTTATCGTTACAATCCGGATGTTGATAACGCACCTCGTATGCAAGATTACACTTTGCAAACTGAGGAAGGCCAAGACATGATGGTATTGGATGCACTTTTACTATTAAAAGAGCAAGATCCTACACTATCGTTTCGTCGTTCATGCCGTGAAGGCGTGTGTGGTTCAGACGGCGTAAACATGAATGGTAAGAACGGTTTAGCATGTATTACTCCCTTATCTACGCTGCAAAAAAATGGCAAAGGTAAAATCGTAGTGCGTCCATTACCTGGACTTCCTGTTGTTCGTGACCTTGTTATTGACATGAGTCAGTTCTACACTCAATACGAAAAAGTAAAACCGTATCTAATTAATGATGAGCCTGCTGCAGGTGAACGTCTTCAATCTATCGAAGAACGTGATAAATTAGATGGGCTTTACGAGTGTATTTTATGTGCATGTTGTTCTACATCGTGTCCTTCTTTCTGGTGGAATCCAGATAAGTTTATAGGTCCAGCAGGCCTTCTTCATGCTTACCGTTTCTTAGCTGATAGCCGAGACACAGCAACAGAAGAGCGTTTAGCTGACTTAGACGATGCATTCAGTGTGTTCCGTTGCCACAGTATCATGAACTGTGTTAGCGTTTGTCCTAAGGGTCTTAATCCGACCAAAGCAATTGGACAAATAAAATCTATGTTATTAAACCGCTCGGTTTAATTTCTAGTAGACGAAAGATGGCTAATAATTTATTAGCCATCTTGTTATATAACTATTAATTTCTGCGCTAAAAAAAAGGGCTTATAAATGCACGAAGGTGTGATGAAGGCATGGCTAGAATCTTCACATTTAAACGGCGGTAACGTTGCTTATGTTGAAGAGCTTTATGAAGCGTATTTAGACGATGCGACTTCGGTGCCAGAAGAATGGCGAGAAGTGTTCGAACAGTTACCAAAAGTAGATGGTGTGGATGTTGAAGTAAAACATTCAGAAGTTCGTTCACAATTTGCGGCGCTTGCTAAAAACAAGCATAGAGAAGTAGTGGTAGCAGAGGGCAGTGGTGGCGACCTTAAACAGGTTAAAGTACTGCAACTTATTAATGCTTTCCGTTTTCGTGGACACCAAAATGCAAACCTAGATCCACTAGGTATTTGGCAACGAGAACGTGTACGAGATTTAGAGCTAGAGTACCACGACTTATCGGATGCTGACTTTGACCGCGAATTTAACGTAGGATCGTTTGCCGTTGGCCGCGATACTATGCCTTTAGGTGAGTTATACCAAGCACTAAAAACCACTTACTGTGGTTCTATTGGCGCCGAGTATATGCACATCACATCAACAGAAGAAAAGCGTTGGTTACAACAGCGTTTAGAGTCTGTTCAGTCTAGGCCAAAATTTGATAAAAATGAAAAGCTACGAATCCTCAAGGGATTAACGGCGGCTGATGGTCTTGAAAAATATTTAGGTGCTAAGTTCCCGGGTGCTAAGCGTTTCTCACTTGAAGGTGGCGATGCGTTAGTGCCTATGTTAAAAGAGCTTATTCACCGTGCCGGTGAAAGTGGCCAAAAAGAAGCCGTTATTGGTATGGCTCACCGCGGTCGCTTAAATGTTCTTGTTAATGTGCTAGGCAAAAATCCATCAGAACTTTTTGATGAGTTTGCTGGCAAGCACAAAGAAACGTTAAGCTCAGGTGATGTTAAATACCACATGGGTTATTCATCAGATTTCGCGACTAAAGGTGGCAACGTGCACATGGCACTTGCGTTTAACCCGTCGCATTTAGAAATCGTAAATCCGGTGGTTATGGGCTCTGTGCGTGCACGTCTTGATCGTCTTAATGACAAAACAGGCAGCAAAGCACTTCCAATCACTATCCACGGCGACTCAGCAATTGCAGGTCAGGGTGTTGTTCAAGAAACGTTTAACTTATCGCAAACTAATGCATTTAGTTGTGGCGGTAGTATCCGTATTGTTGTTAATAACCAAGTTGGTTTTACAACAAGTAAAAAAGACGACGTACGCTCAACTGATTACTGTACTGATATCGCGAAAATGGTTCAATCACCAATTTTCCACGTAAACTCTGACGATCCTGAAGCGGTTGCTTTTGTAACGCAACTCGCGCTTGATTTTAGAAATCAGTTTAAACGTGACGTTGTGATTGACCTTGTTTGTTACCGTCGCCATGGTCATAACGAAGCTGATGAGCCTAACGCTACACAGCCAATTATGTACCAAAAAATTAAAAAACACCCAGTACCTCGCTTAATCTACGCGGATCAGCTGATTTCTGAAGGTTCTTTCACAGAAGATGAAGTGAAAGCGCTTGCTGATGATTACCGTAATGGTTTAGACGATGGCAACTGTGTTGTTGAAGAAATACAGCCAGAAACATCACACTCTTCAGATTGGGCTAAGTATGTAGGCCATGAATGGAGTGTTGATTACGATGCTAGCGTTTCGGTAGAAAAGCTTAAAGAACTTGGTAACATAGTTGCAAGTTACCCAGAAGAGTACAAAGCACAATCTCGTGTTAAAAAAATATACGATGATCGTAAAGCAATGGCTGCTGGCGAAAAACCACTTGATTGGGGTATGGCAGAAACTTTAGCGTATGCAACTATTGCAGCTGAAGGCACTGATATTCGTCTAACTGGACAAGATTCAGGCCGTGGTACCTTCTTCCACCGTCATGCGGTTGTTCATAGTCAAAAAGATGGTGCAACGTATTTACCATTACAGAACCTTAGTGAAGATCAAGGTACGTTTGAAGTGTTCGACTCAGTACTGTCTGAAGAAGCGGTATTAGCATTTGAATATGGTTATGCAACTGCAGAGCCGACTTCATTAGTATTGTGGGAAGCACAATTTGGTGATTTCGCTAATGGTGCACAGGTGGTATTTGACCAGTTCTTAAGTTCAGGTGAACAAAAGTGGGGTCGCTTATGTGGCTTAACGTGTTTGTTACCTCATGGCTATGAAGGTCAGGGTCCAGAGCACAGCTCGGCTCGTCTGGAACGCTTTTTACAGCTTTGTGCTGATCACAACATGCAAGTATGTGTGCCATCAACACCGGCGCAAGTGTACGCAATGTTACGTCGTCAATCAGTTAGACCACTGCGTCGTCCACTGATTGTAATGACACCTAAATCATTGCTACGTCATCCACTTGCAACGTCATCGCTAGAAGAGCTTTCTGAGGGTGTATTCCACAACATCATTGATGAAATTGATGAGATTGATGCTAAGAAAGTAGAACGTGTTGTATTTTGTAGCGGCAAAGTTTACTACGAACTATTACAAGAGCGTCGTAAACTTGAGCAAGACAATATTGCAATTGTTCGTGTTGAGCAGCTTTACCCGTTCCCACATGACGAAATGAAAGCAATTATTGAACGTTACCAACACGTTACTGATTTTGTGTGGTGTCAGGAAGAGCCGCAAAACCAAGGCGCTTGGTACTGTTCACAACATCACTTTGTTGATGCAATTCCACAAGGTGCAAAATTGAAATATGCAGGCCGTAAGGCATCAGCATCTCCTGCATGTGGATATATGTCAGTACATACTAAAGAACAACAAGCGCTCGTTGCCGACGCGCTTACTATAGAAAAGAAAGGATAAGCAATGAGCACAGAAATTAAAGTTCCTGTTCTTCCTGAGTCGGTTGCAGATGCTTCCGTTGCTACATGGCATGTAAGTGTTGGCGACAAAGTAAGCCGTGACCAAAACTTAGTAGATATTGAAACAGACAAAGTGGTTTTAGAAGTGGTTGCACAAAATGACGGTGTGATCACTGAAATTTCACAAGAAGAAGGTGCTACGGTACTTGGTGACCAAGTGATCGGTTTAATTGGTGATGCGCAAGAAGCATCACCAAGTAAAGAGCCAAAAGAAGATAGCTCAGCATCAGAAAAATCAGAAGACGCGCCGGCGGCGCAATCAGCACCAGCATCAGAAGGTAAAGAAGTGGATATTAAAGTACCTGTACTTCCAGAATCAGTTGCAGATGCAACAATTGCTACTTGGCATGTTCAACCAGGTGACGCGGTAACACGCGACCAAAACTTGGTTGATATTGAAACAGATAAAGTTGTACTTGAAGTGGTTGCCCAAGAAGACGGCGTTATGGGTGAAATCATTCATGACGAAGGCGATACTGTTCTTGGTGAGCAAGTAATTGGTAAAGTAAAAGCAGGCGCTGCACCCGCTAAATCTGACGCTAAAGCGGATGCACCAGCAGCCAAAGAAGAAAGCTCAAGCGACAGTTCAGATGTGTTAACGCCATCAGTTCGTCGTTTAATTGCTGAGAAAGGCCTTGATGCATCAAAAATCAAAGGTTCAGGTAAAAATGGTCGTGTGACTAAAGAAGATGTTGATCAATTCTTGAAATCACCTGCTCCAGCAGCAAAAGCTGAAGCAGCGCCAGCAGCACCTATGGGTGACCGCACACAAAAACGTGTGCCTATGACACGTTTACGTAAAACCATTGCGAATCGTCTTCTTGAAGCGAAAAACTCAACTGCAATGTTAACTACATTTAACGAAGTTAACATGAAGCCAATCATGGATCTTCGTAAGCAGTACCAAGAAGTATTTGAAAAGCGCCACGGTATCCGTTTAGGTTTCATGTCTTTCTACGTGAAAGCAGTGACTGAAGCGTTAAAGCGTTTCCCAGATGTAAATGCATCTATTGATGGCGATGATATTGTTTACCACAACTATTTCGACATCAGCATTGCTGTTTCTACACCTCGTGGCTTAGTAACACCTGTACTTAAAGACTGTGACAAGCTATCTGTTGCAGAAATCGAAAAGGGTATTCGTGAGCTAGCGCTTAAAGGTCGTGATGGTAAGCTAACACTTGACGATATGACCGGCGGTAACTTCACTATCACCAACGGTGGTGTATTCGGTTCGTTACTATCTACTCCAATTATTAACTTACCGCAGTCTTCAATTTTGGGTATGCACAAAATCCAAGATCGTCCAATGGCTGTAAACGGTAAAGTTGAAATCTTACCTATGATGTACTTAGCGTTATCTTACGATCACCGCCAAATCGATGGTAAAGAATCAGTTGGTTTCTTAGTAACAATTAAAGAGTTACTTGAAGATCCAACACGTTTACTGCTGGATGTTTAATTAAGTAGTATGAAATATAAGCTGTGAGTTAAAATCACAGCTTTTTTTTTGTGCCTATGGTCATACTGGGGTTTTCATGTAGCGCCATGAGATCTATACTAGGCACGCAATTTGGGATAGTTGTTTATTTGCATAAATATTCAACTCTTTTAATATAAAAAATTGGATAAAGCATCATGAATTTGCATGAGTATCAGGCAAAACAACTTTTTGCCGAATATGGTTTACCAGTTTCTCAAGGTTTCGCTTGCGATACACCTGAAGAAGCTGCAGCAGCTGCTGAAAAGATTGGCGGCGATATGTGGGTTGTTAAAACTCAGGTTCACGCAGGTGGACGTGGTAAAGCTGGCGGTGTAAAGCTAGTTAAAACTATCGACGAAGTTAAAGCGTTTGCAGCTAACTGGTTAGGTAAAAACCTAGTTACTTACCAAACAGACGAGAAAGGCCAGCCAGTTGCTAAAATTTTAGTAGAAAGCTGTACTGACATCGCTAACGAACTGTACCTAGGTGCTGTTGTTGACCGTGCTTCTCGTAAAGTTGTGTTCATGGCGTCTACTGAAGGCGGCGTTGAAATTGAAACTGTTGCTGAAGAAACACCAGAACTTATCCACAAAGCTGAGATCGATCCATTAGTAGGTCCTCAAGCTTACCAAGCACGTGAGCTTGGTTTTAAATTGGGTCTTAACCCAACGCAAATGAAACAGTTTGTTAAGATCTTCATGGGTCTTGGTAATATGTTCAACGATTTCGATTTCGCATTACTTGAAATCAACCCGCTAGTAATCACAGATGAAGGTAACCTTCACTGTCTAGATGGTAAAATCGGTATCGATGGTAATGCACTTTACCGTCAACCTAAAATCCGTGAAATGCACGATCCATCTCAAGAAGATGCGCGTGAAGCTCACGCAGCAAGCTTCGAGCTTAACTACGTAGCCCTTGATGGTAATGTAGGTTGTATGGTTAACGGTGCAGGCCTAGCAATGGGTACTATGGACATCGTAAACCTACACGGTGGCAAGCCAGCTAACTTCCTAGATGTTGGTGGCGGCGCAACGAAAGAACGTGTATCTGAAGCATTCAAAATTATCCTTTCAGATGACAACGTTAAAGCTGTTTTAGTTAACATCTTCGGCGGTATCGTTCGTTGTGACATGATTGCAGAAGGCATCATTGGCGCAGTTAAAGAAGTAGGTGTAACAGTACCAGTAGTTGTACGTTTAGAAGGTACTAATGCTGAACTAGGTCGTGAAGTACTTGCTAAGTCTGATCTAAACATCATCGCTGCTGAATCATTAACAGACGCGGCTGAAAAAGTTGTTGCTGCTGCGGAGGGCAAATAATGTCTGTATTAATCAATAAAGATACAAAAGTTATCTGTCAAGGTTTCACTGGTGGTCAAGGTACTTTCCACTCAGAGCAAGCGCTTGAGTACGGTACACAAATGGTTGGTGGTGTAAGCCCAGGTAAAGGCGGTCAAACGCACCTTGGTCTTCCAGTATTTAACACAGTACGTGACGCTGTAGAAGCAACTGGCGCAACTGCATCAGTTATCTACGTACCAGCACCTTTTTGTAAAGATGCAATCTTAGAAGCAATCGATGCGGGCATCGAGCTAATTGTTTGTATCACTGAAGGTATTCCTACACTTGATATGGTTGACGTTAAAGTTAAACTAGATCAAACAGGTACACGTATGATCGGTCCTAACTGTCCAGGTGTTATCACTCCTGGTGAGACTAAGATTGGTATCATGCCTGGTCACATCCACAAGCCTGGTAAAGTAGGTATTGTTTCTCGCTCTGGTACTTTAACGTACGAAGCGGTTAAGCAAACTACAGATGCTGGTTTTGGTCAGTCTACGTGTGTTGGTATTGGTGGTGACCCAATCCCAGGTACTAACTTTATCGACGTTTTAGAAATGTTCGAAAAAGACGACCAAACTGAAGCAATCGTAATGATTGGTGAAATTGGTGGTACTGCAGAAGAAGAAGCTGCAGAGTACATCAAAGCTAACGTAACTAAACCTGTTGTTTCTTACATTGCTGGTGTTACTGCACCAGAAGGTAAGCGTATGGGTCACGCTGGCGCAATCATCGCAGGCGGTAAAGGTACTGCTGATGAGAAATTTGCTGCATTAGAAGCTGCGGGCGTAAAAACTGTACGTTCACTGGCTGATATCGGTAAAGCACTTAAAGAAAAAACAGGCTGGTAATCAGCGGTTATTCTTTAAAAAAGGCTCGCAATTGCGAGCCTTTTTGTTATGTATGGCTAGAGCGTATTGCCCTTAATCTTAAAACGGGTAACTAATATGTTGAAAAAATCGCAGAGATAAATCTTGGCGCTGCTTATTAATAGCTAATTCATCACAGAATGCATGAACGGTTTTCTCTACTTGGTTCATAAAGCGACCATAGCCAATCTCATGTTTGTTATGTGCGGCGGCAACAATCACAAAATGTAGCGTCTCTACGAGTTTATTTTCATCAAAAAATACTTTTAATTGCGGCGCTGAATCTTCTATATCAAAACTAATTTTTTGTAACTCACCATTTCCCTCATTTCTATCTACTTCACTATTACGAATTATTGGCATTGCCCCATTGGCAACCATCGCTGCATGGGTGAGTTTATTATCTTCACAAAGTTGAGTAAATAACTGCAAAAAGTGGTTATAAAACGGTTTATAAGTATGGCTATTAATTTGTGTTTGAAATTGCGTTTTAATATTACGTGACACGGGAATAGAGAAGGTGACGTAAGTCATTTCAGCATGGCTACTAGGTATTGCGCATTGTCTGGATTGATAACGAGGGTATAAACTTCTTAGTTTATATCCATAGCTTTCTTTATTACCTTTTTCTTTAGCGAATAAATCATAGGTTAAATGTTGATGATCGCGCAGCTTAAAGCTTGGCTGGTCTAAGAATAACTGATCTTGTAAATGACTCAATACTTTTTGTACATTGGTATGAAATTGCGCAGAGTGGGCACGTATATCTTCACCAGTAGCTAAAAACAATAGGCGTATTTTTTTACTTTGCTGATTTTCTGTGTGATGAAGTTTATGCGCTTCATGGTAACGAGGGTTATAAAAAAACAACATTTGCTTATCGGTTTCAAGTTGGTAAGACTCATCATGAAATCTCACCACTGGGAGTTTATCATTTGCGAGTAAATGGACATTATGCAGTTCATATTCATCACATGATGCAAATAACTGACGCGCAATTCGTTCATAGCAAGCATTAATATTACTGAAGTTTTTATAAAAATCTTCATTAGGTGTAATTTCGGCTAATAAGTAATGATTTGCACGTGCATTACTTGGAATATATATGCGGTGTTGATTTAATGAGGCCATCTTCGTTCCTTTAAGTTGGGGTTATTCGTTTACTATAAATCGCTTTAATGACTTTAATATTGCGCTAAAACAAATTTTGCTCATAAACTATCCCTTATCTAACAAACTTTGGTAATAACTGCATAAACCCGCATCTATTACTGTATGTTAAGGTTGGTTTTTGTAATAATGCAGTAGTTTTGTTATCACGCAATATACAGAGGTTTATAATCCTATGGCGGAAATCGAGAATCGCCCAAATAACTTTATTAGAACCCGAATTGATGAAGATTTAGCAAGTGGAAAACATGCCACAACGCATACCCGTTTTCCACCTGAACCTAATGGCTTTTTACATATTGGCCATGCAAAATCAATTTGCTTAAATTTTGGTATCGCCAAAGACTATAACGGTTTATGTAACCTTCGTTTTGACGATACAAACCCAGAAAAAGAAGATATTAACTACGTTAATTCAATTAAAGAAGACGTACAGTGGTTAGGGTTTAATTGGGATGGTGAGATTAAGTATTCGTCAAACTATTTTGATCTGCTTTATGGTTATGCGGTAGAGCTTATCAATAAAGGCTTAGCGTATGTTTGTTTCTTAACTGCAGATCAAGCTCGCGAATACCGTGGTACATTAAAAGAGCCTGGTAAAAACAGCCCATACCGCGAAACATCACCTGAAGAAAACCTCGCATTATTTGAAAAAATGCGTAACGGTGAATTTAAAGAAGGTGAATGTGTCCTTCGCGCTAAAATAGATATGGCCAGCTCATTTATGGTGCTGCGCGATCCAATTATATACCGTATACGTTTTGCTAATCATCATCAAACAGCGGATAAGTGGTGCATTTACCCAATGTACGACTTCACGCATTGTATTTCTGATGCACTTGAAGGCATTACTCATTCATTATGTACGCTAGAGTTCCAAGATAACCGTCGTTTATATGACTGGGTATTGGATAACATCAGCCTTGAATGTCACCCGCAACAAATTGAGTTTTCACGTTTAAACCTTGAATACACAATTATGTCAAAGCGTAAGCTTAATGACTTAGTGGTTAATAAGCACGTAGAAGGGTGGGATGATCCGCGTATGCCAACCATTGCGGGTCTGCGTCGTCGTGGTTATACACCGGCATCTGTACGTGAATTCTGTCAGCGTATCGGTATTACTAAGCAGGAAAATATGGTTGAAATGGGCATGCTTGAAGCGTGTATCCGTGATGACTTAAACGAAAATGCTCCGCGTGCAATGGCTGTACTTGATCCAGTGAAAATTGTGATTGAGAATTATGAAGCCGATAAAGTAGAAACGCTTTCTGTGGCTAATCACCCAAATAAAGAAGAAATGGGTCGCCGTGAAGTGCCTTTCACGCGTGAAATTTTTATCGAACGCGAAGATTTCCGTGAAGAAGCGAACAATAAGTTTAAACGTTTAGTGCTTGATAAAGAAGTACGCTTACGTGGTGCTTATGTGATTAAGGCAGAGCGTGTTGAAAAAGACGACAATGGTGAAATTACAACTATTTACTGTACTTACGATCCTGAAACATTGGGTAAAAATCCAAGCGATGGTCGTAAAGTAAAAGGGGTTATTCATTGGGTATCTGCGCCTGGGTCAGTGACAGCTGAAGTACGTTTATATGACCGTTTATTCAGTGTGCCTAACCCTGCAGCCGCAGAGGACTTTGAAAGCACGTTAAACCCAGACTCATTAGTGGTTATTTCTAATGCTAAACTTGAACCTTCATTGGCTAATTCTGTACCAGCACAAGGTTTTCAGTTTGAGCGTACCGGTTATTTCTCACGTGATACTAAATCAGAAAACGTGGTATTTAACCAAACGGTAGGCTTACGTGATTCGTGGGCTAAAATAGAGCACAAATAATATTGCTCTGTTTTTTAGTTATAAAAAAACCTGCTTAATCGCAGGTTTTTTTTTATTAAACTAAATAGGCTTTTAACTATTGCTTTGCGCAAACGCTTTACACGCGTCTTTATCTTCACATTCGCCATATAGGTAAAGAGAGTGATTGGTCAGCTTAATACCGTTTTCTTCAGCTATTTCAAGTTGACGACGTTCAATTAAATCATCTTCAAACTCAACAACCTTGCCACATTTTAAACACACTAAGTGGTCATGGTGAGTGCTGCCAGAAAGTTCAAATACTGACTTACCGCCTTCAAAGTGGTGACGGCTTACAATTCCTGCATCATCAAATTGATTTAAAACACGGTAAACAGTCGCAAGACCAATTTCTTCGCCTAGATCTAATAAAACCTTGTAAACATCTTCAGCGCTTATGTGTTGGTTATCTGGAGATTGAAGAATCTCTAAAATTTTAATACGCGGTAAAGTTACCTTTAGCCCGGCTTTTTTAAGTTCCAAGTTATGATCAGTCATTAAATCTGTCTCAATTTTATTTAGTTATACTAGACATCTTGCAAGATGTACTCGTCACAATAACAGTTAGGATAACGTGCCTTAGCAGGAAGTGCAAAGAACAATTGATCTATATCAATATTAACGCGGAAAATGCTAACTGTTTGATAATATTTTAAACAGTTAGCATTAAAAGGGGGGATTAATCTGCTAACTCACTTAAGCACATTTCATCATATACCTGAGCACACCATTGCTTAACGCGCTGCTCAGTCAATTCTGGCTGACGGTCTTCATCAATACCTAAACCAACAAAATGCTTGTCATCAGCCATGCCTTTTGATGCTTCAAAATCATAACTGTCTGTTGGCCAATGGCCAACAACAATAGCGCCACGTTCTGTTACGATATCGTTGATCATGCCCATAGCATCTAAGAAGTATTCTGCATAGTCTTCTTGGTCGCCACAGCCAAAAATAGCCACTAGTTTACCTTCAAAGCTTACTTCTTCAAGCTCAGGAAAGAAATCATCCCAATCACATTGTGCTTCACCATAATACCAAGTTGGAATACCGAATAAGATCAGATCAAACTCAGCAATCTCTTCTTTAGAGCTTTTTGCAATGTCATGCACAGCAACGAGCTTTTTACCCAATTCTTTTTGGATCATTTTTGCTACGTGTTCTGTGTTACCTGTGTCACTTCCGAAAAAAATGCCTACACTTGCCATGGATTTAAACCTTTTATCTATCAATAGCCAATCTTTCTTGTAAAATTGTTTCGATCAACGCACTGCGGCTAATATTTTGTGCATCTGCCATATCACTCAGTGCCTGATACAGCTGTGACGAAACTTTAAATTCAACACGCTTTAAACCACGTGCCTTATCTCTTTTTATTTGATTACGTTTATTAACCTTTAACTGCATATCCCGAGGAAGGGGATTAGTTTTAGGTCTACCTGGACGTTTCTCGTATTCAAATAAATCAAGCGTTGTTCTATCTGTTTCTGACTTGGCCATGCTTAACCTACACCCGCACCTTGCCAAAATACCTGAATAAGTCCTTTGGCAATAAAGCCAGAGCAACCTAAAAAGAGTACCAGCCACACAATATAACGACCAAATTTAGGCACATTGCCGCTTTTCAGTACGTCTTTAATTGCCAAGCCGATAAAAATAAAAATACCTGCTAAGCCAAAATACAACCCTAAGGTATCAAATTCGTTAATAAACTGACTGACCATCGACGTATAACCTTTAAATTAAACGGCGCGTACTATAGCACATAAATCTTTAATTATTTAGTGTGATAAATCAAAAACACGCCATAAAAATAACATTAAACTGCAGTTAAAAAATCATTGATTGCTTTGTTTACAGCCTGTGGTTTTTGGGCATGTAACCAATGACCCGCACCATGAATGATTATTGCACTGACGTTTTTAAACAGCGCATTAATCGCTTCGCGATGCTCGGTTAAAATGTAGTCAGAGTCATTACCTTTAATAAACAGAGTTTCGCACAAACAAGAATTATTTGCATTAATGTTTGCGGTAATAGTTGAATATTTATTATCGAGCACAGGTAAATTAAAGCGCCAAACAAAGTGCCCATCATCATTTTTATATAAGCTTTTTAATAAAAACTGACGTACACCTAACTCCTCTATATACGGTTGCATTACTAAATCAGCTTGCTTTCTATCACTAATATCTGCATTTTTAACTGCATTTAAAGCCTCAAGTATTTGAGTATGGCGCGCAGGGTAGCTCACAGGCGCAATATCAAGAACCACTAGTTTATCGACTAAATCAGTATGGCTCAGTGCTATTTGCATCGCCACTTTGCCGCCCATAGAGTGCCCAACCAGATGCGCTTTTTGTATGTTTAATGCCGTCATTAATTCAACAACATCATTAGCCATTGCAGTATAATCCATTTCATCGCTGTGGGGCGAAAGGCCATGATTACGTAAATCAACGTTGGTTACACAAAAATGCTCGCTTAATGGTTTTGCAATCACATTAAGGTTTTCTAAAGAGCCAAACAGTCCATGGATCAAAATAACATTTGGACCTTGACCAATTTGTTTGTAATTTAATTGCATAGACGCCTCCTTCAATTTTGCGCATAGTTTGCCGAGCATTACCCTAAAAAGCAAAAAATACAGATATTATTTGTATGTTGGACTCAAAAATACCTAGCTTCCTGATTATTTGGTCATTATTAATTACTACTATGTTTAGAGTCGCGTGGGTTGTAACTCGCATTTCTAACTGGATTGGGTATATACCCAAACCATCACAAGATACAGAATTCAGCGTTTCACCGGGGCTTAATATCAAGGCGTTAGTTTGCAACAATGGTGATCCCTTTTAAAAATTAACAACGATGAGAGTAAGTTCCTGTGAAACGCCCAGAGGGTTGGTTTAAAAGCGATTTATACTGCGTTATTGGTTTTAGCAATAGAACGACTATTGTTTGCAATCAATGCCTTGCCTAAATCGCTTTTAATTCCAACTGAAACTCGCATCTTGAGGTGATTTGGGTATAATCATATCGAAAGAAAAATGTGACCCGTAATGACAGGAAGAACATGAAACAAATCGACATAGACGACGAGTTATATCAGTACATTGCAAGCAATACACAGAGTATTGGTGAGAGTGCATCCACTATTTTACGTCGTTTATTAAATCTCAACGGCGAAAAAATTAACACCACTAAACTAGACACTGATCATAAAAATGAAACCGTTAGTGTGTCTAATTCATCACTAGAACAACCTATAGCAGACGTTGAACAGCCAACCCAAGTGGCAAAACCGCCGGTAAATAAAAAAAATGCAAACGTATTTAACATTTTAAATAAAGAAGAGCTGGCAATGCAAAAAGGTGTTGTTGGTCGTTTCTTATTTATATTAAGTGCATTTTACCGAACGCACAAAACAGACTTCTCTGCGGTGCTTGATATAAAAGGCCGCGATCGTGTTTACTTCGCGACCAGTAAAGAAGACTTAGTGAATAGCGGTAGTAGTATGAACCCAAAAAATATCACTGACAGTGAATATTGGGTGATGACCAATTCTAATACCACGCGTAAAAAAATGATGCTGCATGAAGTTGCACTTAGTTTAGGCTACAGCAACGAGCAAGCTGAAAAAATTCGTGATTATCTTTAAGGAAAGACCATGGCAATTCATTCCGGCGCAGGTAAAACTGCACCACAATCGGCTTTAGTGAATGTACCAAAGTTAGTGTCTGCGTATTATTTAAATGAGCCTGACTTAGAGCAAAACCCCGAGCATTGTGTTGCATTTGGTACCTCAGGACACCGAGGCTGTGCCTACGATGTAAAATTTAACGAATCGCACATATTATCAATCACCCAAGCTATTTGTGATTACAGAAAACAGAACGATATATTTGGTCCGTTATTTTTAGGTAAAGATACCCACGCACTGAGCGAGGCGGCCTTTAACTCAGCAATTGAAGTGTTGGTTGCTAATGAAGTCCAAGTGATCACCCAAGAAAATGGTGACTTTACTCCAACGCCAGTTATTAGCCATGCTATTGTTAGTTATAATAAAAATCATCCTAATGAGCTTGCCGATGGCATTGTAGTGACTCCATCTCATAATCCACCAGAAGATGGCGGTTTTAAATATAACCCGCCCAATGGCGGTCCTGCAGATACAGACGTTACAAAATGGATTGAAGACAGAGCCAATCAATTATTATTAGAAGACTTAGTTGAAGTAGAACTGTTTCCTTTTGCTAAAGCTTCACGTTCTGGTTTTATTCGCTACGAAGATTTAATGACGCCTTATATTGATGATTTAAAAAACATTATTAATTTAAAAGCGATTAGCGATGCAGGCATCAAGATTGGTATTGATCCATTAGGTGGCTCAGGCATTAACTTTTGGCCAGTGATTGCGCAAAAATATAATTTAGATTTAACGGTCGTTAATGACAGTGTTGATCCACGTTTTGCATTTATGCCGCTTGATAAAGATGGCAAAATTCGTATGGATTGCTCATCACCTTATTCAATGGCTAATTTAATTGCCCTTAAAGATGATTTTGATTTATCGATTGGTAATGACCCTGATTATGACCGTCACGGCATAGTAACACCAGATGGGTTAATGAATCCTAATCACTTTTTAGCCGTAGCGATTGACTATTTACTAACGCATCGTGATTGGGATGCCAGTGTTGAAATCGGTAAAACCCTTGTTTCTAGCTCAATGATTGACAAAGTAACTGAGCGCAACAAGCGTAAAGTAAAAGAAGTACCCGTTGGCTTTAAATGGTTTGTTGAGGGTTTAAACAAAGGCAAATTGGCCTTTGGTGGTGAAGAAAGCGCTGGAGCGGCTTTCTTACGTTTTGATGGCACGGTTTGGTGTACAGATAAAGATGGCTTTATCATGGGGTTACTCGCCGCTGAAATTCTTGCTGTTACAGGTAAAACACCGTCTGCGCTGTATAAAGAACTAGAGCAAGAGTTTGGTGCGCCACTTTATAAACGCCTAGATGCGCCAGCAACGCCTGAGCAAAAGTCGCGATTAAAAGCACTCAGTGCTGATGACGTAAAAGCAGATACCTTAGCGGGTGAGCCTATTTTACAAAAGCTAACTCATGCGCCAGGTAATAATGCAGCTATTGGTGGGCTAAAAGTGGTAACTGAAAGCGGCTGGTTTGCGGCGCGTCCGTCAGGTACGGAAGATATTTATAAAATTTACTTAGAATCATTTAAAGGCGAAGAGCACTTAGCCTTATTAGAAAAAGAAGCTAAAAAACTGGTTGATTCAGTGATTAGCTAATATACAATTACAACTAAAAACGGCTGATTTTATCAGCCGTTTTTGTATCTATAATTTACAAAAAAAGGGCTTTTATCGTTATGTCAGCCACTGCAGAATATATTAATCAATTAAAACAAGATGGTGATTTTTTAACGCTTTCGCGAAACCATGAATGGCATTTAGATGCAGGTCAATTTACGCTTAACAACCAGACTAAAGTAACCGTGCATGACACCGGTGTGATTGAGTTTGAGCCTGATTGTGTTACCTCAAAAAATGTGGTGCTATCCAGTGCCATTCATGGCAATGAAACAGCCCCCATTGAAATTTGCGATGAACTCATTAAACACATTATTAGTGGGCAACTTGAATTACAGCAACGTGTTTTATTTATTTTTGGTAATCCTCAGTCAATTAATATTGGTAAACGATTTGTAGAAGAGAACTTAAACCGCTTGTTTAACGGCCACCACACTGTCGATGGTATAGCGATGAACGACGAACGCGTTCGCGCTGATAAACTTGAGCAATATGTTAGCGATTTTTACGCCCGTTCAGAGCAGGGTACGTATCGCTGTCATTATGATTTACATACCGCTATTCGCGGTTCTAAAAACGAAAAATTTGCTGTTTACCCATTCTTACATGGCAAGCCTTGGAAAAAGTCGCAACTGCAGTTCTTATTAAGCTGTGGTGTGAATACAGTATTGATGATGAAGTCGCCAGCCACCACGTTTAGCTACTATTCGTCGTTTGTGCATGGTGCCGACTCATTTACTGTAGAGCTTGGGCAAGTGAAACCCTTTGGTGAAAATGATATGACTCGTTTTGCAAAAACAAAACAAACTCTAACTGCATTAATTAGCCAAAAAGAAGTAAAATACCCAGAATTTAATGCAAGCGACTTTGAGTTGTTTTCTGTTCATCGAACTATTAACCGAACAGAGCAAAACTTTAGTTTTCCGTTTTCTGACGATGCCGAGAATTTTACAGGGTTTGCAAAGGGTGAGCTTTTAGCCACCGATGGCGATAATGCCATATATGCCGACGTAGAAGGGGAAGCAATTATTTTTCCTAACGCACAGGTTGCCATTGGGCAACGTGCATTACTTACAGTAGTCCCTATGCAAGTGGATAGCCGCTTTAGCTAAATCAACACATCAGACCACTTGTTATGAAACTTTAACCAACTGATTAATAAGTGGTTAATTATATGTATAGTTAACTTGCCAGTTTTTTGCTCATTATTTACTTTTCTTTGGTCACAGTTTTGTTGAATAACACTTTACGTTAACGTAAAGTGTTGGCAGCTTTAATTAAATACAGTGCAGATGTTGCAAAGTTTATTCAGCAACTATCACCCATAATAATAATCCAAAGGGGCGCTGTGATACCGACAAC
Source organism: Pseudoalteromonas tetraodonis (assembly GCF_002310835.1). Classification (NCBI taxonomy): domain Bacteria; kingdom Pseudomonadati; phylum Pseudomonadota; class Gammaproteobacteria; order Alteromonadales; family Pseudoalteromonadaceae; genus Pseudoalteromonas; species Pseudoalteromonas tetraodonis. Next base: position 1,786,123 of record NZ_CP011041.1, on the reverse strand, counting down.
AAAAGAAGGTAGGTTATGAGTAATCCCAATAACGTATCGCTGAATATTAATCATGAGCTTGAGTTTATTGACGGCCACGCACTTAATATTCCAACCCTGAGTATTTTAACTGAGGACGGCGACATTCATCCTAGTGCTCCTGCACCTGATATTTCTAAACACACCGCTATTAAATTATACGAAACCATGCGTTTTATTCGTTTATTGGATGAACGTATGCAGGGTGCTCAACGCCAAGGGCGTGTTAGCTTTTACATGCAGTGTTTAGGAGAAGAAGCGGCGGTAACAGCCTCTGCTGCAGCCCTTGAACAAGATGACATGATCATGGCGCAATATCGTGAACAAGCAGCCTTACACTATCGTGGTTTTACCCTTGATCAATTTATGAACCAAATGTTTTCTAATGAATTAGATTTAGGTAAAGGCCGTCAAATGCCGATCCATTATGGTTCTAAAGCACTTAACTACATGACCATTTCATCACCTTTGGGAACACAAATCCCACAGGCTACGGGTTACGCATATGGTCAAAAAGTAAAACACATTGATGCTAAAACAGGTGAACTAGCAAGTACTATTGATAACGTTACTATTTGTTATTTTGGTGAAGGGGCTGCTTCAGAAGGTGATTTTCATGCAGGCTTAAATATGGCTGCAGTACATAAAGCACCGGTTATCTTTTTTGCACGTAACAATGGTTATGCTATTTCAACCCCAGCCGATGAGCAATTTAAAGGCGATGGGATTGCATCGCGTGGTGTGGGTTATGGTATTAAAACTATTCGTGTTGATGGCAGTGATGCGCTCGCCGTTTACGCGGCTACTAAAAAAGCCCGCGAAATTGCTGCAACACAAGGTGAACCGGTATTAATTGAATCGATAGCGTATCGTTTAGGTGCGCATTCAACATCAGATGATCCAAGCGGTTACCGTTCAAAAGATGAAGAAGCAAACTATAAAACATGCCCAATTGAGCGCTTTAGAAAATGGTTAGTAAAACAAAATTGGTTAGATGACGCAGAAGATATCAAAGCGAAAGAAACAATTCGTGATGATATTTTAGCGGCACTAAAACGTGCTGAAGTAATTGATAAGCCGGCGTTAGAAGAGCTAATTTCAGATGTTTACGATACGCCAATTCCATCTTTACAACGTCAATATGATGAACTTAAAACGCATATAAAAGCACATCCAGACGCCTACCCAACAACAGCAGGGAGAATTAAGTAATGGCTAAAATGAACATGCTACATGCAATTAATTCTGCTTTAGATATCACCATGAATGAACATCCTCAAGCGTGTATTTTTGGTGAAGACGTGGGTTATTTTGGCGGTGTTTTTAGAGCAACATCAGGGTTACAAGAAAAGTACGGTAAGCATCGCGTATTCAATACCCCGCTCACAGAGCAAGGTATTTTAGGCTTTGCAAATGGTTTGGCAGCCTTTGGTGCACCTGCATTGGCAGAGATTCAATTTGCTGATTACATCTTTCCTGCGTTTGATCAAATTGTGAATGAATCGGCTAAGTTTCGTTATCGTAGTGGTAATGAGTTTAATGTGGGTAATCTAACGATTCGTACACCTTACGGTGGCGGTATTGCTGGTGGTTTGTATCACTCGCAATCGCCAGAAGCGTACTTTGCTCACACGCCAGGGTTAAAAATTGTCGTGCCGCGTAACCCGTACCAAGCTAAAGGCTTACTGCGTGCCTGTATTAAAGACGACAACCCAGTGCTATTTTTTGAGCCCAAACGTTTATACCGCGCTTCAACTGGTGAAGTGCCTGAAGAAGATTACAGCATTGAACTTGGTAAAGCTGAAGTGGTTCAAGAGGGTACTGACGTTACTTTATTAGCGTGGGGTGCACAAATGGAAATTATAGAAGCAGCGGCAAAGCAAGCCAGTGAACAGGGCATTAGCTGTGAAGTGATTGACCTTCGCAGTATTTTACCATGGGATGTTGAAACGATTGCTAAATCAGTTACTAAAACAGGCCGTCTTATTGTTAGTCATGAAGCACCTATTACTAACGGTTTTGGCGCAGAAATAGCCGCAACCATCGCTCAAGAGTGTTTTCTGCATTTAGAGTCGCCTATTTTACGTGTGTGTGGTTTAGATACGCCATACCCGCTGGCGCTCGAAAAAGAATATGTTCCAGATGCATTAAAAGTAATGGCCGCAATTAAACAATCAGTGAACTTTTAGGGGCTTCCATGGCTAAAGATTTTATATTACCCGACATTGGTGAAGGCATAGTTGAATGCGAAGTAGTCGAATGGCTGGTACAAGAAGGCGACACTGTAAAAGAAGATCAGCCTATTTGTGATGTGATGACAGATAAAGCCTTAGTGCAAATTCCAGCGGTACACGATGGGGTGATCACTAAGCTGCATTGTAAAAAAGGCGATATTGCTAAAGTACATGCGCCGTTATTTGCAATGGATGTTGCCGGTGAAGCGCCTAGTGAAGAGACTCAAACAGCTTCTTCACCAACAAGTGCTCGTGAACACTTAGAAGACTTTATTTTACCCGACATTGGTGAAGGTATTGTTGAGTGTGAAATTGTTGAATGGTTAGTGGCAGAGGGCGATGAAATAGAAGAAGACCAAGCCGTTTGTGATGTAATGACCGATAAAGCATTAGTACAAATACCGGCTAAATACACCGGTACAGTGCAAAAGCTGTATTATCAAAAAGGTGAAATTGCAAAGGTGCATAGCCCATTATTTCAAATGACGGTTGCAGGGCAAGTCGCAAAAGAAGACGTTGATGTTAACCAAGCAGTTGTAAAAGCACAAAGTAACGCAACGTCAGACGCACCTGCTAAGCAAACGCAAACTGCGATAGTTAATGAAAAAGCGGTTGCATCACCGGCGGTTAGGCGTAAGGCGCGTGAGCTTGACGTTGATTTAACCTGCGTACCAGGCAGTGGTAAAAATGGCCGTATTTATAAACAAGATATTGAAGCGTTTATAAAAAATGAAGTGCCATCTGGCATGGATACCTCTGAGCTTAACAAGCCACAAACTACCCAGAGTAAAAACACTCGTAGTACTGAACACGCAACTAGCGCGGGTGGAACGCGAACAGAAGTAATTAAAGGCATTAAAGCGGCCATGGCAAAACAAATGGTGGCGTCGGTTTCTACTATTCCACATTTTACCTACAGTGATGAAATTGACTTAACTGATTTAATTGCACTTCGAACTGATCTTAAAGAGCAATATAAAGCACAGGGTGTTAAGTTAACTATGATGCCGTTCTTTATTAAGGCGTTATCGTTGGCAATGACTGAATTCCCGGTACTCAACTCAAAACTAAACGATGATTGCAGTGAAATTACCTACTACGATGATCACAATATTGGGGTTGCAGTGGACTCTAAAGTGGGCTTATTAGTACCAAATATTAAAGCCTGCCAAACTAAGAGTATTGTAGAGGTGGCTAATAATTTAACGCAATTAACTGACTCAGCTCGAGAAGGCCGCGTAGCACCAGATGATTTAAAAGGCGGTACTATTAGTATTTCTAATATTGGTGCGATTGGTGGCACTATAGCTACACCAATTATTAATAAGCCAGAAGTGGCGATTGTTGCCTTAGGTAAATTACAGCACCTTCCGCGCTTTGACGAGCAAGGGCAAGTGGTATCGCGTGCAATTATGCAAGTAAGTTGGTCAGGGGATCACCGTGTAATTGATGGCGGCACTATCGCGCGCTTTAATAATTTATGGAAAGAATACTTAGAGCAGCCAGCTAAAATGATGATGGCTATGCGCTAAGTCTTTATATTCATTTATAAATTAAAAAACCAGCAACTAGCTGGTTTTTTTATAACTAAATAAATAAAAGCTAGACTGATTTAGCTCAGAAAATACAGGCCATAACCAACCATTAATGCTGGAATAGCGGTATATAGCGTGGCAATAATAGCCGCTTTAGGTGTCATGGCAATGGCTGGGAAAAGCGCATCGCCATCGTTGGAAATGGCATTGGCCGCTAATGCGCTAAACGGAATAACCCCTTGAATATATAAAGTGGTAACAATTATTTGCGGGCCACAGCCAGGTAAAAAACCAATTAATACCGCTATGAGCGGGGCCATATAAGCATAATTTAAAAACCATGTTTTTAAGTCAAGGCCAAACACTGTCACCAGTAGTTCAAATAATATAAAGGAGGCAACCACCCACGCGGTTACAAAATGAGTATCTTGCAGTACTTTTGTGAGTTTTGAAGGTGGACTGCATATATCATCTTCTGAGGTTACTTCTTTATAGCTTTCACCTTTTGAAGATAACGCCCACATAAATACGACAAACAACGCCATTAATGCGCCAAAATGAGTAACAGTGAATGTGGTGTACTGCCCAAATTGGCTCAAATCAATATTAAAAGCGAGTAAAAAGGCAATGAGTAACCCCGGAATAATAGCGATGTACCAAATAGGCTTACTGAGCGTAATTATCTTCGTCGGTAAAAGGGTAATCTGTGGTGTGTGCTTTTGATCAGTTGGGCATAAGTAGCCTGTTTTATGAAGTGTGTTGACGATTAAACCCGTTACAGAACCAACCACAAACCCTATTGCCATGATGGTTAAACCCTCGGTAGGGCGAGTCGCTAATAATAAAAACGCGGCATCACCCATAGTCGCCGTTAATACAGCCACAATTGCGCCAAAGCTAGCTTGGCCTTTTGTAAATTGAGTCACCACAATAATCGCGCCACCACAGCCTGGTAACATGCCTAAAAAAGCAGCAAAGCTGACCTCTAATACCGGTGACTTAGCATTTAGGTAACGAAGCTCTAGTTGGGGTAAATGATCAATCGCGTAGTAGTAAATAAATAAGGTCGCAGCAACAAACACACTCACTTGAAAAAAAGCATCACTGAGTGCAGTAATTGTTATGGTGCGTAAATCGGGCAGGGCTAGACAGACTAAAATTAACAGAGGTAAAATTAGGCGTTTATTTTGATGAAAAACACGTTTTGCAGCTGGCGAAATAACTCCTAAATGGGATGTTAAAAACATACAGTACGACCTAATTAAAGAATGAGATCGCACTGTACTATTTTATTAAATGATAATCAATATCATTTGAGTGTTGGCGCAGTAGTTACTTTTTACGTTGAAACTCTGAGTTTTCATTCCACGTAGGCCACAGAGTTTGTTGTGAAATATCAAAACCTACTTTATAAAATAATTGTAAATCTTGAACCGCACCTGATAAATCCCACTCATCACGGTATCTATCACAAGGTTGGTGGTAACAACCACGCAGTACTAAGCTCATACGCTTACGGTAATTTGCAGTTTCTTCATCAAACGCTTGTGTACCGCCACCGGCATACATGGCAGGAACACCCATATTAGCAAAGGCAAAGTGATCTGAGCGGTAGTAACCACCTGAAGATGGTTTAGGGTCGCCCGATACTGTTCTGCCTTGCTCTTTGGCCGCAGTTGCTAATAGCTCATCCATTTGTGATTTACCAATACCCACCACACTAATATCTTTTACTTTACCTAATAGGTTTAAGCTGTCCATATTAATATTTGCAACGGTTTTATTAGCTGGAATAACTGGATTCGCAGCATAATATTTCGAGCCTAATAAACCTTGCTCTTCAGCGGTTACCGCTAAAAAGGTCATTGAACGGTCAGGGCGTTTACCTAGTTTGGTAAAGGCTTCGGCAACTTCTATCATACCGGCTGTACCTGTTGCGTTATCGTGTGCGCCGTTATAAATTTGATCGCCTTTACGGTTTTTATCCGTTCCTAAATGATCCCAATGCGCAGAGTAAATAATATGCTCATCGGGTGTTTTACTACCAGGAAGAGTGGCAATAAAGTTATAAGATACCGATTTTTTGATGGTGTTCTTTACATTCACAGTGGCTGTTAAATCGCCCATATCAACATGGTAAGCACCTTTGGCAGCGTTTGCTTTGGCGGTTTCAAAATCAAGGCCTGCTTTAGAAAAAAGCTCTTTTGCTACATCAACAGTAACCCAACCTTCAACAGCAACACGGTCCATATTATTGTTTTCTTTTACGAAACCAAATTGCTCGCCACTCCATGAGTTCTCAACCACAGACCAAGGGTAAGACGCTGGAGCAGTTTCATGAATAATAATAGCGCCTGCAGCACCTTGACGGCTTGCTTCTTCGTATTTGTAAGTCCAACGCCCGTAATAGGTCATTGCATCGCCGGTGAATAAAGCAGGATCTTTAGTTGCAAAACCCGGATCGTTTACCAGCATAACAACGGTTTTACCTTTAACATCTAGGCCTTCGTAATCATTCCAGTTATATTCAGGTGCGTTAACACCGTAGCCCACAAATACAAGCTCCGAGTTTTCAATTCCTTCTTGCGCACTAATACGGCTACTACCCATAACCATGTCTTTTTTGTATTGGTAGTCTTTATCGCCAATATTAAGCACCATATCAGAGTCTGCTTCTAACGATACAAGCGGCACTTCTTGGAAAAAGCTGTCGCCATTACCCGGCTCAAAGCCTAAAGCAGTAAATTCTTTTGTTAAGTAATCAAGCGTAAGCTTTTCACCTTCAGATGAAGGAGCACGTCCACCAAATTCATCAGAAGCTAACACTTTTACATGCTTAGCAATTTCATCCGCTTGAATGCTGTTGTAGCCTTTAGCGACATCATCAGATGTGATACTTGTTGTTGCACAACCGGCTAAAATTGCCGTTGTTATTAGGGTCAAAGAAAAATAACGTTTCATATTGGCTCTTTTTTTGTTCTAAGTGGCGTTAGTATATGAACTTCTGTTAATTAGAACCAGTTTTTGCGGTAAACTGTTGCTGATAAAAATGTACAGTAAAGGTAACAATGAAGCGTTTTACTCCCCCAGAACAATTTCAAGTAACGAGTATAAATGGAGGTGCATTTGAGCACCTTCGTCAGCTGTTTAAAATAGATCAGCAAACAGACTGGCCTGAGCCTGCGTACTTTACCCCGTATTTAAACGCCATCAATGCTAATAATCTGCCAATTCGTTTTGTCGATGATGCCAAGGTTGATTTTGCTGAGCGCTATTATGAACAAGTCATTTTTGAAACAGGGGACGTGCCCACCCGACAACAAAACTGGCATGATCTGTTTGGTGGTTTTATTTGGTGCTTATTTCCAAAAACAAAAGCCCTTATTAATCAGCGTCATGTTGATGAAATAGCGTTGCATGGGTTAAAACAACGAAGTAAACACCGTAACGCACTGACCTTGTTTGACGAATGCGGTGTGGTTTTAGCTATTAGCGAATCACAGTGGAAAGAGTGGTTAAGAGATCATCAATGGAAAACAGCCTTCATCGAACATAGAGAGCAGTGGGGTAAAACCATTGCACCTTTCATGTTTGGCCATGCCAATTATGAAATGTTAACCAAACCTTATATTGGACTGACTGGCAAAGCCTTATTTGTAAATGTACCGAATGAAATATTTTGTAAAGATTTAGTAACTCAATACCAGTACCTAGATCAGCGCCTTTATGAGATGATTAAAACTGATGATTGTTTAGCCGATAACAAACAGCTTTCACCTTTACCTTTATTAGGTGTTCCTGGTTGGTGTGATGAGAATAACAATCCATCATTTTACGATAACACGGACTATTTTAGACCGAAACGAAGGACACGAAAATGATAGAAGTTACCGCGCTTAAAAAGAAGTTTAAGCTCACTAAAGATCATAAAAAAAATAAAATAGATGATATAGACCCCCGTGAAGATAAAGATTATTTTCACTCGGTTAAAAATGTCAGCTTTAGCTGTGCAAAAGGCGAAGTATTAGGGCTGTTAGGGCCTAATGGTGCGGGCAAAACCACGACATTAAGAATGATCTCTACCGCTTTAAAACCGGATGATGGCAGTATTACTATTGCAGGAAACGACATAATTAAAAAGCCACTCATTGGGCGCAAGTGTATTGGTTTTTTATCCGGCTCTACTGGTTTATATGGTCGTTTAACGGTAAAAGAAAACATAGAGTACTTTGCAAAACTGCACGGCATGAGCAAGCCGGCTATTAAGGCACGCTGTGAAGAGTTATTTACCTTACTTGATATGCATAAATTTATTGATAAACGCGCTGAGAACCTATCAACCGGCATGAAGCAAAAAGCCAACATTGCGCGTGCTGTGGTACATTACCCAGACGTTGTTATTCTCGATGAGCCAACTACAGGCCTCGATATTATGACCACCCAAACGGTGATCAACTTTATTAAAGGCTTAAAAGCACAAGGTACTCCTGTTATTTTTTCTACGCATCATTTAGATGAAGTAGCCCTTTTATGTGACCGCGTTGCGGTGATTAATGAAGGCGTTAGTTGTTTTGATGGCACGCTCGCTGAATTTAAACAAGCAGGCAACAGTGAAGAATTAAACCAAGCGTTTATGAACATATTAACGGAGAAATATGATGTTTGAAGTATTTAAAAAGGAATTAACCGAGCTACTACGCGATAAAAAAACTTTATTGTTCGTGGTGGTATTTCCTATTGTGGTTTTCCCGTTGTTATTTGCTGTGGTTGCGTTTATATCCTCGCAAGCTGCGCTTGATGCTGAACAAAAAGTAAATACCTATGTGATTATCAATGGCGAATATGCACCAGAATTTACTGATAAAGTGTTTTATCACAAAAGCTTTGAGTTATATAAAGGTGATAAAACCTTCAACAGTATTGAGGAGCTAAAAGCTGGTGTAAACGCTGGCGATATCGACATGGGAATATACCTACCAAGTGATGCAGTGCAAACATTAAATGAGCAACAGCAAAGCGAATGGCAAGTTGTATTTAATGATTCAAAATCAATTAACTTCTTATTTGAGCGTGTCAAAGAGCTTGCTAAAGAGTACAGCGATACTTTACAAGAAAGTAAATTATTGAGCTTTGGTATAGATAAAAGCGCACAAGAATCTATTTTAAAGCCAGTTAATGTAGTTAAAGTAGACACTGCCGATAAGCGCGAAAACCTAGGTGAAAAAGTGGGTGGGTTTTTACCTTATCTACTTATTCCGTTAGTACTGGTAGGCGCAACGTATCCAGCTATTGATTTAGGGGCCGGTGAAAAAGAACGAGGTACCTTAGAAACCTTATTACTTACACCTATTACTCGTACTGAGCTAGTATTGGGTAAATTTATTACTCTACTCACCACGTCAATTGCATCAACTACGATAACCGTTATTAGTATGGGGTGTTGGATAGCCTTAGCGCTGGCTTTTGCTGATCTTGAATTTATCAAAGCCGCTTTTAGTACATTGGCTATCACAGACTTACTAATGATTTTTGTATTATTATTGCCTATAGCAGCAACCTTTTCTGCATTAGCTCTGGCAATATCAATCTATGCACGCTCGTTTAAAGAAGCGCAAAATTACATGACGCCATTAAGCATGGTCGTGTTTTTCCCGATTATTATTTCAATAATGCCTAACATGGAACTTACTTCTAAAACGGCGTTTATTCCGGTAACTAACGTCGCCTTAGCGATTAAAGAAATTGTTAAAGGCACTGTTGATTACACGCTGGTGGGATTGATATTCCTAGCAACAGCACTCATCGCTGGGGCACTACTGGCATTTTGTGTGAAATGGTTTAACCGTGAAGATGTGTTGTTTAGATAATTCATAAGTATAAAAAAGGTCGCAGAGCGACCTTTTTTATTAATTATTACTAGGTTTTAGTGCTGAAATGAGTACTTAAAAAATCGAGCTTGGCTTACAGAAATTAATAAAAAACCGCTGTATGAAAAAACTATACAGCGGTTTTTTAATTAATTTTAAGCTTATGCATTAAATTGATTTTTGATTGTTTCAATCGCGCTATCAATATCTATCATTAGCTTTTCACCAGTGCGGCGGTTTTTAAGTTCTACCTTGTTTTCATCAAGGTTACGCTCACCAATTACAAGTGTGTAAGGTACACCGAGTAATTCCATGTCGTTAAACATAACACCAGGGCGCTCTTTACGGTCATCAAATAGCACATCTAAACCTGCATCTTTCAAACCTTGATATAGATTATTAGCAATATCAGGGATGCGATGCGATTTATGCATATTCATTGGCACAATTGCTAAATCGAAAGGGGCGATGGCTTTAGGCCAGGTAATACCGTATTGGTCATTATTTTGCTCAATGGCAGCGGCAACTACGCGCGATACACCAATACCATAACAACCCATAGTCATTGTTTGGTTTTTACCCGATTCGCTTAATACACCTGCTTTCATTGCTTCTGAGTACTTAGTACCTAGTTGGAAAATATGACCAACTTCAATACCGCGCTTAATTTGCAACGTGCCTTGACCACACGGGCTAGGATCGCCCTCAACAATATTACGGATATCAGCAACCTCGTAGTCTGTTACGTCGCGATCCCAGTTAATACCACTAAAGTGCTCATCGTCTTTGTTGGCACCAGCTACAAAATCAGCCATTACATTCGCGGTTCTATCAACAATAATGGGCATGTTTAAGCCAACAGGGCCTAAAGAACCCGGTTTTGCGCCAATGGCAGCCACAATATCTGCCTCGGTTGCCATTTCTAATGGTGCAGCAACCAGTGGGTGTTTTTCAGCTTTAAGTTCATTAAGCTCGTGATCGCCACGCAGTACTAGTGCAACTAAGCCACGTTTTCCGTCTTCATCAGGGGCGCCATAAACAATCAGTGTTTTAACACCGCGATGTGGTTTTACACCATAGTGTTTTTTCAGCTCATTAATTGTTTTAGCATCAGGCGTTGGGAATGCTTTTAGCTCTTTGCTTGCTTCAGGGCGCGATTCAGTTGGCGCTAGCGCTTCTGCTTTTTCAATATTAGCGGCGTAGTCACTAGCATCACTAAAGGCAATAGCGTCTTCGCCAGATTCAGCAAGTACGTGAAACTCATGCGATACACTACCGCCAATAGAGCCTGTATCAGCAATAACAGGGCGGAAATCAAGGCCTAAACGTTCAAAAATATTACAGTAGGCTTTGTGCATAACTTGATAAGTTGCATCTAAACATTCATCGGTTAAATGGAATGAGTAGGCATCTTTCATAGTAAATTCACGAGCACGCATAACACCAAAGCGCGGACGACGTTCGTCACGTACTTTAGTTTGTACTTGGTACAAAGTAATAGGCAGTTGCTTGTAGCTGTTAATTTCTTTGCGGACAAAATCGGTGATCACTTCTTCATGGGTAGGACCCATAGCAAATTCACGATTGTGACGATCAGTAAAGCGCATAAGCTCAGGACCAAACTCACTCCAGCGGCCCGATTCTTCCCATAAGTCAGCCGGTTGAATTACTGGCATGAGCATTTCAATTGCGCCTGCTTTATCCATTTCTTCGCGTACAATGTTTTCTACTTTTCTAAGCACACGTAAACCAGAGGGTAGCCAAGTGTATAAACCCGAAGCGACGCGACGGATCATTCCGGCTCTAAGCATTAATTGATGCGATACAATTTCCGCATCTGATGGCGTTTCTTTAAGTGTAGCGAGTATATATTGACTAGTACGCATGTTTTTTCCGAAATAGAGTAATATGTTCTTTTAATTAAGGCGCTCAGTTTACCAGCGGATGCATTGACACTAAAGCGCTAAGTGATTTTTTATCGCATTTTATAGCCATAGCAGGGTTTTAAAGTTAGTTTAACTGGGCTCTATATGAGTAACCAGATGATGAGAGTCAGTCACTTGCCAGGTAATGTTGTATTCATACAAATTCATACCATAACTTTGCATGCCTTGTTTTTGCTTTTTATACGCTGGGCGAGGATCTTGTTTTAGCACATTGCTGATAAATGCTTGTAGCTCAGGATAGTGGCTTTGTTTATTTATAAATTCCAAAGCTTGCTCACTAAATTCAACACTCATTTGAGTTTCTGGACGCGTATCGGCAAATCCAGCGCTTGCATCAGGTAAAGCGTCTGAATAGGGCAAATAAGGCTTAATATCAACAATAGGTGTACCATCAAGTAAATCAATACCGGCGAGCAATAACGCTAACTGCCCATTTTTGTATTCAATTCCCTCTAACTTAACAGCACTCATCCCTATAGCGTTAGGTCTGAATGTAGCGCGTGTGGCAAAAACGCCTTTACGTTCATTGCCACCAAGGCGCGGCGGGCGCACCATTGCTGAATAGCCTTTATCCGCGGTTTCATGAAAACGAAATAACAGCCAAATGTGGCTAAATTCATCTAAACCACGAACAAATTCTTCACGATTAAAATCTGGAGCAAAAATAAGTTTAGCTTTTGCTTCTGGCACTAATCGAGGTTGTCTAGGAATGGCAAACTTTTGTTTATACGGTGATTGAATATGGCCAATAGCCGAAATCTGATAATCGCTCATAATGCTCGCTAACAAATAAAATAGGGGGGTATTCTACCTGTAATTACCATTGGTGGCATTAGCTTAATATAATCAGCATAAAGAGAGTTTAGACTGACTGGTTTAAATGTGGGATAAAAAAGGGCAAGGCTAAACCTAGCCTTACCCTTACATTGCAACTATTGAGTTGTTATTAAAACATATATTGGAAAGATACTGACGCAACGTCCATTTCTGGATCAATATCATCATCTAATTCGTAACGCTCATACTCTAAACGCACTTGCATATTGGTTGTGAAAGCATATTCAATACCTGCACCATAAAATACGTCACCACCGTCTTGTGATACGCTAACGCTGCCTACTGGTAGTTCTTGAGTTAAATCAGCATCCCATTCAAACCAACCGCCTTTTGCATAAACAGAAAAATCTTCAGTGATTGGCGCTGCAAAACGCGCTGCTAGTGATACCCCATCAATTTCTGCTTTACTGTCTATGTCACTCACTTCATCAAAATTTTGATAAGCAAGTTCAAGGCTGAAATGTTCATTAAATTGAGTACCGATATAACCTTTTAACATTTGCGCGTCGTCATCGAAATCGGTGTCGTTTTCGCTATCTTCAAACTGAAATGAATATTGGCCGTAACCAATACCCGTATAAATACGTGGAGAGTCCATGTCGGTAACATCAGCCTGTGCTGCTGAATTAAAACCCAGTGTTGCTAAAGCAAGTGCAGAAAGAGAAAGTGTTTTAATCATTGTATAGCTCCTTTAAAAAATAAAATCTAATGTTCGATAGATTCATCAAACGTCGATTTACTAATTGCAGTGAACATGCCAATATTTTTTTTGTTTAATATTTGCTCTTAAAGTGTATTTATTGAACTTTTTTGGTGGTTTCAGTACGCAAAACATCCAGCTGTTAAGCGTACTGTTAATTTGTAAAAAATAAAAATTGTAGAATTTACAGCTTGTTGTAGTTTATACATACCTGCAAAAGGTACTTAATTAAACTTGATAAAGTAAGTTTTCTGTTTCTATCGCTATTTGTTTCATTTTAATGGCGTAATTTTCTAGCTTTTTATCTTCGTCAGTAACAGATGTGAATTCAGGAACGGCAACAGGGTAACCCGTCTCATCCATAGCAACAAAACTTATTACACAATGATTAGTTTCAACTAAGTTTTGGGTTTTAGGGTCGCCACAGCGTACTTGAATGAAAATTTGCATACTGGTTTTGCCGGTGTGTGCAATTTTGGCTTCCACTTCAACAATTTGGCCAACCAAAATAGGACGGCTAAACTTAACGCCTGCAACCGATACGGTTACGCAGTAATGACCGCTCCAACCTGCAGCACAGGCATAGCCTGCTTGGTCAATCCACTTCATGACCACACCACCATGCACCTTACCACCAAAATTTACATCGGTAGGCTCTGCTAAAAAACGAAAAATTACACTCGACGACGCCATAACACACTCTCATTTATTCATATTACTTAACAGCATAGCGCAAAAAAGGGGCCGAAGCCCCTGCAATTTAGGATAAGTTTATAATTTCTTTAGAAAGGTTGTTACATATTGGGGTAGTTAGGACCGCCAGCACCTTCAGGAGTGACCCAGGTGATATTTTGGCTTGGATCTTTAATATCACAGGTTTTACAATGCACACAGTTTTGCGCATTGATCACAAAGGCTCGCTCGCCTTCGACTTCTTGTACTTCATAAACGCCGGCAGGGCAGTATCGCTGTGCAGGTTCATCAAATTTAACTAAATTTACCTTAATCGGAATTGATGCATCTTTGAGTTTTAAATGACACGGCTGCGATTCTTCATGATTAGTGTTTGATAAAAATACCGAAGAAAGCTTATCAAAGCTGAGTTTGCCATCAGGCTTCGGATAGGCAATCTTTTCAGCTTGATCAGCGTCTTTTAAAGTGGCGTGATCGGGTACGTTATCTTTAAAACTAAACGGTAGGGCACCCTTAAATATGTTTTGATCAAGGGTGTTGTATGCACCGCCTGCAAATTTACCTAATGAATGCATTGCAGGGCCAAAGTTACGAGATTGATACAGCTCTTTATACGCCCATGACTTTTTAAACTCAGCGGTGTACTGGGTTAAATCAGTGTTAGCTAAATCGTTTTGTAGCGCATTAAAAATGACCTCAGCGGCTATCATGCCTGACTTCATAGCCGTATGATTACCTTTAATTTTTGCAAAATTAAGCGTGCCTGCATCACAGCCCACTAACAAGCCACCCGGGAAATGCATTTTAGGCAAAGAGTGTAGACCGCCTTTGGCAATGGCGCGCGCACCATAAGCAATACGCTCACCCCCTTCAAGGGTGTTTTTAAATACCGGGTGGTGTTTTAAGCGCTGAAACTCATCAAATGGGCTTAAATGTGGATTTGAATAATTTAAATCAACAATTAAACCAACCAACACTTGGTTGTTTTCGCTATGATACATAAAAGCACCACCGCCAGTATCGCCACTCAATGGCCAACCGGTTCCGTGAACTACTTTACCAAGCTGATGTTTAGATTCATCCACTTGCCAAATTTCTTTAAAGCCTAAACCGTAATGCTGTGGCGAGCATTCATCGTCTAAAGCAAACTGATTGATCAGTTGCTTACCTAAATGGCCGCGACAGCCCTCAGCAAATACCGTGTATTTAGCACGTAACTCCATACCCGGCATGTAACCGTCTTTTTCGTCGCCGTTTTTATCCAGCCCCATATCACCGGTAATAATGCCTTTAACAACATCATCTTCAATAATAAGTGAATGAGCACTAAAGCCTGGAAATATTTCAACGCCCAAGTTTTCTGCTTGCTCAGCAAGCCAACGACATACATTCCCCATAGAAACAATGTAGTTACCGTTATTATGAAATGTGTTTGGGGTTGCAAAATGAGGAATAGAGGTTGCTTTTTGTTCGTTATTAAACCAATAAATTTCATCGCTTTGGACTTTAGTCGTAACAGGCGCGCCCAATTCTTGCCAGTTTGGCAGTAGCTCATCCAATGCTTTGGTTTCAAAAACAGCACCCGATAATACATGCGCGCCCACTTCAGAGCCTTTTTCAACCACACAAATCATGTACTCTTGTTGTTTTTCTTGTGCTTGCTGCGCGAGTTTAATTGCTGTTGAAAGCCCAGCAGGGCCTGCCCCTACAACAACAACATCAAATTCCATGGTTTCGCGTTCAATCATAATAACCTCTTTATCTATGACGGACTCACTTTTGCCCTGTAGGCAAAAAGTAAGCTAAGCAACCTGTTATTTTGTGATGCAAATTAAACGTTACAGGTTGTGAATAGTTTAAGGTTATTTTAGGTTGACGTTTACGTCAACAGGAAGTAGTCTGATTTCATAAAATAAATAGGTTGACGTATACGTTAGCTTATAGGTTTAAATAATTATGGAGTCCCTATGAAAGTTCTCGTACCAATAAAAAGAGTGATTGATTACAACGTAAAAGCTCGCGTTAAACCTGATAATAGCGGTGTTGATTTAACAAACGTAAAAATGGCAATGAACCCATTTTGTGAAATTGCGGTAGAAGAAGCAATTCGTTTAAAAGAAGCGGGTACTGCAAGCGAAGTGGTTGTTGTGACTATTGGCGCTAAAGCATCACAAGAGCAATTACGCACAGCACTTGCCCTTGGCGCTGATAAAGCGATTCATGTTGAAACCGAGCAAAACCTAGAATCTCTCCATATTGCAAAGTTACTTGCGAAAGTGGTTGAGCAAGAATCTCCTGAGCTGGTTATTTTAGGCAAGCAATCTATCGATTCTGATAATAATCAAACGGGCCAAATGCTCGCTGCATTAACTAATCGCGGCCAAGGTACATTTGCTTCAAAAGTCGTTATTGAAAATGGCAAAGTGAATGTAACCCGCGAAGTTGATGGCGGTTTGCAAACTGTTGCACTTAATTTACCAGCGATTGTAACCACCGATTTACGTTTAAACGAGCCTCGTTATGCGTCGCTACCTAATATTATGAAAGCTAAACGTAAACCGCTAGAAGTTATTGCGGCTGATTCGTTAGGTGTCGATTTAACACCGCGTATTGAAGTCGTTCGTGTAGAAGAACCAGCAAAACGCAGCGGCGGCATTATTGTTGAAGACGTTGCACAGCTTGTAGAAAAACTTAAAACAGAGGCAAAGGTGATTTAAATGAAAACTCTTGTAATTGCAGAGCACGATAACGGTGCCTTAAAACCAGAAACCTCAAAAACCATTAACGCCGCTAAAAAATTAGGCTTTGATGTCGATGTATTGTTAGCTGGCATAAACTTAGGTGCCATGAGTGAGTCACTTGCGAGCATCGAGGGTGTTACAAATGTATTACTTGCAGATAACGCGGTGTACGAACATCAACTTGCTGAAAGCATGACAGATCTAGTGTTATCACTTGCAGATGAGTATAGCCATATCGTGGCAAGTGCCACAACGACAGGTAAAAACTTTATGCCGCGTGTTGCCGCATTATTAGATGTTGCACAAATTTCAGAAATTACTGATGTTATTGACGCAGACACGTTTAAACGCCCAATCTATGCGGGAAATGCCATAGCAACGGTTAAATCGCTCGATAGTAAAAAAGTGATCACCGTGCGTGCAAGTAGCTTTGATTTACAAGGCGAACAAGCACCAGCTAATGTCACAACCTTAGATACGGTCTCTGATTCACAGTTAAGTAGTTTTGTTAGTGTTGAACAAACTGAATCTGAACGCCCAGAGCTCACTGCAGCTGATGTAGTTATTTCAGGTGGTCGAGGTATGCAAAATGGTGAAAACTTTGCACTTCTTAATGGTATTGCCGATAAACTGGGAGCTGCAATTGGCGCTTCACGTGCAGCGGTTGATGCAGGCTTTGTCCCTAACGACATGCAAGTAGGTCAAACAGGTAAAATTGTTGCGCCTAATTTATATATTGCCGTAGGTATAAGTGGTGCCATTCAGCATTTAGCAGGCATGAAAGACTCAAAAATTATTGTGGCCATTAATAAAGACCCAGATGCGCCAATATTCCAAGTGGCTGATTACGGTTTAGTTGCTGATTTATTTGATGTATTACCTGAACTTGAACAAGCTTTATAAAGTTAAATAACCACAGCATTATATAAAGTTAAATATTCTGATTTAAAGCCGCCGTTTCATTCTTGATTCTGCGGCTTTTTTAATTCAATAACGCCACTTATCTAAATTACTTGCGCTTAGCTTTTTTTTATAACAAAGTGACAGCGTTGTCATTTGTAGTCATACAAATTATTAAATAGGAGCCAAAATGACAAGGTATAAAGCGCTTGATGCTATGCGGGGGTTAACCATCGCATTAATGATACTGGTAAATACACCGGGTTCGTGGTCCCACGTGTATGCCCCTTTACTTCATGCCGATTGGCATGGGTGTACACCAACGGATGTAATTTTTCCGTTTTTCATGTTTATTATTGGCTCTGCGATGTTTTTTTCATTTAAAAAAACCAACAGCACAGCTAATGCAAGCCAAGTGTTACGGCTGATAAAACGAGGAGCAATTATTTTTGCTATTGGCTTAGCGTTAAATATGTATCCCTTTACCACGAGCATTGAAAACTTAAGAATACTGGGCGTATTACAGCGAATAGGCATTGCCTATATTTTAGCGTCTATCTGTGTATTGTTACTCAACAGGCGAGGGGTGATCAGCTTATCGGTTGTTATTTTAATTGCATATTGGTTACTGCTTTTAAGTGTTGGTCCTAATAATGCGTATACACTAGAGAATAACTTAGTTAGAACGGTTGATATAGCGGTATTAGGTGAATCGCATTTGTGGCAAGGTAAAGGATTAGCGTTTGATCCAGAAGGGCTTTTGAGCACCTTACCAAGTGTAGTAAGTGTTTTATTTGGCTTTGAGGTTACCCGTTTACTTACCAGCTCTAGCAGTCAATGGACAAGTATTAAGCGTTTGTTGGTCATTGGGGTTGTTGGTATCGCTTTAGGGCAATTAGGCTCGCTGATTATGCCAATTAATAAATCGCTTTGGACCAGTACCTTCGTTATTTACACCTCAGGGATTGCCTGTATTGTACTGGCCTTTTTTGTGTGGCTTTGCGACATAGTAAAACCCGAACGCCTTGTTAATCCATTAATTGTGTATGGCTCGAATCCGTTGTTTATTTATGTGTTATCGGGTGTGTGGGTACTGAGCTATTCACTGATTAATATTGGCGAGCTAAACTTGGGGGATTGGATGTATGAGCAACTCGCTTTAGTTATGAGCGCTAAATTGGCATCGTTCACCTTTGCTTTATTACATGTTATTGGCTTTTGGTTAATTTCAAATATGCTTTATAAGCGCAAGATATTTATAAAGATTTAGGACAATAAAAAACCAACCCTTAGGTTGGTTTTTTTATTTAACGTTACAAAGCGTGGCTTAGTACGTTGCGCTGCCTTTAGTACGAGGGAATGCAATTACATCACGTACGTTACCCATACCAGTAACATAAGCAACTAAGCGCTCAAACCCTAAACCAAAGCCAGAGTGTGGCACGCTACCGTATTTACGTAGGTCGCGGTACCAGCTGTAGTCTTCTTTATTTAAGCCCATTTCGTCAAGGCGTGCATCTAATACATCAAGACGCTCTTCACGTTGTGAACCACCAATGATCTCACCAATGCCAGGTGCAACTACGTCCATTGCCGCAACAGTTTTGCCGTCTTCGTTTTGACGCATGTAAAATGCTTTAATATCGCGCGGGTAGTTTTTAATAACAACCGGTGCTTTAAAGTGTTCTTCTGCTAGGTAACGCTCGTGCTCAGACTGTAAATCTACACCCCATTCAACAGCATACTCAAATTTCTTGCCACACGCTTTTAGAATCTCTACAGCGTCTGTGTAATCAACTTGTGCGAAGTCTTTTTCAACAAATTCCTCTAAACGGCTAATGGCTGTTTTTTCGATACGTTGAGCAAAAAACTCCATGTCGTCACGGCGTTCTTCTAATACGGCTTTAAACACGTACTTAAGCATGTTTTCAGCCAATTTTGCGATATCTTCTAAATCAGCAAACGCAACTTCTGGCTCTACCATCCAAAATTCAGCTAAGTGGCGAGATGTATTTGAATTCTCTGCACGGAACGTAGGACCAAAGGTGTAAATTTTTGACATAGCAGATGCATATGTTTCACCGTTTAGCTGGCCAGATACCGTTAGGAATGCTTCTTTACCAAAAAAGTCTTCGCTGTAATCAATTTCGCCTTTATCTGTCATTGGCAGGTTTTGCATATCAAGGGTTGATACGCGGAACATTTCACCCGCACCTTCACAGTCACTGGCTGTGATGATTGGTGTACTGATCCAGTAAAAGCCTTGCTCATGATAAAAACGATGAATCGCTTGTGCTAAGCAGTTACGTACACGCGTTACTGCGCCAATCATGTTGGTGCGCGGGCGAAGGTGAGCGTGCTCACGTAAATACTCAATGCTGTGGCGCTTAGCCGACATTGGGTAAGTATCTGGATTTTCAACCCAACCTAACACAGTCACTGAGTTAGCTTGAATTTCGAAAGATTGCCCTTGTCCTGCTGATTGTACTAATACACCGGTAACCGACACAGAACAGCCTGCTGTTAAGCTTGTAACTTCATCATAATTATTCAGTGAATTAGGAACTACCGCTTGAATAGGATCAAAACACGAACCGTCATGAACGGCTAAAAATGATATTCCTGCTTTTGAATCGCGGCGTGTACGGATCCAGCCTTTAATGGTTACTTGGCTGTCTACCGCAACATTGCCTTTTAATAGCTCTGAAATCGCTAAATGGCTCATCTTCACTCCAATGATATAAGTTGCCTAACTATATAAATTAATTGTGCGTTACTCATGCATTTATGTATGTAAGGTCACTGCACTTGAACCTTGTATAATACCTAGTAAAGTAAAATAAAAAAACTGTTGTGGGCAACTCTTTAAAAGTTTTTAGTCATGCGCGGTTTTTTTAACCAGTTTTTAGTGTTAAATGGCTACTATTACCATTTGTTACTCTGAAAATTCATCAATTTGTGGCATTATTAGTAATCAAACCGAATTAACGTTTACCATTAATAAAAAATGGATGCTATGAAACAAGTTTTTATTTTACGAGGACTGCCAGGCAGTGGTAAGTCATATTATGCGCAAAATCTCGCTGACGAATTATCGGGCGCAGATGAAAGCAATTATTTTATTTGCTCAACAGATGATTACTTTGTAAACGAGCAGGGTGAATATCATTTCGATAAGTTTAAATTATCGCAATATCATAACCTAAACCTAGCACGTTTTATTAACGCGTTAGCACAAGGTATTGAACTGGTTATTGTTGATAACACTAACATTAAAAAATGGGAATTCATTGCCTATTCGCAAGCAGCGATAGCTTTAGGGTATCAAGTAAAAGAAGTGATTGTTGGTGAAGTAAAAGACAAATCAATGCAGCACTTATATGCCAAGCGCAACAGCCATAACATACCGCTTAAAACCATTAGTAAAATGGCCTACATGTTTGAGTGGTAATTATAAGAAAAGCCCAAAATTAGGGCTTTTTCATAAAACTACTCGTGTTATTACGCGCTAGCTTTTAAATGCCGCCAATGGGTGAGATGTACTGAGCGAAACATGTACCTTGTCACCTGGGTGTACAACCACTTCATGGCTTACTCGGCTAGTTACCACGGTTTCGCATGCAAGTTTAACCGCGCATAAACGGCTACCGCCTTCAAAGCGTACCCAAATTACTTCACCATTATTACCAATACTGCTTTGTACTAATAATACATCATCTGGACGGAGTAAAACTTCTACCTCTCCAGTGTCACAATCAACACCGTTTGCAGGTACATTACCAATATCGGTAAGCGCTTGGCCGTTATTTAGGGTTCCTTTTATAAAGCTGGCTTCACCTAAAAAGCGGGCCACAAAGCGGTTGTTTGGGGTACTAAAACACTGCTCTGGGGTGTCAATTTGTTGTATTTCACCGCCTTTTAAAACACCCACACGATCGCCCACCGAAAGCGCTTCTTCTTGATCGTGCGTTACCCAAATTGCCGGTACACCAGCTTCTTTTAATGCGTTGCGGATATCCCAACGCAACATATCTTTTAAGGCAGCATCAAGGTTAGATAACGGCTCATCAAGTAATACAAAGTCAGGTTGGTGGGCAAGGGTACGCGCTAATGCTACGCGTTGCTTTTGCCCGCCTGACAGTGTGGCTGGTTTTTTATGCCTAAATGCATCTAAACCAAGAAGTTTTAGCCAGTGATCGGCAGGGCTGCTGTCTTTTAGTTTAAAACATACGTTTTGTTCAACTGTTAAATGAGGAAACAACGCAAAGTCTTGAAACACCATACCTACGCTGCGTTTTTCAGGCGCCACAGTATGCTTTGGTGTTGCTGTCCATTTAGCCACTTTAATTTCACCCTCGCTAATCGGTAAAAGCCCCGCTAACGCTTGTAAAATAGTACTTTTTCCGCAACCTGTTGGACCAACAAGCATTAATATTTCGCTTTCACCTAAGGTGAAATTTAAATCGCTAACAACACGATTACTGCCATAATCTATAGACAACTGACTTACAGATAGCATTTTTTATAAATCCTTAATGTTCAAACTGGTTGCGTTTTTCGCCAGACATCATAATAGCTAAAGCACCCGCAGAAATCACCACCAACAATAAGCCAGGAATAGCGGCACGGCCAAAATAACCGGCTTCGTAAACACGCCATAAGTAGGTAGATAGCGTTTCAAAGCCAGTGGGGCCTAATAAAAGTGTGGCTTCTAATTCGCGCATTGACTCTAAAAAGACCAAGGCGCCACCTGCAATAATACCACGGATAGTCAGGGGTAAAGTAATACGCGTAAAGGCTTCGCGCGGGCTTGCGCCTAATACCCGCGCTGATTTTACCAAGCTTGGGTCAAGATGCTCGGTGCTGGTACGCACAGAACCTACCGCAAGTGGTAAAAAACGTAGCATATAAGCAATAATCAATAAGCCCAGCGTTTGATATAAAAACGGTAGTTGTAAGCCGCCATACACAAGCGCTGTGCCCATAACAATACCCGGAATACCAAAACCAAAGTAAGTAACGCGTTCCATTACTTTACCGGCCTTACCACTTAAAGCCGCATGGGCAACCGGAATGGCAACAATAACTGTAACAATAGCGGCAATGGCTGAAGCGTAAGTTGAATGCCAGGCAATACTAAAATCAAACGAGCTAAAGCCATCACGCACTAACCACAAAGTAAATACTGCTAAAGGTAGGCCAATAGCGAGTAATAAAATAGGCGCAAAGGTGGCAAACATAGCGCCTAGTTGCCATTTTTTAGGGAATAAAATAAGCGAACGACCTTGACGCTCTGAGGCGGTTTTTATCTGTGATTCAATCATTAATAAAAAGCCAACAATCACCATCAGTTGCAGTGACAACATAGCCGCACGGCTTAAGGCAAAAGCATTGTATTCCACATAAATAACACGGGTAAACGTATCTAAGCGCATCATTGCGGGAGTACCAAAGTCAGATAAGGTATACAGCGCAACCAATAATGACCCTGCAGCAATGCCATTTATTACGCGGGGTAAAATAACTTTAAATACGCTTTGCGTCATCGACATACCCAGTGTGCGAGCAGCGTTGACCATACTGGCATCTAAACTAAGTAAAGACGAACGGGTAGTCATCATAACAAACGGAAAAGTATACAAGGTCATGACAATGGCGGCTCCCGTTAACCCATACATAGAAGGGGTTTCAAAACCAAGTAAGTTGTTTATTTCACCGCCGGGACCAAATGCAGCATAAAGCGTAAAAGCGCCAATGTAACTGGGAATAGCAAGCGGGGCTGCAAACACCACCAGCCAAAACTTTTTAAACGGTAACTGCACATAGGCGCTAATGAATGCCAAGGGCACACCAATTAAAATTGAACCTAATACAGTTAATCCCATTAACGACAGGGTATTGCCTAAAATAGTTAAATTATGGCTATCAAAAAAAGAGCTTGCGTCAGAGGCAAGCGTAATTAAAACAAAAATAGGAGTCAGGGTCACTAGCGCTGCAAGCAGCGCCATTGGGTAAGATGTAGGTATTCGCATTATAAAACGCCGCTGCTGCGCATTAAATCTATAGTTGGGCGTAAATCAGCCAACTGGGTTAAATCAATTTTAGGTGGCGAAATACTGGTTAATTTTGGCAATCCATCGGGTTGAGTAATGCCATTAACTAGTGGGATTTCATAGGCTTCGCTTGCTAAATAACTTTGCACTTCAATGCTAAGTAAATAGCGCATAAAGTTGATTGCCAGTGGGTCTTCAGATAACGATAAAATACCTGAAGCGTTAACTAAACACCCAGCATCATTTTGCGTAAAGGCTAAATCAAGTTTTGCATCTGGCTTACCTGATTTTAAGCGCAGCGTGTAGTAATGATTAGCAAAACCAATGTCTACTTCACCACGTTCAACGCCCATTACCACACCGAGTTCACCTGCGTAGGTTTTAGAACGTTTTTTAACTTTTTTGAGCCACTTAGCTGTTTTATCATCACCTTCTAAAAGTCGCATAGCAGTTATAAACGATTGAAAAGAAGCATAAGCAGGCGCCCAACCAATACTTAAATCACTGTCGGCTATTTCCATAATGCTTGTTGGAATTTGCTCTTTGGTTAAACGCTCAGTATTAAAAGGCAAAGTACGAATACGGCCAGTAACAGGTGCCCATTCATCGTATCTAAATTGTGGCTGTAATTGCGCTGATAAATCACTCGGCATGGGCTTGGCAAGGCCGGCATCGGTAACTAAACCAATTGCCCCAGAGTCGACTGCCCAAAATAAGTCGGCACGTTTTACCCCTGCATTTGCTTCGGCAACAATGGTGTTGGCAAGCGCTGCGGTAGGGCCGCGACGAATGGCAAGGTCAAGATCAGGGTTCTTTTTTTGAATGGCTTGTAATACGTTTTCGTATAAGCCACCTTCACCACGGCCTAAATAAAGCGTCAATGCACCTTTTAATTTAGGCAATGTATCAACAGACACGGGGTTTGCAATAGCAATATCAGCGGCAAAAGCGCGTGAAAGCGATAGCGGTAAAGCACCCGCTACCCCTAACGCAGCTAAGCCTTGAATAAAGGTTCTGCGTTTCACTTAAAATACATCCTTACGTGCTTTTTCTGCTTTTTCAATCAGCGTTTGAGCGCGGCTTAGTTTGGTTTGCATATCAACAACCACATCACGAACTTCATCAACACTTTTATTATTAGAAATTGCTTGTGGAAGTGTTACGTTAAAGTCTTTTTCTAGAACTTCTACTAACTTCGCGTCTTGTTCAATTAGTGTACCTTCAACACCTTCAAATAAATGTAGGTAAGTATCGTGCACTATGTTGGTGGCTTCATCGCTTAAACGTTCTGCGTATTTAGCGACCACTCGGTCTAATTTATGTTTAATTTCGTCGATAGTCGCACTTTGCGTCATTTCTTTAGTTGCTGTAGCTTTTACGCTATCTAATAACCCTTTTTGTTGAAACTTAGCCGCCAGTTTAACTGCGCCTAATCCTTGCCATAGGGCATTATTCATTGCTTGTTGTTGTTTGCGTACTTCTGACGCTGGTTTTTTATTATCGATAGCCATTTTTATGCCATACAAACCTTGCCAAATAGAGGCATAGACAGGCACGTAATTAGTTTCTATTGCGCTGTGGAATTTAACTGATTCCCAGTACTCAACCAAATCATCACTATTGACTGCTTTTGCGCCTTTTTTCTCGTAATCGCTTACCATGGTATCGACTTTAGAGATCATCCATTCAACGTCTTCATTGTAAGTTTTTAAATTAGCTTGAAGGTGATTAACATGCTCACCAATAGGGCCATTAGCAAATACAGGTTGTGCAAAAATCGCAGAGGCGAGTAAAAAACTTGCACTTAATGTCTTGGCAGGCTTAAGTAATATTTTCATAGCAAGTGAGTCCATAAATGTTATTGTAAATGATAGGCATTATCATATCCCTAAAGATCACTCAGATCAACACACTAAATGACAGGTCAGGGCTAAAAATACCAATGTTTTGGGACGAATAGGCAGCAAACTAATTATTTGCATAAATTTTAACGTAACCCTTAATAATAGTTAACCTATCTATACGTAATGTTTACCTTTTATGGCGTTATAAATAGCATCACATAAAGCGCGAATACTGTTTTTGTCACTTATATACGGTGGCATTAGATAAATTAGCTTACCAAAGGGGCGTATCCATACTCCTTGAGATACAAAATAAGTCTGAATTTTAGCGACATCAATGCTACCAGCCTCTTCTGTAAGCTCTACTACGCCAATAGCTCCTAAAGTACGTACATTCGCTACGGCGCTGAGCGCTTGGCATTTATGCAGCTGCTGTAATTGAGTATTTATTTCGCTGATACAGTGTTGCCAGTTTTGGCTTAGTAATAAATCAATACTGGCGCAAGCAACAGCGCAGGCCAGCGGATTTCCCATAAATGTAGGTCCGTGCATCAAAACCCCAGCTTCTCCTTCGCTGATTCCTGTGGCTATTTTGTCGCTAGTTATGGTTGCTGAAAGGGTCATTGCGCCACCAGTCAGCGCTTTACCTATACACAGTATATCGGGCTCTATATTGGCATGCTCTACAGCAAACAATTTGCCGGTGCGGCCAAATCCGGTGGCAATTTCATCGCAAATAAGCAGCACATCATATTGAGTGCAGAGCTTACGCACACAGGCTAAATACTCACGATGATAAAAATTCATCCCCCCGGCGTTTTGCACAATAGGTTCAATAATAAACGCGGCGACTTGCTGGTGGTGCTTTAAAAAATAGCTTTCGAGTTCATCGGCCTCAGCTTGATTAAACGCACTATTAAATTGGCTAATAGGGGCAGGCACAAAAATATGCTCAGGCAAAAAACCAGCGTACAAACTATGCATAGAATTAATAGGATCGCACACACTCATCGCTGCAAACGTATCGCCATGGTAGCCTTTGAACGGGGTCATTAATTTTTGTTTTGTTGTAACCCTTTGGCTTAACCAATATTGCAGCGCCATTTTTATGGCTACTTCAACACTTACTGAGCCACTGTCGGCTAAAAACACCTTTGTTAATCCCTCTGGCGTTATCGCTACCAGCTTTTTACAGAGCTCTACTGCCGGCTGGTGGGTTATGCCACCAAACATTACATGGCTCATTTTATCTATCTGGGCGTGCATCGCTTCATTTAAAACCGGATGGTTATAGCCGTGAATAGCACTCCACCATGAGGCCATACCGTCAATGAGTTGTTCGCCCGTTTCTAAGTGAATAAGGTTGTGACTTGCATGCGTTACGGGGTAAACCGGAATAGGTTGAGTCATTGAGGTGTAGGGGTGCCAAATGTGCTGACGATCAAAATCAAGGTCTATCGTTTGTTTATTAATCATATGTAAACTTTAGCTAAGTGGGTTTCGTTGACAATGGTACGGCAATACGTATTCTAAGCCAATAACACCAAGAGCAAAAAATAAAAGAGAGTATTATGGAGCTTGCAACAGTTCGACACGATTGGACACACAGTGAGGTGAAAGCCTTATTTGAAATGCCATTTAACGATTTATTATTTAAAGCCGCCTCTGTGCATCGCGCTAATTTTAATCCAAACGAAGTACAAATTTCTACGTTGTTATCTATTAAAACCGGTGCCTGCCCAGAAGACTGTAAATATTGCCCGCAATCGGGTCATTACAAAACTGATTTAGAACGCGAACGCCTAATAGAAGTAGAAAAAGTGGTAGAGCAAGCGCGGTTAGCAAAACAAAAAGGCGCTACCCGTTTTTGTATGGGGGCAGCATGGTCAGATCCAAAAGACAGGGACATGCCATACATTTCGCAAATGGTAAAAGAAGTAAAAGCCCTTGGCCTTGAAACCTGTATGACTTTAGGCATGTTAAATAACGAAAAAGCCCATGAACTGCGCAGTGCAGGGCTTGATTACTATAACCACAACCTAGACACCTCACCTGAATACTATGAGCAAATTATATCAACTCGGACATTCCAAGATCGTTTAGACACCATTGGTAATGTGCGAGACGCTGGTATGAAAGTCTGCTCCGGCGGTATTGTCGGTATGGGTGAGCAAGCAAGCGACCGCTATGGCTTATTAATGCAGTTAGCTAATTTACCCCAGCAGCCCGAAAGTGTGCCAATTAATATGCTAGTAAAGGTGAAAGGGACACCGCTTGAAAACGTTGATGACTTAGACCAGTTTGAGTTTATTCGTACCATTGCCACAGCACGTATTATGATGCCCCATAGCTACGTACGTTTATCAGCAGGGCGCACAGCAATGAACGAACAAATGCAGTCAATGTGCTTTTTTGCCGGTGCTAACTCTATATTTTATGGTGATAAACTTCTTACTACCGAAAACCCAGAAGCCGATGCCGACATGCAATTAATTAAAAAGCTCGGGATGAACCCAGAAACAGCCGAAGACTATTCTGATGAAGCCGTTGCTGCGTCTTTGTCATCGCAAGTGGCTGATAAAGCAACCTCAGAATTGTTTTACGAAGCGTAAAGTGCTCAGTACTATGCTAATTGTTTAAAGTATTGCGTTGAAGGTTAAAGCATTTATGTCATTTGAATTTATAAACACCCATTTAGATGAACGCAAAGCACAGCAGCTATTGCGTAAACGCTATTTAGTACAAAGCGCAACAGCGCGCACTATTACGGTTAATGATAAAACCTACCTTAACTTTGCGAGTAACGATTATTTAGGGTTTGGCGATTCGCCGGTGGAATTAACCAGCGCGCCATTACTAGGTAGCCACAGCTCAGCACTAGTAACGGGTTATCAACAACCACAGCAAGCGCTTGAGCAAGCTTTATGCAGTGCTTTGGGTTATGAGGCAGGTATGTTGTTTAATTCGGGCTTTAGCGCAAATAGCAGTGTGATTAAAGCCTTGTTCCAAGATAAAGCGACAGCGCAACACAGTGCGATTTTTCAAGATAAACTCAATCATGCCAGTTTAATTGATGGCGCATTACACGCTAACGCCGCGTTAGTACGCTTTAACCATAACGATATAAACCATTTACGCTCACGGCTAGAAAAATCAAAAGCGCGCAATAAGCTCATCGTGTCTGAAGGTGTGTTCTCAATGGATGGTGATACCGCGCCAATTAAAGCGCTATTTACCTTAGCAAAGCAGCATAACGCCTGGCTAATGATAGACGACGCCCATGGTTTTGGTGTTTTAGGAAAATCGGGGCTTGGCAGTTGTGAAGCCTTAATTGCAGCCGACACCTTGCCAGATATTTTAGTGATCACCTTTGGTAAAGCGGTTGCTAGTAGTGGGGCGTGCGTATTAGGTTCGCAGCATTTTATAGATTACATGCTGCAGTTTAATCGTGATTATACCTACTCAACCGCTATGTCACCGTTTATTGCCGCTCATACCTTGGCGCGTATTAAAAGCATAAGAGACGCCAACGACAAGCGAGCCAAATTAAACGCTAATATTGCGCTGTTTAAACGCCTAGCAAAAGAGCAGCACATTGCGCTAATGGACTCAAACACCGCGATTCAACCGATTGTTTTAGGCTGCGCCGAGCAAACGTTAAAAGCCAGTGAGCAACTAAAGCAGCAGGGCATTTGGCTAACGGCTATTCGCCCGCCAACTGTTTTACACAATACCTCGCGTTTGCGTATTACCTTAAGTGCAGCCCACACCCATGAGGATATAAAACAACTCGTTGGTGGTTTACAAAAGGTTATTTCATGATAAGCCCGCAGGCAATTAAAACTAAGCCACTTAGCCCTACAACTGTGTATTTAGCGACTCGGGCTTTAAAAAAAACCACAGCGCATAACTTTTCAAAAGCAGCAAACAAGTATAGCCAGCATGCTAATGTGCAAAAACAAGCGGCAAATGATTTATTTAAACTCATTAGTGCAAACCCTAATAAGCTCTGTGTTGACCTAGGCGCAGGGCCGCTTGTTAATACTCAGGCTTTAAGGACATTATTTGGCCAAGTTGTTGCCATAGATTTGAGTTTTAACATGCTAAAAAGCAGTAATTTAAACACCCCAAAACTGTGCGCCGACATGGATAATTTACCGCTGCAAGCTAACAGTATTGACGTGCTATTTAGTAATTTTGCGCTGCAGTGGTCTGCTAATTTAGAAGCCTTAATGCACTCGCTTTACCAAGCATTAAAACCAGGCGGGCAAGCCTATATTAGTACGGTTGTTGCAGGGTCATTAAACGAGATCAAAACCGCCTTTGCAGTGCTTGATTCACATAATCATATTAATCAGTTTGCAAGCCATAATAATATAAACCAATCGGTCGAAAAGGCCGGGTTTAAGATAAACGCATCAAAAAAAGTCATTTATACCGATCAACACAGCAGTGCATTAGCGGCTATAAAATCGATTAAAGCCATTGGTGCCACCACACAAAATCATGCAACAAGTCGTCGTGGTTTATTAACCAAATCAGCGCTGCAAAAAGTATGTGATGCCTATCCGATTATAAACAATAAAGCCCATGTATCTTACCATGTAGTATTGTTATCATTAGAAAAAGCCCAGTAAAAATAATAAGGCCATGCCATGAACCAGTTTTTTATTACCGGTACCGATACCGACGCCGGTAAAACTCATGTAACCAGTTTGCTGTTAAAGTTACTCGCGCAACATAAAAAACGCGCAATAGGTTTTAAGCCGATTGCCTCTGGGTGTGAAATGGCGTTTGAGCAGCTCGTAAACGCAGATGCACTAATGCTAATGGAAAGTGCCACAGTCAGTGCTAAATACGACATAATTAACCCATTTGCATTTGCGCCGCCAATAGCTCCGCACATTGCTGCAGATCAAGCGGGACTAAACATAACAGTAGAAAAGCTCAGCACGGCTTATCAACATGTTAAGCAGCAAGGTGCCGATTACCTGTTAACCGAAGGCGCGGGCGGCTGGGCATTACCAATTAATAACAACGAATATTTATACGACTGGGTAAAAGTAGAGCAACTACCCGTAATATTAGTGGTGGGGATGAAACTAGGCTGTATTAATCATGCTTTACTCACTGCTGCACACATGCAAAGCTTAGGGATTAATTGTGTAGGGTGGATTGCAAACCAAGTTGATGCCACTATGGATGAATACCAAGCAAACCTAGATTCACTGAAAACACGTTTACCATTTCCACTGCTTGCTATAAGCCCCTATACCGAGCAAACCCCTAAATTACAAATTTATAAAACCCTGCTTGAAAAATTATCGATAAATCCATAAATAACCCTTGTGTTGTGACATAGTTTGTCACAGAATAGCGCTGACGTTATGACATAGTGTGTCATAACGCAGTGATTGCTCAAAGCCGATCAAACATAGTAAATCGCTCAGCAATAAATGTTATTTTTGGAGAACTCGTATGAAACGTGTATTTTTGTTTTTATTAACTAACCTCGCGGTTATGTTGGTATTAGGTGTGGTGCTTTCAATAATAATGAGCGCGCTGGGCTTAAGCCATCGTAGCCTTGGCGGAATTTTACTAATTGCGACTGTATTTGGTTTTGGTGGATCGTTTATTTCGTTATTTATGTCGAAATGGATCGCAAAAAAATCAACCGGTGCGCAAGTGATCACCCAACCTCGTACCGAAACCGAACAATGGCTGGTAAGCACTGTGGCTGCTCAAGCTAAAAAAGCCGGTATTAACATGCCAGAAGTGGCGATTTACGACAGCCCAGAAATGAACGCGTTTGCAACGGGCCCGAGTAAAAATAATTCGCTGGTGGCGGTAAGCACAGGTTTATTACACAACATGACCCAAGAGCAAGCCGAAGCTGTGCTTGCGCACGAAGTATCGCATGTGGCTAATGGCGACATGGTAACGCTAACGCTTATTCAAGGTGTGGTTAATACCTTTGTTATTTTTGCCGCTAAAGTACTGGCTGGCATTGTAGATAACTTTATCAATAGCGATGAAGAAGAGGGCGGCAGCAGCTGGACTTACTTCTTATTCGATATGTTATTCCAAGTATTATTTGGCGTATTGGCAAGCATTGTGGTTGCCCATTACAGCCGTAAGCGTGAATTTGCAGCCGATAACGGCGCAGCTCAGCTGGTTGGTGCAGATAAAATGCGTTCAGCCCTTGAGCGATTAAAGCAAAACCACCCATCGCAATTAGAAGGCTCAATGATGGCCTTTGGTATTGCCAGTGGTAAAGGCATGGCTGAGTTGTTTTCATCTCACCCACCGCTTGACGCACGTATAGACGCACTACGTCGTTAAAAAAATTCAAGTTTTTCACAGTACTTGTAAACAAAAAGCCTGCATTTGCAGGCTTTTTTATGTTTAATGGTTTTTATTGCGATTGAATAATCTCAGTAATGCCCTCTGGCGAAAGTATTTCAATCCAGTAACCGTCTGGGTCTTTAATAAAGGCAAGCCCCTTCATTGAGCCACCATCTGGCTGTTTTACAAATTCCACATCGTACTTAGCAAAGCGCTCACAGGCAGCGTATACATCGGGCACGCTAATACCAATATGGCCAAAGCCTTTTGGTTCTTCATTACCACTGTGATAACCGGTAAAGCTGTCGTCGTTTTCAGTACCCCAGTTATGGGTAAGCTCAATCAGCGCAGGGCGGCGAAACACCCATTGAGTATTTTGTTTATCATCGCCTTTTGGCATATCTTGCTCATAGCCTAAAAAGTACAAAGTAAACTCCATACCAGGAAAGTCGTACTTTCCTAAAAGCTTCATACCTAATACGTTTTCATAAAATGCCAGCGACGGTTTTGGATCTTTAATACGCAACATGGTTTGCTGCATCACATAGCCCTCAGTGGCCTGTGCAATTTGCTCTGGAGATTCGTTATAGCTAGACATGAGATAATCCTTAATGAAATGACTGAAAAACCTTAATGGATTTAAAAAGGCAGGGAATACGCTCATGATAATAAACAGCAGCAAAAATTAAAACCACTTAGCTAAATTACCAGCCAGTGAGTTGAGTGTTTTATAAGCAAAAAATGGCATATTTAGCGATACTGTTTATTTATACAGTACTGGGGTTTTGTCCCATAACATTATTAAAAGTCGTTTTGGTGTATTTTAACAACGAGTGTTTTATAACTTGTTTACATTGAGGTTATTTAGTGGAATTATTGAGCAATTTAATATACGCCGTTTTGGGTGTTATAAACCCCCAAAGTGGTGTTCAATAAGCTGTTATATTTTCTACGAGGGTATTATGGAAGTTAGCTATAAGTCATTTGACGACTTGAGTAGAAAGTACATTGATGCAGAAAAAACTTTGAATGATATTGCACCATTGTTAATAGATGAATGGGTCCCATATTTTGACTGCATAAAATGCGGTAGAAATGATTATTGTAAATATACGAAGAAACGCCTGTTTTATCCTGACTTATTTGAAGAAGTTAAATGTGGTGTAGTTAGTTCATTCATTACAGGGATCTCATCACTTAGTAATGATGATTACAATAAATTGTCTACTGGACACAAAGAGAAGTTCTTAGATGTACTTTACTATCTAACTCAGTATTGTATTGATTCAGAGTCATTTATAGGATCGTTTCAAATAGCGAATTTTATACCCGATTTATACGATGGAACTATAGGGGCAAATTTAATAGGCATGGTTTCTGAAACAAGAGGAAACCTTGATAAAGCTTGTTCTATTATGCAAGAGATTGATTTTTTATCCTCTAAAAGAATTATGTTATTGGTAGAGGGCGAATCAGAGTTAGAGTTTGTTAAAAGGTTAAAAGCTCATTCATCTTTTCATTTAGATAAGGTTGAAGTTAAGAGTTATGGTGGAGAAAGTAGTAAGAAATATAGTGTAATTAGACTGCTAATGAATGAGTTTAAATCTAAAGGTTATAAAGTAATTATTCAAGTTGACGTAGATGGAAATCCAAATAAATTAAATGAAATGAACCTTTGGGGTATGAAGGATCATGTGAGTAATAATTTGTTAGAAAAAAATGATATTTTTGCTTTTAGCTATGACTTAGAAGAAGCTTACCCCAAAGAACTACTATATGAGTCACTTATAGAATTTGGGCATAATGAGGATAAGGTAAGAAAAGCACTGACTAATCCACAGTCGACTAAAAACACCCTCTATAAAAGGTTAAATGAAGACCTTGGGCGTTTGCCTTCAAAATTAGAATTAGCTAAATCAATAGCTGACCTTGTGTCTAGTTATGACCTTGTATTTGATAAGAACTTTAAAGGAAATGAGCTGATTAGATTTTATGAATTCATTTCAAATCACTCAATGAAAATATAACAAGCAATTCAACAGGGATAAAAAACTTGCGGGCTATTCGCTTGGTAGTGTTCAAAGATCTGTGTCATTTCAGTAAACTGATAAAAATAGGAATGACACATGACAAATCAATTCAACTTCGAAGATGCAGTTAAGGCACTTCAATCAGGTAAAAAACTTAATGGTAAAAACCAAATGGGGTCAAATCTTGACTTCAGACATCAAACTCATGTGGCAGCCTTATAAGCTGCTTTTAAAATGCTGGTGACTCACAAGCTAATTAATCTCTGAGTTAAATTAAGGAAAAGGGTTATTTATGAAAGGTATTAATTATGAAAGGTATTAATTATGAAAGGTATTAAACGTATTTGGTTTTGGTTTACGCTAGTTGTGTGCCCATTGTTAATTATTTTAGGTGTGGCTACCTTTGCACAGTTATTTGGGCAGTACATGTATTCTCAGCAATTTAGTTTCTCGTCACTATCAAGCTTTCAAATTGCGTTTATGGGGGGCGGAATTTGTGCGTTTTCTGTATTTTTAAGCACATTAAAAGAAGCAAAAATACGCTTTTTTGCAAAATGAGTTAGTTAACATGTGAAATTGCGGTTGTTAGGTGGGCTCACCAAGGTTTGCTTGGTTTTAAGCCTCTTTTTAAAATGGCTGTGAAATTAAAAATAATGAAATGGACGACTTAAGGATGAACAAAGGATTATTAAAATCGTGGAATGACGATAAAGGCTTTGGCTTTATTAAATCAACCACACTGCAACACGATACCTTTATACATATATCATCGCTCAAACACATGAGCCGTAAACCTAAAGTGGGCGACATTATTTACTTTGAGGTAGCAACTGATCCCAACGGTAAAACTAAAGCTGTAAATTGCCGTATTGAGGGCGTATTAGCACAACCACACATAAACACTTCAACAAGGCCGGTTAGAATAAGTAAAACCGCACGTAAAAACTCACCATTAATGAAACTTATAACGCTTGGTATTATTTTTAGTATTGGTTTTAGTGTGTATAAAACCGGTTATTTAAATACCAAGCAAACACCTGTAGTGACTAATGCTAATTTAGAGTCATTTATGCCCGCTAGTTCAAACTCACCTACTAAAACACCACCAACATTTCGTTGTGATGGCCGCCAACATTGTAGCCAAATGACCTCCTATGCAGAGGCGTTATTTTTTATTCAACATTGCCCCAATACCAAAATGGACGGTGATAGAGATGGTGAGCCTTGTGAACGGCAGTTTGGGAATAAGTAGTTTTTATATTGGGGTTATTAATAAACCAAAAATTTTGTTGAAGCCTGTTAGGTGGAATACGATTTTTGATAATACAGCTATAAATAGCTGGTGGAATAAAGGCACGATAAGGTGCTTTAAATTAAGCTATATTGAATTAACTGTTAAACACCATGGAGGATGTTATGTTTAAAATAATAATTGATTGTGCTGTTATATTTTCGTTTGTTTGCATGTTACTCGCAGCCGCACCTTTTACGCCTGCAATATCAGGATCATTTATTATGCTTTTATTTGCTGGGGCTATTGGATACAAGGGCTACCTGCAATCAAGTTTGATACTGCTGTTAATTAATACGCTTGCGGTTATTGGCAGCCCAGCTATAAATATAGAAAACACAGAAACATTACTGTTTTTGCCAATATTATTTTTAATCTCATTTGGTGGTGTTTTAGTAGGCGTAAGAAAGTTAACTATAAAACACGTTTTGTAGACGAGAGTTTTTTCATGTTTGATAGTTAACCTATAAGTTGACGCAACTTTTATCTCCCTAAGTGAAAAAAGCCTTAAAATCGATTTTCACAAAGAGAAACTCAAGAGGGGGAGTACGAAAGAATATAACTTCCACGTTTTTATTTCCTCTAAAAGCAAAGCGTCTCTTAGTACTCCTTGTGTATAAAGCCTTTATGTTTAAACCTAATGTGATATTAAATAGTTGTTATGAACTTAGAATCAAAGCGCTTCAAAAATGGCTGCAATGCCTTGCCCGCCGCCAATACACATTGTGACTAACCCAAACTTGCCATTAATTCGTTTGAGTTCGTACAAGCATTTAGTTGATAAAATTGCACCTGTTGCGCCTACAGGGTGCCCTAACGCAATGGCGCCGCCATTCGGGTTTACTTTATGGGCAGGGAAATTTAACTCGTTTGCAACGCACAGAGCTTGTACTGCAAAGGCCTCGTTAGACTCAATTACATCCATATCGTCAATGGTTAAGCCGGTTTTTTCAAATACCTGTTGTACTGCAGGAATAGGGCCGATACCCATTAAAGTAGGATCAACGCCTGCTCTGGCATAACCCACTAAACGAGCCAGCGGTTTTAAGCCTTGTTCATTGGCTTTTTGCTCTGACATAAGTACCAACATGGCTGCACCATCGTTTATACCGGATGAGCTTGCTGCGGTAACGGTGCCATCTTTTTTAAAGTAGGGCTTTAAAGTGGCAAGTTTATCGGCTGTGGTATCGGCGCGAACGTGTTCGTCGGTGTCAAAAACGTTCGTGCCTTTACGTGATTTAATCTCGATAGGCACAATCTGCTGTTTAAAATGACCTGCAGCAATCGCTTTTGCGGCTTTATGATGGCTTTTTGCTGCGTACTCGTCTTGCTGCTGACGGCTAATTGAATATTTTTCTGCGATGTTTTCAGCAGTTATTCCCATCGGGTTATTATCCCATGGGTCTTGTAAGGTCGTGGTGAGCTCATCGACCATAGTGCTATTGCCCATTTTTTGCCCCCAGCGGTTACTTTCAAGGGTATAGGCAGAGCTACTCATGCTTTCTGCTCCGCCAGCAATGGCTGCATCTACATCACCTAATTGAATTTGTTGTGCCGCTTGTATGATTGCTTCAAGCCCTGAACCACATAAGCGATTAAGCGTTACAGCGTGGCTGCTTATAGGCAACCCAGCATCGAGACCAATGACTCTTGAAAGGTATGCGTCTTTAGGGCCGTTATGAATAACTTTGCCTACCACACATGAACCTACTTGGTTAGGAGATAGTTTAGACCGATTTAGGGCTTCTTTTGCGCACAAAGTGCCAAGCTCAGCTGGGCTAAAATCTTTGAGGCTGCCACCAAAGCTGCCGATAGCGGTACGAACCGCACTGAGTATTACTACGCTGTTGTTTGTATTTTGTGCCATTGTTGTTCTCTTATTATTTTTATAATCACTTTGTGCTGGTGTATGTTTAATAGACTAATGCGATTAATAGTTTTATTAATGCATCAAAGCATAATTTCTCAATAAACTAAAGGCGAGGTTGGTTCAGCTGTATATGTATTTTAATAAAGGGAATAGTAAAGTAGGTGAGTAGTAATAATATTTTTGTTTAAATTTATGAAATAGGGCTCTCATTATGAGAGCCCACAGGTGTTTATAAATCAATCATTTCAATATTAACAACAACATTTTTAAAACCCGCATCTTCAAACTCTTTTTTTAACTTTTCTGCACTAGAGTACTCACTAGATGAAACACTTCGCTTACTTCTTTGGTTAGTGACAATTGGGGTTTCGTCACCAAAGTAAACACTGCCCGCAAATTGGCTTTGTGCATAAAAGTGGCCTGTTAGGGTTGTTTTTTTAGGTCTTAAAACATGGCTTAAATAGTATTGCATTGTTGATAAGCTTGTTTGTTGTATCATCCAAGGCCAATCCCATTTTTTATTCTCACCTGGTATATAGCGGTGTTCCCATTGATACTCAATGCTTTTATCTTGACCTGCCCAACGGCCAATTACAAAATTAGCAGTGTCGTTAGGTCTGTTTTCTGGGTGGGTTAATAAAGCATTGCCTCCCCATCGCATAAAGCCATTTATAGATAGATCATAGGTAATATCAGCATCGAATGCATAAGGATACGATATTGATGATTTAAACAAATCGACCTTTGCATTAAGCTGTGTGTATGCTGGTACATTGGTTCTTGCCTGTACAACTACTCGCTCAGCTTCTGAGCCGCCATTACTTGTTCCCCATGCTTGCTCCGCTGCGATTGTGACTGATAACGAAGTGTCTGATCCGCCAGTAACAGAGGGAGACTTCCATGTATTAGATAATGTAACAGACTCAGAAATACTGTAATCATTGGTTTTAGACCAGTTGGTTGCCGCATCGTATTCAATTGTAACCACTGACATTTGAGCTGCTGACGTGTCATTCACTGCAGGGACTGTTAACGTTTTTATTAGTTCTTTGTCGGCAGCAACAATATCACCTGTTATTTTATATGACTCGTTATCCATCACATATTGAAAGTTAGATACGGTAATAGCTGACTTTTCATCACATCGATAACCATCACAACTGCCACCGTTGTAACCTTGTATTTTCCATCCTGAGCCCGCTTTAGATACCTCCATGTCATCACCAACATAGCTTGAGCGATTGCCACCAACCCACGCAAATCCCATTGTATGAGCAAGGTATGAAAGGGGTTTTATAAACACCTCTTTTTGATTTACTAAGTCCCATTCAATTTGGCTTTGACTGCCTGGCGATACTTTTACGGGACTTAATGTAGGGATCTCATTAATAGGATCGTTAGGGTAGCACCAAGAATTTGCAGCAGTCCCTTGTTTTATTTCACCTGCGTAGCCAGAACCCATAATAACCCAGCCATTAGCTAATCCCGTTATTTGCCACTTACCCATTTTGTTAGTAAGTTCATTTCTGTAGGTTTGCGCTTCAGCCTTTGTAATTAGTCTATTATCAGCTGAGCAAACTCCAGCACCTAAGCTTTCATTTTTAAGTTGATCTGGATAAATTGCAGTTGTATTAGCACTTACAAAACTTGTATGCGACAACAGCAATAGGGGTAATATTTTTTTCATTAAGTTACATCCTTTAAAATTATATTTAAATGAGGTCCTAATTAAATAATCTAATTTTGGACCAATTTTGATTCTAAAGAACTCGCTTTATTTTTATAGAGTGTTATATGAAAGTTGATTTTTCAAAAATATTAGTTGCTTAAACATTACAAAAATTAATTAAATTATTAATGCTGCGGTAGCTACATTTTGATTCCTTTGAGAGAGTGCTCTAAAAAATCAATTAAATAGCGTGTGCTTTTTGGAATTAATTTATCAGGCCATAAAAGGTTTACATCTCGCTTTATGGGTTTGAACTGAGTTAATACTTCAACTAAGCTTTCGTCTTTTATATGCGGTAATAAACAATATTTAGGGCCATAATATACACCTCTTCCTTCAATAGCAGCTAAGGCACACATTTCTATATCGTTAGAAATAAAGTTAGGTTGAGGTTTAAAAATTACCTGTTCATTTTTATTTGTTTTAAAGGACCAGTTTTCGAATGGCGAGCACGATATGTGGGGTAGTTTAGCTAAATCGTCAAAATTACTTGGTATGCCATATTGCTCAATTAAACTCGATGAACAAGCTAAAGCAAAACTCATTTGGTTAATGACTTTACATATATTTTGTGAGCTATCTAGTTTTCCAATTCTAATGGCTAAATCAAACTCGGTGGCTTTTAAATCAAGGCGTTCATCCGATAGCATCATATGAATCTTAATATTTGGATAAAGTAATGTGAATTGATTTATAACGCCTGAGAAGTACACACTCTTTATAAAGTTTTGCGGCGCTATTAGTTTAATTTTACTCACTTTATTTTCACTGAAATTCTTAAAATTGCACAGCGTAGTTTGTAAACCTTCTACATGGGCTAGGCAGTGGCTATAAAAACTCTTTCCAGGTTCTGTTAATCGCAAACTTCCTTTTTCACGATAAAACAACGCTAACGATAAGTCTTCTTCAAGTTTTTTTATTTTTCTTTGTAAAGTGGGTAAAGGAATATTTAACTTTACTGACGCTTCATTAAATGTTTTGTAATGATTTACTTTTATAAAAAGCGCTATGATATCAAGCAAGGTAAATCTCCTGTATTAATTTAAGACATGAAATTGTATTTAGTACTTAATAATTAGTTAAAGTTATAAAACTAATTATTTAATTAAAGTACTCATTAGTCCCTTTTGTGGCAACAAGAAATTTACCTTTGTATTAGAATATTTAATAAATTATTGTGAGCGAAGGTGTACTTACTTGAGGTATTAGTAATTAAAGATTCTGCAAATAACGCGTTTTTTAAAATAAAAACTCAGTAGAAACAATGCGTAACATTTTACGATACGTTTTAATAGACAAACAATAAACGAGTAATTACGCTAGACACACTTTTTTGGTGAATAATCATGATGCATAGGATCTGATTACCTAAATGGAATTTGCCACGATAAATCAACAGAACCGAAGGTATTAAAGATGAATGTGTTTATAAAATGGTTGATTTTAGCTGCATTAATTATTGCCGCTATTTCATGTTATTCATACGGTAGCACTACCGGCTTATTTATTTTTATTATTGCGGGCTTTGTTTTTGAAATGGCATTTTGGTTTAAGGTATTTCCTATAAAAAGAAATCACCATGATAGGAAGCCTATTTAACCGTCTTAAAAAATGAATTTTTAAGTGGGCCTGCAGCTTTGAGAATAGAATAAATAATTAGTCTGCTATTACTTTGCTTAAATATTAGAAAGGCTGCATTTTTTGCAGCCTTTTGGTTTTTTAAACTCAGTGGGTAACTCGATCGCCCCAAATGTCTTCTAGGCGACTATCACGGCCACAACGCCAGCGATAGGTGTTATAACGAATAGGATTATTTTTGTAGTAATCTTGGTGATAACTTTCATCGCCCTTTATAGGGTAAAAGGTTTTAGCATCGAGAATAGGGGTTACTACTGTTTGGTTAGTAAACTCATTCATAACGGCTTGTTTAGATTGCTTAGCTAATTGTCGCTGTTGCTCATTAGCAACAAAAATCGCACTACGGTAGCTTGGGCCTTTATCACAAAACTGACCTTTTGCGTCAAAAGGATCAATATTCACCCAGTAATGGTTTAAAATATCTTGATAGCTTAATACATTAGTGTTGTAGGTAACCAGAACAGCTTCGTAGTGGCCTTGGTGATTACCATTGTAGGTTGGATTTTTAAGTTCACCACCAGTAAACCCTGAGATCACATCGGTTACACCTTCGAGTTTTTCAAAGTCACTTTCTATACACCAAAAACAGCCACCGGCTAAAATAGCTTGTTCGGTTTTAGCGTATGTTAATGAGCTAAACAAAATCCCCATAGAGGTCAATGCTAGCGCTAATGTGTGTTTCATAAAAATGTTCACCTTTAGTTATGTATAAATACTTGTATAGTAAGACCCGCTAACTTTAAAAACTCTTTCATTACAAAGTTGCTTAAGGGTTTGAACTAACTTTATATAAAACGGATGCGAGATATGAAAAGTTTAATGACGAATGATCATTTGCATGATGAATTATTAATCATTTTACAAAACAACTTTGCTCCCTCAGGGTATAAACTACCAAACGCTGATGAGTTGATACCTCATAATCAAAATGCCCAATACCATGGCTATGCATTTACTTTAAACCAAAAACGTATAATTTACAGAAAAGCTAAAATTACACCCGACAGACCTGGCGCTTTTTTAGCACTATGGAAACGCCCAGCGGATTTGAGTAATTTTAAACCAATTCCATTTGCCAATGAGTTTGACTATTTATTAGTAGCGGTTTCAAGTGATGGATTAACCACTATTAATAACCAAGTAGCAAATATACAAAAAGGTTTCTTTTTATTTCCAGTTGAGTTGTTAGTTAAAAAAGGCATCGTCACAGGTAGAAACCATAAAGGTAAAACGGCTTTTAGAGTATTTCCGCCTTGGAGCGAAAGTAGGGCATTAAAAGGGACTGGCGCATTTAGTAATTCTGCTAAAGTTACTCAGCGTTGGCAATGCGATTATTTTTTAAATCAGAACCAACATGGCTTAGTTGATTTAATTAAGTTAAACAATATTTTAGCTAACGCTGTTTAAATTTGAATTATTAAGTCACTTTACGAGCATTGTTTTATATAGGGTTGTTTACTAAAGTGAAATTATAACCTTATGTAAATTTGAAAGGGGAAATCATGAACCAGTTAACCGAAAAGTCAATTAGTTGTCCTTACTGCGGTGAAACCATAGAAGTATTAATTGATGTGGCTGATATTGATGAGCAATACATAGAAGATTGTCAAGTATGCTGTAAGCCCATTACGTTTGTGGTGTTTGATGATGAAGACGAGCTTGGCGTAAATGTGTATAGCGAAGATGATGCGTTTTGAAGGAATCAACAAGGCGAATGACATTACAACCACTTAATAATACGCATATTATCGAGCTAATGAGTTGGTTTAATGATCAACATGACATAACTTAATGGGCTGGCCCTTACTTTAGGTACCCATTTACGGCGCAGACTTTTATTGAAAACTTAAACCTTGATGTCTCGACTTCTTTTGTATTGGTTGGACAACAAAACGTATTACTCGCTTTTGGGCAATATTATCAACAAAAAAACAAATGTCATTTGGCGCGTTTAATAGTAAACCCTATACGAAGGGGGGAGGGAATTGCAGCCACCCTAATTAAAGCATTATGTAAACATGGGCAATTAAACTTAAATGTTAATGATTGCTCATTGTTTATTTATAAATACAACCTAGCAGCAGTATCGGCTTATAAAAAGCTAGGCTTTAAAGTTGCTGCTAATACCCCAGAAAATCATGACTTAAGCCCATTACCAGAAAACTGTGTACATATGGTTAAGTGATAAATTTTGTTTAATTTAGCTATTTTGCTGTTCACGCGCTAATTGGTTAGGCAGCAACTGCTCTACAATTTCTCTCGCTGGTAAGGTGTAACGCACACCATCAAACATAACCGACGTAAACTCGTTAATATTAGTAATGCCGGTAAGGGTCCAACCTTCACCACGTTTTGGGCAGTAAACAGTAGTAGTTGGTTGTATTACTTTAAAATTGTCACTCATAGTTTATCTCAATTAATGCTTGTGAATACGGTATGGTAAGTTAATAATGACGCTCTATAAAGTGCTATTTAAAGCGCGTTTACTTTATTTGGCGTAGGCATGTTTAAAACTATAAAATTACCCCGCGTTACCTTACGTTTAATTACCCACAAACACGGCGCAGCGCTATTAACAATTTTAAATAATCCACTCGTTTATGAGTTTAACGATTATAAAACCCCGCTAAATAAACAGCATATTAAGCAGTTAATTCAAGATGATATCTCGAGTTATTACCAAGGTGAAGGTGTTCGGCTTGCGATTGAACATAATATATCTGGTGACCTAATTGGTACCTGTGGTTTATATAACATAAATAGCCAAACCCAAAGTGCTTATTTGGGCTTCGAACTCGATCCTTTTTATTGGCAGCAAGGCTTAATGCAAGAAGTACTTAAAGGCTTTGTCAGTGAAGTGCATAGCTCTATAAACATTGAGCACTTATATGCAGAAATTCATGGTAAAAACGTACGCTGTTATAACTTGCTTACTAAACTTGGCTTTGTATTTAAGCAGCAACTTAATAACGGTGTATGGCATAAGCAATTAACTAAAATGGGTGACGCATGAGAATTAAAAAAGCGATTATTTTAAATGTGTTGCTTGCTGTTAGTGTATTTGGGTTTGCAATAACTGGGTTTAGTTATTATCAAAATAATGTTTCAGACTTTGTTGATGTAACCTTAGATTCGAAAGTGCTTAATGAGTCTCGTAAGGTATTTATAAGGTTCCCCGATGATTTTGATAAAAATAAAGCGTATCCACTTATTATAAAAACAGATGGTAATTTTAATTTAGCTAATTGGGATAAAGCGCTAAAAGCATTAAATCCTGAAAGTATATTAAATGAGGCTATTTTAGTTGCTATACCTAATCAGTTTTTTACTGATACCCGAAATCGTGATCTTGTACCACCTTATGCAAGGAAGGACGTAAATACAAATCCTCGACCTAAACATGAAACTTCGCCAGAAATTTTTGGTAAAGCTGATTTGTTTTTAGCTTTTATAGAGCAAGAGCTACTTACTTATTTAGAGGCTAACTACAGGTTAACTGAAAACCGTATATTAACGGGATTTTCGGCAGGGGGCAGTTTTACTTTATATACGCTGCATACCAAACCAATGCTATTTAATGGTTACTTTGCATTTAGCCCTGCGGCTTGGTATGACGATATGACCGTAGTAAATCATTTTAATAGCTTTTTACAAGTTAAAACACAGAGCTACTATAGACCCGCCTTATTATATTTTACTGTTGGCGGGGCTGAGCATAAATTAATGCTTGAGGCGTATAATAACTTGGAGCAAAGTTTAGTAAGCCATACTAGTAACTGGTTAGTGTGGGGCAGTAAAGTAAACCCTGATGCAAAGCATAATGATAATCCAGCATTGAGTATTACGGGGGCTTTAATGGCCTATGATGAATTTATTAATTAATAATATTGTTAAACTTTAATTAAGAGTAGTACTAGCAAAACGGCTTAACTGTATATATGTACAGTTAAGCCGTTTTGCTATAAATTATTTTATGGTGTAAATGGCTGGTGGATGTAAGGTAACACATGCAAGAACACATCATACTTAATTGTGTTTAAATGTAATCTTAGCAATGGCGTAATATAAATTATCGATTTACTCATAAGTGGAGTGGTGGGTTTATAACGCTTATTGAGTTTGGCTATCTGGATCGTTAAATAAAGAATTTAAATAACAAAAAAGGTGGGCGGTGCTTTATTTATATCAGCACCGATCTATACGTTTAGGACTTAATTACAAAAGCGCTATTTTATTACTTAACTGTCTAAGCATATTTTCAGCATTT
Organism: Pseudoalteromonas tetraodonis; assembly: GCF_002310835.1. NCBI lineage: Bacteria > Pseudomonadati > Pseudomonadota > Gammaproteobacteria > Alteromonadales > Pseudoalteromonadaceae > Pseudoalteromonas > Pseudoalteromonas tetraodonis. The sequence goes on along the minus strand of NZ_CP011041.1, from coordinate 1,741,585 downwards.
GGTAAGGGATCGTTTAACCCATCGATTAAGGTCATAAAATAACAGTCCATCATTACGCTTGCTTTTGTTTCATCAAACTTCGTTTGTTCACTAAAAAGCAGTTGTTTAAATTCATCCATCTGCGCTTTAAAAAAAGACGTTCTCCAAATGATGTCGCTAATTAATAGCTTACTAAATTCACTATTTTCACAATAAAAAGAATAAAGCGGATGAGCGTAATGACGTAACTTTAAGCGAGGGGAGTGCTGCGTATCTAACTGCTTTGCTTGGTTAATAATAACGGCTATTTGTTGTTGCATACCGGCCATCAATAAATCAATTTTATTTTCAAAATGACTAAACACTGTACCTACAGCAACATTGGCTGCAACCGCTATTTCTCTTGTTGATGTGTGATCGTAACCTTGCAGCAAAAATAATTCCCATGCTGAAGCTAAAATTTTATCGCGTGTCTTTTCTTTTTTACTCATTATATTTCAATGCTTTACTTGTTTGTTAAATAAAAGGGCTAAATCATTATTTGATTAATTGAGCGCGCTCAATTAATATTGTGAGCGCGCTCATTTTTATAAGGATGTTACATGAAGTTTATCAAACGTGTTATTGGTTATGTACTTTTTATTCCACTAATTTATTTTTATTCTTATTTGCTAGGGCCAATATTAAAAGTAGTTTTAGTCCCAGGAGGGGTTGCTTTTTTATGGCTTATTCTAGGGCCAACAGAGGGGACGCGTGCGTTAAAAAAAGCATTTAAGAAAAAATAGCTCAAGCTTCAACTAAACAAATCGAAAAAAGCCCTGCTATTTTGCAGGGCTTTAAGTTTAGCTTTGTGATTTTAAGCTTGAAAGCTCAACTGATATTAAAGAACGTATCTAAAACCAAAAGCAATACCGTCATCTTCAGATTGCTCCATTAGCGCTTGCTGCTGTTTATTATTACTTTCAAAATCACCAAAGTCTTTACGTGCTTCTACATAAAGTTGTGTGTCTTGGTCAATTAAGTAATGCACACCAATAACTGCAAACTGACGCTTAAATACATCGTTAGGATCGGCATTAAAGTTTGGTTGAATTACGTAGTCATCACCTGCATCAAATAAGTTATAGGCAATAAATGGTCTAAAATCGTTATCAAAGCGATACGACACAAATGTTTCAATACCAATCGCATCTTTAATTAAACGACCTATGTTATCTGTATCGTGGTTTTCGTTTTTGTTGATATTAGCGGCTACATACAAGCCTGGCGCATCAATATTGCCCCAAATAACACCTGCACCATAAATTAAATCGTCAACAGAGCGGGTTGTTCCGTCGCCATACGTTAATTCAAACTCGCCGCGGTTAATACCCGCAGTCAGTTTTAGCTTATCAGTCACGTTATAGGTTACTGCACCGCCAAACGTATAGTTAAATTCAACTTGTTGTGCAGCAGCATCTCCAGACTCAAAATTTGCTTGGCATTGTGATTCTGTAATATTACTTACATCACAAGTATAAAAAGCGCTGTTTTTTAACTGAGTTTGAACACTAAAGTCAAAGTCGTTGTAGCTATTACGGTATTGCAGTGTTTTATCACCACGACCAGTACCATTTACTGCACCATCGTCTTTGTTGTAAGTGTAAACACCGGCAGCGTTACCATCCCATACATAGCTGTAGTTTGTAGCATACACAACATCAAACCACGCACCCCATTGTTTACCAATCGTAATTTGGCCGTATTTATCGTGTTTAAGTCCTGCATAACCTAAACGATTATATAAAAACTCATCTTGAATAGATTCAAAACGGTTGTTGTATACAATATCGCTACTGCCAACAGGGTTGACACCCCATTCAACTAAAGCCATTGCTTCCCAGCCGTTTTTTAGTTGGCGTTTAAAATCAAAATTAATTCGTGAGGCACCATTGACGATTTCGTTTTGACCTTGAGTATTTATCACTCGCGCATCAATATATCCGCCTACTGCGACTGTATTTTTTTCATCCTTAAACACTTCTACTGCTGAAATACTTGGAGCAGCTAAAATACCCGCAATTGCTAGCGATACTAATTTTCTTTTCATTGTGTGTGCCTTGCCTAAATTAAAGACGTTTTTATAATTACTAAATTCGAAGTCGTGCAGACTAGCAAAGCAATAAAAGGCTCAAAAGTGAAAAATTATCAATGATAATTAGCACAAAACACGAGGCTTGTTCATTTTAAGTTAATGCTGTTTTTATTTTGTAGCCGTATAAACAGCCATTTAATTTTGGAATAAGACATTAGGCTTAAATGTAGGAGAGGGAGTGTTGAATTTTTTTCATAGTTGCGCCTGTCGGCATGGGTAGAGCTAAAACTCTAATACTATAAAAAACGTTAATATAGCCGTATTAATTGTTAATAAAAGTAAAATGCGACCAAGTCGCCTGTAAACGCGATTAAATAATTTATAAAGGGTTTTATGCTAGTTGTTTTTTTATGAAACATTTTTTTACTGCATCAACAGTACAATAATGAGTTTTACTCACCTTTTTAGCACATTTACTCGCCCAGTACTTTGGGTTTGGTGCTATAAACTTTCATAGAAAAAAACGGTGATTTGGTTTAAACTGCGCGCAATTTAAATACTTCAGTCTCCCTTGGAGGGTAGCGCTATTATTAGTACAGCAAACATCACCATGCAATTTGGTGCTAAACCGTTATTTGAAAATATCTCAGCTAAATTTGGCGAATCAAACCGTTATGGTTTAATTGGTGCTAATGGTTGTGGTAAGTCGACCTTTATGAAAATCCTTAGTGGTGAATTAGAACCATCTTCGGGTAACGTAAGTACTGATCCAAATGAGCGCGTTGCTAAACTAAACCAAGATCAATTCGCCTACGAAGAATATTCTGTTATTGATACCGTGATTATGGGTCATAAAGAATTGTGGGATATCAAACAAGAACGTGACCGTATATATAGCCTACCTGAAATGAGTGAAGAAGACGGCATGAAAGTAGCCGATCTTGAAACTGAATTTGCTGAAATGGACGGTTACTCGGCTGAATCTAAAGCGGGTGAGTTACTATTAGGTGTGGGTATTGCTACAGAGCAGCACTACGGACCTATGTCAGAAATTGCACCAGGTTTTAAACTTCGTGTGCTTCTAGCTCAAGTTTTGTTTTCAGACCCTGATATCATGCTGCTCGATGAGCCTACCAATAACTTGGACATTTATACAATTAAGTGGCTTGAAGATGTATTGAATCAACGTGACTGTACCATGATCATCATCTCGCATGATCGTCACTTTTTAAATTCGGTATGTACGCACATGGCCGATATTGACTACGGTGAACTACGTATTTACCCGGGTAACTACGATGAATACATGTTTGCAGCTACTCAAGCACGCGAACGTTTATTAAGTGAAAACGCCAAAAAGAAAAGCCAAATAGCAGAGCTTCAACAGTTTGTATCGCGTTTTTCTGCCAACGCATCAAAGGCAAAGCAAGCCACTTCACGTGCAAAACGAATTGATAAAATTCAATTAGACGAAGTAAAAGCGTCGTCACGTCAAACACCTTTTATTCGTTTTGAACAAGAAAAGCAGTTATTTCGTAACGCACTAGAAATGACTAGCTTATCGCAAGGCTTTGAAGAAACTTTATTCTCAGGATTAGAAGGCCTAGTTGAAGTAGGTGAACGCATTGCTATTATTGGTGAAAATGGTGTGGGTAAAACAACATTATTAAACACTTTAGCAGGACGTTTAGCGCCTAAAAGCGGTGAGTTTAAATGGTCTGAAAATGCAAACATTGGCTACTATGCACAAGATCATGCCGATGAGTTTGAAAAAGACATGAATTTGTTTGAGTGGATGGAGCAATGGCAACAAGAGGGCGACGATGAGCAAGTAGTGCGTAGCTTCTTGGGTCGTATGTTGTTTTCACAAAACGATATCAAAAAATCTGTAAAAGTAATATCTGGTGGTGAGCAAGGTCGTATGCTGTTTGGTAAAATCATGATGCATAAACCAAATATCTTATTAATGGATGAGCCAACCAACCACATGGATATGGAATCAATTGAAGCGCTTAACTTAGCACTTGAAGCGTATGAAGGTACCTTGATGTTTGTGTCACACGACCGTCAGTTTGTATCATCAGTTGCCACCCGTATTTGGGAAATTAAAGACGGTAAAGTTATCGACTTTAGAGGTAACTACTCAGAATATTTAGCGAGTAAAGAAGCTTAATTGCTGATTGTTTCGCTGTTTAAAAAAAGCCATGTTTAACATGGCTTTTTTATTGCCTGCTGGTCGCATTAGTGCAGCATTTAAGTATATAATACCCGCCATAAAACCGGACATAAGTCCGCTATTTTTAAAATACATTACTGAGGAGTATTTATGACTGTTGGCATTATTATGGGTTCTAAATCAGATTGGCCAACCATGGAACACGCCGCCCTTATGCTAGAAAAATTTGGCATTGAGTATGAAACTAAAGTGGTTTCTGCCCACCGCACTCCTCAATTACTTGCCGATTACGCAAGTTCAGCCGCAGAACGCGGTATTAAAGTTATTATTGCAGGCGCAGGTGGCGCGGCGCACTTACCGGGAATGGCGGCAGCGTTTACATCTCTGCCAGTTTTAGGCGTACCCGTTAAATCTAAAGCGCTAAACGGTGTAGACTCTCTGTTATCTATTTGCCAAATGCCAAAAGGTGTTGCGGTAGGTACTCTTGCTATTGGTGAGCCCGGTGCTGCAAACGCAGGTTTATTAGCGGCACAAATTTTAGGATGTCAAAATCCAGAAATCTTCGCAAAAATCGAAGCGTTCCGTAAAGAACAAACTGAGACTATTTTAGCTAACCCAAATCCTGCAGAGTGATCATGAATATTTTAATTTTAGGGGCAGGGCAGCTAGCACGAATGATGAGCTTAGCTGGTGCACCGCTTAATTTAAATGTGGTTGCTTATGATGTAGGCAGCAAAAAGATTGTACATCCGCTTACAAACGAAGTGTACCCAACAACGCTCGAACAAGCGATAGAAAACGCTGATGCTATTACGGCCGAGTTTGAACATATTCCAGATGATGTACTTACACAGTGTTGTAATAGCAATAAGTTTTATCCAGGCAAACAAGCCATTAAAACCGGTGGCGACCGTGCGCTTGAAAAAGCGCTCCTAGATAAAACCGCGGTCGCATGCGCGCCATATCAATTAATTACAGAAAAAGCGCATCTTGAACTCGCGGTTCAAACGCTTGGTAAGCCATTAGTCATTAAAACATGCCAAGCGGGTTACGATGGTAAAGGCCAATGGCGTTTAAAATCAGACGATCAAATTGAACAGATTTGGGCTGAAATGGCTGATTTTATTGCATCAGGCACTGAGCACGCTCCGCACACCATAATTGCAGAAAAAATGATCCCGTTTGAACGTGAAGTCTCTATTATTGGTGCGCGCGATAAACACGGCCATGTTGCTATTTATCCATTAACTGAAAACGAGCACACCGAGGGTGTGTTAACGCTTTCGGTTGCAGGTAAAAACAATAATAGCCAACTAGAACAACAAGCAATCACGGCATTTACCCGAATTGCGAATGAGCTTAACTATGTGGGTGTACTCGCCATTGAGTTTTTTGATGTGCAAGGTACATTACTGGTTAATGAAATTGCGCCGCGAGTTCATAACTCAGGCCATTGGACGCAACAAGGTGCTCATTGCTCGCAATTTGAAAACCATATGCGTGCTGTTGCCGGCTTACCTTTAGGTAGTACGCAACTTAAGCAACCGACTGCTATGATAAATGTATTAGGCCAAGCACAAATCCCTACTGATGTGTTAAAAACAGCAGATGTTACCAGCCATTGGTACGGTAAAAGTGTAAAACCTGGTCGCAAAATGGGCCACATTAATGTATCTGCTGATAATTTACAGCAATTAGGTGAACGCCTTGGTGAACTCGCAATGTGTTTACCAGAGCAAGATTACCCCGGTGTATTAGCTACCAGCAAATCGCTATTATAAGTTAAAAAACAAAGCGATAAATTGAACTTAACTTCAATATATCGCTTTACCTTCTAAAGGTTCTTTTCAATGATCCATCCAAAGTTTCGTACTATTGTGTTTGCCTTTTTTATGGCACTTTTCATGTCAGGTTTTATGTCGTTAGTTATTTCTCTATTTAATGTTGGTATGGTCGATAACATCGTATCTATCTGGCTTAAAGCGTGGTTATTTGCCTTTTGTATTGCCTTTCCAACGGTTATATTTGTTGCCCCCGTTGTCCATAAACTGACTAATAAACTCATTCGCGCTTAACGTTATGATTATCGCTAAATTACATAAACCTGTATTTATAATATTACTGGCTTTGTGCATCACTCCATTTATCGGCGCTGGTAGTGCCTTGGTTATGGGGGCGTTATTTGCGATTACCTTGGGTAACCCGTTTGCTGAGTTATCACAAAAGGCCAGTAAATGGATGCTAAAGTTGGCGGTTGTGGGGTTGGGGTTTGCTGTTGATTTTAATCAGGTAATTGAGGTTGGTCGCACCTCTTTAGTGTTAACAATTGTCAGTATTACTGCCATAATTGGGCTTGGCGAAATTTTAACTCAAGTGTTTAAACTTAATCGTAACACAGGCGTGTTAATTTCCTTTGGAACCGCTATTTGTGGTGGTAGCGCTATTGCGGCCATGGCACCGGTTATAAAAGCCAAAGATCATGAAGTGGCTGTGGCGCTGGGTATCGTATTTTTACTCAATGGTGTAGGGTTATTATTATTCCCTGCAATTGGGCATTATTTTGAACTAACCCAAGAGCAGTTTGGATTATGGGCTGCACTTGCAATTCATGATACCAGCAGCGTGGTAGGTGCATCGGCTACTTATGGTGCAGTGGCACTGAGCATAGCAACAACAGTGAAGCTTACTCGTGCTATGTGGATTATTCCATACACTACGCTTGCGGGTGTGTTTATGCGCTCAGATGAAAAGGCGAGTATTCCATTATTTATTGTAGGCTTTTTATTAGCCGCATTAATTAATAGCTATGTGCCGTCGCTTTCATCTTATTGGGAGTTGATAAACATTGCAGCGAAGCAAATACTAGTGATGACACTGTTTTTAATTGGCAGTGGTTTGTCGTTATCGGTACTAAAGCAAGCAGGAATTAAACCGTTTTTAATGGCTGTGATTCTTTGGATCGTGGTTAGCAGTGTTATTTTATTATCAATTATAGATGGATTCATATAATGAGACATGATCTCGGTATTAAAATTATTGGTGGCTTTTTATTGTCACTGGTTTCAGCAAGCTATGTTCACGCAGAGTCATTACGGGTCGCAACGTTTAATGTCAGTATGGATGCAACCAATTACACCGCTAAAAATGAAAAAGTAAAAAGCGATGCCTTAGTTAACGCGCTGCGCTCTGACCACCAGCAAATTAAAAATATTGCTGAAATAATTCAACGCGTTCGTCCAGATGTGGTGCTTTTAAATGAATTTGACTACGTCCCTAAATCACAAGGGATAGAATACTTTAAAACCCATTACTTAAATGTAGGGCAAAATGATCAAGCTGCTATCGATTATCCTTATGTTTACATTGCACCAGTTAACACAGGCTTAGCCACAGAGTTTGATTTAGACAACGATGGCAAAAAAAATGGTGTGATGGGCGATGCGCAAGGTTTTGGATTTTTTGAAGGCCACTACGCAATGGCGTTTTTGTCTCGTTACCCCATTGATTTTGACAACATCAGAACCCTGCAAACGTTTAAGCACAAAGATTTACCGAATGTGAAAATGCCGGTAGATCCAAAAACCAATACAAATTGGTATAACGAAGAAGAATGGAATGCTTTACGTTTAAGCTCTAAATCGTTTTGGGATATACCGGTAAAAGTAAATGATAAAGTAGTTCACATGTTAGCCTCGCATCCTACGCCGCCTGTGTTTGATGGTGATGAAGACAGAAACGGCATTCGTAATCATGATGAAATTAGATTAATTGCTGATTACGTTAATAACGAAAGTTACCTGTATGACGATAACGGTAAAAAGGGCGGCCTTGCAGCAAAATCACGCTTTGTGATTTTAGGTGACCTAAATGCCGCCCCTGAGGGCGATAAAAAGCGCACAAATACAACAGATCAGTTACTTAAAAGCCCGATGATTAATGCCGGTTTTATTCCAACCAGTGAGGGCGCTAAAGAGCAATACCCACAAGCTTATGCTAAAAATTACACTGCTAACTGGCAGGCACGCGTTGATTACGTTCTGCCTTCAAATTATGGACTAACCATTAAAGATGGTGGCGTATTTTGGCCGAAAAAACAAAGCGAATTGTACCGTTTAATCAAAGATAGAAACGCATCAAGTGACCACCGTATGGTATGGCTTGATTTAACGGTTGAATAAACGGGTTACTCACCCCGATATCAGCGTTGTTTATCTTAAATAATTGCAATTATAAAGGTGCTTCTGCTTAAATACGGTTAATTATAATAACCGTCAAGAAGCACTATGATTTTTAAATTTTCATCTTCTAAAACACTTGTTGCAATGGCTGTTGCGTCAAGTGTTATGTTAGCGGGCTGTACAGCAACCGCCACAACTTCTAATGACTCAGCTATTCAAACAAATACCAAGGTTGCAAGTGTTGTTAACACACCTGCAGACATGGGTGTCTCAAAAATTACGCTTGAACAAGCGATGGCTCACCCTGATTGGATTGGACGCCAACCGCAAAGTGCATTTTGGAGTGCTGACTCAAGTACCGTTATTTACGCGCGTAAACAACAGGGTAGTGAGCTAAGAGATTTATTCACTCAAGCTGTAAACGCTCAAACAGCAGAGCAAGTGGCTTTAAATCAGCTTCACAGCGTAGGCTCAAGTAAAGCTGTTTTTTCTAACGATAAATCACTTCAAGCTTATGTGTTTGAAGGCAACATATTTATTAAAAACGTACAGTCAGGCGTAATTAAGCAAATTACGCAAAGCTCAGCCACCGAGTCAAAACCACAATTTTTAAACGATGGTAACTTAGCGTATCGCCAAGGTAATATCTTTTTTAAAGTAGATTTAACCACAGGTTTAACCCGTGAAATTGCTAATTTAAAACTGGCTGACAAACCACAAGGCGTAAAAGAGCCAACAACTTATATTGCCAAAGAACAACATAAGCTGATTGATTACATTGCACTGCAGTATAAAAACAAACAAGACAAGTATGCGCGAAATGAGCAAGTTAAAACCCAAAATAGCTCAATTGCCAACACGCATTACTATTTAGGCGATGGCAACACGGTTGATGAGGCCCAGCTTTCTCCAAATGGCGACGCGTTAATTGTGGTTGTTCAAGAAAAAAGTTCATGGCGTGGTGAAGGCGACATTATGCCTAACTACATCACTGATGATGCGACTATAGAGCCTAAAAAAGTTCGCCGTCGTGTGGCTGACGCTAAAGAGCAAACTTCTGAAATTGTTTATATTAACCTTGCAGATCAAAGCCAAACTACTTTAGGGTTTAATACCTTGCCTGGTTTTGATGAAGATGTACTCGCTGAGGTTAAAAAAGAAAACTATGCCCGCGAAGGCAAAACGTATAAGTCTAAGAAACAACCGCGTGGCATTAATGTAATTTCAGACTGGGGATGGGATCAATCGCCTATCAGCTGGAACGATGATGGCAGCCAAGTGGCGATTATGCTTGAAGCGTGGGATAACAAAGATCGTTGGTTGGCCACCGTTGATTTTGAAAATAATAAACTCGTATCTCAACACCGTTTACATGACGATGCGTGGATTGCGTATGCGTTTAACGACTTTGGTTGGTTAAATGATTCAACCACGCTGTATTATTTATCGGAAGAGTCGGGGTACAGTCAGCTTTATAAAAAACCTTTAAATGGCAAAGCTATAGCTTTAACACAAGGTCAGTTTGAAGTGTCTGACTTAACCCTTACTGATGACAATAGTGCTATTTACTATAAAGCGAATATTGAGCATCCGGGTCTTTACGAGATATACCGCGTTAATCCACAAACAGGTGTTAGTGAGCAAGTAACCGACTTAAACGGTATGACGGATTACACCTTAAGCCCTGATCAATCTAAGTTATTACTTAGACATTCTAAAATCACTATGCCGACTGAACTTTATGTGGCAGAGGCTAAAGCAAACACAACTGCGACTCGTTTAACCAATACGGTATCTGATGCGTTTTTAGCTAAAAAACTCACAGCGCCTAAAATTGTTGCTGTGCCATCAAGTCATACAGATCAGCCCATATACGCCAAAGTCTATTACCCCGCTGATTATCAAGAGGGTGAAACAGGCAAAACCCGCAAAGCGGTTATTTTTAACCACGGTGCAGGGTACTTGCAAAATTCACACATGGGGTGGTCTGGCTACTTCCGTGAATTTATGTTCCATTCATTACTAGCAGATGAAGGTTATGTAGTAATGGATATGGATTACCGCGCATCTAAAGGCTATGGTCGTGATTGGCGAACGGCTATTTATCGCCAAATGGGAACACCTGAAACACAAGATCTAGCCGATGGCGTAAAATGGATGGCGGATAATGCCAATGTTAATACCCAAGCGGTAGGGACTTACGGTGGCTCTTATGGTGGGTTTATGACCTTCATGGCGTTATTTACCGCGCCAGACTTGTTTCAATCAGGTGCAGCGCTTCGTCCAGTGACTGATTGGGCTCATTACAACACAGGTTATACGGCTAACATTTTGAATCACCCTGATGTTGACCCGATTGCCTATGAGCGTAGTTCACCTATTTATTATGCAGAAGGGCTTAAAAAGCATTTATTAATAAATGCGCCTATGGTTGATGATAATGTGTTCTTTCAAGATTCAGTACGTTTAGTACAGCGTTTAATAGAACTTGAAAAAGAAAACTTTGAAACAGCAATCTTCCCAGTAGAACCGCATGGTTTTGTTCAGCCTTCGAGCTGGTTAGATGAATACCGTCGAATTTATAAACTGTTTAAAGAAACGCTTTAATCGACTAAAAATAAAAACGCCACTTATGTGGCGTTTTTTTAGCTGTGTTTATTATCGTTTTTGATGTGTTTTACAACCAGCGGCACAGCTAATAAAACCCCACCAATTGCGCCAATTAAATGCGCATCAACGGCCACCGTTGATTGAATAAGTTGACCAATTTCTGCGCTTGGACCATTAACTTGCTCAAGAATAAGCTTTATCCATACGCCAATAAACAAGATATAGCCTGATTTTAGCCCAACGGTGACATCTTTTATGGCCCCCCACACGATCACGCCATGCAATAGCGCACTCAGCCCTGTATAAATAATGATTGTTGGACAAAACCAATAAACACCCAAGCCACACCAAAGCGCAAGGAGTGCAATATTAAAGCTGTAATGCTTAGGCGTTGTGTATTCGCCATGAAGCAACCAAATAAGTGCTATACCGGCACAATTTAAACCTAAATGTGCCCAGTTAGCATGCACAAATTGGCTGGTAAATAAACGCCACAGTTGGCCTTGTTCAATTAATGGGCGATTAAACTCAAGCTCATTGTTCATACCAAGCCATGCTAAGAGCGTACTTAATACAATTAAACACAAGGGGGGTAAAACATAACGCGGCTGAAGGGGTAAATTAAGCATTTAATGATCATTTTTTTATATTTATTTTTGCATATTGTGCCTGTTTAACTTTAAGATGCCAATTATCTTCCATGCAATTTAAGTTTAATCAGTAATTATGAATTTTAAGCTCAACTCTTTATTTGCTCTCTCTTTAAGTGCACTGTCTTTCCCTTTATTTGCACAGCAAGCAAGCCAAATTGAAACCCGTGAACCAGAAGCCGCCACAGGGGTAGTACAAAAGCAATTAGTACCTGGCGATAAATACATGGTTGCGGCTGCAAATCCTTATGCCTCACAAGCGGGAAAGGCCATTTTAGCCCAAGGCGGAAGCGCCGTAGATGCCGCAATTGCCACCCAATTAGTGCTTACATTAGTTGAGCCGCAGTCATCAGGCATTGGTGGTGGTACGTTTATGATGTATTACAACAAAGCTAACAATAAACTCACCAGTTTTGATGGTCGCGAAACAGCCCCCAGTAATGCCGATGAAAACCTGTTTTTAAATGAACATGGCAAAGCTGTTAAATGGATTGAAGCAGTTGTAGGTGGTCGCTCTGTGGGTGTACCAGGTATTTTACATGCGTTTGCCAGTGCCCATAAACAATATGGTAATTTGCCATGGGCAACGTTATTTAAGCCAGCTATTGCACTAGCCGAACAAGGGTTTGAAGTATCTCCACGATTACATGGCTTACTCGTTAGGCAGTTAAACCCGGGTGTTATGAGTATGCCGGTGATCAATGAGTATTTTTTCCCCAATGGTGAAGTGATCAAAGTAGGCAGTATTAAAAAAAACCAGCCGCTTGCTAATTTATACAAAGACATTGCCTCACAAGGGATTGATGCTTTTTATAAAGGTGATAATGCAAAAGCCATGGTAAGTGCAGTGCAGAAATCAAAAATTGCCCCGGGTAAATTATCTGTACAAGATCTTGCTAACTACACCAGCAAAGAGCGCGCCCCTGTATGTATTAAATACCGCGTTTACAAAGTGTGCTCAATGGCACCACCTAGTAGTGGCGGTGTAGCGGTGCTACAAATTTTAGGCTTGCTTGAACATAAAGATATGGCCAATATTAAAGCTAATAGCGCAGAGGCTATTCATTACTTTAGCCAAGCATCGCGCATTGCGTTTGCTGATCGAAATAAATACATTGGCGATCCTGATTTTACCCAAGTCCCTACCGAGGAGTTATTAAACAAAGATTACATTGCTACCCGCGCAAAGTTAATTAGCGAAGAAGATAAAAAAGCATTTCCTGGTGATCCAGTTGATTACTTAAGCTACGCAAATGATGACTCTTTTGAACTTCCGTCTACGTCACATGTCTCGATTGTTGATAGCAAAGGCAATGCTGTTTCGATGACCAGCTCTATAGAAATGGCGTTTGGTTCGACGGTCATGGTTAATGGCTTCATTTTAAACAATCAGCTGACTGATTTTTCACTCTCGCCGCGTAAAAATGGCAAGTTAGTGGCTAACAGAGTAGAAGCCCATAAACGTCCGCGCAGCTCAATGTCACCCGTAATGGTATTTAATCAAGATGGGAGCTTACGTTTAGTGGTCGGCTCTCCTGGTGGTAGTCGCATTATTGATTATGTAGCGCAAGTTGTTATTGGCGTTTTAGATTGGAATTTAAACGCGCAACAAGCCATTAATTTACCGCGAACCACTAATCGCAACGACTACACCAGCGTAGAAAAAGGCACTGCACTTGAAGCAGTGGTACCAAAGCTTAAAAAGCGCGGCCATGATGTGCGCGTGATTGACTTAAACTCTGGGCTGCATGCGGTAGAAGTTAAAAATAACCGTTTGTATGGCGCCGCCGATCCTCGCAGGGAAGGGATGGCATTATCGGATTTAAGTAATAATAAAGCCTCATTTAAATTCTAAAACATGTATAATCAACAGCAGGTTTGCAGCTAATGTATTACCTGCTGTTATTTATGTAATAGCTTAATAGTTAATGATTATTTGATTGAAAATAGTATGTTAACTAATGTAAAAAATTAGCAAACCTAAAAATAACTGACACTGTTGTAACCATTGCACACAGCAAACGCTGGTCTAATGCCCGTTTTTAATTTTTATAAATTCACAACAGCCTGCTAACATGTTCACCAAATATGAGTGACTTTATACTAAAGTAGCGCTTGTATTTGTAAATTTTCAATGGTCTGACAAGCTTAAATGTCATTGCAATTTAGCCTTTAACAATGATAATGGCAGATCATTACTTAAGATTCAGTAAAGCTTGGAAATATGACTACAAATACCGATCCAAATTATCTTTATATTCCTTATTCTGGCCCAGGCCTAATTGAAACCCCGCTATTGAATAAAGGAAGTGCTTTTAGCCAAAAAGAACGTGAAAACTTTAATCTTGCTGGTTTACTTCCTCCTCGTTACGAAACAATAGAAGAACAAGTTGAGCGTTGTTACCAACAATACTCAAGTTTTAACGACAACTTAAATAAGCACATTTATTTACGCGCCATTCAAGATAATAACGAAACGCTTTTTTACCGTTTAGTGCGCGATCATATCGAAGAAATGATGCCTATTATCTACACCCCAACAGTGGGTGATGCCTGTGAAAAGTTTTCTGATATTTATCGCAGTGCCCGTGGTTTATTTATTTCGTATGAAGATCGCTTTCACATTGACGATATTTTACGTAATGCCACAAAAGGCAAAGTAAAAGTGATTGTTGTTACCGACGGTGAGCGTATTTTAGGTCTTGGCGACCAAGGTATTGGCGGTATGGGCATTCCAATTGGTAAACTTTCTTTGTATACCGCGTGTGGCGGTATTAGCCCAGCTTATACGTTACCGGTTATGCTCGATGTGGGAACCAATAACGAAAAATTATTAAACGACCCAATGTACATGGGTGCTCGCCATAAACGTATTACACAAGATGAATACGATGAGTTTTTAGACTTATTCATTAAAGCAGTAAAACGTCGCTGGCCAAATGTGTTATTGCAGTTTGAAGATTTTGCTCAGCCTAATGCAATGCCATTATTAAAGCGTTACCGCAACGAAATTTGTAGTTTTAATGATGATATTCAAGGAACTGCATCGGTCACTGTGGGCTCTTTATTAGCAGCATGTCGTGTTAAAGGTGCTAAATTATCAACTCAAAAAGTTGTTTTTGTAGGCGCAGGCTCTGCAGGCTGTGGTATTGCTGAACAAATCGTTAGCACTATGGTTGCTGAGGGTATTAGTGAAGCACAGGCACGTAGCCAAGTCTTTATGGTTGACCGTTTTGGCTTATTAACAGATGGTATGCAAGGCTTACGTGACTTTCAACAAATGCTTGCACAACCAACTAGCTGCTTAGCTGATTGGATCTACAGCGGTGAATACGCGTCGTTATTAGATGTAATGCATTGTGCTGAACCAGATATTTTAATTGGTGTATCAGGCCAACCTGGCTTATTTACCGAACAAGTCATTCGCGCTATGCATGCTAAATGTGAATCGCCAATTATTTTCCCGTTAAGTAATCCATCTAAGCAAGTTGAAGCGTATCCAGAAGATGTAATTAAATGGACCGATGGCAAAGCAATTGTTGCAACTGGCAGCCCATTCGACCCAGTTGTTTATAACGGTGTGACTTACCCAATTCCACAATGTAATAATAGTTACATATTCCCAGGTATTGGCTTAGGTGTTATTGCCGCCAAAGCAACCCGCATTACCGATGCGATGCTAATAATGTCGAGCGAAATGTTGGCTGAGTCGTCACCTTTAGCTAATACAGGTAAAGGCAGCTTACTACCGGCACTGACTGAAATTGAAACGCTTAGTAAACGTATTGCGTTTGCAGTGGCTAAAAAAGCAATTGAAGAGGGCGTAGCCCTTGAAATTTCAGACGATGCGCTGTGGGCAGCCATCGACAAAAACTACTGGTTACCAAAATACCGTAACTACAAGCGTTGCAGTATTTAATTACAGTAGAGATTAAAAAACAGGCTTTTGCCTGTTTTTTTATGCTTGTTCATCTTTAATTAACCGCATAAGGTGTTAACTGAGGCAATCAAATTTAAAAGGATAGACTTATGAAAACGCTTTCGATTTTAATCGCCGCATTACTCAGTACATCAGCTTATGCAAGCAACGCCCCAGAAGAGCCGCATATTTATGTTAAAGGTGAAGCTTCAGTAACGACGATGCCGGATCATGTTTTATTAACGGTGGGCATTACTGAAATAGATAAAGACTTAATTGCAGCAAAAAAACAAACCGATACCACTATGGCTAGTGCAATAAGTTTAGTAAAAAAACTAGGGGTAGATGATGCGGATATTAATGCCGGTCAAATTTCTATATACCGTGATAACCAATATAATCGTGAAACAGGTAAACAAGAGTTTACTGGCTTTAAAGTATCAAGAACGCTCACCATTAAACTCTCTGCAATTAATAAATACCCTGAATTGCTACAGAGCTTAGTTAATAATGGCATTAATGAAATTAGACAAACGCAATTTTTAGCTAGCAACTACGATGAGCTGCATAAAAAAGCACAAAAAATGGCAATTAAACAAGCTAAAGTCGCGGCAAAAGAGCTAAGTGACGACTTTGATGTAGAGTTAAAAGGCTTATATAGCGCGTCGTTAACCCCGCTTGATATGCCATCAACACCGTACATGCGCAGTGAAAAAGTAATGATGGCAGACAGTGCACCTGGTAATTATGTCCCAGAAGCCTATCATGCGGGTGAAATTACTATTAGCGCGTCAAGCTATGCAATTTATTATATAGATTAGGGTTTGATGATCTTTCAATGCCAAATAGGCGCTGCCGAGGAGCGATAACTCTTTGCCCCTCGGCAGAATAAATAGCTTTACAGAGCCTACTCGCTAATAGGTTGGTGCTGCTCAAAACGTGCCACCAACTGCTTACCTTGTAACTCACTAATTCGCACTATTGCTTGTAGCATATTTCTAATTTCTCGCCGGTCATACTCATTACAAATGTGCTGATTAATATCATCAACAATGGCACCTAAATAATTAAACACACTGTTTCGAGCTTCAACATCCTCGTTGGCAATAAACAAAATATTTTTAAATGCTTCAATAACATTGGTCATTACATAGGCATCTGCTTTGGCATAATTACGCAAAGGAGTGAAGTTATCGTGCAGTAATTCATCAAAACTGGTTTCATGGAAATAGAGCAAAGGGGCTTCTTCTGGTTGATAATACGCGTAGTTAATCGCATTAATCTTTAGGCGAGCAATCAATAAAATACTCAGCATATCAATAGCTTTAACCGCTGTGCCCGGATCGTTAATCCCGGGGCTCATTGCTTTTACCGCAATTTCAGAAATTTGGGTTAATCCATAACGGTAATGATCGCTGATGTATTCTTCTATATAAAAAATAAAGCAGTCTAAAATTTTCTCTATTAACTCTTCGTTTTCACAAATGTCTTTATTACACTTTAAGAAAGGGTAGCCTTTAACGGTAAAGTAACCTTGCTTAACAGTAATAAAAAGTTTTATTTTTTCTTCAGCCAAAATAGCACACAGCTTATTTGTGTGAACCCCTTTGTAGTAACCCTCAGTAGTACTTTTTATTGAATGCCAATTTGAAAATTCAGGAAAGTTATCAACGGGGTTATCGCCTTGTTTGTTGATGATGTCTTGGATCTCTTGTTTGGTTTGTCTAAATAAACCATTTAATACGTTATCAACCTGAATTGCTTTTGAAATAGAGTGAATAAAAAAAACGAACAAGCCCAAAGAAATCAAACCAAAAATTAACGCAAAGAGTACCCCTAATGAGGGTATTGCCGTATTTCCGTTATCTAACTTATTAATATTAATGAGCATTATAATAGAATAAATAATACTGCCTAAATAAAACCCTAATACCATTTGATGCGATTTACGGGTAATAAGCCCAGGAACGACTCTGGGTGACAAGCTAGCGCTGGCCGCATTTAAAACCACCATCACCATAGAAAAACTAAATACGGTTAACGAAATAATACTACCAGCTAAGGTGCTTAATATGGTTCGTGCGTTTTCTGCACTGTCTACTAATACAAATGAGATTAATGATTTAAATTGCTCTATAGGGGCTAAATACTCAACAGACATAGTGAGTACAGCAAAAATTAAAAACGCAACAGACAGGAGCGAGGGATAAAAGCCAATACTGTTTATTATTTCACGATAGTGATTGGTGATTTTTGTTCTTAAATACATATTATCCTTACTTATTTCTATTCCAATGTATAAATTACTCTAGCATAGTTCATGATAAAACTACTGATTTACCGCTTAACTTATGTGTTATTATTGCTGAAAAATTAAATGGACTATACTGTGATCATATCTAGCTATGCGGCCTTATTGGCCCTTTATTATATTTATTTGAGTGTTAATATTATAAAAATACGTAAAGCCGAAGGGATTTCGTTAGGTAATGGCAGTAATACCGCGCTTGAACGTGCAACCCGAGCGCATGGTAATTTTATTGAGTACGTGCCCATTAGCTTAATTTTAGTTTTTTTATTGGAGTATCAAGGGTTAGCTAGTCATTATGTACATGCACTAGGCGGTTTATTATTTATCAGCCGTGTTGTTCATGGTTCTGCCATCATTAACAATAATTTAAAGGCACGTGGATTGAGCATGATGTTCACCTTTGCTATTGTGATAGTAAGCGCGGTGTTATTACTTTTAAGTAGATAAACGATTATGCGGTTAGCTATTTTTTTTACATGTTTATATTTTTTCAGTTCACTGACAACATTTGCATGGGCAATAGAAAATAATAGCAAAAACACCGTTTCTAGTTTGCATGTTGTATACCCCAAAACAATGCGCAGTGGTGAAGATGAAATATTATACCCGTTAGTACTATTAAGAACAGCTCTGCAATTCAGCGGAGAGAATTTTACATTACAACCCTCAAGTATTTCGATGCCACAGAGCCGCGCGTTAAAGCAAATTCTTCATAATGATGAAATAAACGTAGCTTGGACCATGACCTCTAAACAGCGTGAGCAACAATTACTACCCGTTAGAGTGCCTATATTTAAGGGGTTATATGGGTGGCGTGTTTTGGTAACTACACAGGATAAAGTGAATACCTTATTAAACATCAATACCCTGAGCGACTTTAAAAGCATACACTTTATTCAAGGGCATGATTGGCCTGACACACAAATACTGCAGGATAACGGCTTAACTGTATCGACATCAATCGAATATAGTTCGTTATTTAATATGTTGATAAAAGGCCGAGGTGATGTATTTCCTCGTTCTGTGTTAGAGGTTGAAACTGAGTTCAATACCTTTAAAGATGAAGCCGGTGCTAACCTCACGATAGTGCCACACTTATTGTTGCAATACCCAAGTGCAATCTACTTCTTTTTTAGTAAAGAAAAGCCCGAAATAGCGCAAGCGGTTGAGAAAGGCTTAGCTATTATGCGTAAAAACGGTGAGTTTGATCGTTTGTTTAAGGCTTATCATCGCAGTGCGATTGAGCATGCAGATATAAAAAATAAAAACATCATTAAATTAAAAAACAATCAATTACCCGCATTAACACCCCTTAATGATGCATCACTTTGGTTTTCAGAAAAAGACATTTAAAACGCCATGACACAAAAAATATTTATTATTGGTTTACCACGTACTGGGACGACTAGCGTATGTAATGCATTTTTAGATTTTGGTATACCTACTGCCCATACTGCTTACACTAACGCTTGTTTTGAAAATGCGGTGGCTATCGCAGACACACCTGTATTTAACGATTATCAAACATTAGATAAATATTACTCAGGTTCTAAATTTGTATATTTAAAGCGAGAACTTAGCGCGTGGCTGCCTTCAATCAAACAGCTTTTACTGCGTATGCATACTAATTTAACGCGTGCTGATGGGGGCTTTAATATTCATTTAAAGCGCTGTTATTTAAATACGTTTAATGATTTTTCACTCGAAAACATTAATCAGGATGAATATTTAACTAATTGTTATAACACTCATTTTAATAGTGCTAATGCTTATTTTGCTGACCGGCCTAATGATTTTTTAGCCATTGATATAGCAAATCCCGAGAGCTTTAATAAGCTATGTGAGTTTTTAAATATTACCAGCAGCTTAGCTGGCTTTGAAAAAATGAACATGGGCGGTAAAGTCACTGCATGGAACGATATAAAGCACCCATTAAAAATTGAGTCGACGGCGAAAGGGCGGATCGATAAGTTTTTGCCTTATGAAGGTTAAATTTAAATCGCGATCAAAGATTTTTATTTTTAAATACGCTAAAATCCACGCATTATTTTATAAGTTGTATCCCTATGTTTGAATTAAAATACCACACGCCATTTGAATGGACCGAAGTTGTTTTAGCCGACTTTGAAACCTTTTTACAAGACCACGCCGCTGCTGAAAAAAAAGCATCTGGCATGGCTATGTCAATGCTTTCACATTATCCGGATAAGCGTAAATTAGTTAAAGCCATGACTGACTTAGCTCTTGAAGAGTTAATTCATTTTAAACAAGTACTTAAACTATTAATTGAACGCGATACTAATTTGGGTGACGATAAAAAAGATCCATACATTAAACAAATTCGTGCACACTTTAGGCATGGTCGTGACGGTTTTTTAATGGACAGACTATTAGTAGGTGGGGTAATTGAGGCGAGGGGACATGAACGTTTTTCTTTAGTTGCCGAGGCACTACCTGAAGGAAAAGAAAAAGATTTTTATGTCGCAATTGCTAAATCAGAAGAAAAACATAAAAATTTATTTGTGGAACTCGCCTACGAATACTTTGATAAGCAAGAAGTTGACGAACGCTTAGACGAGTTACTAACAATAGAAGCCGAAATTTGTAAAAACATTCCTTTTACAGCGGCTCTTCATTAAAAATTACGGTATGTTGTTTTAAAAGCAAAAGCAAAAGCAACATACCAACTTTTCAATTTATAACTGCTCCCTTCATACTAATTAAACAATCAAATAAACCCTATGTAGATCAACTTTACTGCGCTTACTTTACACAGCCTACTCATAAACAGCTATTATGAATTATTAAAGTTTAGCTTATCGAAGGATGTGAACCGATGCAGCCAATTAAACACATTGCCGTATTAACCTCAGGGGGCGATGCGCCTGGGATGAACACCGCATTATTTGCCATAGTAAAAACCGCTCAACAACACGGAATAAAAGTGTCGGGCGTTCGAAAAGGGTTTGAGGGTTTAATTGATAATGATTTAGTGACACTTGATTTCAAAAACCTACAACAAACCATGCACTTAGGTGGTACTGTGTTAAAAACAGCGCGTAGTGAAAGATTTAAAGGTGATGCCGGTAGAAATCAAGCACTAGCCACAATTGAACATAATAATATTGACGCTTTAATTGTGATAGGTGGAGATGGCTCCTTTAGAGGGTGTTTATGGTTATCACAAATTACTGACATACCGTATATAGGCATTCCAGGCACTATTGATAATGATATTGCGGGTACAGATTACACCTTAGGGTTTGATACCGCAGTAAACACATCAATGCAATGTATTGATAATATTAGAGATACTGCAGAATCACATAATAGGGTGTTTGTTATTGAAGTAATGGGACGTGATTCTGGTTATATTGGCACTTATGCCGGTTTAACCTCTGGCGCCGATTCGATATTAATACCTGAAAGTGATGAAGACATAACTTATTTAGTGGATAAAATTAGCGATTATCACAGTGAGCATGCTTTTATTGTGGTGGTATCTGAAGGTGATGAAATTGGCGTTGAACATATATGTGAGAAAATAAGTGCCGTTAATCCCAGTATAGATTTGCGCGTAACTAAGCTAGGGCACTTACAACGCGGCGGTAATCCATCTGCAGCGGATCGTATGTTAGCAATAAGATTAGGCGTACACAGTGTTAAGGCTTTATGTGCTGGAGAAAGCGCTAAAATGGTGGGTATTTTAAATAACAAAGTATCAAATACTCCTATGCAAGATGTTGTAAAACAACATGTTATAAATGAAGAGCTGCAAGGGCTGTTATCTGTATTTTGCCGCTAACAATGAATTAAAGAGGAATAATGACCAATGCGAGATAATAAAAACTCTAAAATGACGATTATTAAAGGTATTACAATAAGTTTTTTATTTGCCGGTTCAACAGTCGTATTGGCCAAAGATGATTGTGCAGATTTAACGGGGTGTGCGAAAAAAGCCTGTGAAGTTAACCACCAGTTATTAACTGCAAAACGCCAAGGTAATTCACACCAAGTTGCAGGTCTTAATAAAGCACTCAATAATATAAACGCATATTGTACTCATGATGGATTAAAAGCAGAGTTGCAACAAAAAATAGATGATACCAATAGCGAAATTGAAGAATATAAAACCGATCTTAAAAAAGCTAAGCGCCAAGGTAAGCATGAAAAAGTTAAAAAGTATCAGCAAAAGCTAAACGACGAAACTAAACAGCTTAAGCAATTAATTGATGAGCTAAATAGTTTGATTGATTAAAATGTCATTACAGCGTTTTTATATTTAATAAAGTAGAGCATATTACTATAAATAAATAATGTGCGAATAAAAGGGCTAAAATACCATGTTTATAAGTGACGTAATTGCCGATAGTTAGTTTGCTTAAGTACATATACATTCTATTTAACATAATATAAATTATAGGTAGTAACATGCCTATATATAAGTAGTGATCTATTTTAAAAGTTTCAAGCCTGCTAAGTCCAATACTAGGCGGTATCGGACATTAAGTGACTTTAAACAACTATTATAGTTATTCATAGTTATCACCTTGAGGTTCCTTAATGCTTAGCTTAATATTAAAGCACAAGCCGTAAAAAACATTGAAGTATTCATATGGAATTTGTACGCCCACTCGAACCAATTTTAATTATTGATGATGTTAAACAGATCCGCGCTGATTTAAGCCAAGTATTAGCCGGTTTAGGTTTTGATGACATTATTGAGTGCGATAATTTTAATTGTGCTAAACCTCTGCTTATTGAAAAATCACCCAACGTTATATTCTTAGATGTTGATTTACCTGATTCTGAAAGCATTGAAATTTTAGAGTCAATTAACAACGAACACCCTCATGCACATGTTGTTATGTGTTCAGGCCACAATAGCTTTGAAACAGTGCAAAATACCTGGGAGCTAGGCGCAAAAGAATTTATAGCTAAGCCCTTTAACGCGCAAAAAGTTGATGCGGTAATGAAACGTTTAGAACTCATAGATTAAAGGAAATTATGCAGCACATTGTTACGACAATAATTGATGACCTATCTACCGTTATATTTGGTAAACAACAACAAATAAAATTAGCGTTAGCCTGTTTATTTAGTGAAGGCCATTTACTAATTGAAGACTTACCCGGCATGGGAAAAACCACTTTGTCGCATGCATTAGCTGCAGTTCTGGGGTTATCTTATCAGCGTATACAATTTACCAGCGATTTATTGCCCGCTGATATTATTGGCACCAATATATTTAATAATAATGAACATAGTTTTTCATTTCATAAAGGCCCAATTTTCAGCCAAGTGGTGCTCGCTGATGAAATAAATCGCGCGGGCCCTAAAACACAAAGTGCTTT
This sequence comes from Pseudoalteromonas tetraodonis, assembly GCF_002310835.1. NCBI lineage: Bacteria > Pseudomonadati > Pseudomonadota > Gammaproteobacteria > Alteromonadales > Pseudoalteromonadaceae > Pseudoalteromonas > Pseudoalteromonas tetraodonis. The sequence continues at coordinate 1,718,334 of NZ_CP011041.1, read as the reverse complement.
ATTGGAGGCGATGGAAGAACATCAAGTAACAGTAGATGGAGACAAGTACCCGCTCCCTACTCCATTTTTTGTAATTGCGACTCAAAATCCATTATATCAGGCAGGTACATACCCGTTACCAGAATCACAACTAGATCGTTTTTTAATGCGAATAAGTTTAGGGTTTCCACCTAAAGATGCAGAAAAACGGTTACTGTTAAATAATCTAAAACGTGATTATTCGCAGTTACCGCAGCGAATTGAACAACATCAACTTAAGCAAATTCAAGATGCTATATCAAATATCACGCTAAGTTCGCCAGTGGTTGATTATATAATTGAGTTAGTGACTTATACTCGTGAGTCTCAAACATTAACGACTTCGCTTTCCCCAAGAGCCAGTATGGCACTGGCTAAATCGGCCAAAGCGTGGGCTTATATTGAAGGCCGTGATTATGTACTACCCGAAGATGTACAGGCTGTTTTTTCAAGTGTGTGTCAGCATCGATTAGGTTTACATAGTGATGCGGGCGATATACAAATAGCGGCCATTTTAAAACATGTTTTAGTGCCCGTTTAGGTAAATGCGTATTTATAAATTTAAGCGCCCTACTTTTATTCACGATATAAAAAGCGCGATTTTAACTGCCTTATTAAAAAATAAGCACAAAAAAAATAGCATCACCTTAAAACATAATACTATTTATGTTTTACCATCCACGCTTGGCGTTTACTTTAGCGTTGTTGCATCATTAAATTTTGTAATGGGGATTAATTATCAAAATAATTTAATTCTGTTTATGGCTTATTTAATGTTTGTAATTATAATTTTTGCATTGTTATTGGGCTACAGTAATGCCAGAGGTTTAACTGTCAGCTTTAAATACGCCATTGACAGTTTTGCGCCTCAGACACCACAGCTAGTTTGGCAAATAGAAGCCGATGATCCTTGCCAATCCATTACATTGAGTTACCCCAAGGATTTAAAAAATGCGTGTTACATTACGCGCGTTAAAAATGAAGTAATAAAATGCCAATTATCATTACCTTACACCAAGCGAGGCTGTTACAAGTTAAAGCCAATAAAAATTGCCAGTAATTACCCCTTTGGTTTAGTCAGTGTGTGGAGTTATATACAACCGAATAAAGCAGTGTATGTTTATCCGTCAATAATTAAAACAACAAATCAAAAACACCAAAACTTAGTTGCAAATAATACCGATGAAGGCACTGAAAAACATAAAGGTGATGATGAATTTGAAAGTTTAATTACTCATTTGCCAGAAATGGGGTTACAGCGAATATCATGGAAGCACTATGCAAAAACACAGCAATTACTTGTAAAACAATTTAGTGATTTTAAATCAGCGGATGCACAATTCGATTTTAACTTAGTCACGGGCGATACTGAAGAGCGTTTAGGGCAACTCTGTTTTTTAGTTTGCCAAGCATTTGAAAGTGATATTAATTATTCTTTAAAACTTCCTAATAAATTAATCACCACCAATTCAGGCAAGCTGCATTATCAGCGTTGTTTACAAGCGTTAAGCCAAGTCGGTAATGATAATGAATGAGATTAAAAACCATCGCGTTATTAACTTTGCTCTATCGTTTATTTATTTAGGGCTAGTCAGTTTTTTTACAGAACACTTACCCCTGCCCTTTATTGCAATGCTTAGTGTGTTATGTGGCTGGAATATTTATTTAACAGTTAAACAAAAGCAGAAACCCAACGCGTGGTTTGCTAATGGATTGGCCGCCATTGCATTAATTATTATGCTAAGCAGCATAGGCTTTAAAGATACCGTTGTATTGTTTGTAGCCATGCTGTTATTGTCGTGTGTTTTTAAATTATTGCAGGCAAAATCAAAACAGCATTACCAATTGATCATTACCCTTACGTTCTTTTCACTCTCAGCGGTATATTTGTTTAGCCAAACCATTTTTACTACCTTAGTTATAAGCACCTTCTATATTTTAAACTTTGCGGTGCTAGGGTTATTAGAGTCTAGTCATAGCTTAAAACTCTCTTCAAAACAAAGTGCTAAAATTATGCTACTGGCTTTTCCTTTAGCCGTAATACTTTTATTATTTTTACCTAAACTTCCGGCATTTTGGCAACTACCCGGTCCAAAAATGGCACAAACAGGATTATCTGAACAAGTCGATCCGTTTGATATAGCAAAGTTATCAAATTCTGATGAACTGGTATTTAGAGCAAAATTTAATGGTACACCACCCCCTACGCCCTATTATTGGCGCGCTATTGTACATGATGAATTTGATGGTGCAGCGTGGAAAACATCATCCTTTTTAAAGCAAGCGTTGATATTACCCGCTAAAAAAAGCACGAGTGAAAATGAGGCTCAGTATACGGTTATAGCTGAGCCTGCTATTTCAGATTGGCTATATGGGCTTGGTTTTTCAAGCAGTGAAAGCCCCAATGTTATTGCCAATACTTTAGGTTTATTACGAAAACAACAATATAAATCCAAGGTTTTACAATATGCAGTTAATAGTGAACCGTTATCTAGTACATCGCTTAATAAGTCCCAACAGCGGTTTTATAGCCAATTAACTGTTAGTAATAATCAAAAATCTCAGCAGTTAGCGCAACAATTAAAAAATAATAGCGCCAATGCCGATGAATTTTTTAATCGACTTTTAAGCTATTTTTCAAAAAATGAATTTAGCTATACACTTACACCTACACCCATGCGCGGCGAAAATACGCTCGATCAGTTTATGTTTGATAATAAACGCGGTTTTTGCGGGCATTATGCCAGTGCCGCCGCCTTTATTTTTAGAAGTGCAGGTATTCCTGCGCGTGTTGTCAGTGGCTATTTAGGTGGCGAGTTAAATAAAAACAGTGATTACATGACTATTCGTCAATACGATGCGCATGCCTGGGTTGAAGTATATACCGGTGCCGGTTGGAAAATATTTGATGCCACGGCGGTTGTCGCACCCGAGCGGTTAAACGGCTCCTTGTCACAAAGTGCTACCCTTAATGACGAATTCAAAAATAATATTAACTTTGGGCTCGTTAGTTTAAGTAACTATGCCGCCATTAATTGGCTTAGACTTGAATTAGAAAACTTAGATTATCAATGGTCTAGTTGGGTGCTTGGGTTTGATAAAGACAAACAACAAGATTTATTTGCTACCTTATTTGGTAATAAGTTTATTTGGCTCGTGCCACTTGGGGTTATTATTATTTTAATTTTGAGCTTTACGGCTTACTTTATTTATTTAAACAGACCTAAAGCCTCAACAAAACAACCGCCACTGGTCAATGAGTATTATGAAATTATTCGTTGGGCTAATAAACACGCGATTAGCTGTCCTGAAAATGCCACGCCAACTCAAACTTTAGAACACATTAGCAAACAAGTTCCCCATGCAGAGCAACAAATAACCGCTTTTTGTGAGTTATTTAAGCAAGTGCGCTATGCAAGGCATCCATTTAATAAAGATCGTAAAAATCAGGCTAAAGATCTGATAAAATTAATTAAATCTACAAAACAGAGAAATCTATGAACGCAGTAATTATCGGCGTTATTTTAATGCTTGGACTCACTTTAGTCCGTGTAAATGTGATTGTTGCAATGACGATAAGTGCACTGGTTGCCGGATTAACCGCTGGCATGGGATTGAAAGAAAGCATCGATGCATTTAATTCAGGATTATCGTCAGGTGCCGAGATTGCTTTAAGTTATGCTATGTTGGGCGCATTTGCCGTGGCAATTTCTAAGTCAGGCCTAACACGTATTTTAGCCGCGAAGTTATTGGCAAAAGTTAATGCACAAACAGGTTCGAGTGAAACCCTGCTCAGCTATTTTATCCTGTTTATTATTTTGATTTGTGCTATTTCTTCACAAAATTTAGTCCCTGTTCATATTGCGTTTATTCCTATTCTAATTCCGCCGCTATTAGTGGTGTTTAACAAATTGCGATTAGACAGACGCGCTATTGCTTGTATTTTAACCTTTGGTTTAGCCACCTCGTATATGGTACTCCCTTATGGGTTTGGTGGAATTTATTTATACTCTATATTACATAAAAACCTAGTGGATAATGGCCTTGAAATAGTCAATACCAGCGTACCTTTGGCGATGATTATTCCTGCTATTGGCATGTTCGTGGGGTTGTTAATTGCGCTGTTTATTACTTATAGAAAACGCCGAGAATATACAAATACCGCCCTTACCGTTGAGAGTAAACAAACAGAAATTGATAACCCCAAAAAAGTAATGATGGTTGGTTTATTTGCTGTTGTTGCGTCGTTAATTGCTCAAAATGCCAGTGGCTCTATGATATTAGGCGGCCTAGTTGGTGTGGTTATATTTAGTGTATTCGGTGTGGTTAAGTGGGAAGAAAACGGCGACGTATTTAGTAAAGGCGTGGCAATGATGGCCATGATTGGTTTTATTATGATCTCAGCACAAGGCTTTGCCGCGGTCATGAAAGAAACTGGGCACGTAGCCAGCTTAGTTCACAGTAGCGCCGCTATTTTTGATGGTAATAAGCCGATGGCTGCGGCTGTAATTTTATTAGTCGGCTTATTTATAACGATGGGAATTGGCAGCTCGTTTTCAACGGTACCTATTATTGCCACCTTATTTGTTCCTTTATGTTTAGAGCTAAACTTTTCCGTTATGTCAACCGCTGCACTTGTTGGTACTGCTGGCGCATTAGGTGATGCCGGCTCCCCTGCCTCTGATTCTACATTAGGGCCAACTTCCGGCCTTAATGCTGATGGTCAGCACGATCATATTTGGGATTCAGTGGTACCAACCTTCATTCACTTTAATTTACCGCTATTGGTATTCGGCTGGATAGCCGCCATGGTACTTTAATTTTTAAAAGGTGTGCTTTGTGCACGCCTTTTTATTTTGAAATTTACACCCTCCTTTTTTACTCATTATCTCAAACAAACATTAATGCTAAGTTTGCAGCATTAATAAATATAGTATGATGTGTTCTTAATGGGTTTTAATATAAGCACCTAGTTTGGTGCTTATATTAATTTACTATTTCGCGTTATAACTCAAAGCCATGTAGCATTTTATCGCATACTACCGGTGTTGGTCTGTGGTTATCATCCACGGCAACAAAGGTAAAACTACCCGTAATAGCAGAATGCTTATTATCTTTGTGCATGGTTTCTAGGAATATCTCAACATCTACCTTTAGGCTGGTATTCCCTACATGCGACACTTTTGAGATTAATTCGGCAAATGAACCTGCTGGAATAGCCTCTTTAAAATCTACCCTATCAGATGAAATAGTCACTAATGGCTTACGGCAAAAACGGGTAGCTGCTATAAAAGCAACCTCATCCATCCACGCTAATGCATCACCACCAAATAGCGTATTGTGGTGATTAGTACGCCCAGGAAATACCGCTTTTGTAACCGATGTGGTCGAATCTTTTATACGCTGCGCAATAATTGCTTCGCGCTCTACTTGAGTCATAATCTCTACTTTTTGTTTGCTAATGTGTCTTGCATCAATAATGCAGGGTCAAGGCGTTCACCTTGCCAATTAAATCGCCAATCTAAATGCGGGCCGGTTACACGGCCCGTAGCACCTATTTCAGCCACTTTCATACCTTGTGTAATTTTATCCCCCACTTTTACATCTAGCTTGCTTAAATGAATATAAGTCGAGGTAACACCGTGACCATGATCTAAAATTAATGTGCCACCTGAGTAATATAAATCTGGTTCAGCAAATACCACGGTACCGCTGATCGGCGCATACACAGGAGAGCCTGTTTTATTTGCTATGTCTAAACCAAAGTGTGGTCTGCGTGGTTCACCATTAAAGTAACGCTGGCTTCCATAAACACCTGAAATACGGCCCTCGGCAGGCCTAAGCACAGGCTGTAAAAAGTACTCTAGGTCAGAGTTAACAGCGCGCGCTTTTCTTACCGCAACCGCTTCACGGCTAATACGTTCACTGACCGCTTTTGGTGGCGATACATATTTTTTTGCAACACCGGTTATTTTATCGATGTTGTAGTCACGAAGGGTTATAACTAAATCTTGGCTGTGGCTTTTACCGGTTTTATCTACCCAGCTTAATGTATGTACAGGTTTTGCATCACGGCCAAAACCAAATACAAACAACCCATTATCAGCAAGTTTTAACGACTTACCATTGAGGCTTACCGACTTAGCGTTATCTAATTGCCCAGTTACTAGGCCGCCTTGAGTTAAATGCCCTTTTAGCTCAAGCGCTATAGCACTAAAGCTAGTTGATACAATTAACGCTGACACTAATAAGGATTTAAGCATAACTAATTGACCCTTTGCCAACGCCTTCATAAGCGGTAATTTTTACGTCTTTTTCTGGATGCTGCAGTTTTACTTGGCCGGCAATATACTCAGCAATACATTCTACTGTGGTATCTATGGGTAAAATGTCGCAACGCGATTCGCTAATAGCCATTTCAAAATAACCTTGCGCGGCTGTATATGCAAAACACACGTCATCCTCTTTGGCGATAATGTGTTTTAATTCAGAGGCGCTGATTTGATCTTCGCTGGTAGCTAAGTAAATATCTTGCCATTTATCAGCCCACTGTTTTTGTAAACGAGGCATAGAGATACCACCTAAGCTGATCCCTATTTGTGAACGATGGCCATGAATAATGCGCTGGCAATTACCATCATGCTTTTTAAGGCCATGGCTGTAGTGGTAGTAAAAACTTTGGTTGTGCTCAGGCTTTAATACCAGTTCAATTTTTTCAATATTATCAGGAAGCTGTGGCAGTATTGTGGCAATTAAATACTCTGTGACCGACTCAATGGTTATCTTATCGGTATCTATCAGGCAAAAAGCTTGATGAGGCGCACTCATTGCAAGGTGCTTATTCTCACCAAATGTACAATCTAATGTTTTATGATCAGCAAATTCATTAATGCTACCGTTTATGTTATTTGGAACAGCTAAACGGTGATCAATACACTCATCAATAATGCCTTTTATTTGCTTTTTAACTAAGCCAAAGTCTAAAACCATAGACTCTTCATTTAGTTTGCCATGTAAAGTCAAATCAACAATCCAACTTTCGCCAACTGCACCGCGTTTATTGCATAAGTAAGAAAAATCAATCACAGTGAGTGAGTTAACAAAAAGGGTCATAAATTTCCTTTAAACTGATTAAAAGTCAGCCCTAATTATAATGATTTCTGTTAGTAATTGCGCGGTTTAATCATACTAAAATCAGTTGCATTGACTGATTGGCTATATTTAAACCATTTTTTAACTGCTCCGAGTTGTTTAGCGTACAAGTGTACGCTAAAGTACGGGGCAATTTCTAAGCAAAGATAAAGTGTTATGGAACCTAAAAATAGCTATACAAAAGAAGATTTGATCCTTTGTGGTCAAGGTGAAATGTTTGGTGAAGGAAATTGTCGTTTACCAAGTGACAACATGTTAATGATGGATCGTATCATCTCTATCACCGATGATGGTGGTGAGCACGGTAAAGGCCAAATTATTGCTGAGCTAGATATTGACCCTAGCCTTTGGTTTTTTGACTGCCACTTTAAAGGCGACCCTGTAATGCCGGGTTGTTTAGGCTTAGATGCAATGTGGCAACTGGTTGGGTTTTTCTTAGGCTGGTCTGGTGGCCCAGGTCTTGGCCGCGCATTAGGTGTAGGTGAAGTTAAATTTACTGGCCAAATTCTACCAACGGCTAAAAAAGTAACTTACCGTTTAGATATGAAACGCGTTATTAAACGTAAGTTGTTTATGGGCATGGCTGATGGCACTGTTGAAGTAGACGGCCGCGTTATATACGAAGCAAAAGATTTAAAAGTGGGCTTATTCCAAGACACTAGCGCGTTTTAATTTTAACGCACGCAACAAAAAAGCCTCTAACTAGAGGCTTTTTTGCTTAAATTCGTTGTGAGTTTATGTTTTATACATATTGCGATTTTCTATTGCCTCGCGCCAACCACCAAGCCACTCAGACTTAGGATCAACTTGTTGATAAGGGCAGTGCTCTTTTGAGCGACCAGCTAAACCAGCTTTAAAACCTTGAGAATGAGCTCTTTCTAAACGATCTCTTTTCTGTCTCTTCATCGGTAAAATCCTCACCTTTATATTTATATTTTTGTAGCATTAAGTTCATCTACATTTAATAAATAGCCAACAAAAATGTTTAATTCAAACACAAAATACAATTAATTTGTTTGACTTTAACTAAGCTGCTGATGCAATGATAAATTAATTTAAAAATAATTTTATTGCTCAACTTTAACCAATTTAACTTTATTAAAATGTTCCGATACATCGTTTAAAACACATAAGTGTCATATTTGTGACTAACAATATACCCTTAAGTTCCCAATTAATTTGTAATCAAAAAATGAACGTCAGAGCTGTTTTAAAAACATCCCAAATAAAAGCTTGATTAATTAAAACCGATCGGTCTAATATGAAGCATGAACAAAACACCAGCAGTTGCAACTAGGCGTGGCCGCCCACCCAAAATAGCCAGAGACAGCGCAGATACAAAAGCGCTGCTCATTCGTGTGGGCTTAGAAACCTTAACTGAGTTTGGCTTTAGTGCCACCGGGCTCGATACCATATTAAAAAAAGCAAAAGTACCAAAAGGCTCTTTTTATCATTACTTTAAAAGTAAAGAAGCCTATGGTTTGGCTCTTGTTGATGCCTACGACGATTTTTTTATAAATAAACTTAAATTTTACCTAGAGCAATCTGAAGTCCCCGCACTTGAGCGCATTGTTAATTTCACACAAAGCGCAATTGCTGGAATGCAAAAGTATGATTACAAACGCGGGTGCTTGGTGGGTAACTTAAATCAAGAGCTTAATCATTTAAGTGACGACTTTAAAACTCGTTTAATGCAAAGCTACATCGCTTGGCAACAACAATTAAAACGATGTTTAGATTTAGCCCAGCAGCAACAAACTATTAATCCACACATTAATACCGAACAAATGAGTGAATATTTTTGGGTGGGTTGGGAAGGCGCAGTAATGCGAGCTAAACTAACCCAATCAAGTAAGCCACTTACTTTATACACAGAAATGTTTTTACGCGCATTACTCAGTTAATGCATTTTTTATTACTAATTTAAAGACGATCGGTCTAAAAGGAAATCTAATGAGCAATTCTATCAAAGCTATTGTTATAGATAAGCAAGACGACAACTACACTGCAGCTCTAAGCACCATAAACAGTGACGATCTGCCAAACGAAAATGTATTAATTGATGTGCTTTACAGTACCTTAAATTATAAAGATGGCTTAGCCATCACGGGTAAAGGCCCTGTTGTACGTAGCTTTCCTATGGTGCCGGGGATTGATTTAGTGGGTACAGTGACTAGCAGCGACAGTGCTGAATTTAAAAGTGGCGACCACGTTATTTTAAATGGTTTTGGTGTTGGCGAAAAGCACTGGGGTGGCTTATCTCAAAAAGCGGCACTGAGCAGTGATTGGTTAATTCCCCTACCCGCTAACTTATCACCTAAACAAGCTATGCAAATTGGTACTGCCGGTTATACGGCAATGCTCAGTGTTATTGCACTAGAAAAGCAAGGCGTTACTCCCGAGTCAGGTGAAATTTTAGTGACCGGTGCTAATGGTGGCGTAGGCAGTTTTGCTATTTATTTACTAAGCCAGCTAGGATATCAAGTCACCGCTGCAACAGGTCGTATGGAGCAAGCAGACTATTTAAAATCATTAGGAGCAACTAATGTAATTGATAGAAATGAGTTTTCTAACCCTGGTAAACCTCTGCAAAAAGAACGCTTTGCTGCAGCTATTGATTCTGTGGGTAGCCATACACTTGCAAATATTTGTGCATCACTTAAATATGGGGGGGTTGTTACTGCTTGCGGGCTTGCTCAAGGTATGGACTTACCGGCCTCGGTTGCACCATTTATTTTACGTGGGGTTTCATTAATGGGTATTGATAGCGTTATGCGCCCTAAAGCGGATCGTGTTGAAGCTTGGGAACGTTTAGCTTCATTAGTTAATGCCGATTACTTGGATAAAATTTCAACTGAAATAAATCTTGATCAAGTCATTGAAAGCGCCGAGCAACTAATGCAGGGCCAAATTCGTGGACGTGTAGTGGTTAATTGTCAAAGTTAAGCATTTTTGCTACTAAACTCTCGTTATTAAATTTATAATGTTCGCTGATTTTTTAATAACGAGAGAACACCTATGAGCAACCAAGAACTTTTCAGTAATAACCCACTGCAAGGCGTTAAATTAGAGCAAGTGGTTGAAGAACTGGTTGAGCAATATGGGTGGGAACTCCTGCATGCCTACTTACAACTTAACTGCTTTAAAAATAACCCTGACATTAAATCTGCAGTTAAATTTTTGCGTAAAACCGAGTGGGCACAACAAAAAGTAGATAATTTCTATTTGTACCGCCTTAAAAACTTACCTCGCCCAGATGACGTACAATACGAACTGCCTCCACGCGACCGCATTATTCCTGAAGGCGATAAACCAGGGGAGCCTTGCGAGTTAAGCTTTTCTGATGCAAAACGTATTCAAGAAAAAAAAGCAGCAAAACAACGTGCGCGTACCCGTAAGCAACGTTCAAATTCAAGTAACCCGTGGGGTAACTAATACGTATTTTAGGCAAGAGTTAACAATAAACGTTAGCTCTTGCGTTACTGCAAACTGAAGTAATTAATAACCGCGGTATTTCCAAAAGTCGTCTTCAGTTTTAGTTTTTTCATTAATAAGATTAAATGTTTTATCCGCAATCACTTTCCCCGCTAAAGATAAGGTCATACGCCAGTCACCTATTTTATCCTCAATAGGCTCCCATACCGTATCGCCTAAATAAAACGACCAGTCGTTGTCTTTAACATATACAGTCCCCTCAAAAGGCAGCATCACTTCGCCATTGGTATCTATAATACCTGGGTGGTAAATACAAAAATGTAGTTTTTCGCCTTTAGCTTTTTTAATATTAACTATCAGACCAAATTCTACATCAAGTTCTGCTTTGACTTGCGTAGTGAATTGAGTAATTTGCGGTAGCGATTTACTGTCTTTGTCCCAGTGACTATATATGCCGAAACTTTGTAATGTAATTTGTGGTTTAGATTTTGCCATTGAACTTTCTATTTTTGTACTTTCAATTTTAAAACCACCAGCTTAAGCGAGCGGTTTATTAATTAAGTAGTTGTTTTGGATTTTTAGGGTAGTAATTGCTGGGTTGCTGCTCGCATAAACTAAACTCGCGAGTATTTTTATACGGCAACTTCATAAACCCAGCCACCCCCACGTCGGTAATATTTACCGCGTATTGCATAAGCTTATTTAGTAAACGTTTAAATTCTACTTCTTTGCTGGCATCAAGTAATCTGTAGTAATGATGAATTTTCATCCTATCTGGCAGCGCTTCAAAAATAATACAGCCGGTATGATGTATCTGGTTTAGCTCAAATACACATTTAATCACTTTTTTAGGCAGTTGCAATTGCTCATCGGGGTCTTTACCATCTTCAAAATATGAATGCGGACGCGTTACATCGCTGGCTTTTACATTAACCACTTCATAATCAAGCTCAGGTAACTGGTTAAATTTAAACGCGCCAGTGCCATCACGTTCTAACTGAATCGTTTTGCGGGCATCAAATAAACAACACTTAAATAAGCCTTTTTGGCTAATAGCCTGGGCTAACATTACTGTGTTGTTTACTGCATCGGTGAATGCGGTTGCGAGGGTCTCGTCATGCATAATGAGTGACGATTCAACATACAAAGATTCATCTTTCCAATGAAAGCTGAGCCCTCCTACTACAGGATATTTAGCTAAGCGGCTAATAGAGGCTAAAAACGCTTTTTCGGTATCCCCAGTATCAAATAAAAACTCTTTATAATACCTATCAAGCTGAGCATCGTTAACATCTAAAAGTTGTTGTTTATGATCGGCTTGGCGTAAAAATTGTTTTCTAGAGCTATAAACTACGGTTTCGGGTTCGGGGTCTTGGCTAAACCAAAACGGAATTGCCGCTTTAGTTTCTGTTTTTGGTAGTTGTGGTAAATACGCTTTTGCCATGGTTTCTATGTTACGCATAAAATAGTCGCCGGCTCTATCCCTTACACTACGCTCTTTTGAAAGCATGCCATCAATTACATTCGCCAGCTCTTTAGGTAGCATTAAACTACTGGCCGGTATAGCCTGAGCACCAAATCGGCAAGACTGCGCCGAGGCAAGTGCATATAGGGTTGATGCAACCCCCTGCTCATCAAAACGAGGGGATGACTTTTCACCCGACATTTGCGCATCACCTATAAAATACACATCGCCCATACGTGCGTTAGTGGTACTTAAGTCACCTGACATTAAATCCATAAAATTACTGGCAATTGGGTTTCCTTGTTCATCTACTTGGGCATAAACAGAGCTTCCCCAGTCAACCAATGAAAGCTGCTTTTCATTTTCATCCCACACCAAGTTAGAGGGTTTAATATCACCATGTACAATAGGCTGCGGGATTAAACCATTTTTATGACGACGTAAATCAAGCAACACATTTCTTAATTTAACCGCTAAGCTCATTATTTTGGCGGCCGGTAAGCGCCCTTGCTTTAGTGATACTTTTTCAAGGTCTTCACCAATAGCGCGCGCCATCATCAAAATGCCTTGTTTTTTTATTCGCTCAAAGCCATAAAATGTTGGCACTAAGGGATTTTTGATTTGCGAAAGCATATACGCTTCATCTTCAAGGCGATCACGTACACTTTGTGCGAGCGTAATTCTAGAAAACTTAAACACCCAAGGCAGGCCATGTTCATCATCCCCTGCAAATACAAACCCAAATGCCCCTGAGCCAATCATTTCTACCTTTTTATACCCAAGCAAAGTGAGCTGTTTAATACAAATATTAAGCCACTGACGATGTTTTTTTGCATCACGGTGTGACAGCAAATAAACCGACTGCTCTTCGTTGATATAAAAATTGCGAATTTCTTTAGCTTTCAATGCGGGTTCTCTAGGTTAGTTGTTAAAAGCGCAGTGTTACCTTTATATTTGATAGTAACGCGAGCATTGTGTGAATTAAACCTTTAAGCATGACAATATGTTTATCAAGCCGTTATGTCATGATATTTAGTAATGGTTAAGACATATATCGCTGTTATTTGCTATTTCGCCGTATCCTACTTAACCACAGCATCGTAAATAGGGTAAAACACACCTTTATATTATTCTTAGGTTAAAAAAATGAAACGTATTATAAAAGCCTCTTCAATCGCGCTTGCTCTGAGTATGTGCATGAATGCCCAAGCCGCAGACTTTAATTTTTCTTCAAAAGTGAACAGCGATGCAAATACGCTGGTTGTATTTTATAGCCAAGATGGAAATAACAGCCAATTTAAAGCGCTCGACAAGCAGTTCGATGGCCAATTGCAACGCGTTATTGATATAGAAAATTTTACCGGCGATTACGCTAAAGTGGCACAACTTGTTGCGCCAAGTAAAAGTAACTACAGCCGCGTTTTAGTCGTAGGTACTGGTAAAACTAGCGAGTTTGATAAAGCAAAAGCAGCTAAGTTAGGCGGTAATATTCACGCTCAACTAGTTAAAGCCAAAGTAGGCACTGCCAGCGTTGTATTTGAAGATGTAACCGGTGTAAGTGACAATGCATTACTTGCTGCTAACTTTGCCCATGGTGCAAACTTACGCGATCATCGTTTTGAAAACTATAAAAAAGAACCAAACACTGAAACAGTTAGCTATACATTTGATGTTGATAACACTAAGCAAACTCGCAAGCTTTACACCCAATTAGAAAGTATTCAAGCCGGTGTGTTTTTAGCCCGCGATTTAACATCTGAAGTCGCTACCGAAATGACACCTGTTGACTTTGCTAATGCGGCAAAAGAATTAGCATCTTTGGGCGTAACCATCAAAGTATTGGAGCCTAAAGAAATAAAAGAACTGGGTATGGGTGCATTAGAAGCTGTTGGTCGAGGTAGCCAGCAAGGTGCCCGTTTAGTGGTTGCCCATTATAAAGGGTCTGACGATGCCCCTATAGCCCTTGTTGGTAAAGGCATTACGTTTGACTCAGGTGGTTACAGCATTAAAACCGGTGCATCTATTGCACGTATGAAGTCAGACATGGCCGGTGCTGCTGCAGTGCTTGGTACAGTTAAAGCAATGGCGTTAGCTAAAGCTGACAAAAACGTGGTAGCCGTTATGGGTATGGCTGCGAATATGGTATCGCAGTTCGCTGTAGCCCCAGGTGATGTTGTTCGCACCGCTGAGGGCTTAAGTGTTGAAATTTTAAATACCGACGCCGAAGGACGCTTAGTATTAAGTGATGCTATGTGGTATGCACGTGAGCACTACAAACCAGAAATTATGATTGATGTTGCAACACTCACCGGTTCAAAAATCCGTGCTGTAGGCAATGAATACGCGGCAGTGTTCTCAGATGACGATACGCTAGTATCTCAACTAACGGTAGCCGGTAAACAAGTAAACGAAAACCTATGGCGCCTACCTTTAGGGTATAAAGATATGTTGGAGTCTGACATAGCTGATTTAACAAATGTGGGTTCAGGTGGCCCAGGTGCAACCACTGCTGCCACTTTCTTAGAGCATTTTGCTGGCGATACCCGTTGGGTGCATATCGATATTGCAGGTAATGCCTTAGTGAAAAAAGGTAAAGATGAACTTTCACCAGGGGGAACGGGGTTTGGTGTTCGCTTATTAAGCGAATGGTTATTAGCTAACTAATTGTTTATTAATACTAATAAAAGCGCCAAAGTAGGTTTACTACTTTGGCGCTTTTTGTACGAAAACAGTTTTATAGAGCTCAATACATCACTATTAATAAATCCTTAAAAGTGTGTTTATTATTTGATTTTGTTTGATTTATAGTCAAAGATAGAAGGAACAATTAGTAACGAGGTCAAAGGAATGAAAATAACCTACCTGCTCTACAGCATTTTTTATTTAAGCATTTGTTTTCTTTTCTATTTTGAACAGCTCTCCACCATTACTGCAGCAATTATAGTGATGTTATCTGCAATTTTTTATATAAAACCAGCAAAATCTGAATCAGCAAATAACAATTCGTCACTAGGTGCCGTGCAGTCGTTCAATAACAAAATTGCACAAAACATTACCAAAGCCACCTCAAAAAATGCCATAGGCGCAGCTGAAGTGTCATTTTATGTTGATAGCTTATCTAAAGAAATAGACGCTTGTTATAACGAGAGTGAAACTGTCGGGCGTGCCACACACGAGCTTTCACAAAATAGTACTGAACTCAGTGACAGCATGACCACTATTAATCAAGCAATGGTACAAACAGCGCAAGCCTCAAGCTCTGCCGATAGCCGCTTACAAACGGCCACCAGCCAAATTGATTCGTTATCAGGCTCTATAGATAAAGTGGCCCAGCAATTAGATTTATTATTAAAAAGTGCCAGTGATATACAAAGCATTACCCAAGTTATTCAAAACATTGCAGAGCAAACCAATCTACTTGCTTTAAATGCAGCCATAGAGGCCGCTCGTGCAGGTGAGCAAGGTCGTGGTTTTGCGGTTGTTGCCGACGAAGTGCGTAACCTTGCAAATAAAACCAATGAAGCAACCAAACAAATTGCAGACATGCTCACAGACATTAACGCCAACAGTATAAAAACCAATGAAGATATGAAGCAGGTTTCACAGCAAAGTATTTCTGTAAAATCAGAGCTAGAAAACGTGACTCAATCCTTTTTAACGATTAACCAAGATATTGGTGCCTCATCTACCGCGCTTGATAGTATGCATCAGTCTGTTTCGGCATTTCAGCATGCAACCACCCAAATAAATAGCTCAGTCACTAGCATCAGTAGTTTATTGGGCGAAGTTACTAAAAAAGGCAGTACAATTTCTCAGCAAGCGTCTTCTTTATCGCTGGGATCAGAATCAATATTTAGAGAGCTTGAAAACATAGAGTATGACGCATTCTTTAAACCAATCCTGATGTCGGCTAAACACGCCAGTAAAGCAATTGGCGAATGTTTTGAGGGTTGGATCCAAAGCGGAAAAATAACCCAGCAACAACTTTTTTCGCAAAACTATAAACCCATCGAGAATACTAATCCAACCAAGTACACAACCGATTACGATAAACTTACAGATCAATCACTGCCGGCTATTCAAGAACCAATACTGGAAAATAAAGACATAATTTTTGCAGGTGCCGTTGATACAAAGGGCTACTTTCCTACTCATAACAAACGCTATAGCCAAGCCCTAACCGGTAACTTTGAAAAAGATTTAGTAAACAACCGTACTAAACGTATTTTTAATGACCCGACAGGAATTCGCTGTGGTAGCCACACCGAAAGCTTTTTATTACAAACCTATAAACGTGATACCGGTGAAATACTGCATGACCTCTCGGTGCCAATTTATGTAAACGGTAAACATTGGGGCGGGTTTAGAATTGGGTTTAAGAGTACACATCATTAATTAATATAAAAAGGGAGACACATGGTCTCCCTTTTTATAGGTGATGTGTTTATTTTTTAGAAAACAGCATACGTTTAAAGGTGTTATCAGCCAAAATGTAATGATGAAATAATGCAGCCGCCGCATGTAAGCCTATTACGTAATAACCAACTTCGCCCGCTGTTTCGTGTATTTCTTTAATGGTTTTACCCAGCTCTTTGTTTTCACTTACCAATGGAGGCAGCTCTAAACCAAAAAATGGCACAGGTTTACCTGCCATACTTAATATTAACCAACCCGCAATTGGCATAGCAAACATAAACACATACAGCGCAAGGTGTACAAATTTAGCTAACTTATCTTGCCATTTTACAGGCTCAGGTTGTATAGCAGGTGCTGCACCACCCACTACACGCGCAACTACCCTCACGCTTACTAAAGCTAAAACCGATAAACCCAACATAAAGTGCCACATTTTAAAGGCATCACGGGTTTCAGTGCCTTTATCAAATAATTCGCGAAGTTCAATACTACCGTACACAGTCACAATTAAAATAAACATCAACCAATGCAAAGCAACAGAGAGTGTATTGTAATGAGTATCTGTATTTTTAAAATTCATAATACCTCCTAATAAACGCATTAAAGTTAAAAGCTCACTTATGCATATGAGTACATGTATACAGGCTAACCTTTAATCACTCACAGTTTAATGATCTGAAACATAGAATGAGTTAATAAGTCAGTTCAATAGTTTAATGATTCTGGAATTTAAGTATTAGTTATAATAACTGAGCAAGCTTAAAATAAACTTAAATAATAGGCATAAAAAAACGGCAACCTTAAGTTACCGTTTTTTAAATTATCACGCGTTTAAACATTAATAAACCGCAGAGTATTGAGTGCGAGTGGTTTTGACTAACCAACACTTGCAGCATTGGCTCTTTTGATGTCTGAAGTCAAGATTTACCCCCTTTTGTTTCGAGGGGGTGATAATTGTTTCTAAAACTGTGTCGGCGCACGAAACCGAGTAAACTGTTAGCAGTACCGCTTTAAATTATTGTTTACTAGCGTTTATTGTAGAAATGTTTGCTTATTGTCGGCAATACAAGCTTCCACTGATTTTGGACGGTTTTCTCTATCAATAACCCAACATTCTTTGTAAATAGAGCAATAACAAAGTTCTATACTTATTAAATCATCGGCTTTGACAAGAGCTTTTGCATTCTCTCCTTTGTAAGAAACTGGGGTAATGTTGCTTTGAGGTGACAATGTGCGATTGCTAAGGTGTGATTGTCTGATATTCTGAAATGCCTCTATTTCAATCCATTTTTTTATGTATTTAGAATCATCCTTCACTTTTGCATATTTTATCAATGCAGGGCCAGTTCCATTATTACTTACACCGTAACCAAATGAATCTTCGCTAAAACTTCTGAATATTTCCAACCTTGGCCAAACTGATGCTCTTGCATATTCACGATCAACATAGGCTGAATAAATTGACGTAAAAGCAGTAACTAACCCTATAAGAAGAGCAGATAAAGCAACTATCATCTCAGGGTTTTTATACCACTTATTATTATCCATTCTTTATTATTCCTTAACTAAAATGATGGCAAATACGAAGCCATTTAAAGCCTTAAACACCGATTTGGTGAGATAGCGTTTTTTTGAAACAAAAAAGACGATAGCTTTCACAAGTGATCTTCACCCGATAAAGTTGACACCGTCCACGTTTCAATTAACTGCCGATTCAAACTCAGCAGACAATTTATATCCTAAACTTGAATGCAATCGCTGTCTATTATAAAAATAGTCTAGATAACCCTTTAATTTTGACACCTCTTTATAAAAGAACTTCACCTTCGCCGGTTTACTGTAATTATTAAATGCTTTGGCTCTTAAACCGTTTTCTAGCATTAAGCAGGCAACACGCTTTTGGCTTATGTTCACACCTTCTTTTTTAGCGAATGAAATACGCGCGGGCTACCATAGGTTTGATAATTGACATTGAACACGTACTTTATTATCAACAACAAATTAGCATCTGACAGCGCTCTAACTAACATGATGAACTAACATGACACCCACTTTAATTTAACAAGCAAAAGCTAAGTTCTTATATTTATTTTATAGGTTAATAATTTATGCTTTACGACTACGTTACTTTCGTTTCATCTAGCAAATAAGCCATTATTACACTTGAATCTAAATTCCACGCATAAAAATAACTGCATGATGCAGTTTCAACTTTTCTACTGAGTAATTTATAGTTTATGCTAATAGCCTTTCACAATTACTTGTATTAGCTCGCCGTTTTCGATTCAAATTTTCACAATAACTTGCTTGTGAGGTCGGCCTGCCAACTGCGCCGTGAAATACGAGTGTAAATTGTGTAGTGAGTTTTAACCAGTTTTCAGGAGATATATTGAGTCTTTCCAGTAAAGGAAGTTGAGTGTTATCAATATGGCCGAGTTTATCCTTTCGCATTATTCTCCCTGTTAATTCAACTAATTCAAGATACGACTTAAGCTTAAACGGCAGCCCTTTTGGCATAATTTGACTCGGCATACCTGCAAAGCGAAGTAGTTGTTTTGGCTGCTTGCCTTCTTTTGCGTATATTAAGCGTTTTTGTAAACTGGTATGGTGAGACTCTTCTGGAGTGATAGCCATCTTAGCCCTAATAGGGTTTAAATCGACGTATGCAATACACGCGGCAAGCGCCGCTTCATCAAGGAGTGCTTGTGATTTAAAGCGACCTTCCCATAAATTTATAGGGAATAAATTTGAATGCCGTTAGGCAGCCCGAAGGGTGAGCGCCATGGATGGCAGCGAATAAAACCTGCCAGTGCAGTTATCTTCTTTATTTGCTCTGCGCGCAATGTCTTCATTTAACGACCGCATAAACCAGCTAATACTTGATAAGCGCTCTCGGTATTCCTTTACTGTTTGATTAAAAAAGAAAAGTTCGGCTTTGCTTAGCTTTTCGCCTTGTATGTACTTTTGCGTAAGTACGGTGCCTTTGCACAGCTTGTGCCAGCGAATAACAATCGCTTTATCATTTAACCTATTAGCTTTCTTATCATCTACATACAACACTAAATGCGTGTACTTCAGGCATCCTGCCTTCCGCCCTCCGGGCCAGCTGCGCTGTTGTAAAATGTTCCGACATTTTGCTGGTTACTCATAACAGCATAAGCACATACGTCAATACAAAATACCTTGGTTAGTGCGAGTAACTTATCTTCAACCCACCCTTCTGCGATGCTCATACGATTGACCAATAAAATGGTCTTCACCGCACAAGAAAGCACGACGAACGCAACGTGAAATACAGTGATAATACTTTGTATCAACCAAGCTTACTTGACGCTTTCTTGCGATTGCCATAAGACACCCAGCTTTTTTCACACTGATTAAAGCCTAGTACTTAGTTCGCCAAACTGCAAAAATTAGAGTGGGTGTCAGTTTATTTATTTACTCAACGCCGCAAACACTGGCGGCGTGCTGGCGCATTTTTTGCGCCTTTGGTTTTTAGCAAAAAATGCGACAGCTTTAGCCCTCCGCGTGATTTGCCTTGTTAAGTTGCTCCATCAGTGAGCCAATTACTAAATAATCTAACTCCTAATGATCCCAACACTGCTAAACCAAATAACGAAGCAATATGTTCTGTAGGGTTAATACCAACGCTAACTAACGAAATAGCATTACCAAGTGCTATTACAATTAAAATACAGCCAACACCCGCCCAACTAGATTTCGTATTTGAGAAAAATCTAGTTAATGCTATTAGTACAAGTGCAATTACGTCAATCCAAAGTGCCCATTCTAAAACTACATCTTTCAAAACTTCCAATTTTACTACTCCATATGTGTGTGCAACTTAACAATTTTGTCTACGACATTTGTCGCTTTATAAACCAACAAATGTCCATATATTACAATACATTTATCTTAACCATCTAATAAACACCTGTAAATAATTAGTTAACTTTAAGTTTTTTTCTTTAATTTAGAAATACACCAAAATGGTGGAGATCAGTAATATTGGACAAGACGATAAACACTGTCCATATATACAGTTGCTTTTTTACTAAAGATTCATGTCATGAAATCACCTTTTTTAACTATGATAGCCGAACAAATGTATCTAAAGCGTTATGCTAAAAGTACCGTTAAAGCTTATTTATACTGGATAGCTTCGTTTATTCGTTTTAACTCTATGAGGCACCCTACAACGATGTGAGATAATGAGGTCGAACTTTTTTAAATCATTTAGTCAACCAACAAAATGTTGCTTCTAATACTCAATCACAAGCCTTAAATGCGTTTAACTTTTTATTTAAAGAAGTGATTAAAAAGCCACTCTCATTATCATTAGGTTTTATTAAGGGTAAACGAGCAACTAAACTACCGGTAGTTTTAACGCAACAAGAAATAAACAATTTTTTAAAGTGTGCTCTGCGAAGCATTATTTACCCTGTGGATTACTTTATGGCAGTGGTATGCGATTAATGGAGGTACTACGTTTACGGATACATCAGCCCTTTTTCAAAATTATAAATGTCCGACTTAAAACAAAAAAAGCACAACCCAAAAGGCTGTGCTTTTTAATCAACTAACACTCATACGTTTATAAACATTAGTTTACAAACGAATACCGCCGTCTATCTCTACTACACGGCCAGTAAAAAAGTCGTTTTCGATAATATACTGTGCGGTATGGGCTATTTCAGCGGTTTCACCTAAGCGCCCTACGGGCGTTACAGCAAGCATGCGTTGTTTTGCTTCGGGCTTCATTACATCGGTCATTGCGGTGCTAATAACACCTGGGGCAATGGCGCCAACGCGAATACCAAAACGGCCAAGCTCTTTAGCCCATGTAGTGGTTAGTGCCACAACACCGGCTTTTGAGGCAGCATAGTTAGTTTGGCCAATATTACCCGCACGCGCTACGCTCGACATATTTACAATTACGCCACCTTTGCCTGATTCAATCATGTGGCTTGCAGCTTCGCGCCCTGCTAAAAATACACCTGTTAGGTTAACGTCAATCACTGATTGAAATTGTTCAAGCGACATTTTTTTAACCACTTTGCCGTCTTTGGCTTTTATAAACATACCATCGCGTAAAATGCCGGCGTTATTAATTAATACCCCAATGTGGCCAAAGTCACTGTTAATAGTATTAAAAACGTCTTCAACTTCGCTCTCAACGGTTACATTGGCGCTGTAGCCTTTAATAGTGCCTGTTACGCCTGCTAATGCAGATAGTTGCTCGGTTGCTTCATTTAATTGGGCTTGCGCCATATCAATTAAGGCAATATTAGCGCCCATTAAGGCAAACTTTTGCGCCATTGCAAAACCTAAGCCTTGTGCGCCACCGGTAATAACTACGGTATTATTTTTTATTTCCACAATACTTTCCTACTTCGAAAACAATTTAAAAATGGCACTAAAATCATCACTGCCTGCACCTTGGTGCTGCATCATAGTGTATAAATTTTTAGCCATTGAGCCCATTGGCGTCAGTGAATTACTTTGTTGCGCCGCTTCCATAGCAAGGCCTAAATCTTTAGCCATTAAATCAACCATAAAGCCGGGTTTATAGTCGTTACTAGCTGGTGCGGTTTCCATAACACCTGGGCAGGGGTTATAAAGTTCTAACGTCCAGTTACGACCCGAACTTGCGCTCATTATGTCGCTGAGTACTTTTGCGTCGAGGCCGTTATTAATGCCCATTTGAATGGCTTCACTGGTGCCTGCCATTAAAATACTCAACAGCATATTGTTACATATTTTGGCAACTTGCCCAGCACCAATATCACCAGCATGGAATATGTTTTTACCCATATCGACTAATACAGTATTGGCTTTATCGAATGCAGCTTGCTCACCACCAACGATAAACGTAAGCGTTCCTGCTGTTGCACCTGCTACACCACCCGATACCGGTGCATCAACAAACGCAATACCTTGCTCACTTAGGGCATGGCCAACGTCACGTGCTGATTGTGCATCTATAGTTGAACAATCAATCACTAAGGTACTTTTACTCAGTACTTTAATTAAACCCGATTGCTCGTCTGTGCCTAAATAAAGTGATTTAACATGTTTGCTTGCCGGTAGCATGCTAATTAGCACATCAGCCTCGTGAGCACAGTCACTGGCGCTTTGCGCCGCACTAGCCCCATGATTCACAAGCTCTTTCACGGCCTCTGCACTTAAGTCAAACACGCGCACACTGTGGCCTGCTTTAACTAAGTTTGCTGCCATTGGGCCGCCCATGTTTCCTAAACCAATAAATCCTATATTAAGTTTACTCATCGCTTTACCCTTGTAAATTTAGTTGTGAAAAGTACGGCTCTAGCGGATGTTGCTCGCCAAAGCGGTTTGCAAAAAAGCTCTCTACTACTTCTTTTGGTACATCAGCTAACGATTTAAACTGCCACTGTGGCGCACCATCTTTATCGATTAGTAAGGCACGTACACCTTCTTGAAACTCGCCCACTTCACCGGCACGAACCGACATGCCCAATTCCATTTTAAAACACTCAGCTAAGTTTTTACCTTTGCTATGTTTGAGCTGCTCACTTACTAAGGCACAACTTAAAGGGCAACCATGCGCCAACGATTTTTGTGCACGTTGTAGCCATTTGTCATCTGTGGTTAGGTTTAAAATGTAATCTACCTGCTGCTGTAAGGTGTCAAAGTCGCCTAACTTTTGAATTAGCGATAAGTTGGCTTTTAAATTGCCTTTAGGCATACGGCTAGAGTTGTTATCTAACTCAATAAGCAAGTTACTTAGCTTGTCGTGGTTTAAACTTGCTGTTTTACCCCATTTAGTATTGAGTAACGCTTCAACAAGCTCTGGGTATTTATCGGCATTTACAAAGTGATCGGCAAGCGATACAAGCTTAGCGTCTTCACAATTTATTGATGCCGAGGTCAGCCCTAAAAACAAACCAACATGCGCAGGCATTTTATGTAAAAAATAACTGCCACCTACATCAGGGTAAAGACCAATGGTTTGCTCTGGCATAGCAATGCGTGATGTTTCAGTCACTACGCGATGACTGGCACCGGCCATTAAACCTAAACCGCCGCCCATTACAATCCCGTTACCCCACACTAAAATGGGTTTGTTGTAACAGTGAATTAGGTAATCGAGCTGATACTCTTGAGTAAAAAATTCTTCAACCAGTGAGCTCGGTTTTCCCTCACTCATTGCTTTGTGTAAGCTCACTACATCGCCACCGGCACAAAATGCTTTTTCACCAGTGCCTTTAAGAACCACTAATGCAATGTTATCGTCTTTGTCCCATTGCTGTAGTTGCGGCTCGAGTAAGCTGATCATTTCAAAATTAAGGGCATTTAACGATTTAGGCGCATTTAAGGTTGCAAAACCAATGAGTCGGCCATTGTCTGTGGTTGCTGTTTCAAATACCACGGCAGCATCAGCTGAATTTAAACGAGTAAGTTCTGTCATTAGCCATTCACCCAAATAGCTTTACGTTTTTCTAAAAAGGCGTTCACGCCCTCTTGCTGATCTTCGGTATCAAATAAACCAACAAACAGTTCACGCTCCAGTGGCAATGTATTCGCCATTGGTTGATGACGCCCTTTTTGAATCAAGGTTTTACATGCAGCAACCGACGATGGACTTTGCTCTGCTACTTGGTTTGCCAGTTTTAATGCTGCGGCAAAGCTTTCACCTTGTGCAACCACTTCTTCCACTAAGCCAATTTGTAGGGCTTTATCGGCTTTTAAGCGCTCACCGCATAAAATCATGCGTTTTGCCCAGCCCTCGCCAACAAGCCATGCTAAGTTTTGCGTTCCACCAGCACACGGTAATAAACCCACTTTTGCTTCAGGTAACGCCATTTGTGCTTGCTCTTCTGCAATACGAATATCACAAGCAAGCGCTACTTCAAGGCCGCCACCCATTGCATAGCCATTAATGGCTGCAACCGACACACCTCTAAAATTAGTTAGCGCTTCAAACGCTTCACCAAATACACGTGACATATCTGCAGCTACACCTTTATCGCCACTGGCAAATACATTTAGGTCGGCACCGGCGCTAAAGAACTTCTCGCCTTCACCAGTCAGTACTAACGCATAAATATTTTTATTGGTATTTAATTGGTTAACCGTGTCTTTAAGCGCCACTAAGGTGTCTTTCGTCCAGGTATTCGCTGGCGGATTCGACATGGTTAAAATAGCTACATGGCCTTCAATAGTTAACTCAATGCTAGGATTTGACATACTAATCTCCTTATAAAACTTCGCTGGCTGATTCGGCTAAAATACGACGCGCAATAATCACACGCATAATTTCGTTAGTGCCCTCAAGAATTTGATGAACACGTACATCTCTAACATGGCGCTCAAGCGGGTATTCTTTTATGTAACCGTAGCCACCGTGAATTTGCAGCGCGTCATTACACACGGTAAAACCAACATCGGTGGCAAAACGTTTAGCCATGGCGCAATAAGTGGTTTTTTCACTGTCGTTAGTATCGAGTTTAAACGCCGCTAAGCGCACCATTTGGCGTGCTGCTACAAGCTCGGTATTCATATCGGCAATTTTAAACTGTAGCGCTTGAAACGCAGCCAATGGCTTACCAAATTGGGTACGCTCTTTTAAATACTCACGGGCCGTATTAAGTGCCGCTTGGGCTGTACCAATAGAGCAAGTGGCAATATTAATACGGCCGCCGTCTAAACCTTGCATGGCGAATTTAAAGCCTTCACCTTCTTGGCCTAATAAGTTTGCGGCTGGAATACGCACATCTTCAAAGCTAATTAAACGTGTGGGCTGTGCATTCCACCCCATTTTTTCTTCTGCTTTACCGTATTCAACACCTGATGCATCTGCAGGTACAACAAAAGCCGAAATACCACCAGGGCCATCGGCTCCCGTACGCGCCATGACCACTAGAATTTCTGTTTCACCGGCGCCTGAAATAAACATTTTTGAGCCGTTAATAACATACTCATCACCGTCACGCACTGCTTTAGTTTTTAATGACGCAGCATCAGAACCCGAGCCTGGCTCAGTTAAACAGTACGATGCAAGTAATTCACCCATTACTAATTGTTCAACGTATTGCTCTTTTACGATATCGGTCGCAAAACTGGCTATCATCCAGGTTGCCATATTATGAATAGTTAACATAGCCGTTGTTGCGGTACAGCCCATCGCCAGCTGTTCAAAAATAATGCTTGAATCTAAGCGAGATAAACCTAAGCCACCGGCTTCTTCTGGGGTGTATAAACCACAAAAACCTAGCTCACCAGCGGCTTTTATTGTGTCTTTAGGAAAAATATGTTCGCGATCCCACTTGGCAGCGTGTGGTGCTAGTTCAGACTCTGCGAATTGGCGAGCGGTTTGCGCAAAGGCTTGTTGATCTTCAGATAAGTTAAAGTCCATGGTAGACCTCTTTAAGTGTGTTTTGTTTGTTGTCAAAGCATCCCATAACGGGAGTAATTAGTGAGGAGCGACAACACTGTGTGTTGTGCCCCTCTTTTTTATTAATTATTCAGTGCAATATTATTTAAGATTAATACTCATGTTTGGACCTGAGGCAATGTCATCCTCAAACCAACGAGAGGTAATAGTTTTAGTTTCTGTGTAAAAACGAATACCTTGTTTACCATAGGTGTGAGTATCGCCGTAGAATGAGCCTTTCCAACCCGTGAACGAGAAAAATGGCAGTGGCACAGGAATAGGCACATTAATACCCACTTGACCCACTTCAATTTCGTGTTGGAACTTACGTGCAGCTGCACCACTTGATGTAAATAATGAGGTACCGTTACCGTAAGGGCTTTCGTTAATAAGGGCGATGGCTTCTTCAAGCGTATCTACAAACATACACGCCAGTACTGGGCCAAAAATCTCTTCTTTGTACAAGTTCATCTCTTTGGTTACATCAGTAAATAACGTTGGGCCTATCCAGTTACCTTGCTCAAACCCTTCAACAGTAAAGTCAGAGCCATCAATTAAACAGGTTGCGCCTTGCGCTTTACCATCGGCAATCAATGATAAAATACGCGCTTTTGCAGCTGGTGATGTTTGCGGACCATATGCAGCGTCTGCATCATCCCATACACCTGGGCGTACACCTTCAAAGCCAGCTTTAATTTCATCAACCCAGTCTTTTGCTTGGCCAACAAATACCGCCACTGAAATACCCATACAACGCTGGCCTGCCGCACCAACCGATGCGCCTACTAAGTTATTAACTACGTGAGACTTGCTTGCATCAGGCATAATTACCATGTGGTTTTTAGCGCCCACACAGGCTTGCACACGTTTTAGATGTTGTGTGCCTTTAGAATAAATGTATGCACCTACGCCACATGAACCTACAAATGAAATAGCGCGAACCGCTTTGTCTTCTAATAAACGGTCTACTTGTGGTTTTGTACCGTGCACAACTTGTAAAACACCCTTTGGTGCACCCGCTTCAATAAATAGCTCAGCTAAACGCATTGGCGTAAGTGGGTCTTGCTCAGACGGTTTTAAAATAAAGGTGTTACCACACACAATTGCCAGTGGGAACATCCAAAGTGGGATCATGGCCGGAAAATTAAATGGGGTAATACCTGCACATACACCTAGTGGCTGCATATATGAATAGGTATCGATTTTACGCGCTACGTTTTCCATCGTCTCGCCCATCATTAATGATGGTGCATTAGCAGCTTGCTCGACTACTTCAATACCACGCCACACATCGCCTTTTGCATCTTCAAATGTTTTACCTAATTCATGACAAATAATAGTGGCTAGTTCGTCATGGTTTTCTTTTAACAGCGCCGCGTATTTCATCATAATGCGCGCACGTTCTGTAATTGGTACGTCTTTCCACGTTTTAAACGTTTCGCTGGCAGAGGCAATAGCCGCGTCCATTTCAGCGTCTGTAGCACAAGGTACTTGCGCTAACACTTCTTGATTAGCAGGATTTACAACATCAATTAATTCATTTGAAGTTGATTGAATAAATTCGCCGTTAATGAGTAAGGGTACTTGGTGCATAATTAAAATCCTATTGATTAAATTGGGTACCGCAGCGTTTTTGTTATAGTTGCTGCGGCTTTATTATTAGTTAAAGTGCTTCTACGGCCATGGCAACGGCTTCACCGCCACCAATACATAAAGAGGCTACGCCCTTTTTAAGACCCCGGTTTTTAAGTGCATGGATAAGTGTTACTAAAATACGCGCACCGCTGGCACCAATAGGATGACCCAATGCACAGGCTCCACCGTTAACATTAACTTTGTTCTCATCAAGCTTTAACTCGTTAATAGCTAGCATGGTAACCATGGCAAACGCTTCGTTAATTTCCCATAGGTCAACATCGGCGGTTGTCCACCCTGCTTTTTCAAGTACGCTGTTCATTGCACCAACAGGCGCTACGGTAAATTCACTGGGTTTTTGAGAATGCGTGCTGTGAGCCACAATTTTGCACAGTGGCGTTAAACCCTCTGCTTTTGCTTTTGATTCGCTCATTAAAATCAGTGCTGCGCCACCATCTGAAATAGACGATGAGTTAGCGGCAGTAATGGTGCCGTCTTTTTTAAATGCAGCTCTTAAGCTTGGAATTTTTTCAGGTCGTGCGTTGCCAGGTTGCTCATCGATTGAAACGGTGATGTCACCCTTACGCGTTTTTATAGTGTGCGGAGTAATCTCGTTCTCAAAGCTACCATTTTCAATTGCAGCTTTTGCTTTAGTCAGTGAGCTTAATGCAAAATTATCCATTTGCTCACGACCAATACCGTATTCATCGGCTGTGTCTTGAGCAAAACAACCCATTGCTTTATTGTCGTAAGCATCTTCAAGGCCATCGCTCATCATATGATCTTTTATTTCACCATGTCCCATACGCATACCGCCACGGGCTTTAGGAATAAAGTAAGGCGCATTGGTCATGCTTTCCATACCACCAGCGATTGCTGATTCAATAGAACCCGCCTTAATTAAATCATTCGCTAACATCGCTGCTTTTAAACCCGAGCCACATACTTTATTAATAGTGGTAGCACCGGTGCTAAGTGCAAGCCCCGCTTTAAGCATTGCTTGACGTGCAGGCGCTTGGCCTAAGCCAGCTGGTAATACACAGCCCATAATCACTTCATCAATTGCATCATTGCTTAAACCCGTTTGAGCAAGTGCACCTGCAATAGCTGTAGCACCTAGTTCAGTAGACTGCGCATCACTTAGTGCGCCCATAAATCCACCCATTGGGGTGCGTTTTGCTGCTACAATTACAACGCTTTCGAAAGACATAAAAGGCTCCATTTTCTATTAACGCAAACATGTTTTATTATGTTTAGCTTAATGTTTAAACTAATCTGATAAATACGAGCATACATAAAATTTACGTTTACGCCAACGTAAATCTAAAATCAACTTTCTAATTAGTGTGAAAACTGTAAAGCAAGCTTGCTAAAAATGTATGACAACCTCCACAAATGGCTTATAACGTTTATAAAC
The DNA here is from genome assembly GCF_002310835.1 of Pseudoalteromonas tetraodonis. Lineage (NCBI taxonomy): Bacteria > Pseudomonadati > Pseudomonadota > Gammaproteobacteria > Alteromonadales > Pseudoalteromonadaceae > Pseudoalteromonas > Pseudoalteromonas tetraodonis. The sequence goes on along the minus strand of NZ_CP011041.1, from coordinate 1,689,381 downwards.
ACTCAACTTCTACTGTAAATCCGCATTTATTTTGTACGTCTAAAGTATAACAACCAGATCGCACTTTACCTTTACGTAAACTTCACTTATATTGGTGATATTCGAATGAGGTAAACATTACAATGAAATCAGATAATCAAACAAACTTTGCAAATTCAGCCAATGAGCCGGCTAAAAACGAACAAACTTTTAGTATCAGCGAATTAGCGAAAGAATTTGATATTACTACCCGCTCTATCCGTTTTTACGAAGACCAAGGGTTAATATCGCCAGAGCGCAATGGCCAAACACGTATTTACTCAAAGCGCGACAAGGTACGCCTTAAGCTAATACTGCGCGGTAAACGTTTAGGTTTCACCTTAGCTGAAACAGGTCGTTTGTTTGAACTGTATGATGCTGATAAATCAAGTGCAAAACAGTTAGTTACTATGCTTGACCTTATCAGTGAGAAAAAAGCCGATCTTTCACAACAGATGGATGACATTAAAGTGGTTCTTATGGAACTGGTCACCGCTGAACGTCGCTGTCGCGACACGCTTAGCAAAATAGATGAATAAAATATAACAACGTCATCAACACACAGGAATTAATCATGAGCACTATTTCACTATATAAAGAAATGAACTTTGGCCTTGGCGAAACTGCAGATATGATCCGCAGTCACGTAAACAGCTTTGCCAGTCAAGAAATTGCCCCACTAGCTGAAAAAACTGACCTTGATAATGCGTTCCCCAATGAACTTTGGCCGCAAATGGGTGAAATGGGCGTGCTTGGCATGACCGTGGATGAAGAATTTGGTGGTGCTGGCTTAGGTTATTTAGAGCACGTTATTGCCATGGAAGAAATTAGCCGTGCAAGTGCCTCTATTGGTTTAAGTTACGGTGCGCATTCAAACCTGTGTGTTAATCAAATAAACCGTAATGGATCACAAGCACAAAAAGAAAAATACTTACCTAAACTAATTAGCGGTGAACACATTGGTGCCTTGGCCATGAGTGAGCCTAACGCAGGCTCTGATGTTGTATCAATGAAACTTAAAGCCGAGAAAAAAGGCGATAAGTACATTTTAAACGGCAATAAAATGTGGATCACCAATGGCCCTGACGCCGATACTCTGGTTATTTACGCAAAAACAGATTTAAACGCCGGTGCGAAAGGTATTACCGCCTTTATTGTTGAGAAAACATTCCCGGGGTTTTCTACCGCACAAAAACTCGACAAACTCGGTATGCGCGGATCAAACACCTGTGAACTGGTATTTGATAACTGCGAAGTACCCGAAGAAAACATTTTAGGTAACTTAAACGAAGGCGTTAAGGTACTTATGAGCGGCCTTGATTACGAGCGAGTTGTTTTAGCTGCAGGCCCGTTAGGAATTATGCAAGCATGTATGGACATTGTGGTGCCTTACATTCATGAGCGTAAGCAGTTTGACAGTCCTATTGGTCAATTTCAGTTAATTCAAGGCAAAATTGCCGATATGTATACACAAATGAATGCAGCCCGCTCTTATGTGTACACAGTAGCAAAAGCCTGTGATCGCGGCGAAACCACCCGTAAAGACGCAGCTGGCGCAATTTTATACGCTGCAGAGCTTGCAACTAAAATGGCCCTTGATGCAATCCAAATTTTAGGCGGCAATGGCTACATAAACGAATACGCAACAGGTCGCTTACTGCGTGATGCGAAATTATACGAGATTGGTGCAGGCACCTCAGAAATACGCCGTATGTTAATTGGTCGTGAATTATTTACTGAAAGCCGTTAAGGATTAATTTATGACGATTTTAAAATCGAGCGTTAATCCCCACGATCCTAGTTTTGTGCAAAACCACAAAAATATGTCGGCGCTGGTGGATGATTTACGCGATAAAGTTGCCAATATTAGCTTAGGTGGTGGCGCTGCACTTAAAGAGCGCCATGAAAGCAGAGGAAAGCTGTTTGTTCGTGACCGTATCAGTACTTTATTAGATGAAGGCTCACCCTTTTTAGAAATATCGCAATTTGCTGCATTTGGTGTGTATGAACAAGAGATACCTTGTGCCGGTGTGGTTGCAGGTATTGGTCGCGTGAAAGGCGTTGAATGTATGGTGATTGCAAACGACGCGACAGTTAAAGGTGGCACCTATTTCCCCCTTACTGTTAAAAAGCATTTACGCGCACAAGATATTGCTGAGCGTTGCCACTTACCGTGTATTTACTTAGTTGATTCTGGCGGTGCTAATTTGCCAGAGCAAGACGATGTATTTCCAGATAAACTGCATTTTGGGCGTATTTTTTACAATCAAGCACGTATGTCGGGTAAAGGCATTCCACAAATTGCAGTGGTTATGGGCTTATGTACCGCAGGTGGTGCGTATGTTCCTGCTATGGCCGATGAAAGTATTATTGTTAAAGAGCAAGGCACTATATTTTTAGCAGGCCCACCACTGGTAAAAGCGGCAACCGGTGAAGAAGTTACCGCAGAAGAGCTTGGCGGCGCCGATGTTCATTGTAAAACATCGGGTGTGGCCGATCATTACGCTGAAAATGATGCGCATGCATTATCAATTGCACGCCAATGCATAGAGCGAATTAATTACACACGCCCTACCGCCCCATTATTAGATGACGTAAAAGCTCCCCGTTACGATATTAACGAGCTTTACGGCATTGTTGGTACTGATCTTAAAAAGCCATTTGATGTGCGTGAAGTAATAGCCCGCACTGTCGATGACTCGTCTTTTGATGAATTTAAACGTTACTTTGGCGAAACATTGGTGACAGGCTTTGCCAGCATTTATGGCAACCCTGTGGGCATAGTGGCTAATAACGGTATTTTATTTAGTGAGTCGGCGCAAAAAGGCGCGCACTTTATTCAGCTGTGTGCTCAGCGCAACATTCCATTGGTATTTTTACAAAATATTACTGGCTTTATGGTCGGTAAAAAATACGAAGCCGAAGGCATTGCTAAACATGGCGCTAAAATGGTGATGGCGGTGTCGTGTGCTGATGTACCAAAATTCACCGTGCTTATTGGTGGCTCTTATGGCGCCGGCAATTATGGAATGTGTGGCCGTGCATTTGAACCGACCATGATGTGGATGTGGCCAAATGCCCGTATTTCAGTCATGGGTGGTGAGCAAGCTGCCGGTGTTATGGCACAAGTTAAACAAGATGGATTAGCCCGTAAAGGCGAAAGCATGAGCGAGCAAGAAGTTAGCGATTTTAAAAAGCCAATTATTAGTCAATACGAACAACAAGGTCATCCTTATTATGCCAGTGCCCGCTTATGGGACGATGGCATTATAGACCCTGTCGATACACGTAATGTGTTAGGGCTTGCATTAACAGCAGCTAAAAATGCACCACAGCGTGAGTCTAAGTTTGGCGTATTTAGAATGTAACCGGAGCGCACAATGTCAGTAACACTACAAATAACAAAATCTAATGTGGCTGTACTCGTTTTAAGCCGCCCAGAAAAACGTAATGCGTTTAATAGCGACGTTATCCATGAGCTTATTCAATGTATTGAACATGCTAATACACTCGATATTCGTGCCTTAGTACTCAAAACCGAAGGTAAACATTTTTCAGCCGGTGCCGACTTAGCCTGGATGAAATCGATGGCAGATAATAACTATAACGATAACTTAGCTGATTCAATGCAACTGGCTAAACTTATGCAAGTATTAGCACAGAGCCCGCATCCTACAATTTGTGCGGTACAAGGTGCCGCCTTTGGTGGGGCATTAGGCTTAATTGCCTGCTGTGATATTGCGCTTAGTAAAGACGATGCACAATTTTGTTTAAGTGAAGTTAAACTTGGGCTAATACCTGCCGTGATCAGCCCTTATGTGATTAAGGCCATTGGTGAGCGTTCTGCACGCAGATATTTTTTAACTGCAGAAGTGTTTGATGCCCACACAGCAAAGCAACTGGGTTTAGTGCATCAAATTACTGGGAACTTAGAGACAGCCCTCGATAATTTGCTGCAAACCTTGATTGATAACGGCCCTATTGCCGTTAAAGCCGCAAAAGCACTTATTAACGATGTTGCCAATAAAGAGATAAACGAGGAGCTAATTGCACTGACTGCAGAGCGTATAGCTAAAATTCGTGTATCAACTGAAGGCCAAGAAGGACTGAGCGCCTTTTTTGATAAACGCCCTCCCCAATGGCAACTCTAGGACGCATTATGAACACAGTACAATTACAAAAAATTCTGATTGCTAACCGTGGCGAAATTGCCTGTCGTATTATGCGCACCGCAAAGCAAATGGGCTTAACCACGGTTGCGGTGTATTCAGATGCAGATAAAAACGCGCAACATGTAAAAATGGCCGACGAAGCCTACCATATTGGTGCTGCGCCAAGTAAAGATTCATACCTAGTCGCAGATAAAATTTTGCAGGTTGCTAAAGCCAGTGGCGCTGATTGCATTCATCCAGGCTACGGCTTTTTATCAGAAAACAGTGAATTTGCTAAAGCCTGTGAAGCAAATAACATTGCTTTTATTGGCCCACCAGCAACGAGTATTGAAGCAATGGGCTCAAAAACCCGTGCTAAAGAAATAATGGCCGCGGCAAACGTTCCTTTGGTACCTGGTTACTATGGTGATAAACAAGACCCTGTTTTTTTGCAATCTGAGGCTGAAAAAATTGGTTACCCTGTTCTTATCAAAGCGGCCTTTGGCGGTGGCGGTAAAGGGATGCGAGTGGTAGAAAAGCCGAAAGACTTTATAGCTGCACTTGAAGGCGCCCAACGTGAAGCCATTGCCGGTTTTGGTAACGATTTAGTGCTATTAGAGCGCTACGTTAATCAACCTCGCCATGTTGAAGTACAAGTATTTGCAGATAATCACGGTAATTGTGTTTATTTGGGTGATCGTGACTGTTCGTTGCAACGCCGACACCAAAAAGTGATTGAAGAAGCCCCTGCTCCAGGTTTATCTGACGCGCTGCGTAAAGAAATGGGCGAAGCGGCTGTACGCTGTGCATTAGCCATTAATTACCGTGGTGCGGGTACTGTTGAGTTTTTACTTTGCGGTAATGAATTTTTCTTTATGGAAATGAACACTCGCCTGCAAGTAGAGCACCCAGTGACCGAAATGGTGACCGGTGTTGATTTAGTGAACTGGCAAATTAATATTGCGGGCGGGCAAACACTGCCGTTAAAGCAATCTGATATTCAACTGCAAGGCCATAGCTTTGAAGCGCGTATTTACGCCGAAGACCCTGCAAATGACTTTATTCCGTGCTCAGGCACCATTGAAGCGCTACATGTCCCCGTTAATAGTGAATTTGTACGCATAGATACCGGGATTGCCCAAGGTGATGAAATAAGCCCCTACTACGACCCAATGATTGCAAAGTTAATTGTTCATGATGATAATCGCGAACAAGCGCTTTCTCGTTTGCAACAGGCGCTTGAGCAATTTCATTTAGCAGGCTTTAGTACCAATATTGGCTTTTTACATAACTTAGCTTGCCACGCAAGTTTTAAACAAGGCGCGCCAAGTACACACTTTATTGCTGAGCAAGGTGATTCACTCGCTGCAGTTGATGAGTCATTATTGCTATCAAGCCAGCTTATTGCCGCTTTTGCCTATTTAGAGTCGTTAAACACGCACCAAGCACAAAACAATAGTGCCAGCCCTTGGCAACAACTGAGTGGGTTTACTTTAAATGCACCGCAGGCAATTAAAATCCCATTTGTAGATTTACCGCTAAGCGCTATCAAAACTGCGCAGGGTTACAATGTGACACACAGTACGGGCGTATACAGTGTTCAAGGGACGTTAAATAATGGTGTGTGCAACGTATTTATTAACGGTGAAAAGCACAGCGCACATGTCAGCATAACTGACAATGCAATTACTGTAATGAATAAAGCACTGCAAACTAAGTTTGAATATGTTGATAAACATTATATTAGTTCACACGAAAATGACGCGCTGCCGCTCGCTGCGCCACTCAATGGCACGGTAGTAAAACATTTAATTGAAGTAGGTAGCACTATCACTAAAGGTGATGCCGTTGTTATTATCGAAGCCATGAAAATGGAATATACACTTAATGCACCGCATGACGGCATATTACAGAGTTACTGCTTTGGTGAAGGTGAACTAGTTTCACACGGCGCACTGTTAGCCATTGTTGAAGATACGACTGTTCAGGAAGGTGCTTAATGAGTGCCTTTGCAAACAAAGTTCGTATTGTTGAAGTGGGCGCACGTGATGGTTTACAAAATGAAAAAACCGTCAGCACTGAAGATAAAGTAACACTTATTAATGCCCTCGCCGCCGCGGGATTAAAAGACATAGAAGCTGGTGCATTTGTATCTCCCAAATGGGTGCCACAAATGGCAGACTCAAGCGAGGTGATCAGTGCGCTTGACCTTCCAGAGATTAATTTAAGTGCCTTAACGCCAAATTTAAAAGGCGCACAAGCTGCGCATGCTGTTGGTATTAAAGAATTTGCTATATTTACGGCGGCCAGCGAAGCGTTTTGTCAAAAAAATATAAATTGTTCAATAGCGCAAAGTATTGATCGTTTTAGCGAGGTAATGACTTTTGCTAAAGCCAATAATATACGCGTTCGTGGTTATGTAAGCTGTGTTTTAGGCTGCCCTTATGAGGGAGACGTTGACCCTCAGGTTGTTTTAAACGTGGCACAAAAGTTATTAGCGCTTGGCTGCTATGAAGTGAGCCTTGGCGATACTATTGGTGTCGGCACCGCAGGTAAAGTGACTGAGCTGCTTACATTGCTGCTCAAGCATATTGATAAAAGTAAGCTTGCAGTACACTTTCATGATACCTATGGACAGGCGCTCACAAATATTTACGCTGCCTTAAGCCTAGGTATTTCAACGGTTGACGCTGCCGTTGCTGGCCTTGGTGGCTGCCCTTACGCTAAGGGTGCGTCAGGAAATGTTGCCACCGAAGATGTTGTTTACTTACTGCAAGGGCTTGGCATTGAACATGGAATTGATTTAAAAAGGCTCGCACAAGCAGGTTGGCAAATTACTAATGCGCTTAATAAACAGCCTGTTAGTAAAGTTTCAGTGGCATTACACACACAATAATTGCAATAGCATAGAATGAGGAGTCACTCATGGCCGGTTTTGATAAAGTAGTTTCGAGTTACGAAGCTGCAATGGAAGGTTTAAAAGACGGCGATACTATCATCGCTGGTGGTTTTGGTTTATGCGGTATTCCCGAGGGATTAATAGCACAAATTAAAAAAATGCAAACCAAAGAGTTAACGGTCGTATCGAACAATTGCGGCGTTGATGACTTTGGTTTAGGGCTTTTATTACAAGACAAACAAATTAAAAAAGTGGTTGCCTCTTATGTGGGCGAAAATGCTCTTTTTGAACAACAACTACTTAATGGCGAAATTGATGTAGAGCTAACACCGCAAGGGACTCTAGCAGAAAAAATGCGTGCTGGTGGTGCCGGTATTCCTGCTTTTTATACCGCCACGGGTTACGGTACGCCAGTAGCTGAGGGTAAAGAAGTAAAAGAATTTAATGGTCGCCCTTATATTTTAGAAGAGTCAATCACGGGCGAATTTGCCATTGTAAAAGCATGGAAAGCAGACCGTTACGGTAATTTAGTATTTCGCCATACCGCAATGAACTTTAATCCAATGGCCGCAACCGCAGGTAAAATTACCGTTGCCGAAGTGGAAGAGATTGTTGAACCCGGTGAGCTAGAGCCAAGTCAAATTCATACCCCTGGCATTTTTGTAAATCGCGTGATCAAGGGCAACTTTGAAAAACGCATTGAACGTGTTACCACACGAGATTAAGCAGGAGCACTTAAAATGGCATTATCACGTGAACAAGTCGCAATGCGCGTCGCTCAAGAGCTACAAGATGGGTACTATGTTAATTTAGGCATAGGTATTCCGACACTCGTCGCAAACTATGTACCCGATGGCATAGAAGTTATGCTACAGTCCGAAAATGGCCTATTAGGTATGGGTGAATACCCAACTAAAGACACTGTAGATGCCGATATGATCAACGCGGGTAAAGAAACCGTGACGGCAGCTACCGGTGCAGCTATATTTAATAGTGCAGATAGTTTTGCCATGATACGGGGTGGTCATGTAGACTTAACGGTTCTGGGCGCATTTGAGGTAGACCAAAACGGGTCTATAGCCTCATGGATGATCCCTAAAAAATTAATAAAAGGCATGGGCGGAGCAATGGATTTAGTTGCTGGTGCAAAAAACATTATTGTTACTATGACCCATGCCAGTAAACACGGCGATTCTAAATTATTAGAAAGCTGTACGTTACCGCTGACGGGCGTTAACTGTGTTAAAAAAATAGTAACCGATTTAGCCGTATTAGAAGTTAAAGACGGCGCATTTCATTTGCTAGAACGCGCACCAGGCGTATCAGTTGATGAAATTATTAGTAAAACGGCAGGTAAATTGCTTGTTGACGGTGATATTCCTGAGATGGTGTTTTAAACTACTCACAATTTCACCCTGTACCGACCTCATTCCCAGTGCCAATGGCGCTGAGTTACCCAAAATCCCTCGCAAGAGGGATTTTTTTTGCCTTTATTTTAGCTTTTGCACTATAGTGAGAATTTAACGCACCACTTAGGTGAATTCGCCCTAATAAAAAAATTAAATAACTGATATAGTTAACTTTTATTTTTGGTTTAATAATTGCCTGTAATAAGGTGATTGAAATAACTTTATATTGGATACCATGCAAACACCTATTCGCGGCCTTCGCTCTTTTTGTTTTGCCGCAAAAAGCTTAAGTTTTAAACATGCCGCCAAAGAGCTGTATTTAACGCCATCGGCGGTCAGCCATCAAATAAAGCAGCTAGAAGAGCAGCTGGGCATTGATTTATTTCAAAGGCAAACCCGTTCCATAAGCTTAACGCCAGCTGGAAAAAACTTTTTTGAAGCGATTTACCCCATTATAAATATGCTGGAAAGCACCATTACCGAATTTAGTCAGTTACAACAAAATGTAAATTTAACCATTACCCTGCCCGAGTTTTTTGCCAGTGAATTGCTAATGCCAAAACTGAGTGAGTGGACGAGTGAGCATCCTAATATTAATTTACACATGGACACCCTTAAAACGCGCAAAGAGCTGACTCGCCAAAGTGATTTATCAATCATTTTATCTTCAAGTAAACCGCTTGATGGGCTGGCTACTGAGTTATTTAATTTAGAATATATTCCAGCGTGTAATAAAAAGCTGCTCGATCAGTGGCAAAACGATCACTGCCAGGCGCTCAATCAAGTGCCGCTTATTGTGCATAAAGCACGGCCTTGGGCATGGCATCAATGGGCTGAAAAAGTCGGTATTGATGACTTTTCCCCTGCACAAATTATTCAAATAGATAGTATGTTTGGCGTTGCACGCGCTGCACAGCAAGGTATGGGCATCGCGCTTATTCCTTTACCAATAAGCCAAAGCTGGCTGGATGAGCAATGGCTTTACAAACTGTTTGAGCAACCACTAACAACAAAAGACAAATATTATTTAGTTCAGCATGGCTCAAGTACCGCTAATCACCCTCTCGATTTGTTTGCAAAATGGGTGATTAACACCTTTAGGCAAACTAAATAGCACATTCAATTAAGGGCTCCTTGTTGAGCGCTTTTTAGCTAATTTTAAAGTGTGCAACTTTTATTTTTAAAATCCCCCTACCGAAAAACAAAAAAAGCGCTTATTTATCAGCGCTTTATTTATTGAAAAAATCTAAAACCCCATAAGTTAGTTTTTTTCACTTATTAGTTTTGTTTTTATCGCTTGTCGAAATTGAGTAAAAGCTCTAAAGTTAACTCAACCAAACGGCAACACGCTAAAAAATATAAAACGTGTTACCAAAATCAGATTTCATTAGTTTGTAACAACGAGCTAGTAAAAAAGAATCTTTATTGTGTGTGAAGATGTTGTCAGTGTAAAAAACAGCTCAAGTTCGGTGGTGACTTAGCTTGAGTTGTTTTTATTTTTACCCTTACACCCGCCAATAAACTTAAGAATCTTTATTGTGTGTGAAGATGTTGTCAGTGTAAAAAACAACTCAAGTCCGGTGGTGACTGAGCTTGGGTTGTTTTTATTTTCATTCTCATCAACAACAATAAGCCAGAGTTAGTTTTGTACTAATACAACCCCCCGAATCTTTATTGTGTGTGAAGATGTTGTCAATTGAAATGCAGCGACCGTTAAGTATCTACTTAATCATCGCTGCTTTTTTTTGCTTAAAATTTACTGTTTTCTGGCTACAAATTCTAAAACAGTCGCATTAATACAATATCTATCTTGCCCTCTAGGCCCCTCACCCGGAAATAAATGCCCTAAGTGAATACCGGTACTTTTAGACTTAAGCTCAATGCGCTGCATTCCCCAGCTATTATCTTCATGTTGGGTTACACTGTCTTTTATTGGGTGGGTAAATGAAAGCCAACCGGTGCCTGAGTTAAATCTATCGCGGGTATCAAATAATGGCTCACCGCTTAGTTTATCAATAAAGATGCCATCGGGCGTGTTTTTAAAAATAGCATATTCTTTGCAGTAAGGGCTGTCGGTTTTAGCATTAAAAGCCACCTTATAAGCTTCACTGTTGCCAAGCTTAAACGCACCTAATGCTTTATAAAATTGCTCTGGGTTCATGTAGCCTTGGCGAGAATAGACCTCAACCCCATTTTCTAAAAATAATATGGTAGGTGTAGCCCATGTCGCCGATTTAATCGTTAACCCATCAAGCTGATCAGCATGGCGGAAAGTCATTGGAATTGTGCCTTTATAATCATTGGCAACGGCCGCTTTAAACTTTTCGCAGTAAGGGCAATAACTTTGCGAGTCTAAAATAACAATCTGTTTGCCATTTAATAATGCAGTATTATCTACCTTCGGTTTATCACTTTGAGTAAATACAACACCGGTTGAATGATCAGGGCAATAGCCGTTTGGATTTTTTTCAAGGTAATTTTGATGATACTCTTCAGCCGAATAAAAGCGCTCAAGTGGCTTTATTTGCGTCACTATTTTTCCATAATCGGCTTTACTTAATAATTGCTGATACTCACTCGTGACCGCTTTTGCGATGCTCGCTTGCTGATCGGTAGTGGTTAAAATAATAGAGCGATATTGCGTGCCTACATCATTACCTTGACGATTCTTTTGCGTTGGATCGTGGCTCTCATAGTAATTTTGCAACAACTCTCTTGCTGAAATAATATTACTATTAAAAGTAACCTGCACCACTTCGGCGTAATTATCTTCATCAAAGCGACGGGATAACTTAGTGATATTTCTATAGGTTGGCTTAAACCCCCGGCCATCGGCGTAACCCGATTCAGCGTCTAACACACCATTAAGTGCTTCGTAGCGTTTTTCTGCACCCCAAAAACAGCCCGAACCCAGCACTATTTTTTCAACATGCATGGTTGCATCTAAATCAGTTGGTTTGATTATTTCATCTGACGATATAGCACTCATTGCACTTAGTAAGCCCACAATGGCAAACGCCGATAGTATTACCCGCTTAAACATACGATGACCTCTTAGTTTTAGTTACTCTAGGGTCTGTTGACCTTTCAAGGTTAAATTTGCAGCAGTTTGTTTGGTGTTTAGGCAAGGCAGAGCCTATGTGGTGTGGTTATTCCCCATAAATAGGCGATAACGGAGCATCAATGCCAAACAGGCGCTGCCCTTCGGGTTCTGCCTAGGAGCGATTTTAATCCGCAAAGGTCAACAGACCCTAAAGCAGACCTGTAAACTCAAGAATAAATTTCACACGCAATAAAACTTTACGAAGACGGGAATTTAATCGATCCGAGTTTGTCTATTAATATCGTAATAGCACAACGACTGTGATAGCTTAAATACAAACAATATTAATAAGTTATCTGTATGAGCACTTTGCCAAGTATAAAAATATTAACAAATTCTAGTCTGCTTTTTGATGTTTCTCACTACAGCGAACAACACATACTTGCGACGCAAAAAAAACTCTGGGCGCTGTCACAGTATTGTAAAAACACCAATGAGTTTATAGATTTAGTCCCCGGGATGAACTCATTAACCTTGTATTTAAAATCAGCCAGTAATTTACATCAATGGCAAAACACCTTAACAAAACTATGGGATGAGGTTGATGATTACGCCTTTGAAAGTCAGCATCATAAAATAGACACCTATTACCAAGGTGAGGATTTAAACTATGTGGCTAATTATCACAAGCTAACAATAGATGAGGTAATTAATTTACACAGTAAAGAAATTTACCATGTGTTGTTTTTAGGTTTTGTGCCCGGTTTTCCTTATTTACATGGGCTCAATTCTCAACTGTTTACCCCAAGGCGTGATAACCCACGAGTCAGTGTTCCTAAAGGCGCGATTGCGATTGGGGCAGACCAAACAGGCATTTATCCTGAAAACTCACCTGGTGGCTGGCATATTATTGCTCATACTGATGCCTGTTTATTTGATGCAACCGCCTCAAACCCTTGTTTATTTAAACCCGGTGACACCCTTGAATTTGTGCCTGTTAAAAGGAGTAAACAATGATTAAAGTAATCAAACCCGGTATACAGCTTACAATCCAAGATTTAGGCCGTGTGGGTTTTCGTCATTTAGGGGTTAGCCGCTCGGGTAGCTTAGACGCCTATGCGCACATTATTGCCAATCGCTTAGTAAATAATCACGATAACGATGCCGTACTTGAACTCACCGTTGGGTTATGTGAATTGCAATTTGAGTGCGATACCGTCATTGCTCTGCATGGAGCCGACTTAAACGCTAAACTTGACGCTCAAGCCGTTTACCCCGGGTGGAGTTATCCGGTAAAAGCAAAACAAACACTTAAATTTGATACAGGACGCGGTGGCTCCAGAGCTTACATTGCTGTAAAAGGTGGAATTGAATGCCCTGAAGTTATGGGTTCTAAATCAACCGACTTAGGGGCAGCCATTGGTGGTTTTAATGGCCGAGCATTACAAAGCGACGATATTATAAAAATAACCCCATATACTCAGCCTTGGCTATGCAATAAAGGTGCATTAACACCGCCTAAACGAAAAGTTATTCGGCTACATCAAGGCCCACATCATGAACTACTTACACCTGAGTGTATAAACGCTTTCTGTACCACCTCATTTACTATTAACCCGAATAGTAATCGAATGGGAGTACGCTTAGATCATAATAATAGCCAAATAATGCAACACTCGCTCTCACTGCACTCACTCGCGGTAGCACCGGGAAGCGTGCAACTCCCACCTGATGGCAACCCAATTGTGCTGTTAAATGATGCACAAACAACGGGGGGCTACCCATTGATAGGCCATGTAATAGAGGCGGATTTACATCAGTTTGCTCAGTTTAGAACCGCCGATTCTATTACTTTTGAGTTTGTAACGCTTGAACAAGCAACCGCGGCAAAAAGTAAACTCGATGCGCATCTATCTCAGCTTAAACTGAGTTTAAATCGCTATTGGGCTAATTAACATAGTACGATAACGCTGTTTTCTTAATGATTATATTTGCACCCACTTGGTGCAAATATAAATTTACATCAGCATGAAACGCTAAACCCTGCCGGTTTTAAATCAAAAATTGTACAATCCGTTGCTATCATACTATTAACCTCACCATATTGGTGCACCAGCAACATGTTTGGTGCATAAATTATTCTTATTAATTTAAAAAAGCCGTGTGACTTAGTTATTTATTTCTGATAAAACAAGGTTAGTCTTTAGCAAACTCGCTATCGTAGGCACTTAATAGGAATGAGGAAAAATTATGTGTTCAATTTTTGGTGTACTCGATATTAAATCGGATCCCAGCCAGTTACGCACTCAGGCAATCGAAATGTCTAAACTGTTACGTCATCGTGGGCCAGATTGGTCTGGTGTGTATTCATCTGATAAAGCAATTTTAGTGCATGAGCGCTTAGCCATTGTTGGCGTATCAAGCGGTGCTCAACCCCTTTACAACCCAGAAAAAACCCATATTTTAGCGGTTAATGGCGAAATTTATAACCACAAAGAGCTGGCCGCTAACTTAGAGATCGACTTTGATTTTCAAACCCAGTCAGATTGTGAAGTGATTTTAGCCCTGTATAAACAAAAAGGGCCGGCATTTTTAGATGACTTAAATGGTATTTTTGCTTTTTGTTTATATGATGAAGAGCAAGACGCATACTTAATTGGTCGCGATCACATTGGTATTATTCCACTGTACACAGGTCACGATGAGCACGGTAACTTTTATGTAGCGTCAGAGCTCAAAGCGCTCTCACCTATTTGTAAGCACATTGAAGAGTTTCCGCCGGGGCATTACCTTTACAGCAAAGACGGCAAATTAACCCCTTACTATCAACGTGATTGGCAAAGCTTCGACGCTGTTAAAAACAACGATGCCAAAGCAGAAGATGTAAAAGATGCATTGGAAGCGGCGGTTAAGCGCCAGCTTATGTGTGACGTACCCTATGGCGTATTGCTATCGGGTGGCTTAGATTCATCGGTTATTTCCGCTATTACCCAGCGCTTTGCTGCAAAACGTATTGAAGATAACGATGAAAGTGATGCTTGGTGGCCTAAACTGCATTCCTTTTCGGTGGGTTTAGAAGGCTCCCCCGATTTAGCCGCAGCGCAAAAAGTAGCTGATATGATTGGAACAATTCACCACCCTATTATCTTTACTATTCAACAAGGTATTGATGCACTTAAAGAAGTGATTTACCACATTGAAACTTACGATGTAACCACCATTCGTGCATCAACCCCAATGTACTTAATGGCCCGTCAAATTAAAGCCATGGGTATAAAAATGGTGCTCTCAGGTGAAGGTGCAGATGAATTATTTGGCGGTTATTTATATTTTCATAAAGCGCCTAATGCACAAGAGTTTCATGAAGAGCTGAACCGTAAAGTTTCAAAGCTCCATATGTTTGACTGTTTACGTGCCAATAAATCAATGGCGGCTTGGGGTGTGGAAGCACGCGTACCATTTTTAGATAAAGAGTTTGTTGATGTGGCAATGCGCATTAACCCTGAAGCTAAAATGTGTAAAGACGGCAAAATTGAAAAACACATTTTACGTGCAGGCTTCGACGGCTACCTCCCAGATGAAGTGTTATGGCGTCAAAAAGAGCAATTCTCTGATGGCGTTGGCTACAGCTGGATAGATACCTTAAAAGAGTTTGTTAATGAGCAAGTAACGGATCAAGAATTGGCGAATGCCAAATTTAAATACCCAATTAACACGCCAGACTCTAAAGAAGCGTATTTTTACCGCAGTATTTTTGAGTCGCACTTCCCAGGCGATGCCTCGGCTAAGTGTGTACCACATGGTAAATCAGTTGCGTGTTCAACCCCAGAAGCACTTGCATGGGATGCATCATTTCAAAATAATGCCGATCCATCAGGGCGCGCTGCGGGCGTTCATAACGAAGCGTACAAATAAAAATTTAACCATCCTAAGCTGCAGTGTTAAAGCTGCAGCTTTTTTTGGTGTCTTTGTGCGTAATTTTCTTAAAATGCTTATTGCACTGAGAGAAGTGAATGAGAAGAAAATGAGAAAGTAAAAGCCATTCTGCCTCATCATTTTTGTTTAATTATGTGGTTTTGTTACTTCTCTAAAGGCTCAGCGTCACTTTATCCTCTTTGTGAGTTAAGCTGTTAATCGTCAAAATAAACGAGGAAGCCAAATTAGTTTAAACCGCAAAATAAATAAGCCACTTTTTTATAAAAACTACTTTAACATCGCTATTTTCATTGCTGATTCTATTAACCTCCCCTTGGCTAAAAATCCAAAGCTATAAAAATGTAATTAAAAAGTCATAAAAAAGCCCATTTAACAAATTACTCTTAGTTTTAAAAATCAGAGTACGCTTTTAGCGTATCCAATTAAGTGATTTATCTGTTTATACGCCCTATTAATATGAACATTCATTAACTTAGCTTTTGCATTCATTGCTATTTACGACTATAAAATAAAGTGCTAACGCGTTAGTTTTCATTTTCTTAGCGACCAGACATGTACAATAAAAAGACAAAGTCAGCTCAAAATTTTAGCAAAGTGTTAATTCTTTCGTATTTAATATTTAACTCCCCTAGCAGTAAAGGTATGATGGGCAATTAAATTAGTTAGTCTTCTAATTATTCGTGTTATTAGCTTTGGCAAAGAATCTAATAAGACGAATACAGTGAACTATAAAAAACTGGCATTAAGCCAGCCTGTTTCATTAACCAATGAGGTATTGCATGAGCGAGAATCATGACAAGTACAGTATTGACAATACGGACTACACCGTAGGTCAAGACAACGTGCAAAAATGGGGGTTTGATATACATAACCCTGTATTCGGAATAAGTGCAGGGTTAATAGCGCTGTTTTTAATTGCCGTATTAGTATCTGATGCCGAAGTAGCTAAAACGACGCTAGATGGTATTAAAACCGATATTATTAATAATTTTGACGGCCTGTTTATGTGGGCTGCTAACTTCTTTGTTATTTTTTGTTTAGTTTTAATTTTTTCGCCTTACGGCAATATCCGTTTAGGCGGCGACGATGCTAAACCATCTCACTCTCGTATTTCTTGGCTGGCAATGTTATTTGCAGCAGGTATGGGTATTGGCTTAATGTTTTGGGGAGTTGCTGAACCGGTGGCTTATTACACCGGCTGGTATGAAACACCGCTTAATGTGGCTGCCAACACCCCAGAAGCAGCAAAGCTTGCAATGGGCGCAACTATGTTCCACTGGGGTCTTCATCCTTGGGCCATTTATGCAGTTGTCGCGCTTTCTTTAGCGTTTTTCACATACAATAAAGGCTTACCGCTTTCTATACGCTCAATTTTTTACCCTATTTTAGGTGATAAAGCATGGGGCTGGCCGGGGCATATAATCGATATTTTAGCTGTGCTTGCGACCTTATTTGGTTTGGCAACGTCTTTAGGATTAGGTGCTCAACAAGCTTCAGCGGGTATTAACCACGTATTTGGCCTTGAAGGTGGCGTAGGTTCACAAATTCTGGTTATTACAGGGGTGACGTTATTAGCCATTGTCTCAGTTATTCGAGGCATTGATGGTGGCGTTAAGCTACTAAGTAATGTCAATATGCTTATTGCTTTAGTGCTACTGGTATTTGTATGTTTAGTTGGTTTTGCTGTATCTATGGGTAATATACCAAACACGGTAATGGGCTATGTAGAAAACATTATTCCGTTAAGTAACCCACATGGTCGTGAAGATGAAACATGGATGCATGGATGGACAGTATTTTATTGGGCTTGGTGGATTTCGTGGTCACCGTTTGTAGGTATGTTTATTGCCCGTGTTTCACGTGGTCGTACAATTCGTGAGTTTTTAACCGCTGTACTACTTATTCCTACAGCAGTCACTATCTTATGGATGTCTATTTATGGCGGCATCGCAATTGACCAAGTAGTTAATGGAATTGGTGCCCTAGGAACTGACGGTTTAACAAGTGTGCCTATGGCGATGTTCCAAATGCTTGATGAAATGCCAATGGCAAACGTTTTATCTTTCATTGCTATTGTTTTAGTACTGGTATTCTTTATTACTTCTTCTGATTCAGGGTCACTTGTAATCGATTCAATCACAGCAGGTGGTAAGATTGATGCGCCGGTACCACAGCGTATTTTTTGGGCGTCTGTTGAGGGTGCTATCGCTGCTGCATTACTTTGGATTGGTGGCACTCAAGCGATTGAAGCACTGCAAGCGGGGGCTATATCAACCGGTCTGCCATTTACCATTGTATTGTTATTGATGTGTGTAAGCTTAATTTTAGGTTTACGAACTGAGCCTCGCCCAGTTAAATAACACATTCCATAATAAAAAAGCCGCAAATTGCGGCTTTTTTTGTGCTCTATTTTTAACAGTAATGCTTCAATAGCTAAAGCCAAATTTCACTCACTGGCGTGTCTGATCTATAGTGGTAACTCAGCTGCGCTTGCAGCAGCTCGGCAGTGGCTAGTGCATCAGTAAGCGCATTATGGTTTTGATACAGTGGCAATGAATAACGCTCCCGTGTATCACTTAACCTAAGTGATCCTAGCTTTGAATTAAACAGCCTGCCTAATAACCCCTGCCGCGCTTTAAGCGCCCGCCTTTCTATTTCCATCGTATCAACTAGTGCAAACTCTATGCCCTCTTTTATACGCATAAGTAGCGCGTTATAAAAAAAATGACGTTCTATTGCAGCATAATGTACCACCACCACTTTGCCTTTAAGGGCATCAAGCAGTGGCGCTAAAATTCGATTAAGATCAGGGGCTTCATCCACTTCTGAATGAGTAATTCCATGAATAACGATTGACTCTTCACTTAAATCTCGTCGTGGTTGCACCACCCAGTGACGGCTCTCTTTACAATAAATACGATTTACATTAAAAGGCACCAGCCCCACACTAACAATATCATCGCTATTCGCATCAAGGCCGGTTGTTTCAAAGTCGAGCGCCACAAAAGGGACATCTTTAAGTGGAGCAGCCTGATTGGTAAACGCTTGTTGATAAAAGTCTTTAAGTAACGGGTTTTGCGCAGTTTGCAATAACTGCTCGTAGCGCTGTGACCAATCTAACGGTGATTTAGCCATAACTTATTTCACACCCGGGTGCGCAGAATAGCTAAATTTTAAAAAGCTTTGCGCTTTTTCTAAAATAGCAAAGGCTTCTTTTAAATTACTTTGCTCAAAGGGTGAAAGTAAATGGGGGTCTAGATCGTTATCTGGGGCTTCACCCTGCTCTATTTGCCACGCCTGATGACGAATACGTACTGTGGCAATATACTCAAACGCATCACGTAAATCTTGTGCTTTACCTTTAGGCAGTAAATTTGCCTCTATAATATCTTCTAAGCGCTCAAAGGAGTTTTGTTTACGTGAGCCAACCGCTAAGGCGTGCACGCGCACCACATCAGATAGCGGCGCCGTACCACGGCGTTTTAAGTTCATTGACCGCTTATGCTGGCCATTATGCTCAAGCACAAAACCGTTAAAGAATCCTAGTGGCGGCGTTCTATTGCGGGCATTGGCAGCAAGGTTCGCTAAAAAGCGTTTGTTTACTTTGCTTTCTTTGGCCACCAGCGTTTTAAGCTCATCGGCCCATTTTAGCTTGCCCCATACACCATCTAAGTCAAAAAATATCGAACTATTAAGTAGTGCTTGCGGTTTCGGCTCGGCCATCCAACTAGCAAATTTTTCTTTCCATTGTGTACGGGTCATACGCCATTTTTTAAACGACGCCATAATTTCACCGTCACAATAGGTATAGCCACATTTAGCTAAACCATCACACACAAAATCTGATAGGTTTTGAAAATACTCATCGTGCAGTGCCTCATCAAAACTATTATCCAAAATGAGAGCATTATCTTGATCAGTCACAATTAGCTGCTCGTCGCGGGCCATTGAGCCTAAGGCTATAAAACAATAAGGAATAGGCGGCTCGCCAAATTTTTCTTCGGCCAGTGCTAACAAACGCTGTTTAAAGGTACGGCCTATGACCGCCATAGCGGTTCCTATCATATGCGAATTTGCATCTTCATTAACCATACGTACAAATACATTAGGTAATTGGCGCGCGTAATGAACTAAGTCATCAACTGATTGCTGCGCTAAAATACCGCGTACTAACAGTAAGCTACTTTGTGATTCATAACGTAAAATGTCAGACAGCGATATTACCCCAATAGGTCGTTTTTTATGTACCACAGGTAAATGATGTAAGTTATCTCTTAGCATGGCTAATACGGCTTCAAACACATAGGCGTTGCTATCAAGTAGTACTAAGCTTGATGTCATTACTTCTTTGGCGGGTGTATCATATGTTAACCCTTGGGCAACCACCTTAGTGCGAATATCTCTGTCGGTTATGATCCCAACAACTTGACCGTCGTCTTCTTCTGGATCGTCGCTTATTTGTTTTTCTATGTCGGTAACTAACACTGAAGAGACCGATTCTTGCGTCATTAAAAATGCGACGTCTTGAATAGCAGTTTGCATTGTTACTGTGACCACATCACGGTGTAATAATGACTTTACTTTCGCGGTGGTTAAATCATTGCTGTCGGCTTGCTCTACAATGGCTTGGTGCAAACGTACGTTACCATCCACTTCAAAAAAATCGGCAAAGGTTTCGTATTTATCGCAATATTCGTTGAAGGTATTAACGTTAATACAATAGGTTAAGGTGTCTTCTAGGGCACGAGCCGGAAAGCGCACTTTGCGGTTCATCAATAGGCCCATTTGGCCAAAAATGCCGCCTGTGGCTAAACGATTATAGAGCTCGCCATTACGACGTGAAATTTCAACCGAGCCACTACGAATAATATATAAGTCACTAATATCTTGGCCTAAATGTAAAATATCAGTTTGCGCACGAAAATAAGCAACTTCAATTTGCATTGCTAGTTCGTTTAGTGCCTCGCTCTCAAGCGTATCAAAAGGGGGGTGTTCA
Organism: Pseudoalteromonas tetraodonis; assembly: GCF_002310835.1. Classification (NCBI taxonomy): domain Bacteria; kingdom Pseudomonadati; phylum Pseudomonadota; class Gammaproteobacteria; order Alteromonadales; family Pseudoalteromonadaceae; genus Pseudoalteromonas; species Pseudoalteromonas tetraodonis. The sequence goes on along the minus strand of NZ_CP011041.1, from coordinate 1,668,929 downwards.
ACTAAAAATTGGGCTATTTCAACTTGCTCGGCCTGCATAGGTGATCCTTGTGGCTTTAATCTAGTTGAATTGTGGGCTTAATTGGCTATTTTTTCAAAGAAAAATAGCCAATTAGCGTAATTAGTTAGTCAAGTTGCTCCAGCTCTTGGGCTAATTGCTTTGACTCATCGCCACGAGGACTGGTAAAGCGGGCTAATCCTAAATAAATCACCGGTGTTAAGTAAAGCGTAAACAATACCGCTAAGGCTAGTCCACCAAATACCACCCAACCAATGGCATTACGTGCTTCTGCTCCGGCACCTGTTGACATAATTAGGGGTAACGCACCTAGTAAGGTCGATATTAAGGTCATGGTGATTGGTCTTAAACGTACCAATGCAGCTTGTTCAACCGCTTTTCGAACACTCAGCCCCTGATCTCTTAATTGATCAGCAAACTCGACTAATAAAATCGCATTTTTAGCGATTAACCCAATTAACATCACTAGGCCTATTTGCGAGTAAATATTCAGTGAGGTACCGGTTAAATACAGCGCTAAAATGGCCGATGTAATCCCAAATGGTACAGTGATCATTACCACGATTGCACTGTTAACATTTTCAAATTGCGCCGCAAGTACTAAAAACACAATTAAAAATGCCAATACGTAGGTCATTAATACTTCGTTGGAGGTTTCTTCAAATGTCAGTGCTTCCCCTTTAAACGCAAGGGTAATACCTGCTGGTAATGATTGCTCAGACACTTGCTTTATTTGCTCCACTAAGGTGGCAATTGTTAAGCCTTCAGGCAGCTCCATACTGAGCTCTATGGCACGGCGCTGAGCATGACGCTCAAGCTCGGCAGCAACCCCTTCCTCTGAAATGTTAGCGACACTACTGAGCGGTACCAATTGATTATTACGAGCTCTAATAAACAAGTTTGCTAAATCACTTGGGTCGTTAATAGTTTGATTTTGTGCCTGTAGCATAATAGGAATAGATTGATCGCCAATGTTTAAATCAGCGATATCGTCACCATTAATAGCGGCTCTTAACGTAATTGCGATATCACTTAAAGACACGCCAAGTTCTTCTGCGCGTCGTCTGTCAATATTAACACGCAATTGCGGCTGCGATGGCTGATACGATACTCTTACCGGCGCAACCTCTGGCACGGCTTTTTCAAGATCAGCTGAAAACTGCTGTGCAGCCTTAAATATTTCAAGGTAATCTTGTCCCAGTAAAGCGATTTCTATGCCGCCACCTTGGCCACGTAAATTTAAGCTATTTGCACCACCAGGGTAAGCAGGTGCACCAGGGATGTTACCTAAAGGCTGGCGAATTTTATTAATAATTTCTTGTTGGCTAAAGTTACGTTCATCCCAATGCTTTAATGGCACAGTAATAAACACAATATTGGGATCCCATTGCCCAACCACAGTGTAAATAGACTCAATTTCACCACTTTCAACGAAAGGCAGTAAGGTATCTTCCATTTTAATGGCTTGTCTATCCATAAAATTTAAGCCTACGCCATCAGGTCCGCGGGCAAATATTCTAATTTTACCGCGGTCTTCAGTAGGGAGCAGTTCGTTATCTAAACTCATATACAAAGCACCCGAACCGCCTGCAACTAATAAACAAACAATAAAGGTAACCCACGCATGATCCAGTACTTTATGAATTGTTTTGGTATAAATATTGGCAAGCACGTTACCAAATTTCGCAAAGGGATGAAAACCACCTTGCTTAAGCTTTAGTTTAGAGGTGAGCGCCGGCACTAACGATAACGCAACAAAGCTAGATATAATTACCGCACCAGCTAGTACGCCACCAAACTCCCTAAATAAACGCCCTGCTGTAGAGGGTAAAAATGCGATGGGTACAAACACAGCCGCTAATACTGCAGTGGTGGCAATAACGGCAAAAAATACTTCACGGGTACCAACAACCGCTGCGGCACGCCTTCCAAGGCCTAACCCTCGCTGGCGTTGAATATTTTCACTCACTACAATTGCATCATCAACAATTAATCCTGTCGCTAATACCAGTGCTAATAAGGTTAAAATATTAATTGAAAACCCAAGTGCCCATATCAGAGCTAATGAACCTATAAGCGCAACAGGAATGGCAAATGCTGGGACTAATGTTGCACGCCATGAACCAATAAACACCCATAAGGTGATGATCACTAGCAGTACCGTTAGAACCAATGAGTTAATCACTTCATCTACTGAGCTTCTAATAAACTGCGCATCATCTGATGTTAGCGTAAACTCCATCTCAGGAAAGCGCTCACGCATTCCCTCTATAAGGTTGAGTACTTCATCAGAAATTTCGATGGTGTTGGACTGTGCTTGGCGAATAATTTCCATACCAATAACAGGTTTACCATTAAGTCTTACCATAGAGCGCGGATCGGCTGGGCCAAAATATACCGCGGCGATATCGCTAATACGGGTATCGCCCTGAATTATAATATCGCCCACCTGTGCGGGGGTAACAGACGTTGCATCAGCGCGCACTATTATTTGCTGATCGTTTGATTTTAAACTCCCTGCAGGCACATCAAAGGGGGCTTGTCTGAGTACATCGGCAACATCTGGAATCGTTAAGTTAAAACTGCTGAGCTTTAATGGATCAATGCGAACCCTGAGCACACGTTCTCTATCGCCGTTTAATCGTACGTCGGCAACGCCAGGAATAGTTAAAAACTGCGGCGCTAAGTCAACATCAACCCGCTCTGTTAAAGCCTCTAACGATAAGCTTTCACTTGATACTGTTAATGAAACCACCGCTTCAGCGTCGTTATCAGCCTTAATAATAGAAACGCGCTCTACCTCTTCAGGGAGCTCTCTTTGCACTCGAGCAACGGACTCACGCGTTTCATTCGCGGCGTCGTCAAGATTAACACCCGGTCTAAATTCAACCACAATGCGTGAATTACCTTCTTCACTTTGTGCACGAATCGATTTAACACCGCTCACGCGGGCCACGGCACCTTCAAGTTTACTGGTAACTTCGGTATCAACGGTTTCAGGTGAACCACCAGGGAACGAGGCTGATACAGTAATACGGGGTCTGTCTACATCTGGAAGCTCTCGAACTTCTACGCCAGCTATGGCGGCAATTCCGGCAATAATAATCAGTAAATTCAGTACCACAATAAGCACTGGGCGGCGAATAGCCATTGATGGCAAGTCTTGCATCATAGGTTGCTGTTTCATGGCTACTCCTGCGTATTAGCGATTGGCGCTGAGAAGCTTAGCTCTTGGTTAGCTCGTAAGCGCTGTACGCCCTCTACCACTAAGTTATCTTGTTCTTTTAAAGCCCCCGAAACTAATAAACGACCTGCAAGGCGCTGTTCAATTTTAACATCAATTCGAGTGGCTTTTTTATCAACACTTGTCCATACGTAAGGGCCTGTTGCTCCCCACAGTAATGCCGCCTCAGGTACAGCAGCAAAACGTTGCCCTTCTACTTCAATATGAACACGAAAACTCATGCCAGGTAAGAACTTTTGCTGCGGGTTTTCAAGCTGCGCTTTTACACGTAAGGTGCGGGTTTGTGGGTCTATTCGTGAATCTAGATAAGCAATTTTTGCGTTTACAGCATTTTGTGACTGCCAAGGGAATACTTTTACATTGCCTTTATTGCGCAGCATATAAACGGCCGATTCTGGGGCGTTAAAGTTTATATATAAAGCACGCGTATCATCAATACTTGCAATCGCCGTTTGGGGAGTAATTCTGTCACCCACTTCAACGTCGGTAAGTCCCATAGTGCCGTTAAAAGGCGCACGAACTTGGCGGTCTTCAAATTCTGTTTCTGCTTGGGTAAGGGTCACTTTTGCTAATTCAACAACTGTTTTTGCATCATCCACATCACTTTGTGGCACAGCCCCTTTTGCTTGGCTTTGCTTTAAACGTGCGAGGGTTCTTTGGGTGTCAGCAAGTTTTATTTTTGCCTCTTCAAGTGCCGCTTTTTGTCTGCGTGAATCAAGTTCGAGTAACACATCACTGGCCTTTACGCTATCACCCGGTTTAAAATGCACCGCAGTTACTTTATCGCCCACAGCCGGATATAAAATAACCGAATGAATTGCTTCGGCGTTACCGACAGCCTGAACTTGCTCTTTAGCATGTTCCATCGCTACCTGCTCCACCACGACATTGGCACTCTTTACAGATAAACTTAACGACATTAAAGAAAAAAACACGCTGGTAAAAAAAATTCGCGATTTCAAAGGTTCACCCTAATTAATTATTATTTGCATTATGTTACGTAGTTTAACAGCTCTATGATCAATAAATAGCTAAGTACGATAAATTAGCAAAACAGTAAGCTGAAATTAAGCATGCTAGCCACTCTTACATATTTTTACAGCTGCATACAAAATCCACACATATTTAAATTACATTTATGACTATGATTTAGCTCATCAATATTTTTATTAAAGGCACATTTATGAAAAAGAGTTTAATTATGGTGATCTTGCTATCAGGCTGTGCATCACCAGGGATTGATCGGGCAGATCAAAATCAAGTTGTTAAACGTTATTATGCGTCTGTTGAATCAATACAAAAAGTAACACTCTCCTCAGAAGTGGGAACTGGAATAGCTGCTGGTGCGGGGTTTGGCTTTGTAGATAGCTTGGATGGCAACAAAGAAGAAATGATTGGCGGCGCCATTGTTGGTGGACTAGTCGGTGGATTATTTACTGCTTTATTTGAAGGGGGCAACACCGCGTATCAGTATAATCTATATGCTGCTGATGAAGGTGAATTTACCGTTATTCAAAAGAAAAAGCTCGATAAAAACACAAAATGTGTGCTCGTCAATGCTGCCAACAAGGTCACGCTCTCTACTACAGATACAAGCAATTGTGAAAAGAGTATAAAATAAAAAACCTCAGTTAAAACTGAGGTTTTTTTATTAATAACGTACAAACAAAAAGTACCGCTTATTTATTTCGCTGTGCTTCTTTTTGCGCTTTTTTAGCTTCTTTACGTTGTTGTAAAACAGCTTGTGCTTCGTTACCAATGTGGCCTTCACCGCGCGCTTGAGCAAGCTCTATTTGCTTTTGGCGCTCTGCAAAGCGAGCGCGTTGTTCATCGGTTACATTGTCAATACAGTGGTGACACGACACCCCTTCCATGTATTCTGGCTTTTGCTTTTCTTCTTCTGTGATAGGCATGCGACATGCGTGACATTGATCGTATGAGCCTTTTTGTAAGTCATGATTTACCGCTACACGGTTATCAAATACAAAACACTCGCCTTCCCACATGGTTTCTTCTTTTGGCACTTCTTCTAGGTATTTTAATATGCCGCCTTCAAGGTGATATACCTCATCAAAACCTTGCTCTTTCATATAGGCTGTTGATTTTTCACAGCGAATACCACCAGTACAAAACATGGCTACTTTTTTATGTTTTGATGGGTCTAGGTTTTCTTTGGCCCACTGAGGAAATTCACGGAACGTTTTAGTGTTTGGATCTACTGCGTTTTGAAACGTACCAATTTCAATTTCGTAATCATTACGGGTATCAACAAGGATCACCTCTGGATCAGAAATAAGGGCATTCCATTCATGTGGCTTAACATAACTGCCCACTACTTTTAATGGGTCTACGCCTTCAACACCCATAGTCACAATTTCTTTTTTCAGCTTAACTTTTGTGCGATAAAACGGGCATTCGTCATCAAATGATTCTTTGGTAACAATGTTGTCTAAATTTGGTTGGGTGTCTAACCACGCAAGTAAATTATCTATGCCTTCACGTTTTGCAGAGACAGTACCGTTAATCCCCTCTGCGGCAATTAATAAAGTGCCTCGTACTTCGTTTTGCTCCATTACATTAAGTAAAGGTTGGCGAAGTGCTTCAAAATCCGGCAGAGAAACAAATTTATACAGAGCGCATACAACAAAGTGTTCGCTGGTTACATTATCTTTATGGACAGCAGTCATGGTATTCCTATTTTGCTTTTAAAACCCGCAAGGGGCGGTTTACCGAATCGTAAATCCGGCGCATATGGGGCGCGTATTTTACGCTTTTTTTATTTAAATGCAAAAAAATGGATGATAATGCGCTTTTTACTGTTAGCGCAGTAGCTCAGTGGGCTATAATGCGCGGATAAATTTATACAGACTTGCTCATATTGGAGAAACATACATTGCACTTTACTGATCTTGGGATTGATACTCGCCTAGAAACACAATTAGCGCACCAAGGGATCACCCAGCCTACCGATATTCAAGCTCATGCTGTGCCAACGGCACTGGCGGGACATGACATTTTCGCTCAGTCAAAAACTGGGTCAGGCAAAACTTTAGCGTTTTTATTACCGGCTGTGCAGCGTGTAATGAAACAAAAAGCACTCAGTAAACGTGATCCTCGTGTACTTATTGTTGCTCCAACTCGTGAGCTTGCGACCCAAGTTTTTACTCAACTTCGATTACTTATTGCCGGTACCAACATAAAGGCCGTTAAAATCCTCGGTGGCGAAAATTTTAACGACCAAATTAAAGCACTGCGTAACGACCCTCACTTTGTGGTCGCCACACCGGGTCGTTTAGCCGATCATTTAAAGCAACGTTCATTACAATTAAGTGGCCTAGAGTTACTTATATTTGATGAAGCTGACCGTATTTTAGATTTAGGTTTTACCGATCAACTTAAATTAATTAATGAACTGGCCGATCATCGTCTTCGTCAAACTTTGTTGTTTTCGGCGACATTAGATCATGCTCAAGTTGATGCGTTATCGCGTAATTTATTAAAAAAACCAAAACAAATTATGCTCAGTGCAGCCAATGAGCAACACAGTGATATTAAACAAACATTGTATTTAGCTGACCACCTTGATCATAAAGAAGCACTGCTTGAGCACTTTTTAAACCAAGATAACGTCGGCCAGTGCATTATATTTACTGCCACACGAGCTGATACCAGCCGTTTAAGTGAATCATTAAATAGTAAAGGCTTTAAATCTGTCGCATTAGCTGGGGATTTAACTCAAAGTAAGCGCCTTGATATTATGGATGCGTTTAGCCGTGAAAACTTTAAAATATTAATTACTACAGATGTTGCTTCGCGCGGTTTAGATTTACTCAGTGTTACCCATGTTATTAACTTTGATTTACCAAAACACGCAGAAGAATACGTTCATCGTATTGGTAGAACTGGTCGTGCTGGTTTTAAAGGTAACGCATTATCACTTGTGGGCCCTAAAGATTGGGCAAGTTACTTGGCAATAAAATCATTTTTAAATGATGAATTATCGTTTGCTGCTGTTGAGGGTTTCAAAGCGAAATTTAAAGGTATTAAAGAGAAAAAAGTAGCGCCAATTAAACCGACTAAAAAAGCAGTGACCGCGAATAAGCCACAGCCAAAACGAAAAGCAAAACCGAAAAAGCCAGCGGCCCCAATTAAAGCACCTCTTAATATTGATGGTGATACCCCGATGCGTCGTAAAAAAAAGCCTGAGCAGGAATAATTATGAGTTACCTAGGAACCACCCAAACCCTTTTTGTTAAAGAAGTCAGCAACGAAGGTGCCTATTTAGATGGGCATGACTTAGGTGAAGTTTTTTTACCTAAACATGAAATAAAACATGAGCTTGAAGCCGGCGATAGCATCAGTGTATTCACATTTTTAGATAATGCAAACCTGCCAACAGCCACAACTAAAAAGCCGCATGCTCAAGTGGGTGAATATGCCCTACTGCGTGTAAAAGAAATAAACAGCATAGGCGCGTTTTTAGATTGGGGCTTAGAAAAAGACGTACTCGCACCGTTTAATGAACAAAAACCACGTATGCAAGAAGGCTACTCATATTTAGTGCGTTTATATCTTGATAACGCCAGTCAGCGTATTTGTGCCTCAACTAACTTTAACCGTTTTTTATCAAAAGATGAGCCTCAGTATAGTCACTTACAAGAAGTTGACTTAATTGTTGCAGGCAAAACTGATATTGGTTACAAGGTGCTTATTGAAGAATCCCATTTTGGCGTCGTGTTTTACAACATGGTGTTTAAAAACCTGTTTGTTGGTCAAAAGCTAAAAGGATTTATTCAAAAAGTACGTGAAGACGGAAAAATTGACGTCATACTTGAAAAACCAGGCATGGGTAAAGTAAGCGAGCTTGGTGAAAAAATAATGGAAAAACTAAAGGATGAGGGTGGCATATTAGCCATAGGCGATAAGTCTGATCCTGAATTAATTAAAAAAGTCTTTTCGACCAGCAAAGCAAATTACAAAAAAGCCATTGGCGGTTTATTTAAACAAGGCTTAATTGATATTGAAGCTAAGTCTATTCGTTTAAAATAATTAAATAAAAAGCCACTTAAGTTTTAAACCTAAGTGGCTTTTTAGTATCTGAAATTTATAACCTAATATTTTTATAAGGTAAGGTACAGCGAGAATATTCATTTGAGTATTCAATTAATTCTTTTTTAGAATCTAGATTTAACGGCGCTAGCCTAAAAACTTTTTCTGTACACTCATTTTGCATTTCATCATGTGTCGCAACACAGTCTCTGCTGCTAACATCTATTCCTGCTAACACACCTTCATTGGTGTAACACAGATGCTGGGCATAATTTTGAGCAATTTTTTTAAACTTGAATAAATCAACGGGGTAACCAGATACCAAGTCAGTAACATTTGAAACATCATCATACATTTTAGTTGAAAAAACATATTTATTTACAGCAAAGCCACTAATGATAATTACAACTAAAAATATTATTATACGCAAAGCAAATCCCTCACTGCACACCCATAATTTAAATGTAGCACAAAGAAAAGCAGTTGTAAGGAACTGCTCTCAATTATGCTAATTTTTAATTTAAGCTATTGATTCATTTACATCATTTAGTACTTTTACAGGATTTTGTGCCTGAGTGATCGGACGCCCAATCACTAAATAGTCACTACCCGCTTCAATCGCTTCTTTAGGTGTCATAATACGTTTTTGATCGCCTGCATCACTGCCCGCTGGGCGAATACCTGGCGTAACTAATTTAAACTCTTTCCCTAAAGCAGCCTTTAAACTTTGCGCTTCTTGCGCGGAACACACGACACCGTCAAGTCCTGCTTGCTTTGTTAATTTAGCTAAATGCATAACTTGCTCTTGTGGTGATTTAGTTATACCTAAACGCTCAAGTTCAGCTTCGTCCATGCTGGTTAATACAGTTACCGCAATCAGTAATGGCGCTTTGTCGCCAAACTGCTCAAGTGCTTGTTTAGCTTTATGCATCATTTCATAACCGCCCGATGCATGTACATTGACCATCCATACACCCATTTTAGCCGCAGCAGTCACCGCTTTAGCAACGGTGTTTGGAATATCGTGAAACTTTAAATCTAAAAATACATCAAAACCTAAATCGACCAATTCTTTAACAAATGCAGGACCAAAATAAGTAAACATTTCTTTACCCACTTTTAATCGACAGGTATCTGGTGATAACTGTTTTACAAATGCTAAAGCAGTTTGCTGATCATCATAATCAAGCGCGATAAGAATTTTTTTTGATTTTTCGAAAGACATAACTATCCTACTAGTGAGCGAAAAGTATAAAGATTAAAATCCGTCTAAGCCTCTGCTAGGCACAATGGTTTCCCAGTGTTTACATGAAGGGCAATTCCAATAAATGGTGTAGCTAGTAAAGCCACAATGCTGACATTGAAAGTCAGGCTTAGTGGCGATGTACGAAGTAACAAGTTTATCGATTTGATTAAGCACATCTTTTGTATTTTTATTTTCTGTACTCATTAACTGTAATAAAAAACTAAAGCCACGAATAGTGGGTTGACGTTTTAAATTATCAGTTAAAAATTCAAAGGCTTGTTCAGTGTGTCCTTGCTCAAGCAAGGCTTGGCAATGCTGTATTTTTATCATCACCCCACCCTTTTCTAGTAACTCAGTAATGAGTTCATGAAATTGGTGAGTTAATTTTAATTGCTTATAGCTGTGAGCTAACTTTTCAATAAACAATGGCGCAAAAAAAGTAAATTGGCAGATTAATTCTCGCCAATAGTAAATTGCTTTTACGTAATCTTCTTTGGTGTAAGCTGACAGTCCAAGCTCATATAAAGGCCTAATTGTTTTAAAGTTTAAGCTAATGGCTTTGCGCATGAGTTGTGGGTTATTACTGGTAATGGCATGCTCACAGTAAAAATTAGCGATGGCTTTAAAGTGTTGTTCTTTTGAAAAAAGCTCAGTATGCGCTTCAAACATATTAATGCCTTTTTCCCATTCACGGGTTTGTGAATATAAAGAAATAATCGGATCGAGTGCATCTGCATGGCTATTTTTTACCAGCCATATTAAATGTTCTTCTGCGCTGTCTAATAAGCCAGCCATAATATAATCTTCGGCTAGTTCTAAACGGCTATTAGCGGCTTGTTTTTCGTTAAGACTTGGGTGTTTTAGCAGCAGTTCATGAATTTTTATTGCGCGGTCAAGCTCACCACGACGGCGAAACATGGTGGCTAAAGTAGAATAATGTTCAACAGAGTCAGCAGCTACTTCGAGCAAATTAATTAAGTGCTCAAGCCCCTGATCTTCTTCTCTATCCAGTAAAAACTTTAACCCTTTACTGTATTCAGAAGTAATTTGACGATTAAATTGATGAGCCTGATTTTTTGCACTGTTTTTCCCCATGATCCAACCATAACCGGCAGCAACGGGAAGCAGTAAAAACAACAGCTCAATCATAATTAGGTGTCTTTGTTGGCAATACGCTTTTTATTATCTTTTTCAGGCGTTAATTGCTTTTTTAAACGGTAATTTTGCCACTTTAATTGCGTGAACAATTTAAAACTCACAAAACAACCCACTACAACACCTAGCAAAAAGCAGATACTTATTATAACGGCTAAAGGTAATGTATTACTGGCTATTATGTAGTTAATTTGTGTTAATTGTGGGTTTTGAGAACCCAATACAAACGCACCAATTAAAAAAAGTGCCGCCAGAATAATTTTTAATACCTTGAACAAGTAACTACTCCAATAAGTTTACTAAGCAATGCTCTCGTTTACACGGTCACGTAGTTCTTTGCCTGGTTTAAAATGAGGTACATGCTTACCATCTAACTCTACAGTTTCACCTGTTTTAGGGTTACGGCCTGTACGAGGCGCACGGTAATGCAAAGAGAAACTTCCAAAACCTCGGATCTCAATACGATCTGAAGAAGATAATGAGCCGGCCATTTGTTCAAGAATTTCTTTAACAGCGTTCTCAACATCTTTCACAGGAATATGTGAATGTTGTTCAGCAAGTGTTTCTATCAGTTCTGACTTAGTCATAGCGTTTCCTTAAAAAGAAATAGTGGAAGGGCATAAACTGCCCTTCCAATTAAAAGACTATAATTAATTAGTCTTTTTGTGCATTTGCGAAAGCAGCTGCCATTGCGTTTTCAAACACTGGCTCTTCTTTCTTAAGCTTCTCTAGTACTTCTTTCTCTTCTGCTTCGAAAAGAGCTTTAACAGATAAGCTTAAAGTGCGGTTCTTACGATCAACACCAACGTATTTAACTTCAATCTCGTCGCCTACAGAAACAACAGTAGTTGCATCTTCAACGCGCTCTTGAGCGATATCAGCTACACGGATGTAACCTTCAACGCCTTCGATAAGTTCAACAGTTGCGCCTTTCGCATCAACTTCAGTCACTTTACCTTTAACAATAGCACCTTTTTTGTTTGCATCAAGGTAGTTATTGAATGGGTCAGCTTCGATTTGCTTAACACCTAGAGAGATACGTTCACGCTCTGGGTCAACTTGCAATACGATAGCAGTGATTTCGTCGCCTTTCTTGAATTCACGTACAGCTTCTTCGCCAGGTGTATTCCAAGAAATGTCTGAAAGGTGTACAAGACCATCAATACCACCGTCAAGACCGATAAAGATACCGAAGTCAGTGATTGATTTGATCTTACCAGTAACTTGGTCGCCTTTGTTTTGTAGACGAGCAAATTCCTGCCAAGGATTAGCAATACATTGCTTAAGACCAAGAGAAATACGACGACGTTCTTCGTCGATTTCAAGAACCATAACTTCAACAGTGTCACCTAGTGATACAACTTTTGAAGGGTGGATGTTCTTGTTAGTCCAATCCATTTCAGAAACGTGTACTAGACCTTCAACGCCTTCTTCGATTTCTACGAAGCAACCGTAATCAGTAAGGTTAGTTACACGACCAGAAAGTTTAGAACCTTCTGGGTAACGACCAGCGATAGCTGCCCATGGATCTTCGCCAAGTTGTTTAAGGCCTAGAGATACACGAGTTTTATCTTTGTCGAATTTAAGAACTTTAACTGCGATTTCGTCGCCAACATTAACGATTTCTGAAGGGTGCTTAACACGCTTCCACGCCATATCAGTAATGTGTAGTAGACCATCAACACCACCAAGGTCAACGAACGCACCGTAGTCAGTAAGGTTCTTAACGATACCTTTAACTTCTTGACCTTCAACAAGGTTAGCAAGAAGCTCTTCACGTTCTTGTGAGTTTTCTGATTCGATAACTGCACGACGTGAAACAACAACGTTGTTACGTTTTTGATCAAGCTTGATTACTTTAAATTCAAGCTCTTTGCCTTCAAGGTGAGTTGTGTCACGTACTGGACGAACATCAACAAGTGAACCAGGTAGGAAAGCACGGATTGAATCAACTTCAACTGTGAAACCGCCTTTAACTTTACCGTTGATAACACCAGTAACAGTCTCTTGCTCTTCACATGCTTTCTCAAGACGGATCCACGCTTCGTGACGCTTCGCTTTCTCACGAGAAAGGATAGTTTCACCGAAACCGTCTTCGATTGCATCTAGTGCAACATCTACTTCGTCGCCAACAGCAACTTCTAGTTCACCAGCAGCATTTTTGAACTGCTCTGCAGGGATAGCACTTTCTGATTTAAGACCAGCATCTACAAGTACAATGTTGTTCTCGATTGAGATTACTGTACCTTTAACGATAGAGCCTTGCTCTGCTTCAAAACCCTTTAAGCTTTCTTCAAATAACTGCGCAAAATTTTCTGACATACGAATATACGTCTCATATATTAATACCAATAAGCAACCATGCTGCATGGGGTTGTTAAAATAGCACTGGCATCCTGCTGGTGCATAAAATGTATTTAGCTTCGTTTAGGAAGCTTACCTTCTGAGATGCTCGCATCTAATAAAGTTATAACTTTATCAAAGACTTGCTGCGCGTTGAGTTCGCTAGTATCAAGCTCAATCGCATCCTCTGCAGGTACAAGCGGCGCAACGGCACGATTCATATCGCGATCGTCACGTGCTTGAATGTCCTGTAATAGACCACTTAGTGTAACATCAAGCCCGCGCTCATTCAACTCAACAAAACGTCTGCGAGCACGTTCTTCTGCACTTGCGGTTAGAAATATCTTTAATGGCGCATCTGGAAATACCACAGTGCCCATATCGCGGCCATCGGCAATTAAACCGTTTTCTGTTCTAAACGCACGCTGGCGGCGAAGCAACGCTTCTCGAACACGCGGTAATGCGGCCACTTTAGACGCTGCAGCACCCACTTCTTCATTTCGAATAGTGGTTGTGACATCTTCGCCTTCTAAAATAATCTTTCCTGCATTAGTGTCACTGTCTATCAAAAACTGCACATCAAGATTTGCAGCTAATGGGACGAGTGCTTCTTCGTTATCTAACGCAATTTGGTGATGAAGTGCTGCAAGTGATAGTACGCGATAAATTGCTCCGCTATCTAACACATCCCAGCCTAATTTTTCAGCCAATAGGCGACAAACAGTTCCTTTACCAGAACCACTTGGGCCATCTACGGTGATTACGGGCATTAATAACGCCGGCATTTAAAACCTCCTTCAATGCACACCAAAATAAACCGCCACATTATACGCCAATTAATAAAGATTATCCGCTTTTAGTATGTAACTTTTTATAAATACTTATAAATAGCCTATTTACTGACAGATGCTAACACTTTGAAAAATGTTGGGAATGTCTTATAAGTACAGGCCGGATCGTTAATCGTTATGGGCTTACCCCCTACTGCCACCATTGCAAAGCACATGGCAATACGGTGATCGTCGTAGGTATCTACAGCCACATTATTAAATTGCTTTGGCGGTGTGATCTCAATAAAGTCGTGCCCTTCAACCACTTCAGCCCCTACTTTTCTAAGCTCGGTGGCCATTGCATGTAAACGGTCAGTTTCTTTTACCCGCCAGTTATAAATATTACGAATAGCGGTTGGCCCTTTAGCAAACAAGGCAACAGTCGCCAAGGTCATTGCAGCATCAGGTATCGCATTAGCATCTATATCGATACCGTTAAGCTCGCCTTTACGAACAACTAAACGCTCGTCATACCAATCAATTTTGGCACCCACTTGCTCCATCACTTTAGCAAAGCCAATATCACCTTGAACTGATTTAGCGCCAACGCCTTTAATTTCTATTTCGCCACCGGCAATTGCTGCAGCAGCAATAAAATAAGAAGCCGATGAAGCATCACCTTCAACCATTATGCGCTCAACCGCTTGGTATTGCTGGGCACCTTTAACGAAGAACGTGGTGTAATTATCATGCTCAACAGTTACACCAAAGCGCGCCATCACATCCAGCGTAATATCAATATAAGGCTTAGAGACTAAGGTACCTTTAATTTTAATGTGTGTATCGCCTTTAAATAACGGCGCAGCCATGAGCAGCGCCGTTAAAAATTGACTTGAAATACTGCCGTCAATTTCGACTTCACCGCCGGCTATTTGCCCACCGATAATTTTAAGTGGCGGGTAATCTTTATTTTTTAAATAACTTACATTACCACCCAAGGCTTGTAATGCATCAACTAAATGCCCTATAGGGCGCTCTTCCATGCGCGGCTCACCAATTAACTCATACTCACCAGCAATCGCACTCAGTACTGCCGTTAATGGCCGATACGCTGTACCTGCATTACCTAAAAACAACGGCTCAGTTGGCGTATTAAACACGCCACTTACGCCCTCTACGGTTGCTACGGTGCGTTCAGTATTAAGCGTTACATTAACGCCCAAGTGCTTTAACGCACCCAGCATATGGCGAATATCGTCGCTGTCGAGTAAATTTTCAACAACCGTGGTGCCGTTAGATAATGCTGCTAATAATAAAATTCGGTTTGATAAACTCTTTGAACCCGGTAATGTCACACTGCCATTCACTTGTGAAATAGGGGCTAAGAAAAGTTGCTCCATTAACTATTCTCCTTGGCGAAGTTAGCCATAAAGTCAACTAAGGCTTGTACACCTCCCAATGGCATCGCGTTATAAATACTGGCGCGCATCCCGCCAACAATACGATGACCTTCAAGCGCTAACAAGCCCGCTTCTTTTGACTCTTTAACAAACTTATCATTAAAGCTTTCATCAACCAGCCAAAAAGGCACATTCATACGTGAACGGCAATGCTTCGCTACTTTATTGGTATAAAAATCTGAACCATCAATAAAATCATAAAGCAGCTGCGCTTTGGCAATATTTTGAGCTTCCATGGCTTTTACACCCCCGGTTTGCTCAAGCCATGCAAATACTTCAGCCGCTAAATACCAAGCAAAAGTCGGTGGGGTGTTAAACATGCTGCCTTGTTTTGCTTCAAGGGCGTAATCTAAAATACCCGGCTTGGCGAGCCCTTCACGCTCAAGTAGCGTTTTGCGAACAATCACAATAGCAATGCCCGATGGACCGATATTTTTTTGTGCACCCGCGTAGATTAAATCAAATTTATTAACGTCAATTTCGCGCGATAAAATAGTCGATGACATATCGGCCACAATCGGCGCCGTTGGATGACTGGGTACGTCAAATATTTCAAGGCCGTCTACGGTTTCATTCGGGCAATAGTGAATGTAAGACGCATCAGCAGGTAAAACCCAATCGGCTACCTGCTTAATAGAAAACAGGCCGTTATCATCATTGCGCACATCAACAGCGTGTGTATTTGTAAACTTATCGGCTTCGCTGGTTGCACTTTTTGACCAAACGCCATTTTCACAATAAACTGCTTTTTTACCGTTAACATGAAGGTTTAAAGGTACGGCACTGAATTGACCTCGACCACCACCGTGCATAAATAGCACTTCAAACTCGTCACTGATATTCATTAAACGACGCAGGCTGGCTTCACATTTAGCGGTTAATGCTAAAAATTCATGACTACGATGACTTATTTCCATCACCGATACACCAAGACCTTGCCAGTTTAAAAACTCTTTTTGCGCTTTTTGCATAACAGCCGGTGGTAACATTGCAGGGCCTGCACAAAAATTATATATACTCATTACCTTTTCCTCATTCCAGTAATTTAACTTGAATTAAACTAATTTAATTTTTTTCAACCACATAAAAAAAGCGGCCAAGGCCGCTTTTTTCAATCTAATTATTCTGAAGGAGGATTGTCATCCGCCACTTCATCAATAACTGTATCTACTGTTTCAACGTCTTCGATATCAACCAAGTCACTTTCAGTCACTTCAATTTCTTCTATACGTTGTAAACCAACTACTTGCTCTTCGTCAATAGTTCTGATCAAAATAACACCTTGGGTGTTACGTCCAACCGTAGAAACTTCATTAACGCGAGTACGTACTAAGGTACCACGATTCGAAATAATCATTATTTCGTCGTTGTCATCAACCTGTACAGCACCAACAACAGCACCGTTACGCTCACTCACTTTGATTGATACAACACCTTGAGTTGCACGACTCTTAGATGGGTAATCTTCAAGTTGGGTACGCTTGCCGTAGCCATTTTCTGTCACTGTTAATATTGCACCATCATTCTTTGGTACAATAAGTGATACAACACGCTGATCGTCTGGCATCTTAATACCACGAACACCCGTTGCAGTACGGCCCATAGGACGTACACCTTTGAAACGGATTTCAGGTTTGCCTTCTTCGTCTAGTACTGGGTTACCATTTTCATCAACAACAGCTGTTTCTTCAGCTTCTTTAAAGCGAACAACTTTACCCGCATCAGTGAACAACATAATTTCGTTGCTGCCATCGGTAATATCAACACCGATTAAGCTATCACCTTCGTTTAAGTTAACCGCAATAATACCGCTTGCACGTTGACGACTGTATGCCGTTAATGGCGTCTTCTTAACCGTACCGAACGCCGTCGCCATAAAGATGTATTTATCATCTTCATAATCGCGTACTGGCAGGATTGCAGTAATACGTTCATCTGCTTCAAGTGGTAATAAGTTAACAATTGGCTTACCGCGCGCTGCACGACTGGCAAGTGGCAACTGGTATACTTTAAGCCAATATAAACGACCCGCTGTAGAGAAACAAAGAATAGTATCGTGCGTATTGGCAACCAATAAACGTTCAATGAAATCTTCATCTTTCATCTTAGTTGCTGATTTACCTTTACCACCACGACGCTGCGCTTCGTAATCAGTTAATGCTTGATACTTAACGTACCCTTCATGTGAAAGCGTAACAACTACGTTTTCTTCGTTGATTAAATCTTCAAGGCTAATATCATGTGCTGCAGCATTTATTTCAGTGCGGCGCTCATCACCATATTGCTCTTTAATTTCAACGAGCTCATCACGAATAACTTCCATTAAACGCTCTGGATTTGCCAAAATGAATAATAACTCAGCAATCAACTCAAGTAATGATTGATATTCGGTAAGAATTTTTTCGTGTTCAAGACCAGTAAGTTTATGTAAACGTAAGTCTAATATTGCTTGAGCTTGTTGCTCAGAAATATAGTACTGACCATCACGAATACCAAGCTCGCTTGCTAACCAATCTGGGCGTGCTACGTTGTCTTCGCCTGCTTTATCAAGCATGGCTTTAACATTACCTAATTCCCATGGACGCGCTGTTAATGCAACTTTTGCTTCAGCAGGTGTTGGCGACTTACGAATAAGTTCGATAATTGGGTCAATGTTAGCCAGTGCAATCGCTAAACCTTCTAGCGTATGCGCACGGTCGCGGGCTTTGCGTAAATCAAATACCGTACGACGGGTAACAACTTCACGGCGGTGAATAATAAATTCTTCAAGCATTTCTTTTAAGTTGAAACACTTAGGTTGGTTATTAATTAACGCAACCATATTCATACCAAACACAGTTTGTAACTGAGTTTGTGAATAAAGGTTGTTTAAAATAACTTCACCTACGTCACCACGTTTGATCTCGATAACGATACGCATACCATCTTTATCTGATTCATCACGTAATGCGCTGATCCCTTCAATTTTTTTATCTTTAACTAGCTCGGCGATTTTTTCAATCAAACGTGCTTTGTTAACTTGGTAAGGGATTTCATGAACAATAATGGTTTCGCGACCCGTCTTTTCATCGGTTTCGATGTCAGCACGCGCACGCATGTACACTTTACCACGACCGGTTTGATAAGCTTGTTCAATGCCTTTTTTACCGTTAATAATCGCCGCAGTTGGGAAATCAGGCCCAGGAATGTAATCCATTAACTCAGTAATGGTCAATTCAGGGTTTTGAATAAGCGCTAAACAGCCATTCACGACTTCTGTTAAGTTATGTGGCGGAATATTTGTTGCCATACCAACCGCAATACCCGATGAACCATTAACTAACAGGTTAGGTATTTTAGTGGGTAACACATCAGGAATTTGCTCTGTGCCATCGTAGTTAGGCACAAAATCAACCGTTTCTTTTTCAAGATCGGCTAATAATTCGTGCGACATTTTTGCCATACGTACTTCTGTATAACGCATTGCCGCTGCTGAATCACCATCAACCGAACCAAAGTTACCCTGACCATCTACTAGCATGTAACGCAGTGAGAATGGCTGAGCCATACGTACGATGGTGTCATAAACTGCACTGTCGCCGTGTGGGTGGTATTTACCGATTACGTCACCGACCACACGGGCCGATTTTTTGTAAGGCTTGTTCCAGTCATTACTAAGCTCGTTCATTGCAAACAAAACGCGGCGGTGAACAGGTTTTAAACCGTCACGTACGTCTGGTAATGCACGTCCTACAATTACACTCATGGCGTAATCTAAGTAGGAGTTTTTTAACTCGTCTTCAATATTGACTGGCAGAATTTCATTGGCGAGATCAGTCATTTGATATCACATTCCTTCAGTATCAGCTCTTAACAACCCAGTATTAGGTATTAAGAGTGTTTGTTATTATTTCTAAGTAACCATGCTATCACAATTAATTTTAATTTACAGGCGCAAAACTTTGCGATTTATCAATTTAGGCCTATATAATGGCCTCAGATTGACGAGGAAGTATTTTATGACCGAACATCAAAATGTAGATAACGCAGAAATAGCAAAGTTTGAAGCCATCGCAGAACGTTGGTGGGATTTAGAAGGCGAATTTAAGCCGCTTCACGAAATTAATCCATTACGATTAGATTTCATCGCAGACAAAACCAAAGGATTATTTGATAAAGAAACCCTCGATGTAGGATGTGGTGGTGGCATTTTAAGTCACAGCATGGCGCGAATGGGCGCAAACGTAACAGGTATCGATATGGGCCAAGAGCCTTTAACTATCGCCAAGTTACACAGCTTAGAAACAAGTGTCCCCGTTGAGTATATAAAAGTACCTGCAGAGCAGTTTGCAGATGAGCACCCTGAGCGCTTTGATGTGATCACTTGTATGGAAATGTTAGAGCACGTCCCCGACCCTGCATCTATTATTCATGCGGTGGCTAAATTGGCAAAACCGGGGGCTGATGTTTTTTTCTCTACTCTTAATAAAACCCCAAAAGCTTACTTATACGCTATTGTCGGGGCAGAAAAACTGTTAAAAATGGTCCCCGAAGGTACGCACGACCATAAAAAATTTATTAAACCTGCACAATTAATTGCATGGGCAGAGCAAGCTGGCTTAAAAGTACGTGCCAGTGCTGGTTTAAGTTACAACCCGCTTTCTAAGCAATACACAATGAATGATGATGTAAGCGTAAATTATATGCTGCATTTTGAGAAGTTAGCGTGATGGCAAGCTCTCAAACCCCCATTGCCCCAATGGAATATCAAGCATTGCTGTTTGACTTAGATGGCACTTTACTCGATACCGCTGATGATTTAGGCGCCGCACTAAACACCGTGCTGCAAAATCATCAACAACCCCAAGTGGGCAGTGATATATATCGCCCCGCGGCTTCAAACGGTGCTGCCGCTTTATTGGCTGCTGGTTTTAAAGAAAGCTGGGCACAACAGCCGCAAGAGCAACTTTTACATGAGCTAGTCACGCAATATGCTGCCAATATTGCTACCCATACTCGATGTTTTGTAGGAATAGAGCAATTATTAATCGCACTTGATAACAAAGCAATACCCTGGGGAATTATGACTAATAAGCCCGGATTTTTAACTGATCCTTTAGTCAAAGCGATTCCTGCATTAAAAAATGCACGTATTGTGGTTAGCGGTGATACCTTAGCTGAATCTAAGCCCTCACCCCTTCCTTTACTGTATTGCGCTGAGCAAATGAGTGTAGATCCTTCGCGTTGCTTATATATAGGTGATGCGCAGCGTGACATTCAGGCAGGTAAAGCAGCCAATATGCACACCGCAACCGCACTATGGGGATATGTACCGAGTGTTGACGAGGCATTGGCTTGGAATGCGGATTTTAATTGGCACAGTCCTATAGATGCATTTAACCACATATAGTGCCATGTTAATTAATAAACACTACATATTGTGATTGTGTTAGTTTTTACGCAAAGCTTGATGATAAAAAAAGCAGACAAAATTTATTTTAAAAAAGCGTAAATTTAATCTTTCCTTAGTTGATTTTTACAAATTTCAACTTAACCGAATGATCAAAGGTTAATGCCTACTAACACAATTGCGTTATCCCAACGTTATCCACAATGAGAGCGGTTTCTGTCCCTTGCAAAAGATCCCAGACCACACTATCTTGTGATCTCTAATTTGAACAACACCAGATATTGTGGCTAAATGTTATTCAATTAAATTCACCAAACCGGTGAAAATAACAATAAACGAATAGGCACTGCGCTTTTTTAGGTGCACGCATTGGTCAAAAATATTTAATTCCCAAGGAATACAGGCAAAGCTATGAACCAACAGTTATCTGTAAGCAAACGTGACGGTCGTAAAGAGCCACTCGATCTTGATAAGATCCATCGCGTTATTGAATGGGCCGCCGAAGGTTTAAATAACGTTTCGGTTTCACAAGTTGAACTAAAATCGCATATTCAATTTTATGACGGTATTCGTACTAAAGACATCCACGAAACGATTATTAAAGCTGCTGCGGATCAGATCTCAAAAGAATCGCCTGATTATCAGTACCTTGCTGCTCGTTTAGCTGTATTCCATTTACGTAAAAAAGCCTATGGCCAGTTTGAACCACCGCGTCTTTTTGACCATGTTACTAACATGGTTGAACAAAAACGCTACGATGCACATTTACTCGTTGATTACACAGAGCAAGAATTAGATGAGCTAGATGCGTACTTAGACCATTCTCGCGATCTTAACTTTAGCTACGCAGCAGTAAAACAGCTTGAAGGTAAATACCTAGTTCAAAACCGTGTAACGGGTGAAATTTACGAAAGCGCGCAGTTTTTATATATCTTAGTGGCTGCAAGCTTATTCTCTGATTACCCTCGTGATACACGTATTGATTACATCAAACGTTTTTATGATGCGGTTTCATTATTTAAAATTTCTTTACCTACGCCAATTATGTCGGGCGTACGTACACCAACACGCCAGTTTAGCTCATGTGTACTTATTGAGTGTGGCGATAGCCTAGACTCAATTAATGCTACATCATCAGCAATTGTTAAATACGTTTCTCAACGTGCTGGTATTGGTATTAATGCAGGTCGTATTCGTGCACTAGGTAGCCCTATTCGTAACGGTGAAGCGTACCACACAGGTTGTATTCCGTTTTATAAGCACTTTCAAACAGCGGTTAAAAGCTGTTCGCAAGGCGGTGTACGTGGTGGCGCAGCAACCCTTTTCTACCCGCTTTGGCATTTAGAAGTTGAAAACTTATTAGTGCTTAAAAACAACCGTGGCGTTGATGATAACCGCGTACGTCACTTAGATTACGGCGTACAGTTTAATAAACTCATGTACTCACGTTTAATTAAAGACGATTACATTACGTTATTCAGCCCCTCTGACGTGCCTGGCCTTTACGATGCATTTTTTGAAGACCAAGACGAGTTTGACGCGCTATATGTAAAATATGAGCAAGACGAGTCAATTCGTAAAAAACGAATTAAAGCGATTGAGCTGTTCTCTATGTTTGCTCAAGAACGTGCTAGCACGGGTCGTATTTACTTACAGAACGTTGACCACTGTAATACACACAGTCCGTTTATCTCAAAAGTGGCGCCTATTCGTCAATCTAACTTATGTTTAGAAATTGCGTTACCAACTAAGCCTCTTAGCAACGTGAATGATGAAGAAGGTGAAATTGCACTTTGTACATTATCTGCGTTTAACTTAGGTGCCATTGAGTCTTTAGATGAACTAGAAGAGTTAGCTGAGCTTGCGGTACGCGCACTTGATAACCTACTTGATTTCCAAGACTACCCAGTACCTGCAGCTAAAAATGCAACTATGGGACGTCGTACGCTAGGCATAGGCGTTATTAACTACGCATACTACCTAGCTAAAAACGGTAAGCGTTATTCAGATGGCAGCGCAAATGCGCTTACGCACAGAACATTTGAAGCGATTCAGTACTACCTAATGAAAGCATCTAATGAGCTGGCAAAAGAGCGTGGTGCCTGTCCTAAATTTAACGAAACAACGTACTCACAAGGTATTATGCCAACGGATACGTACAAACGTGATTTAGATAAAATTTGTGATGAACCACTTCATCTTGATTGGGACGCGTTACGTTCCAGCATTAAAGAGCACGGTATGCGTAACTCAACACTGAGCGCATTAATGCCATCAGAAACATCATCGCAAATATCTAATGCAACCAATGGCATTGAGCCACCGCGTGGCCATATTAGTGTTAAAGCAAGTAAAGACGGTATTTTAAAACAAGTTGTCCCTGAGTACGAACGCCTTAAAGATAGCTATGAGTTACTGTGGGATATCCCATCAAACGATGGTTACTTACAATTAGTAGGAATAATGCAGAAATTTATCGACCAAACGATTTCAGCAAATACTAATTATGATCCAAATAAATACGAAGGCGGTAGAGTACCTATGAAAGTCTTATTAAAAGACTTACTTGGTGCCTACAAGCTAGGTGTTAAAACGCTGTACTACCATAACACCCGTGATGGCGCATCAGACGCACAAGAAGACGCTCCAGAAGTGGAAGATGATGATTGTGCAGGCGGCGCGTGTAAAATTTAATAGTTAAACTTAAAGCGGGCGCCTTGCCCGCTTTGTCCTGATAGTTTTAGTGATAGTTTTTTGAGTGATAAACATGTCTTATACTACTTTTAGCAGAAATCATAATAACCAAATGCAAGAGCCAATGTTTTTTGGTCAAACCGTTAACGTGTCACGTTACGATCAACAAAAATACCCTATTTTTGAAAAGCTGATTGAAAAACAATTGTCTTTCTTTTGGCGTCCTGAAGAAGTTGACGTAAGTAAAGACCGTTTAGACTTTCAAGCGCTTCCTGATCACGAAAAACATATCTTTTTAAGTAACTTAAAATACCAAACTTTACTTGATAGTGTTCAAGGCCGTTCGCCTAACGTTGCACTATTGCCAATTGTGTCAATTCCTGAGCTTGAAACATGGATTGAAACATGGGCGTTTAGTGAAACCATTCACAGCCGTTCATACACACATATTATTCGTAATGTAACTCAAGCCCCTGAACTCATTTTTGACGACATTGTTAGCAATGACAAAATTAGTGAACGTGCCGATGCCGTAACCACTTATTACGACGATTTAATTAACTCGGTGTCGCTTTACAACCTGTACGGTGAAGGCAAACATGACATTAATGGTGAAACCGTTGTGGTTAATTTATTTGAGCTGAAAAAGAAATTGTATCTGGCGATGATGTCAGTGAACATTCTTGAAGCTATTCGCTTTTATGTCAGCTTTGCGTGTTCATTTGCGTTTGCAGAGCGTGAGCTAATGGAAGGCAATGCTAAAATTATTAAGCTTATTGCCCGTGATGAAGCGCTTCACCTTTCAGGCACTCAGCATATTTTAAATATTATGCAAGATGGCAAAGACGACCCTGAAATGGCAATTGTTGCTGCACAGTGCCGTGAAGAAGCAATCAAGATGTTTGTTGACGCTGCAGAGCAAGAAAAAGAATGGGCCGAGTACCTGTTTAAAGATGGTTCAATGATTGGCTTAAATAAACATATTTTATGTCAGTATGTTGAATACATTACCAATGCACGCATGACTGCTATTGGTTTACCAGCACAGTTTGATAATAACAGTAACCCTATTCCATGGATCAACTCATGGCTTGTTTCTGATAACGTGCAAGTTGCTCCACAAGAAGCGGAAATTAGCTCATACCTTGTAGGTCAAATTGATTCACAGGTTGATGCAGCTGAATTTGGTGACTTTGATTTATAATGACTGATAGAACCACTGCAAGTGTCACGCTTGCAGATAACAGCCAGTGCTTAGATTTTACCGCTGGCTGCCCTTCTCTTTTACACTGCTTAGAATCGAATAAAATTGATGTTGCTTACCAGTGCCGTGAGGGATATTGTGGTGCGTGTCGTGCTACGCTTGTCTCTGGTGAAGTCAATTACAATGAAGAACCGTTAGCCTTTGTGCGTGATGGTGAAATACTATTGTGTTGCTGCAAGCCCAATGGTGATATCAGTATTAATTTAAAGTAACTAGCAAACCACACAGTATAATGCCTAACAGCTCGCTTTATTCACTTACCTGTTTCTGCAATTATTACTCAAGTAATCGCGATTATAGCCGTGTTATTTACTCTGAATAAGTAGCAGGTACAAATCGGTAATGACCCGTAATTGTATAAGCAAAAAGCATATCGCTCATTTCAGGTCCGCGACCAATATTGTGCACAATAAGCGGTTGACCACTGTCCTGCGCTATTTGATTAACGACCATACCTATGTGCGGTAAATTGCCTGGCAGCATCCAAGTGACTATGTCACCGGTTTTATAATCAGCTGCATTATGCGATTTAGATAACACTTGAGCATGGCGCTCAAAGTAAACCTGTAAGTTAGGTACACGTCGATGATCAATGTTTTTATCTGGCTTGGTTAATCCCCAAATACGCTTAGAAGGATATGCGCGAAAATTGGCCTGCATGTCTTCATGTACTAACTTTTGTAAATCAATACCAAGCTGTCGATACGACCTAATTATAACATCAGTACATACACCAATATTAGCGGGTACATCGCCACCAGGGTATTCAAGCCTATGATAGGCGCTATCGTAAGTTACTTGTTGCGTTGTTCTGTGGATCAATGCGTTGACAATATCATGATTAAAATCGGCTGCCTTTACATCAAGGGCAGATAAAGCTAGTAAATAGAGCACAAAGCGCAACATATAAATTCCTTTTATAATATTTATTAACTAAAGCTGTTGAGTAATATAGTCAGGAATATTAAATTTATTTCCATTGCTGGTAAAGTGCGCATCAAGTGCATAGGCCATTTTTTCAAGCGGAGCATCATCATAACCACAGGTTTGGATTTCATTGATGTAGCGCATAATAAAAGCGTGAGCACCGAGCTCGTGCCATTGAACGACATGAGCCAGCTCATGAAAATGCACTCTTAAATTACGCGCAACATGAGGTAATATGTAATAAGTGTTTTTATAGGTGATCCCTGCTACATCCATGTCAATAAAATCGCTTAAACCAATTTCACGTAAACCAGTAAAGTCAGGCTTGGGAATGTGTTCAACAACCACATAAAATGCAGTTTTCAAAAAATCATGCGGGTAAAAGCCAGCAAATTCGCTAACAAATGTATCACAGCATATTCTTTGATGAACATACTCGCTATTCGTTTTATCAATCCATTGTTCTATTTGCGCTAGCATGTTTTCTCCAAAAGATTTGCTTAGTGACTTAACTTAAGCATAAATATTTAATGACGCAGAATTTGCTTTTATCAAAAAAAAAAAGCGCCAATGGTATTATTACTGACGCTGATTATTAATAATGGCTATAAAATTGTCTAGCCTTCTTCTTCAACCAATGATTCTAATAACTCATGGATCTCTGATTTTAATTCTTTGTCTTCAATTTTATTTGCACTGATTTTAGCATCTTGCAGATTTTTAATTGCCGCTTCTTTATCACCCAGCTCAAGCTGTAAAGTAGCCATAGAAAAGGCAACAGACGACATATGATCTTTGTTATTAATTTCTATCGACTTCTGTAACGCTTTTTCGTAAGTCTCAATAGCTTCTTCTAGCTCTTCGGTGAAATCAGCCAATGTTTCCCACTGAACAGGGTGATCTTTCGCTGTATTTTCGTTTTCAATACAAATAGCTTTTAGCTCAGCATATAAAGATTCAAACTGTTTAGTATCATTTTTATTAGCCGCTGCCATCAGCTTTTCCGCCAAATCGTGAACCGCTTTGTATACTTTAGTATTCATAATTAATTGCTACCTTATTAACGCGCCTTTTTTGATTTATTAAAGGCATCGTATTCGAAATATATTCCCTAATAGTACATTATTATTAAGCGCTGCGTTGTTACAAAAGTATTATAAGCGATAAAAACAGAGGTTTAATTTAAAAACCTGGATATTACAGTGCTACACTTAACGCTTAATTTAAGTCGCAATAGTAAATACCTACCCTATGCAAAATTGCAATCAATGCGGTAAATGCTGCACTAAATATGGTGCGGCAGATTTAGATACAAATCAGGATGAAATTGAAATGTGGGCGTTATTCAACCCAGAAATATTTCAATATGTTAAAAACGATCAGTTATGGTTTGCTCCCAAAACAGGCGAGCAATTAACGCAATGCCCATTTTTAGTACTTAGCAGTAAAAAATATCCACAAGAAAAAGATAAATATACGTGCAGTATTTACCATGACCGTCCTCAAGATTGCCGACACTACCCAAGCTTAATTTCAGAAATGATAAACGATGACTGTGAAATGCTTGAACTAATCGATAAACAAAATCCTTTCAAAGCACAAAAAAAATTAGACATACTAATGATAGACAGCCGCTCTTAAGCGAATAAATATAACAAATGCACTGATCTGTAATAATGAGCTGGTAATGTAAATTTAACGCGATTATTTTGCCATTCAACGCAAAATTAAAAGTTATAGTATAACATTGTTGATGATGCCATTTTGTAGTGTTATATTATATCACAACATAACAACCACGATTCGAAGTAATTATGACAAAGTTAACACTCATATCCTCAGCGCTACTGTCTGTTTTGTGTTCTCACTCTGCCCTAGCAGCAACGATTAACGGCACAGTAACAGATTCAAAAAAACAACCTATTGCTAATGCAACTATCCATGTTCATGGAAAGTCACAAAGCGTGAAAAGCAATGAACAAGGTCAGTTTAGCATCGACATAGATGCTAAAAGCCAATTACATATTAGTAAAGATAACTACATCGATTCACGTATATCGCTTGAGAATGTAGACGATACAATTACTGTTACATTAAAGCCGTCTTCGGTTGAAACTGTGGTTGTGTATGCCTCGGCACTGCATAAAAATAGCTTAGAAATGATTTCACCTGTAAGCGTACTATCAGGGGATGAACTAAAAAATAAAGCGAAACCGACCCTAGGTGAAACACTTAAAGGAATACCAGGAGTAAACGCTAGCTACTTCGGTCCTGTGTCTTCAAGTCCGATTATTCGTGGCCTAGGTGGTCCTCGTGTTAAAATTACTCAAAACGGTTTAGATAGCAGTGATGCATCACGTATCGGTCCAGATCACGCAACATCAAGTGATAGCTTAGCCGCTGAACAAATTGAAGTACTACGAGGCCCAAGCACCCTACTATATGGCTCTGGTGCTATTGGCGGTGTAGTAAATGTGGTTGATAACCGTATTCCAACCAATAATATTGACGCACTCTCGGGAGCGGCACAATACACACACGATACCGTTTCAAATGCGAACACCTATGCGGCAAAATTAGAAACAGGCAGCAATAACTTTAATTTTCATTTTGATGGCACCAAACGCAGTGGTGATGACTATCAAACGCCTCGCTTTAACCTACCGGATGAACATGAAGAAGGTGAAGTACACATTGAGGGCGATGAAGAAACAGCCACTTCAGTTGAAAATACCTTTATCGACAGTGAAACAGTAAACTTTGGTACCAGCTATGTCGGTGAGCATTTAACTGTTGGCTTTTCATACGGCAATATTGAAACAGATTATGGCATTCCTGGGCATTCACATGATCACGGTCATGCCCATGAAGAAGAAGGCGATCATGAAGCGCACGCGGATGAAGAACACGCAGAAACTCCCGTTTATGCTCATTTAGAGCAAGATCGTTGGCAAGGACTGGTAAGTTATGCATTTCATGATAACTGGATTGAATCGATTAATCTTCGTCTTGGCTACACCGACTACACTCACAGTGAAATTGAAGATGGCGCGATTGGCACCACGTTTAGTAACGAAACCACTGAAGCACGTTTAAATGTAGAGCATCAGTTAGGCCAATGGCATGGCATGATTGGCTATCACTATAGTGAATCTGATTACGATGCAATTGGCGAAGAAGCGTTTACGCCTGCAAGTGTCACTACCACTCATGCGTTATATTTACTTGAAGAACGCACATTTGGCGATGTCACCGTAGAGCTTGGCGCCCGCCTAGAAGATTATGATATCAAAAGTGATGTAGATACACATCAGCACAGCCATGATGAACAACCTGTATCGGCAGATGAGACTATTAACTACACCCAAAGCTTTACTAATGTAAGTGCCTCAGCCGGTGCGATTTGGGAGTATATGCCAAGTCACAACCTAGCCGTTAGCTTATCACATTCAGAGCGTGCGCCACTTTCAGCTGAGTTACTCTCTAATGGTGTGCATGTTGCCACAGGTACTTATGAGCTTGGTTTGGGCTATCATATTGAAGGGGCAGAAGCGCATTTTGAACCTGAAGAAATTAAACAAGAGACCTCAACCAATCTTGATATTAGTTTACGTCGTTTTAGCGGTGACTTTGGCTACACCGTCAACTTTTTCTATAACGATATTAAAAACTTTTATTATCAACAAAACACCGGATTAGTGTTTGATGAGATGGATGGCTTTGAGTCTGCTGCCAATGGACACAGCGATGCAATTGATGTTTATCAATTTACCAGTAAAGATGCGCAGCTTTATGGTTTTGAATTTGATGCACATTATCAAATAAACCCCAGCGCCATGGTAAAAGTATTTGGTGACTCTACTCGCGCCAAACTAAAAGATAATGAAGGTAATTTACCACGTATCCCTGCCAATAAATTGGGCTCAGAACTACAATATACTCTAGGTAATGCGCAATTTACCTTAACAGGAACCCATTACTTTGAGCAAAATGATATTAGTGCTTACGAAACGGCAACGGATGGCTATACATTAATTGATTTACAAGCCAATTATCAACTTGATTTAGGCGCAGTTGACACGCAGCTATACCTAAGTGTTGATAACATTACTGATGAACTTGGTTTTGTACATAGTTCATTTATTAAAGATACGGCACCTCTTCCTGGACGTAACTTCCAATTTGGCGTTAGAGGCTACTTTTAAAACGCGCTCATTTTTAATCAGACAATAAAAAACCGCATTCGTAATAATGAATGCGGTTTTTTTACAACTAAATTCTAATTAAAGAATTGCGTGTAACTCAACGTCAAATACTAGAGTTGAGTAAGGTGCGATTGCAGCACCGGCACCACGTTCACCATAAGCAAGCTCATGAGGAACGTATAAACGCCATTTAGTACCTACTGGCATCATTTGTAATGCTTCAGTCCAACCTTTGATCACGCCACCTACTGGGAATTCAGCAGGTTGACCGCGCTCGTATGAGCTATCAAAAACAGTACCGTTTACTAAAGTACCGTGGTAATCAACACGTACTGTAGACTCTGCAGTTGGCTTTTCGCCTTCACCTGTTGCAAGTACTTCGTACTGAAGACCTGACTCAGTAACTGTAATTTCAGGACGTTTTGCGTTTTCTTCTAAAAATGCAATACCTTCAGCAGCCAATACTTTAGCTTCTTCTTCACGACGAGCTTGGATCTCTTCGTTGATTTTCTCAAATGCAGCTTGGATCTCAGGGATCTCTACTTGAAAAGCACTGCCTGCATACGCATCTTTCATGCCTTCAAATACTGAATTTAAGTTTAAACCTTCAAAAGGGTTAGCCTTAAGTTGCTCACCCATTTGTAAGCCAATACCGTAACTTGCTTTTTCAGCATCTGTAGTAAAATTATCTGACATAATGTGTTATTCACGTTTTGTTAGTTAAAAGACCCGTATATGCTATCACAAAATAAAAGCCGTTTGGGGCTAGTTTTTATTGAGTTTTTCTTTAATTAAACCAATAGCAAAGGTACACACAGGTAAACTGAGCAAAATTCCAACAAGTAAGCTCATCGGCAACAATCCGACCACGCCGATCAACAAAAGAGGCACAGCCACCAAACCGATAATGCCAATGTAAAACGCGCCCCACACTGGCCAAAAATGATCGTATTTTGTGATTAAATGCCCGGATAAAAGATTAAACCCGATGCCATATAAGAAAGTCATCATCAGCGCATTATCTGGGTATGCATCAATGGCCATTTTTTGTAATAACGATATGGCACTTTGGTAACAATAACCAAACACAGTCCATAGCAGGATGTGCTTGAGTAAACGTTTAGAAAAGGATAACTCCGGGGACTGTGACATAATAAAGCTCCAGATAGCAAAAAACCGCCAATAAGGCGGTTTTTTAAATAATGGTGGAGAGATAGGGATTTGAACCCTAGAGGGGCTATAAACCCCTGCCGGTTTTCAAGACCGGTGCATTCGACCACTCTGCCATCTCTCCGTACGGCGCGCATAATAAGATCATACGCTTAGCTTGTAAAGCCCTATTTTACTAAAACCGGTTAAATAGTTAAATATTAATCAGGATAGTCATAAACCCTAGTAATATTGTTTAGGTCTGCGGGCAATCCAAGAACATACTAAACACACCAATAAGCTGGCAGTTAAAAATGCAATACTTTGAAATATTAAATCGAAGCGGTTTAAATCATCACTTGGGATCACAACTAACACAAACGAAGGTAGTACGGTGAATAATAGAACATAGCAGCATATTTTAAAGGCTCTGCCAAAATCAAATCGTCGAGACTGTTGCATCCACCATGTAAGCAGTACTAGGACACCCATCGCAGTTGCAGCAATAAAGTGAGCTGTTTGTGTATTCATTGCAACATAAAATGTCGCAAGCGCGCCAACAACACCCCAGATTGACCAAGCAAACCAGTTTTCTTTTTCACGTAAAAATAAATTTCCCATCATTTTCGTCTTCTTTATCGTTATTATTGGTAAGACTTTCCATACATTACCAAAAAACAACCGATTAAAAAACAAACTGAAGAAGATTTATTGCGTATGGTGCTTCCGTGCGCTTCTCGCAGCTACAATATTAACCGCGGTAGTGTAACACGATTAACTTAATGAATTATGACTATATTGAATATAAAAAGTTCATCCTATTGCTACAAAAAACTAAAATAGTTTTCTGGTTTATGGCGCGGTGACTTTTTACACTCAACTGCTGGCGTCCCTAAATACAAATAACCCACTATTTCATCATCATTGTTTAAGTTAAGCGCGTGTTTAACACTGGGGCTTTGTGCAAAGTAACCTGTGCGCCAAATACCGCCAAGCCCTTGTGCAAATGCGGCTTGTTGCATAGCCAGCACGCCACAGCCTGCACTTTGAACTTGTTCTATTCTTGGTACTTTTGGATGTTGTTGATATTTTGCAATGGCAATAATGATCATGGGTGCTCTAAGGGGTAACTCTTTAGCACGATTAATTACTTTTTCAGCTTGCTGCTCGGCCAAAGCGCTTTGATAATAAATTTCACCCAACTTATGACGTGCATCCCCTTGAACAATAATATATTGCCAAGGCGCAATACAGCCATGATCGGGAACTCTGAGCCCAGCCTGCTGAATAATGTTTAGTTGTTCTTCATTAGGGCCTGGCTCTGTCAGTTTTGCATCTGACTGGCGGGTTAATAAAAGCTCAATAGCATCCATTATAATTACTCAAAAGACAAAACAATAGCATACCATTGAAACCCTTAGGTTAAAATATAATGGGCACCCGCTGTTATTATTTGCTTATCAAGAAAGTACCTAGGTTAAAAAAGCACACAAATAATATCGCAACCAAAATAGCCGTGTATTTGTGCCATTACAAAGTGGCGCTCGCCTTTTGCGTGTAAATAATTAGGTCGAACTAATGAGGGGCTTTATAGGTTTAATTTTGCCAGTTAAGCGTTGTAGCCGAGGCACCATTGAAAGTCGCAATAGCGTCTTTATTAGCTATACAAGGAATGGGGTAAGGTAAAAAACAACAATATAAGGGTCTGATTAAAAGTTAACTATCTTTAAAAAATAATCAGACCCGTGTACTTACTTAAATTGCATATTAAATACTGCGTGCAACTTGTAAAGCTTCAAGTATAGCGCGCTTGGCATCAATAGCCGCTGCTAGTTTAGCGCCACCAATAACATGAACCTTGGCATTCTCTGCTTGCGCCTTAAATAGTTCGTCATTAGACACTTGGCCAATACAAGCAATCACAGTATCAACTGGCAATACTTGCGTTTCGCCAGCAACACTGATAGTTAGGCCGTTTTTATCAAAACGATGGTATTGGCAATTGGCAATTTGCTTAACGCCATGTTGTTTAGCAACTTGACGATGTATCCAACCAGTTGTTTTACCTAAATCACCACCAAAGCGCCCTTCACTGCGTTTAAGCATATAAAGTTGACGATCATCTTTGTGAGGCTGAGCATCGCACTCTATTCCCCACTGGGTTTTAAAGTCGCTGATACTTTGTGATTTATGTTCACTTAAAAATGCCACCATATCAAAACCAATACCGCCTGCGCCTAAAATCGCAATCGAGTTACCAAGTTCAACCTCACCGCGAATGACTTCATCGTAGGCAAAAACACGTTTGTCATCACTACATTCTATAGAGGCTTCACGTGGCCTTACACCCGTGGCAAAAACCACATCATCAAACTGGCTTAGCATACCATCATCAAATGCTTTACCTAATTCAATAGTGACGTTTAAACGCTTAAGTTCATTGGTAAAGTAAGCCAATGTATGGTTAAAGTCTTCTTTACCTGGTATTTGCATGGCCAAATTAAACTGCCCACCCATATGCTGCTTTTGGTCAATAAGCGTTACATTGTGACCTTTTTGCGCTAAGTAACAACTTGAAGAAAGCCCAGCAGGACCCGCTCCAACCACTAATACATTTTTAGCTGTTGCGGCTTTTTCTAGAGGGTAATCAAGTTCAAAACCCGCTTGTGGATTAACTAAGCACGTGGCACGTTTACCTTTAAATACGTGGTCTAAACAGCCCTGATTACACCCAATACAAATATTAATATGGTCAGAGCGCTTCGCTTGGTATTTATTAAAAAACTCAGGATCGGCAAGTAAAGGACGCGCCATAGAGATTAAATCAGCTTCACCCGCCGTTAAAATATCATTGGCAATTTCTGGTGTATTAATGCGGTTTACGGCAATAACAGGCACGCTAATGACATCTTTCAACCGCTTTGACGCTTCTTTAAATGCGCCTGGGGGTACCATGCTTGCAATTGTCGGTACTCGAGCTTCATGCCAACCAATGCCAGTATTAAAAATATCAACACCTGCTTTTTCAAGTGCAATAGCTTGTTGTGTTACTTCCTCAGGAGTTGAGCCATTCGGAATTAAATCGATAACAGACAGTCTAAAAATAATTAGAAATTTATCTGAAACTTTAGCTCTTACTGCTTTTACAATCTCAACAGCTAAACGCATTCTGTTTTCAAGACTGCCACCAAACTCATCGTCTCGTTTGTTTGTATGCGGTGCCATAAATTCATTAATTAAGTAACCTTCAGAGCCCATCACCTCAACGCCATCGTAACCTGCTTTTTCTGCTAAATATGCAGAGTGAGCAAAATCTTTAATGGTTTTTTTAATTGAACTTAAAGACATAGCCTTAGGTTTATAAGGGTTGATCGGTGCTTTTATCGCACTTGGGGCTTGATTGAATGGATGATAGGCATAGCGCCCAGCATGCAATAACTGCAGGCAAATTTTACCACCATGTTGATGAACAGCTTGCGTATAAGCACGGTGTTTAAAAACATCATAATAACTATTAAATGATGATGAAATAGGCGTTAACTTGCCGCGAAGATTAGGGCTATATCCCCCCGTAATGAGCATTGCTGTGCCACCTTTAGCACGTGCTTCATAAAAAGCACGTAGGCGTTTACGATTATGCCATCCCTCTTCGAGGCCGGTATGCATTGATCCCATTACTAAACGGTTGCGTAATTGTGTGTGTTTTAGTTCTAATTTTTGTTCTAACATCCTGTGCCCCAATAACTGGTCTAACCTGTGTGCATTTAGTCAATTCTGCTTTAATGACCAACAATAAGCAATATATGAGCAGATTAAACTTAATAATTTTTTAACTTAAAACCTGTTGACTGCGTTTATCTTGACCAATAGCGTGAGTTAAAAGTAGTGACTACAGCCATAATTTCAGTAATTATTTATTAAATAAACACGTGTTTAATCTCAAGTGTAATTGAATTTATAAATGTTTCGTTACGATTTAGCAGTTAAATTTATTTATATTCTACGCTAAGATGGCAATAACGTTTTAGCTGTACCAATTTAAGGAGCTATTTTGATAGCAAAGGTATTTAAAGGTATATGGACGGGGATCAACTTCTCACGTCGTTTAATACTCAACGTATTGTTTTTATTTTTGGTCGTCATTTTTATCGTATCGGTATCAAGTGACGGTGATAAAATTATTGTCGAAGAGGGCTCTGTTCTTAGACTTAACCTTAATGGCCCTATTGTCGAAGAAAAAACCTATATAGACCCTGTTGAAGCCGCTATTAATGATGCAACGGCCAGTGCTGACTCACCCAGTGAAATATTGCTCGACGATGTAGTTGAAGTAATTAATGAAGCAGCACAAGACTCGCGTATAAGCGCTATTTTGCTTGATTTACAAGAAATGCCAAAAGCACATTTAAATAAGCTCAAACAAATTACACAGGCACTTGAAACATTTAAAGCAACTGGTAAAAAAGTGATTGCCTCAGGGTATTACTACACCCAAGCACAATATTACATTGCCGCGCATGCAGACGAAATTGCGATGCATCCTTATGGTAGTGTGCTTATTGAAGGCTACGGTATGTACCCGCTTTACTTCAAAGACGCATTAGAAAAATTAGAAGTCACTCAGCATATATTCCGTGTAGGTACCTTTAAATCGGCCGTTGAACCGTTTATCAGAAACGATATGTCAGAGGCAGCTAAAGAAGCAAACCGTGTATGGCTTGGTGCTTTATGGAATGAATATAAGCAAGACGTTAGTGCTGTACGTCCTTTTGATGAGTCAAACTTTGATGAAACAATGGATGTTTATTTAGCTAAAATGCAAGCCGCTAATGGTGATGCCGGTAAATATGCACTGGATAACCAATGGGTTGATTCATTAAAAACCAATCAGCAAATTCGCCAACAATTAATTGAATTGGTTGGAGAAAATGAAGATGGAAAAACATTTAAACAAGTCTCTTTTGGTGAATACTTAAGTTTAGTAAAACCGCCTATTGAGTTTGATAACCCTATGACTGAAAAAGTCGCTGTTGTGGTTGCTAAAGGCACTATTGTTGATGGTGAGCGCCGTGCTGGTGAAATTGGTGGTGATTCAACTGCAGCCCTACTTCGCAAAGCGCGACTTGATGACAAGGTTAAAGCGGTGGTTTTACGAATAGATTCAGGCGGTGGCAGCATGTTTGCCTCAGAAGTAATTCGTGCTGAAGTACTTGCACTTAAAGCTGCTGGTAAACCCGTTATTGCATCAATGAGCTCAGTAGCTGCATCAGGCGGTTATTGGATTGCATCGGCGGCCAATGAAATTTGGGCAGCGCCGAGTACAATTACCGGTTCAATTGGCGTATTTGGTACCTTTATGACATTTGAAGATACCCTCGCTAAAATAGGCGTGTATTCAGATGGCGTAGCGACCACCGAATTGGCAGGTTTTTCAATCACTCGCCCACTTAACGAGAAAATGGCTAAAGTTATTCAAATGAGTGTTGAAGAAGCGTATGGACGCTTTTTAGATGTGGTTGCTGAGGCACGTAATATGACCCCAGAGCAAGTTGATAAAATTGCCCAAGGTCGGGTATGGATTGCCTCTCAAGCTCAAGAGCTTGGTTTAGTTGATAAACTTGGTAATAAACAAGATGCGATTAAAGCAGCTGCAGAGCTTGCAAAGCTTAACTACTATGACGTTAAAACAATTAAGCAATCGCTTAGCCCACAAGAAAAAATGCTTCAAGATATTTTCGGCAGTGCCGCCGTTAAATCAGTACTTGGGCTTGAAACACAAAAAACAGCAGTATTAGCCAGCCAAGCTAATCTGCAAAGTGTTATTAAACAATTAAGCAGTGAAGTAGAAAACCTAAAAGATTATAACGATCCACAAGGTGTTTATGCCCGCTGTTTAGAGTGTACAGTTGCACAATAGTGCCTTAACAGGCTGTATTGATTAGCAGTTAGCGTTATACTAAGCCCAGTTTTTTTACTGGGCTTTTTTTATGAAACGTAAACGCATTTATATCGCTTACACTGGCGGTACCATAGGAATGAAAAAATCAATTCGCGGCTATATTCCTGCTGAAGGGTTTTTAACCGAAACCGTGGTTAATAACGCAGAGTTTAATCGTGAAGAAATGCCATTATTTGATATTCATGAATACTGCCCGCTTATAGATTCTTCAGATATGTCACCTGCTCATTGGCAACTCATCGCCGATGACATAAAAAGTAAATACCAAGATTACGATGGCTTTGTGGTACTGCATGGTACTGACACTATGGCCTATACTGCATCAGCTCTGTCGTTTATGTTTGAAAACTTAACTAAACCTATTATTGTGACCGGCTCACAAATTCCGCTGTCTCAATTACGCTCTGATGGTCAAGTTAACCTACTTAATGCCATGTATTTAGCGGCTAACTACCCAATTGCAGAAGTCAGCTTATTTTTTAATAATCAGTTGTTCAGAGGTAATCGTGCCACCAAAGCCCATGCAGATGGGTTTGATGCATTCGCCTCACCTAACTTAGAGCCGCTTGCGCTTTCAGGTATTAATATTCAGCTGATCAAAGGGCAATTAAGCCCGTATGTAGAAAATGAACTCCAAGTTACCCCTATTACACCGCAAGCTATTGGCGTGCTGTATTTATACCCAGGGATCAGCAAAGAAGTAGTAAAAAGCTTAGTTAATGGCAATATTAAAGCCCTCGTACTGCTAAGCTTTGGCGTAGGCAATGCGCCACAAGACCCTGAGTTTTTAGATATTCTGGATGAAGCAAGTAAACGGGGTGTTATTATTACTAATTTAACCCAATGTTTAAAAGGCCAAGTGAACATGGGCGGTTATGCCACGGGTAATGCGCTGTTAAACATAGGCGTGATCAGCGGTTACGATATGACCTTAGAAGCATGCTTAACTAAGCTGCATTACTTGTTTAGTCAAAACCTAGAAATTGAAACAATTCGCCATTTAATGCAAGATAACCTGCGTGGTGAGCTGACCCGTTAAGTAATCAGTTAAGCGAATAACAAAAAAGGACGCTACTTAGCGTCCTTTTTGATTACTTAGATTTTATTAACGAACTTTTGCGTCAATATCAACTAAGTCAGTTAAATGACACGTTTCACCACTGTGGGTTTTAATGCCATGCTCACCAAAGTAATCACGCTGGGCTTGAACTAAGTGCCCATTACTTGGTGTTGTTAACGTTGCTAAGTAGGTTTGTGTTGCACTAAGCACAGGAAACGCCAGACCCGTCATAACGGCTTGGCCAGTCACTTTACGCATCGCTAATGACTCTTTTTCAAGCGTATCAATAAACTCAACGCCTTGCGCTACACTATCTAGATAATCAGCACGGATAATACACCCTGCACGCCATGTTTGTAGCGTTTTCGCTAAATCAACTTTCCATTGATGAGTTCGTGAAGCGCCTTTAATTAATGCAAGTCCTTGACGGTATGCCAATAGGCTCGCAAGGGTAAACGCATCTTTTAATTCATCTAAATCAATATCAACTTGCGTGGTATTTTGTGCGCTGTATGTCATTTCTTGTGCGGCAGTGGTATTACACGCATTGGTTAAATGACGAGCTTGTACAGCAGCCACTAGCGACGGTACCGCAATACCTAATTCAAGGGCGTTTTGTGCTGTCCATAAACCGGTGCCTTTTGCGCCTACTTTATTGTCAATTAAATCTACAAGCGGCACATTATGCGAATTTTCAAGTGATAAAATATGGCTTGAGATTGACAGTAAATAGCTATTTAGCTGCCCTTGAGACCATTCGTTAAATATCTCTGCAATTTCTTTAGGTGAGCGATTAGTGCCGTGACGCAATAGCTGATACATTTCTGCAATCAGTTGCATGAGTGCGTATTCAATTCCATTATGAACCATTTTTACAAAATGGCCGCTAGCTGACTGGCCCACACGCGCAAAACACGACTCGCCTTTATAGCTTGCAGCAACCTTTGTAAACCATGGCTCGACACGCTCCCAGCCACCTTCAGAACCACTGGCCATCATAGCTGGACCGTGACGTGCACCCTCGGCACCGCCTGAAATACCCATAGTGGCAAATTCAAACTTATCTTGGTATTTGAGCTTACGGTTAATACCGTCTTTATAATTACTGTTACCACAATCAACAATAATATCACTACACTGAACACCCGCTTCAATAAGCTCGTTGCAAACCGCATCAACTAACTCGCCAGCAGGCACAAGTAATAAAATAGAACGCGGTGCTTCTAAACGCCTAACCATATCCCCTAGATCAGAGACAATGTGAAGTTTATCAGCCATGCCTTGTGATTTAGCACAACTTAGTAATTCTTCACCCGCATTTGGGTTTTTGTCATAAGCGACAAGCGTTATCCCTTTTTCAATCAAGTTCAGGGCAAGATTTTTCCCCATAACGCCTAACCCTACTAATGCAACTTGCATTTAGTGCCCTCCTCGGTAACAACTATTTGGTTAGTAAATTAAAATAATACCGCGTGCATTATACTCAGACCGCAGCCATGAGCAAAGCTACATGCATTTATTACAGCTAAAATAAACGCCGCAATTATATCAAACAACCGCCCTCTCAGGGGAAGAAATAGCAGTGCTATTTAAATTTTTAGATCATTGACGCCCTGTGACACCGGTGTCATAATGATGACATATTCATTTTGTATATAATAGTCGCAATGTTATAAAAATTGCATAAAACTAAAGATTGCTCTTTATTAGTAATCGCTAAAAACAAAATAACCGTCAACTTGCTTAAAAAAAGCACACAGGAGAATTTAATGTTAAGACGTACAAAAATAGTCGCGACACTTGGACCTGCAACAGATAGAGATAATAACTTAGAAAAAATTATTCGTGCAGGCGCAAATGTCGTTCGATTAAATTTCTCACACGGTGTTGCACAAGATCATAAAGACCGTGCACAAGCTGTTCGAGATATTGCAACTAAACTTGGTAAGCACATCGCGATTCTCGCTGACTTACAAGGCCCAAAAATTCGCGTTTCAACCTTCAAAGAAGGCAAAGTGACCTTATCTGTTGGTGCAAAATTTATTCTTGATGCCAAAATGGAAAAAGGCCAAGGCGATATTAACGCCGTCGGTATTGACTACAAAGAGCTACCACAAGATGTTGCCCCTGGTGATTTATTGCTATTAAACGATGGCTTAATTCAACTCACCGTAGAAAGTGTTGAAGGTCACTTAGTTCATACCATTGTGACTGTTGGCGGCGTACTTTCTAATAATAAAGGGATTAACCGTTTAGGTGGAGGCTTAACGGCACCTGCATTTACGGAAAAAGATAAGGAAGATTTAATCACTGCTGCTGAAATTGGCGTTGATTACATTGCGGTTTCTTTTCCTCGCAGTGGCGATGATATGCGTTATGTGCGTTCACTTGCGGAAGCTGCAGGCTCTAATGCACAGCTTTTAGCTAAAATTGAGCGTGCTGAAGCAGTAGAAACACAAGAGGCAGTTGATGACATTATTTTAGCGTCTGACGCTGTTATGGTTGCCCGTGGCGACTTAGGTGTTGAAATTGGTGATGCTGCACTAATGGGTAAACAAAAACTCATTATTCGTCGTGCTCGTTCATTGAACCGTACCGTTGTAACCGCTACGCAGATGATGGAATCGATGATCGATAACCCTATGCCAACACGTGCAGAAGTTATGGATGTTGCCAATGCAGTACTTGATGGCACAGATGCAGTGATGCTTTCTGCTGAAACAGCCGCTGGTGATTACCCGGAAGAAACCGTTGCTACTATGGCGCGTGTTTGTCTAGGTGCTGAATCACAAAAAGAAACACACGTTTCTAAACATCGTTTAGACAGCCGTTTTTCTTCTAATGCCGAATCAATTGCCTTATCAGCTATGTATGCAGCTAACCACTTAGACTCTGTTAAAGCGATTATCACCTTGACTGAGTCAGGTAGCACGGCAAAATTGATGTCGCGTATTAGCTCTGGACTGCCTATTTATTCACTTTCACGTCATGCAAGTACATTAGGTCAAACAGCGCTGTATCGTGGTGTTTACCCTGTATTTTTTGACTCTACAAAATGTGAAAAAGATAGCATGGTTAAAGATGCACTAAGCACACTCGTAGCCGCAGGCTCATTACAAGCAGGCGATACCGTGATTATTACCCACGGTGATGCGATGGAAACGATTGGTGCAACCAACACGATGAAAATAGTCACAGTTTCGTAACTGTAACGCGCATAAAAAACGCGAGCTAAAAGCTCGCGTTTTTTATGCTATTTATTAAAGTTAGCTAGCTAATGCTGCTTTTACTTTATCACGGTAACTTCTACTTACTTTAAGCTCTTGTCCGTTATCTAACACTAATAAATATTCACCACTAACCTGAGTTACCAGCTTGCTAATTTGTTTGGTGTTAACAATCGCGCTGCGATGAACACGTACAAATAAGCTTGGATCCAATTCTTGTTCAAGCTCTTTCATGGTTTTACGTAATATATGCGTTTGCCCATCTTGGCAATGCAGACACATGTAATCACCTGCCGCATCTACCCACTGTATTGTAGCAACGGGTACTCTGACAATTTCGCCCTGCTCTTTTACGGCCAATGACTCAGGATAACGACGATCTGTAAGGGTATCGCCTGTGGCTAATTTCTTTAAAATTTCTTCGCAGTTATTGCCTGTTATCCCTGCTACGAAACTCGCTAGTTTTTTCTTATGGGCGTTATCCTGCTGAGTTTTTAAATAGGTATGCACTTTTTCTACCGCCTGTTTTAATCTGTTATCATCAACGGGTTTTAAAATGTAATCTAAAGCATGAATTTCAAATGCTTTAACAGCAAAGTGATCAAACGCCGTAACAAACACAATGGCAGGTAAATCTTTACTGCTTTCACTTAAAGCACGTGCGACTTCAAAACCGTTCATACCAGGCATTTGAATATCAAGAAAGACAAGATCAATTTTTTCGTTTTTACAACTTTCAATCGCATCAAAACCTGAGCTACACAGTTTGATCACTTCAATATCAGAAAACTCTTCAAGCCTGACGGCTAAACCTTTACGTGCTAATGGTTCATCATCAACAATAAGCGTTTTTATTCTTGTCATTTCTTCACAGCCTTCTCAAACGGGACTCGCAGATTAACTTTTAACCCACTTGGCGTATTATGTGATAATACAAACGAGTAATTATTTTCGTAGAGCGTTTTTAATCTGTCTCGGGTGTTTGCCACCCCTACGCCTTGTGCATTAACTAACTGACCATTTTCAATATCAGTGCCAGGCCCATTATCGCCCACTTCAAGTAATAATTCATTAGCAAAAACTTGCGCTTTTATATCAATAACACCACCTTCTGACATATGGGCAATGGCGTACTTAATGGCATTTTCGATGATCGGTTGTAATATTAAGCTTGGCACTAGCGCTTGTTTGGCCTGCTCACTCACGTCCACATTAACTTGTAAGCGCTCATCAAAACGTACACGTTCAATTTCTAAATAGAGCATTAATGCATGTAACTCTTGCTCCAGCGGCACTTTTTTAATTGGATCAGTATTAAGCGTATAGCGTAAAAAGTCACTCAATTTAGATACCATCAAGTTAGCATCTTTATTTTCTTTTACCAAAACTAAGGTTGATATTGCATTGAGCGTATTAAACAAAAAATGAGGATTTAGCTGGTATCTAAGCATTTTTAACTGCGCTTCGTGCGCCATTGTGGTTGCTTTTAAGGCTTTTTGACGTTCACTTTGTAATAACTGGTAATACTTAACACCAAAGTACAAACCACTCCAACACAAAATAATATAAACAGAATCAAGTCCTTGTTGTAAATAATAAAACCATTCTTCAGGACGGTATCCGTGGCGATAAATTTCCCACAGGTTAAACTTTTGCACCACGGCCCATAATGTACCGGTTATATAAGAGGCGCCAAATACAACAATAATTAATACCCAAGGTGAGGCATTCCAAATTTTGCGATAAATATAACGCAGAGGCACAGTCATTAAACAGCCCGCATAGGCGTTTAGTAAAATAACGAATACGTAAATATCACGCATTTCGAATACTTTAGAACCAATATAGTTAACTAACGCATAACCTATCCAGCCTGCAATTTGCAAAAGCCAGAAAAAACGTTGTCTGTTATCAATTAAAGACTGCCAATTCAAAATTAATTATTACCTTGTAAATTTGTCACTATTATATCGATTTATCGTCAGGTATAGCACTACCAACTGTCTTACTTTTTAATAGCCCTATCGCAAACAATAAATTAAATAAACACTGGATGGATGCTCAGTTCTGGTTTAGTTGTTACGTTAAACAAATTAAAACTCGTGTTGCAATTACCCCTTGCGGATGGTTTAAAACGCATAAAAAAAGCGAAAGGCATCCACCTTTCGCTTATCAATGTTTACTTTTATTTTTTAAGCAAGCTTATCTGAAGCAACTTTATAAGTCGGATCTTCAATTACGTTCACTTCAACTAAGTCACGTGCTTTATGAAGTAGTTCAGTACAGTCTTTACTTAAGTGACGCAAGTGCAGCTTTTTACCCGCTTTATTGTATTTGTCAGCTAAGCTGTCGATGGCCTCAATCGCACTATGATCCGCAACGCGACTGTATTTAAACTCAACAATCACATCTTTAGGGTCATTCTTAACATCAAATAAATCAGCAAAGTTTTTAACCGAACCAAAAAATAAAGGCCCATGTAGCTCGTACACTTTTGAACCTTCTTTATCAATATAGTTAGTTGTGTAAATATGTTTTGCATGCTGCCATGCAAA
The DNA here is from genome assembly GCF_002310835.1 of Pseudoalteromonas tetraodonis. NCBI lineage: Bacteria > Pseudomonadati > Pseudomonadota > Gammaproteobacteria > Alteromonadales > Pseudoalteromonadaceae > Pseudoalteromonas > Pseudoalteromonas tetraodonis. Next base: position 1,625,215 of record NZ_CP011041.1, on the reverse strand, counting down.
CACTAACGCAGAGACAATAACACCTACACACACCGCAATCGCAAGGTCGGTAATAACCGTTACACCCGAAACTAATACAATTACAAAAGCATCAGATAAAGGGACGCGTTTCATCATTTTGAAACTCGCCCATTCAAACGTACCCAGCACCACCATAAACATAACCCCAACTAATGCCGCCAGTGGAATCATTTCGATTAAGCTTGAAGCGAAGATAATAAATGCAAGTAACATCAATGCGGCACTAATACCTGATAAACGCGAACGTCCACCTGAATTAATGTTGATCATAGATTGGCCAATCATGGCACAGCCACCCATTGCACCAAAGAAACCACATGTGACATTGGCCGCACCTTGGCCAATACATTCTTTATTAGAATGGCCACGGGTTTCTGTAATTTCGTCAATCAAGCTTAGCGTTAACAGCGATTCAATTAAGCCAATTGCTGCAAGAATAAGCGCATATGGAAAGATAATTTGTAGTGTTTCTAGGTTAAAAGGGACCATAGGAATATGAAACTGTGGTAAGCCACCGGCAATGGTTGCAGCTTCATTTCCTGTCATGCCTTTTAAGAAATCAAGTACCGTACGTGCTTCTAAATCAAGACCAATCACTAAACCCGTTACAGTAACAATAGCAACCAGTGATGAAGGCACCGCGGTAGTTAATTTTGGTAAAAAGTGAATAATTGCCATCGTTAGCGCCACTAAACCTAACATGATGTAAAGCGCACTGCCCGTCATCCACATTTGGCCGCCAGCACCATCAGGCACTTTAAACTGTCCAAGCTGGGCTAAAAATATAACAATCGCTAAACCGTTAACGAAACCGAGCATAACAGGATGCGGAACCATACGAATAAATTTACCGAGCTTAAATACCCCAGCCAATATTTGTAGTAGTCCCATCAGCAACACAGTGGCAAATAGGTATTCCACTCCGTGATCAAGTACTAAACTTACCATCACAACCGCTAATGCACCGGTTGCACCCGAAATCATACCCGGACGACCACCAAAAATAGCCGTAATTAAGCCCACAATAAATGCGGCGTATAAACCAACAAGAGGTTCTACATTTGCAACAAAGGCAAATGCAACAGCTTCTGGGATCAAGGCAAGTGCCACTGTCAATCCAGAGAGAATATCGTTTTTAGCAGAGCTTGGCGCTCTGCTGAGTAAGTTAAACATTGAGTTCCTCAGTTTTATTTCGCTAACAAAAAAAGCGCTAGATTTTATCAAATTAGCGCTCATTTCACAATTATAGTTAATTCAGCCTGTGTGTTTTTAGCTGCTTAGTAAAGTTTAAAGTGGCAGTGCCGTGCTTCGTTTAACACACGTCATGGTCACATTAGAATGAACCTCTTGTACATATTCTAAGCTAAGCAAGTTATCGCGTACAAAGTGCTCATAACCTTCTATGCCTTGAGAAATAATACGCAACATAAAGTCCATAGTGCCAGCCATGGTGTAACATTCAGTCACTTCATCATAGCTAAGTATTAATTTTTCAAACTCAGCTAAATTCTTTTTACCATGGTTTGATAAACGTACATGGGCGTAAACCAACATATCAAAGCCCAGCTTTTTTTCATCAAGCAATGCGACTTTACTTTTGATGTAGCCATCTTGTTCTAATTTAGCAATACGACGCCAACAAGGAGACTGAGAAAGTCCGACTTTGTCTGCAATCTCAGCAGTTGATAAACTTGCATCTTGTTGTAAAAGTGCCAATATTTGGCGATCTACGTGATTTAGAGACATTTTATTTCTTATTTATCTAATAAATTGGTTAAATTATACAGCCTTTTTAAAAAGCAGTCTGCTTATTTTTAACAAATATGCACATCAACCAAACTGGCCACTTACAAATGGGTTAGTAGCCTGTTCATGAGCAACATGGGTGTTGTCACCATGGCCACTTAAAATTGCAGTGTTCGGTGGTAATGTCATGATATGTTGCATTATAGATTCGATTAGCTGCTTGCTGTCGCCTTTAGGAAAGTCGGTACGCCCTATTGAACCTTTGAAAATAACATCCCCGACGATAACCGTATTGTGTGCTTGTTGATAAAACACAACATGCCCTGGCGCATGCCCTGGGCAATGAAGTACTTTAAATTCAAGCTGCCCAACCTTGATACTATCACCATGGGCTAACCATTCATCAGGATAGAAGGAGTTGATCGGTTTAAAGCCAAACATAGTGGCTTGCATCGGTAAATTGTCGAACCAAAAACGTTCATTCTCATGAGGCCCAATCATCTTTACCTTGTGTTGCTCGCGTAAATTATGCGCAGCGCCTACATGATCTAAATGCCCATGGGTTAACCAAATCGCTGCTAATGATAAATTATGCTGCTTAAGTGATGCATTAATTTTTTCAGCATCACCGCCAGGGTCGACCGCGACAGCTTGCTGGGTTTGTTCACATACTATAATGCGGCAATTTTGCATAAACGGGGTTACGGGAATAGTGATTATTTTCATCTTATATTTCTTTATCTTTTTGTGCTGGAATAACTATATTCTCTTCGTATGACATTAAAACTGGGTATTTCAAATAAGCTTGATCATAAAATGGGCTATGCTCATATAACCAATTTAAACGTGCATCAGCGTTCTTAGCAAAGTCTTTATCCTGGTTTACTTTTTTATCAAATTCTTGGGCTAATTTGGGGTCATCAGCAAGCATTTTTTCAGCAAACGGTATCAAAGCATAATTTTCCATATATTCAGTGCGCTGAAAAATAGTATTAAACTCTCCCCAAGCAAAAAATGAATCTGGTGCTTCAGGATGTAGCAAGTGGACAGCTAACTCTCCTGCCTTTTGCTGCGTACTCACTTCAAACCAACCATCTAAATCCACATTTGTAGCTGGTACATAATCAAAACTAGCCGACACTCTAAAACGCCCTTCAAATGGCGCTTTATCAAAACTATATTGCGCTACTTTTGCCATTTTTAATGGCTGAGTGTTGGCACCACTGAGCTTATTAACTGACACCCCATGCAGGGCTAATTTCTCAATAATATCGGTGTAAACAGGTGGAATAAAAAATGATTTTGGTACTTCAACCGTGTGCTGCACCTCTTTTTGCCAAAAAATAGGCAGCTTGTCATAATCCTGTTTTTTACCCAAATAGCTTACTTCTTGTTGATTTGACAATGGGCTCAGGCTTTTAGAATAAGCAATACCTTTAAACGCGATATGATCAGGCTGCTCAGAATAACCACGCTTAACAATTAATTGCTTAGGAACAAATTCTTGTTCTTTTTTTACTGCATTAGCGAGTTTATCTTTATGCGCTGATAATGCTTCAATAGCACCATCTATAAACACATAAGTCCCTAACACGCGTTGTTTGTATGGCTTTAAAGAATGGTTTTCAACTAAAATGGTAGGCAATGACTTTAAATCACCCCACCCGTTTGAAAACCGCGGTGTGGCAACCCAACCTGCTAAACCTGATTTAAATTCTTGCTTATCCATAACAAACACTAAAGGGCCCGGAACATGGCCTTGCTCAGTGAGGGTTTGATCAATCATTGGTTTAAAATAACGGTTAAGCGCATCTGAAATGGCAGGCGACTCGCTAGCAAATACTGGGTTATAGCCATAGGTTACATCGTATTGGTAATCAGCCCCATCAGTCACGTGTACGTCAATATACAAATTCGGATTATAATCATTAATTACTTGAAGGACGCTTTTAACCTCTGGCGTATCAAGCTTAGTGTAATCACGATTTAAATTAAGATTATTTGCGTTTGTTCTAAAACCCATTTTGACAGGGCCACGCTGATTAATACGATTAAACGCACTACTACGCTCGTGACCATCAACGTTTAATATTGGGATAAATAAAATGTTTACCTTTTTTAATATATCGCGTCGTTTACCCGTAGCAATGTCTCTAAGCAGCATAAACATCGCATCTTTACCATCAATCTCACCAGCGTGAATACCAGCCTGAATAAGCACGGTTGGTTTGGTGCTATTGGCCATTTGCCCCGCATTAAAAAAACCTTGTTCGCTGGCAATCAACATTTTTATTGCTCGTTTACTATTACTATAGCCAATCGTTTTTGATTTAAATTGAGTGGGATTCGCAGCCACTAATCTATCAACAAATGCCATGGTATTAGCATAATTGGGAGACGAGACTCCAGCAGAAATTTCAAAGTCTGTGGTTAAGGGTCCCTGTTGTTGCAATAGTGAGGTACTACTACCTTCCCATGGTAATAATGGCGGTAAATGATTGCTATTTGCCATACTTGCAGATAAAACCAATAAACTTATAAACATATACTTCTCTAACAAACCCATTAATTAAGAAAAATTATAGCAATTAAACTTTTCTAGTTGCCAAAACTGCGGTGGTTCAACAAAAAAATACAGCCAACGGCATTTTTAGTTGCAGCCCAGCCACGCTATCAACATCTACTGAATAAAAAGGGCTAATAAGTACCTAAAAAACGAACACACAACGGTAATAAATAAAGGAAAAAGCCTACAAGCGCATAAAAAAGATAATAAATTACAGGCACAAAAAAAGGAGCCATGGGCTCCTTTTCATTACTTATACAAAAACTTAAGCTGCCGCTAGGCCTTCTTTTGCTTTTGCTACAAGCGCTGCGAATGCAACTTGGTCGTAAACAGCGATATCTGCAAGGATCTTACGATCGATTTCTACAGATGTCTTTTTAAGACCATTGATAAAACGGCTGTAAGACAGACCATTTTGACGTGAAGCAGCATTGATACGTGCAATCCATAGTTGACGGAAAGTACGTTTCTTAGCACGGCGGTCACGGTAAGCGTATTGACCCGCTTTAGTAACAGCCTGGAAAGCTACGCGGTAAACACGTGAACGTGCTCCGTAGTAACCTTTCGCTTGTTTTAAAACTTTTTTGTGACGTGCACGTGCGACAACGCCGCGTTTAACTCTTGCCATTTCTAAAAACCCCTATTAAGCGAATGGTAACATACGTGAAACTAGACCATGGTCATTTTTATGAACCATCATCTTAGGACGTAGGTGTAACTTACGCTTAGAAGTTTTCTTAGTCAGAATGTGACGAAGATGCGCTTGTTTACGCTTGAAACCGCCAGAAGCAGTCTTTTTGAAACGCTTAGCTGCGCCTCTGTGACTTTTTAGCTTGTAAGCCATTGCAATAACTCCAATTGTATTGCTTTAAATTTAGTAAGAAGGCGTGAGATATATTGCTATAGCTCCACTTTAAAGGCCTAACTTACTGCTATGTTCCGGTGAAAACCCGATATAAATACCGCAATTTTACTTTAAAACCGGTTAACTCAGGTGGACATTTTCACATCACTTGCAAACCTGAGCTAAATTCGGTGCGTATTATCGCCTAATTATTACTTTTTAGCAACCGGTGCCATCATCATAACCATTTGACGACCTTCAACACGATTTGGGAAAGACTCAACAACTGCTAACTCTTCTAAATCGGTTTTAATACGGTTTAATAATTCGATACCAATTTCTTGGTGAGCCATTTCACGACCACGGAAGCGGATAGTTATCTTAGCTTTATCGCCAGCTTCTAAGAACTTACGTAAGTTGCGCAGCTTAACCTGATAATCGCCTTCATCCGTTCCCGGACGGAATTTGATTTCTTTAATCTGGATTTGCTTTTGCTTCTTCTTCTGCTCTTTTAGTTCTTTGCTTTTTTCAAAGATGAACTTACCGTAGTCCATAACCTTACAAACAGGCGGCTCAGCGTTTGGACTGATCTCTACAAGATCAACACCCGCTGCATCAGCCATAGCTTGCGCGTCTTTTAATGACTGAATTCCAGCTTGTTCGCCGTCGATGTCGATTAAACGAACTTCTAGCGCTGTAATTTCTTCGTTAATACGATTTTTTTGAGCTGTTTGTTGCCCTTTCTTGCCGCCTCTAATGGTACGTTCCTCCAAGAATATCAATAATATAAGCGTGTAGTTGGCCGTTTGTGATTGCCCTACACGCTCGATTTTTACTGTCGATTTTTGATTTCTTCACTGATTTTAGCGATAAAATCATCGACATTAAATTTGCCTAGGTCTTCACCTGTGCGAGTTCGTACTGCTACTTCTTGTTGTTCAACTTCTTTATCGCCAACAACCAGTAAGTAAGGAATACGCTTAAGTGTATGTTCTCGGATTTTAAAGCCAATCTTCTCATTTCTCAAGTCAGCAGCGGCTCTAATTCCAAGTTTATTTAATTTTTGTACAATTTCCTGCACATAAGGTGCTTGTTTATCGGTGATATTCATAATCACCACTTGCTTAGGCGCAAGCCACGTTGGGAATAAACCAGCGTACTCTTCTGTTAAGATACCGATAAAGCGCTCAATAGACCCTAAAATAGCGCGGTGTATCATAACAGGTGTGCGACGTTCGTTATTTTCAGCTACATAAGTAGCGCCCAAACGACCCGGTAATGCAAAATCTAGTTGCACTGTACCACACTGCCACGCTCTGTCTAAGCAATCGTACAAAGTAAATTCAATTTTAGGGCCATAAAACGCCCCTTCACCTGGTAAATAATCAAATTCAATGTCATTTGCTTTAAGTGCGTCAGCAAGTGCAAGCTCTGCTTTGTCCCACATTTCATCTTCGCCAATACGTTGCTCTGGGCGAGTTGAAAGTTTAACTACAATTTTTTCAAAGCCGAATGTTTCATACGTATCGTAAACCATTTTAATACAGGCCGATACTTCATCCATGATTTGCTCTTCAGTACAGAATACATGCGCATCATCTTGGGTAAAGCCACGCACACGCATTAAACCGTGAAGTGCGCCTGATGGCTCGTTACGGTGACAACAACCAAACTCAGCCATACGCAGTGGTAAATCACGGTATGATTTTAAACCTTGGTTAAATATTTGTACGTGACCTGGACAGTTCATTGGCTTGATTGCGTATTCACGCTTTTCAGACTCCGTGGTAAACATGGCTTCTGAATATTTTTCCCAGTGACCTGATTTTTCCCATAACGAACGATCCATCATCATTGGACCTTTTACTTCTTCGTATTGGTACTCACGTAATTTTTCACGCACAAATTCTTCTAATTCACGGTAAATGCTCCAACCATCGTTGTGCCAAAATACCATGCCTGGCGCTTCTTCTTGCCAGTGCCATAAATCAAGTGCTTTACCGATACGACGGTGATCGCGCTTCTCAGCTTCTTCTAAACGCTTTAAGTACGCTTTAAGTTGCTTTTTATCGCCCCACGCTGTGCCGTAAATACGCTGCAGCATTTTATTTTCAGAATCACCACGCCAGTATGCACCTGCTACCTTCATAATTTTGAAGTTTTGACAGAATTTCATGTTAGGAACATGTGGTCCACGACACATATCTACGTATTCTTCGTGGTGGTATAAACCTGGGCGATCATCTTGAGCAATATTTTCGTCAAGAATTTCTATTTTGTATGTTTCGCCACGCGCCGCAAACGTATCGCGTGCTTCTTGCCAGCTAACGGTTTTTTTCACTACATCGTAGTTTGTTTTTGCAAGCTGTAACATACGCTTTTCAATAGCATCAAGATCATCTTGAGATAACGAATGTTCCATATCAATATCGTAGTAAAAACCGTTATCAATTGTTGGACCAATCGCCATTTTTGCATCAGGAAAAAGTTGTTTAACAGCATGACCAATTAAGTGCGCACACGAGTGGCGAATAATTTCTAAACCATCGTCATCTTTTGCTGTAATAATTTCAAGACGAGAGTCGGCTGAAATTAAATCACATGCATCCACACGTTCGCCATTAACACGGCCGGCGATGGTTGCTTTAGCAAGACCAGGGCCAATATCGTTTGCAACATCAAGCGTGCTTACAGGGTTTTCAAAACTACGCTGACTACCGTCAGGGAGAGTAATAACTGGCATTATAAATCCTTACATACAGTGGTGACACCTACAATGTATCACGTGTATTTTTTAATTAATTAAATGAGAATGACTCGACAACGCTTTTACGAATAAGCATTGACTATTTTTCGCCCTCAAAGGCTAATGTAGATGCTGAGTCTGCTCAACTACAAAAAAGATATTGTCGCGTGCTGCAGCGTTAATTACAAGTTTTAAGCTACTAAAAACCACGCATTTTTAACATAAATGTGCAATTAATAATTTTTCTTCAGTCACGCCGCATCAAATTAACGTAAAGCACTATATTAAAGCAGCACACAAAGTGCTTAAACTCGCATTTTAATGCGTGTTGCGTATAATAACCGGTAATTAAGTTATAGTAGAGATTAACAATGAGAACATGTGGTGTAGAAATTACCGGTAGCGATGTACTACTTTGTATTTTAAGTAAAGATAACGACGTTTTTGATATTCGTGACGTGCGCCAAACACGCTTTACCTTAGGTAACGGTAACGACACTGAAATAATGCGTAAATTTCAATTTGATTTTGCCAAGTTAATGCAAGATTATCAAATTGATTCGGTTGCCATTCGCGAACGCCAACCTAAAGGTAAGTTTGCTGGCAGCGCTAAAGGATTCAAAATGGAAACCGCTATTCAGTTAATCGATAATCTCGATGTACGCGTGTTTTCAACCACCGAAATAAAAGAACAAGTAAAACGTAATCCGATACCTATCGCGTTTGAAGACACCGGTCTTAAAAAGTATCAAGAAAATGCATTTGTTAATGCTTACGTTTACATCATGAAAAAAACGTATCGCAGCGACGAAATGTAAATTAATTACATCCTTATAAAAACGCGTATTCGCTAGAGAGTACGCGTTTTTTTGTCTTTAAATTCTACATAAAAACAGCAATACCAATTCGCTTAACTAAGTGATCTAATTTTGAGGGAGGAAAATCGTGTCGATATCAAAGCAAAAATTTCGTTAGGTAGTTGTTCTAAATGAGAAATTTTTTACACAGCTAGCGTCTGATTTGCCCCCTCAAAATGATTTAGTATTATTGCCGATTGGTATAATACATTAGTCTAACCCTCTTCCTTTTGTCGACAATTCGTGTTTATTTAAACAGCAGGCCTCTCAAAAATAAAAACATGGAGTATGTCATGAAAGCGACACAAAAAGTGATAAAAGAAGTAGAGCAAATAAACACTATACCGCTATCAAACAGCTATTTTAAAGGAATTCAGAGCACACCACTAGTAGAACAAACCATAGGCGATTACTTTGACGGCATTGTCGACAATAACCCAGACGCTCTGGCCGTAGTCGTTGCCCATCAAAATATACGTTTGAGCTATAAGCAATTTCAACAGCAGATTAATCAACTTGCTATGGGGTTACTGGCTTTAGGGGTAAAACCTGGTGAACGGGTCGGTATTTGGTCACCGAACAATATACAGTGGTGCTTAACACAATTTGCCACCGCTAAAATAGGTGCCATTATGGTATGCATTAACCCAGCGTATCGTCCCAGTGAACTGCAATATGCACTAAACAGTGTGGAGTGTTCTACGCTTATTACCGCCACTGAATTTAAAGGCAGCCACTATATTAATATGCTGCAAAGTTTAGCTCCTGAGCTTAGCGGTTGTAACAAAGGTGAGTTAACCGCAGTCAAATTACCCACTTTAAAAAATGTAATTTGTATTGGTGATGAACCCGTCGATGGGATGTTTTCCTTTAATGAGGTTATGAGCATGCCCACCGATGCACATAAATTAGAACTGCAAGCGGTGGCCAAAACCCTCGATTGCAATCAAGATATCAATATTCAATTTACCTCTGGCACAACAGGAAACCCTAAAGGGGCTACGTTGACGCATAAAAATATATTGAATAATGCGCTTTTAGTCGCACAAGCTATGCACTTTACTGAGCGCGATAAGCTCTGTATTCCTGTTCCGCTATATCACTGCTTTGGCATGGTATTAGGCAGTTTATTGTGTGTCAGTAAAGGGGCCGCTGCAATTTATCCAAGTGATTCTTTTGATCCAAAAACTACATTAGAGGTGGTACAACAAGAAAAATGCACCGGCCTTCATGGTGTACCCACTATGTTTATAAGCGAGTTAGAGCTTAATAACTTTAACGAGTATGACTTAAGTACACTGCGAACGGGTGTTATGGCAGGCTCAACTTGTCCTGAACAGGTGATGCGTAAAGTACAAACACTCATGAATATGAATCAGGTGGTAATTGCCTATGGGCAAACAGAATGCAGCCCAATTAATAACATTACCGAAACCGACTCTTCTATTGAGCGTCAAGTCACTACGGTTGGCCGAGCACTTGCACACACCGAAGTAAAAATTATTGATGAGGTTGGTGACATTCAAAAAATCGGGCAGCCTGGTGAAGTATGTAGCCGTGGGGCCGGCATTATGCGTTGCTACTGGAATGATGAAGAGAAAACCAAAGCTACTATCGACAATGACGGCTGGCTGCACTCGGGCGATTTAGGGGTAATGGACAGTGAGGGCTTTGTCAGCATTGTTGGCAGAATTAAAGACATGATTATTCGTGGTGGTGAAAACATTTATCCGCGTGAAATTGAAGAAGTGCTTTACACCTATCCGGGTATACAAGACGCCGCTATTTTTGGCATTAGTGATGAAAAATTCGGTGAAGAAGTCTGTGCTTGGATCCAGCCTAAAGAAGGTGAAGTGCTTGATGAGCAGGCAATTCGTCTGTTTTTAAAGGACAAACTCGCCTACTTTAAACAACCTAAATACATTCGCTTTGTTGAAAATTACCCGATGACGGTAACCGGCAAATTGCAAAAATTTAAAATGCGTGAACAAATGCAAGAAGAGCTCGCCGAGTCTGCATTTTCGTAATCCGATTCAATGCGAAGCACTATCGGCTTAGTGCTTTGCATTGTCTTACTCAATTTCAGGTTGTTTAGGGTCAACAAAATCGGTAATACTGATATTTCGTCCTGCATTTTTAGCTTTATAAACCCCTACATCAGCTGTTGCTAACAATGATTTTATTGAAGGTCTGTATGTCGTGTATTGATCAATTGCAATACCGGCAGAGACAGTAATACGGTTAAAAGGTGAATATTGGTGTGCAATGGGGTCGTCTGCGAAGCACTTAGGTAAGTCACTTAACCAATCTAGCTCATTCGCTAGCAATGTTTTTACTAATATGAATTCTTCACCACCAAAGCGCACCACAATATCAGCGTCACAATGTTTTAATCGGTTTGCTACTGCTATTAGTACGTTATCTCCCTCTAAGTGGCCGTAGTTATCGTTATATTTTTTAAAATAGTCGATATCAATCATGGCTAACCCTAAATATTGTGATGGCGCTAACTTGTTAATTAATGCTTTACAGCGCCGATCAAAACTATGCCGATTATGCATACCTGTTAACTGATCGGTGTTAGCTTTTTCCGTTTCAAATAACTCCGCTTTATATTGCTTTCTTAATAAGGTATCTAGTTGATATTGCACAATAGCCAATACAATCACCATGCTAAAATAAAAATAAAGTGTCCATACAATCGAAGTAGAAGAAAAAAGCTCAATAAATATCAAGGCAATGCCGATTATTGACCATAAAACCAGTTTATGTCCTAAGTGCAGCATCGGTATGGCTATAAATGCAGCCGCTACAAGCATAGGCCCTCCCTCTTTCAACTCACCGTAACGCTGAACATATACCCAGAAGAAATAACTAAATAAAAAACAAAATAAAACCGCATAAATAAAAAAGCGCGAATGTAAGTACTCTGAACTTAGTGTTTTATTTATAATAATCAGAACTATCGATAGCAATACCATAACTACACGTAAAATTGTTATTGTTGAATTAGCAGGCTCTTGTTGATTAAACCAAGCCATAAAAATAAAAGACAATAAAAAAAGTGTTACAAGGTAGAGTGATGCATCAGCAAGGCGCATTGAGCTTTTATTAAGTTGATTTTGGAAGTCGTGCTCTGTCGCACTTGAAAAATAAAAAATTGCGGGAATAAGTCGCACCTGCACTCTCCTTAATAAGCTCACTGATCCTTATCCAAAGTATAGTTTATTGTTATTAATTAGCGAGTTAAATTTACCTTATTAAATAATATTATACATTATTTTTGCTATATCCTGAACAATTCTTATTCAGGATATAACGAATAAAAGTAGAGAGTTAATTAAATAGCCGAGGCGCTACTATACAACGCCTTGTTCAATCATTGCATCGGCTACACGTCTAAAACCAGCGATGTTAGCGCCTAGTAATAGATTACCAGGCTGATCAAATTCTTTTGCGGTATCGCTTGCTGTTATGAAAATATCTTTCATTATTTGCTTGAGCTTTTCATCAACTTCTTCAAACGTCCAGCTTTGCATACTGGCATTTTGCGCCATTTCTAGTTGGCTGGTTGCCACGCCACCGGCATTAGCCGCTTTGCCAGGGCCATAAGCAATTTTTGCTTCAATAAAGCAATCAATCGCTTCTTTGGTTGAGGGCATATTGGCACCTTCACATACTAATTTACAGCCATTATGAAGAAGCGCTTTTGCATCAGCTTGAGTTAACTCGTTTTGCGTGGCACAAGGGAATGCCGCATCCGCACTGTAGCGCCATACCGTATGACCATCTTGAGGATATTCGTCACGCGGTGTGTAATTAGCTTGAGGATGAGTGTCTAAGTAGTCACTTAAACACCCTCTTGATTGCTCTTTGAGCTGTTTTATCAGCTTTAAATCAATACCATTCTCATCGTATAAAGTGCCTTTAGAGTCACTACAGGTAATTGGCGTTGCATTAAGTTGATATAACTTTTCCATGGCATAGATAGCCACATTACCAGAGCCTGAAATTAAACAGCGCTTACCCGATAAGCTATCGTTACGCTCTTCAAGCATATTATTAGCAAAATAGGCAGCGCCATAGCCAGTGGCCTCTTTACGGGCAAGCGATCCACCCCAAAGTAAACTCTTACCCGTTAGCACCCCTTCATAACGCCCTGTTAAGCGTTTGTATTGACCAAACATATAGCCAATCTCTCTGGCACCTACGCCAATATCGCCGGCAGGTACATCGGTAGTCGGGCCAATATGGCGGTATAGCTCGTTCATAAAGGATTGGCAAAAACGCATAATTTCGCCATCAGAGCGTCCTTTAGGATCAAAGTTCGCACCGCCTTTTCCCCCACCAATAGGCAAACCTGTTAGTGCATTTTTAAAAATTTGTTCAAAGCCTAAAAACTTTATAATGCTGGCATTTACACTCGGGTGAAAACGTAAGCCGCCTTTGTAAGGCCCTAACGCCGAATTAAATTCAATACGGTAGCCTTTATTCACTTGAATATTGCCCTCATCGTCAACCCAAGGCACACGAAACATTAGTTGGCGCTCTGGCTCTACCATTCTTTGAATAATTGCTTGTTGTTGGTAATGACTTGTTTGCGCAAATACAGGTTCAAGTGAGTCAAGCACTTCTTCCACTGCTTGATAAAACTCACATTGCGCAGGGCTCGTTTGTTTTAACTGCGCAATGGTTGTGTGTATATAATTCATATTTATTCTTCCATGTAGGTATTTTTTAATTTGAAATAGGAAAAATGATCAATGCTATTGTTAGTGAAGAAATTAATTATCCGATCATTATTTTCACACTTTAACATCATAGATAAACTGGATGCACGTGTTTGATGTTGAATTAAATTGTTGTTTCTTTTGTATAAAAACTCATTAAAAAAGAATTTATATGCTAAAAACACCCATTTGAATGAATAACACGTTAAAAGTATTAAAAAAATAGTAAAACAAAATACGACTCTACATTTTTACGAGAGCGACAAAATAAACTGCTTTATGAGACTGAAGTTGTAGAAGGATAGACTGATAATTGAGTAAATGTGGAGAGGTCAAAATGGAGGTTGTATTCAACCTCCATAAAATGCATTAAGCTTTTTCGCCATCTGGGCGAAAAGTACGCTGTACACCGGTTAAAAATAAACGCAATATTTGATCGTTACACACACGGTAATGCTTGTTTTCAACTTTACGTGAAAATGCGCTTAGCTCATGTTTACTTAAATCAAAATCAACCAACGCCAAGGTCGCGATCACGTCTTCTGCTTTCATATTTAAAGCAATACGTAGCTTCATAAAAATAATATTGTTGTTCAATTTACTTTCAGGCTCTGGCTGCTCACCTTCACGCTTGCCGCGCTTGGTATTTATAAAACCATTTAAAAATACCGCAAATTCAGTGTCACTTATTGGGGTATACCCAGGCTCGCCCTCTTTAGTTAACCATGCAATCACCTGCTCAGTGCTTACGCTCTGCGCTGCTGCGGCGAAAACATCAACCATAGCTGAATCAGTTAAATCAAAGGTGTAGCGAATACGGCGTAAAATATCGTTATTTGTCAAAGTAAATCCCAAGGTAAATAAGCGCTCAGCAAACAAAAGCTGTTTAGTAGCGGCGCAGTTTATCAGAGTTACACTAAGCACCCTATTAAATACTGTGTTTAATTACCCAATACCTTTGCCGGATCTACGCGTGTTGCTTGCCATGCTGGATATAGCGTAGCAAATATCGCAAGCACAAAGGTGGCTATAACGGTCAACACAATATCTTGCCAAACTAATTTACTGGGCAAAAATTCGATAAAGTACACACCTTCTAGCGGGTTTTCACCCAGTAATAAGCTCAGCCAAGTAAATAGCTCACTAATATTAATTGCTAAAATCACGCCAACAATTGAGCCTAAAAGTACACCCACAAATGCTTGGGTTAAGCCTTGCATGACAAAAGTAGCCAATATGGTACTGTCTTTGGCACCCATGGTTTTTAAAATAGCAATATTGCCTTCTTTTTCACGCACTTCCATTACCAGTGAAGACACAATATTGAAACTCGCCACCGCGATAATTAAAAACACCACAATATAAACAATCGTGCGCACCATTTGAATATCTTGATACAAGCTACCTTGCGTTCTGAGCCAACTCGAAATATACACATAATCGGTAATGGTCTGGCCAACACGAAGCGCTATTTGATGCGCCGAAAACACATCATCAACACGCAAGCGTAACCCTGTTACTTGGCTTTGATCATAGCCTAAGGTTTGTTGTGCTTTGTTAAGATGAATAAAAGCAGCGCTGCTGTCGATTGGTCCGCCCATTTCTATAATGCCGGCAAGCGTGAGGGTAACGCGTTTTGGGGCGAGTAATGACTGGCCTTTTTCACTAATTTGCGGGATTAACAAGGTCACATTATCACCTAATGCGATATTAAGTTGCTTAACAATTTGCTTGCCTAAAATAACATCATCACCTGTTAACTGGCTGACTAATTTACCTTGTGTAAATTGGTTTATGGCTGACACATCACCTTCCAACGAAGGCTCAACACCTCGGATCTCAACCGCTTTTAATTGGCTTTTAAATTGCGCCATCCCATTAACAGCAATAAATGGGGCTGCGCCCGTTACGTGTGGTTGCTGTTTTAACTTTTCGACTTTAGTGGGCCAATCGGCAATCGGCCTACTTGGGGCAACATATTCAACTTGCGGCACTACACTCAATAAGCGATGCACTAATTGCTGCTCAAAACCATTGATCACCGATAACGCCACAATTAACACGGCAACACCAAGTAAAATACCAATAGTGGATGCTTTGGCTATAAAACTTACGAAGGCATTTTTTTCATCTTTATGGCCTGAATAGGCTCTAAAGCGTTTACTAATAAAGGCACTAAGCAACATGGCTAGACTCTTTTATTGATAGTTTACCATCATCTAAGTACGCTATTTTACCCAGCTTATCTGCCAGTTCTAAATCATGAGTCACTACCACAAAGCTGGTGTTTAAACTTTTATTTAACTCATTAATTAAATCGTAAATTTTAATCGCATTTTGCTTATCTAAATTACCCGTTGGCTCATCAGCAAGCACCAGCGCAGGCTCTGTCACTAAAGCGCGTGCAATGGCAACACGCTGACGTTCACCACCAGAAAGAGCCGAAGGCTTATGGCTACTTCTATGTGCAAGGCCTACCTTATCTAGCATGTTAAGTGCTTTCTTTTTGGCTTCTTTCGCGCTCAACCCTTTTATGAGTAATGGCATGGCAACGTTTTCAACCGCACTAAATTCCATTAATAAATGGTGGAACTGATAAATAAACCCTAAGTTTTTATTTCTGAAAGCCGCTTGCTGCGAGCGAGATAACTTAGCAACGTCTTGGTTTTTTATTTTTGCACTACCCGCACTGGCCGTGTCTAAGGTGCCTAAAATATGTAACAAGGTGCTTTTACCTGAACCTGAGCTGCCTACAATTGCCAGCATTTCACCTTGCGTTAGGGCTAAATCAACGCCTTTTAATACCTCAACCTGATTTTGCCCGTCTTGGTACACTTTACTTATTTTTTCACAACTAATTACTAAATCATTCATAACGTAATACCTCTGCTGGGTTTACTTTAGCGGCTTGGCGTGCTGGATATAAAGTCGCTAAAAAGCTCATTGCTAAGCTTAAAACGGCAATAACACTTAAACTAACCACATCAAATTTGACGGGGAGTGAAATTCCCGATAGTAAATTTAAACCAACCAAAGCCAGCAGTTCATTTATATATAAACTTAATAAAAGACCTAAAAAAGCACCCACGGCCGTGCCAATTACTCCGTTATAGAGCCCTTGTACCATAAATACGGTTTGCACTTGGCTTGGTGTGAGTCCTAATGTTTGCAAAATTGCTACTTCGCTTTGTTTTTCACTGACCATCATGGTCAGTGCCGATACAATATTAAATACCGCCACCAGCACAATTAAGCCAAGGAGCATAGACATGATGCGTTTTTCCATCGCAACGGCGGCAAATAAAGTGCCTTGACTGCTTCGCCAGTCGGTGAGTTTAAAGTCATTGAGTATGTGTTGGCTGTCTTGCATAAATTGGTCAAGTGCAAACGGCTCATGCAGTGACACGCTTAAATTAGGTACCGTATTGTTGCTAAGTTTTAAAACCCGTTGTAGTGATACGCCACTGGTAAATGCCAGTCCCATGTCTATTTCAGAGCCAGTTTCATAGATAGCAGCAATTTTAAATAAACGTTGGCTTGGCATGCGCCCAAGTGGGGTGTACGTAGATGCGTTAGGCATAATTACACGTAACTTATCACCTAAACCAACGCCAAGTTTGCGGCTTAAATAACGACTTATTGCAATATTATAATTATTGTTTAGTACATTTTGCCAATTGCCTTGCACTATTTTGTCGGTGATTTTATATAGCGAGCCGTTGTTGTCGTAAAGGCCTTGTAATAACACCCCGTGAAGATCTTTATTGGTTTGCAATATGGCTTCACCGTGGCGATATAAACTAACATGATCAACATACGGTGATTGCTCAAGCGCAGGTTTTAGCGAATTCATTTGCGCTTTGGAGTGATCTTTGGCTTGTATTTCAACGTGAGGAATAAGCCCCAACATATTTGATTTTAAACTACTCTCAAAGCCGTTCATTACACTACTGACCGTAAAAAGCGCCATTAAACCAATCGCTATACCTGCAATAGAAAAAAACGAAATGAACGAAATAAACGCATTGCCTTTAGAGGAGCGGCTATATCTGAGTCCGATAAATAGGCTAACAGGTTGAAACATATTAATTAAAACATTAATGCCAAAAGTGTGGCGTTATAGTAGCACGAACTCAGCGCAATTGAATATCACCATAAATGTAAGAAATAATTTATAAATCTGACACTTGGCTATATTTTAAACAAGCCAGTAAACCCTGCTAAACTTTCAGCCCTGTTACTAAGTAATCAAGTAATACCCGCACATTAGTAGCCACAAATTGCCGTGGCGGATATAGACCCCACACGCCCTCTTGTTGTGGTTGGTATGCAGTTAATATAGGTACTAACTGACCGGATTTAATTTCATTTTCAATATAGTAATCAGGCAACTGAACAATACCCAAACCCTTTATAGCGCCGTCAACCAGTGCCCAGCCGCTATTACAATGCAATCGCCCTGCGACCTTAATATGTTTATCACGATTATTTTCATTTACTCGCCAATAACTACTATTGCCAATTAAACATTGATGATTGTTAAGCTCCCCCAAAGTGTGAGGCTCACCAAAACGCGCTAAATATGCAGGTGAAGCACACATAATAAATCGTCGCGAGCTCAAGCGCCGCGCTTTTAAGCTTGAATCTTTTAAATGGCCTAGTCGAATGGCTAAATCAAAGCCCCCCTCTAATAAGTTTTCTTGCTCGTTAGAGAGCGTTGCGATTACTTCTACCTCTGGGTGATCATGCATAAATGAATGCACAATGGGCATAATAAAACTTTCACCATACATAACCGGTGCTGTTAATTTAATTTTACCTTTAGGTGAGGTTTGTACCGATGCTAAGCCTTGAGTGGCCTCGTCCATTGCGTGCTGTAAATGTTTAACTTGGTGTAAAAACTGCTCGCCCTCTTTGGTTAACACAACCTTTCGAGTGGTACGTGTTAATAATTGCGTATTTAACCGTTGTTCTAGCTTTGTAACATGGCGGCTAATATGAGCAACCGATAAACCTAACGTCTGTGCAGCTTGGGTAAAACTCCCCTCTTCGCCAACAGCAATAAACTCATCAATACCTTCCCAACGCATAATTATTACCATACTGTAAAAGTGTTTTATTAAATTGAAGATTATCATTATCTGAGAAACAAATACAATAACCTCATCACCCAAACAGTATGGGTCTACAATTCATATTCAAACCACTACAAAGGATATACACATGTCTGAATTTATAAAATCAAAAGCAGCGATTGCCTGGGGCCCTAATCAGCCTTTAAGCGTTGAAGAAGTTGATGTGATGATGCCTAAAAAAGGCGAAGTAATGGTCAAAATCACTGCCACTGGTGTGTGCCATACAGACGCTTTTACTTTATCAGGTGAAGATCCTGAAGGTATTTTCCCCGCTATTTTAGGTCATGAAGGCGCTGGGGTGGTTTACGCTGTGGGCGAAGGCGTTTCAAGTGTAGAAGTTGGCGATCACGTTATTCCTTTATACACCGCAGAATGTGGTGAATGTAAAATGTGTACTTCAGGTAAAACAAACTTGTGTTCAGCAGTTCGCGAAACGCAAGGTAAAGGCTTAATGCCAGATGGCACCACTCGCTTTTTCAAAGATGGCGAGCCTATTTACCACTATATGGGTACATCTACATTTTCTGAATACACAGTATTGCCAGAAATCTCATTGGCTAAAGTAAACAAAGAAGCGTCGTTAGAAGAAATTTGTTTATTAGGCTGTGGTGTTACTACCGGTATGGGCGCTGTAACAAATACGGCTAAAGTAAAAGCGGGCGATACCGTGGCTATTTTTGGTTTAGGCGGTATTGGTTTATCTGCCATTATTGGCGCTAAAATGGCTGGTGCTAGCCGTATTATTGGTATTGATATTAATACCTCTAAATTTGACTTGGCGACCAAACTAGGTGCTACCGACTTAATTAATCCAAAAGACTTTGACAAGCCAATTCAAGAAGTCATTGTTGAGATGACCGATGGCGGTGTTGATTACTCATTTGAATGTATTGGTAATGTTGATGTGATGCGCTCTGCGCTTGAGTGTTGTCATAAGGGTTGGGGAGAGTCTGTGATTATTGGTGTAGCCGGTGCTGGCCAAGAAATTTCAACTCGTCCGTTCCAACTTGTTACTGGCCGTGTATGGCGTGGTAGCGCATTTGGTGGTGTTAAAGGCCGCTCACAACTTCCTGAAATTGTGGAGCGTTACATGGCGGGTGAATTTGCGCTAAACGACTTTATCACTCATACCATGAGCCTAGAAGAAATTAACGATGCCTTTGATTTAATGCATGAAGGTAAAAGTATTCGTACTGTAATTCATTACTAATACGCCCATTTCACTTAATTACCATCACAAGCCGTTGCTATTAAGTAACGGCTTTTAAGGATTGTTATGTTAGAAAATATTTCAACCGCTAAAGTAGCTGGCGGATGGCATAAGCAATACAGCCATAGCGCCTCAAGCACTCGTTGTACTATGCGTTTTGCAGTTTTTTTACCGCCAGGCGCCAGTGAAACCAATAAGGTGCCGGTACTGTACTGGTTATCAGGTTTAACCTGTACCGATGAAAACTTTATGCAAAAAGCAGGCGCATTTAAAAAAGCAGCGGAGCTGGGTATCGCCATTGTAGCGCCAGATACGAGCCCACGTGGTGATAACGTGCCAAACGAAGACAGCTATGATTTTGCACAAGGTGCTGGGTTTTACCTTAATGCCACAAAAGCGCCCTACAACACCCATTTTAATATGTATGATTACGTTGTTAATGAGTTACCGGCACTAATTGAGCAACACTTTCCTGTTACAGATAAAAAAGCAATTAGTGGTCATTCAATGGGCGGGCACGGCGCATTGATGATTGCACTTAAAAACCCACAATCGTACACCAGCTCTTCGGCATTTAGTCCTATTGTTAATCCTATGGCGTGTCCGTGGGGTGTAAAAGCATTTACAGGCTACTTAGGCGACGACAAAACAACGTGGGCACACTACGATACTTGCGAATTAATGCAACAAGCCGAGCAAGCTAACTATTTACCTATGCTGGTAAGCCAAGGTGATGCTGATAACTTTTTAGAAGAGCAGCTTAAGCCGCAAAATTTGGTCGATATCGCTAATAAAAAAGCGTATCCGCTGCAGCTCGAAATGCACGCTGGCTACGATCATAGTTACTTTTTTATTAATAGCTTTATAGACCAACACTTATTATTTCATCATCAGTTTTTATCGGCTTAGATTCATTACTGTGTAGAGTAGATTTATCTACTTCTACACATTCTTTTAAGACCTTAGTAACCTGCCTACACTTTTTAATCACACCGTTATCTTCTTTTATAAATTCAATTATGGCTTTATCAGTTTCGTAACCAAGTTTGCTAAAACTAAAACTATCTTTATCCTTTACAAAACTATTAGTGCTATTGATGTTTAACTTGGATCTCGCCGTTTCATCCAAAAATATACCCATTACTGTGCAACCACTTAATACATTTGAAAAGATAATAATTAATAAAATGCGCATGTAAACTCTCGTTGCAAATAAGCCAAATTATATACGACTTAAAAAGGGAGTGTTGTAAAAATATGTAAGCCCCACAATTTTACATAATAGAGTTTGCTTGTGTGGTACGCAGCTGAAATTCATTGCTGGGTAAAAACGCACTTTATTGTGTAAATATTGCTAACGCCACTCATCCCCCTCGATAAAACAAAGGTAACACAATGATTTTATTTAAATTAATACCTTGGTTCAATTTTTGCTACTTATTTAAAATTTATCCGTGGAAATAGCAATGGAAATTGATCTACAGTGGAGAGACATTATTGATAACTTGATTCATCTTGGCATGGCGTATTTACTTGCCCTGCCAATGGCATATGATAGAGAGCATAGCCATAATGGTGCAGGTCTAAGAACGTTTCCTTTAGTTGCCGTCGCATCATGTGGTTATGCACTGATTGCTATGTCAGTTTTGGAGGGCGCAGAGGCGCAATCTAAAATGTTACAAGGTATTATTACAGGTATTGGTTTTATTGGTGGCGGCGCTATTTTAAAAAATAACCAGTCTACATCTGGAACAGCAACAGCTGCGAGTATTTGGAATATGGGTTTAATTGGTATCGCTATTGCGTACAGCCGCTATGAAATAGCTATTTTGTTGGCAGTAATAAACTTCATAACGCTTAGGTATGTTAAAAAATTTAAATAATGAAAATTATAATTAATTGCTTAGCGCTGATGCGATCACCCTGTTAAATTCAATCTTCAAACTCGCCTTTTGATATAATATAACATATAATCAAGTTCATTTTTTTCATTCTTGTTAATTATATTTATGTCATTATCTTTATCGCAAAGTCGCTTGCATCATATTGATCTATTACGCGGCATTATCATCATATTTATGGTGATAGATCACGGCATGTATTATTGTCTAAATTATTCAGTAACTGATCCCATGACCATACCCGGAACAGATGCGCTTACTTTTTTCACACGCTTTATATCGCATTTCTGTGCGCCATTATTTGTATTTTTAGCAGGCCTCTCTGCCGCTATTACAGAGCATAAATACGCGTGTACTCGTCAGTTTGCTAACGCTTTAATAGTTCGAGGCTTAGTGCTTATTTTATTTGAGTTTACAATTGTGTCATGGTCATGGAGTTTTAATCCTCTTTTCCCGATGTTATATGCTCAAGTAATTTGGGCGATTGGCTGGGGCTTTGTGGTGCTTGGCTTGCTTCGCTTAACAGGTATATACCCTGTATTTATAGCTGGCTTATTACTGGTATTTGGTCATAACTTACTTGATGGCATTACCTTTGAAACTAATACAATAGCGCATACACTGTGGTCTATCGTTCATCAAAAAAATGTATTAGCACTGCCGTTTGGTTTTTCTATTAGAACGACCTACCCCGTTGCGCCTATTGTTGGACTCATGTGTTTGGCTTATTGTGCAGGTGTATATTATAAATCTCAGCATTATAGTAAAAAAGTGATGAATTACGCGTTTATTATGGGTATGAGCTGCCTAGCACTATATTCAATACTACGCGGCTTTAATTTATACGGTGATATGTCACAGTTTTCTACACATACAGATCCACTGCTGACTATTATGTCGTTTTTAAATCCGACTAAATATCCGTTGTCGTTACAATTTATGTTACTTACTGTAGGGCTTGGTTTAATTGCGTTAAAACTGTTGAGCCACTTAAAGGCTAGTTTTTCGCAAAATTTTCTGCAAGTACTAGGTAAAACCAGCATGTTTTCCTACCTCACTCACTTGTATTTGCTACATGCTATCAGTTGGCTTTTAATACCTGCTCTTGGTTTTAACTTTAGTGATATGACCTATGGTGAAACCCTTGTTGGCTTACCATCTGGGTATGGTATGAGTTATATTGCGACCATGGCGATGATAGCTGTAGTGGTTGTGCTTACCGCCTTACTCTCTAAGCGCTACTTAAACTGGAAATATCGTAATAAAAACAGCCTGATTGCTAAATATATTTAGTAATCGCCCCCACAATATATTGTGGGGGAAATACTCGATAAAATGTTTCGTCACTTTATCAGATAGATTAATTTAATTTTTTGAGTGCTTTTTTTAATGCATCATAATCGACATTTATAAATGATAACGCTTTGGTTCGCTCTTGTTGTTAATTGAACTCTGAATTACTCCAGACCCTAACGAAATCTACTAGCATGTTAGCCTCAAAATCATCACTGATATTCTTTTCATTACCATCCCAACCACCTACTTGTAACGATAAAATAATATAAGAAGGTAAACTTCCAACTCGGTCGTCATAGTGCTCCCAGACTTTTTCACCATCTATATACATACCGACATAACCAGGCTGCCAATGCATGCCATATATATGGAAACCATCTGAGGAATAATTATGATAAAGCTCGCCGGAATTTACTGACTTATGTTGGCTACCGTAACCATCCCAATGCAGAGCTGAGATACTGATGTCTTCCCCCCAGATACCTAAACTCTCCATAATATCAAACTCCATTCCCTGATCGAATGTAGGTGAGGTATCTCCCCAAGTGTCTTTAATTAAAAGAAATGGTTCTTGACCATAATTAGTATCTGCATAATTACCTCCACGCACAAAAGCATCTTCAGTCGGGAATAAACTTTCTTCATTTACAATTAAAGCGGGCCTATCAGAAATATTATTCGCTTCACTGCTAAAAATTTTTATAAGCTGGCTACGCATATAATTGTCAATCAATGCAAAGCTCGCCTCTTTACCAGAACTTTTTTGCTCTCTTATATAACTGGTAACATCCACTTCAATTATGTTTCCCGTAACCTCTCCATAGCTATGACTAAACCATAAGGGATCGACCTGCGGTTTAGTATTCCAAGTTACAGTATCTTGGGACCAATCTGCGGAAAGTGTTTTATGCACAGCTATGCTGCTTTGAGTGTTTGCTTCAGAGATCTTAAATCTTAATAATGCAGAAGAAATAGTAGTAGATACATCATCAAGATTAAATTTTAATAATGACTGCCTCCTATAAGTATCGTTACCATAAATGCCTTTGTCAGGTAGTAACCAAAATGCAGGCCAAGCACCATGTACTGAGTCATACTTAATTTTGGCTTCAAAGTAACCATATTTTTGTCTAAATTTACGAAAAGTACTTACCTCAGCGGCTTTATAAAAGTAACGATTGGTTCCTTGATTTAATGTGTTTTTTTCTGCTTCAAACCGTAACATTTCATTTTCAATGCGAATAGTTTCTCGCCCAGCATTACCTGCGATACCACTCATTCCTAGATATTGCTTTCCAACATGCCAATTATTAGGGTTTAATAAAGTTGAATTAAAAGTATCTTCAAAAGTCAGCTCCCAATTACCAGCTAACGGCGGAGAAATGTTATTATCTGGCTCTCCCTCAACAAAGGAAACCGAGTCCATGTAAAATCTACCTGTTCCAAGAGGGCCTTGAATACCAATAGCCAGGACTTTCTCATTTTCATCAAGATTAAAGCCATTGAGATTGATTCTAATCGTGTGCCATGTATCGTCTGAAAAATTATTATGGCCAGGCAAACCATCCAATGTCCAAAATTCGTTATTGGTTTCATCAAGATTTATTTTTAATGAATCGTTACCGCGACGAAACATTAAAGTGCCCTTATTTCCTGATTTTCTGTATATTTTTGCCTCAAGTATTGAATTTTTAAAAGGAGGTACTTGAGCAATACGTAATCCTGATTGAGTCCAGTAGTGTACCTGCATTAATATAGCTCTTTCGCCATCAGCTACAGGCTCACCAATTTTAGTTAAAGTCGATTCACTTGATGAGGTTGACCACAATGAAGTACCATTACGTGGTTTGTCATCAAATAAAATAATAGACGCAAAACTAAGTTTAGACAGAAAGAGTAAAGTACATAAAGTGAGACTTTTTTGCCCTATAAGCCAGCGTTTTAATGGTATTAATTTCATCACTACTCCTAAAGTAATTAATAAAATTGAGTATTTAACCTATCTGAGCAAAAATTATAGTAACTATTTATAAAGTTCTTGATGCATAATAAATAATACTTTTTAACTTAATAAAATAAATAACATACTACTAATTAATTATTATATTGTATGCAACAAACCTAATATTTTCAATTTATCAAGGTGCTTTATTTTTAATGCGGAAGAAGAGATTAGTAATTTGAAGTATTTGCAAAGAGGTGAAGTTTTAATATTTTTGTTAAGGAACTAATTAGCGCATTAGTTAAACTACAATATGGGTTCATACATTAAAAAAGGCGCTTAAAAAGCGCCTTGCTAACAAGTATGTGTGCTTAGAACATATCTTGATAGGAATGTGTTGTATTGAATATAATTGCTTTTTCAAAGCCTGGCAGCTGAATGCTGTGCTCATCAATAACAATGTCATTTTCATCAATCAGCCCATCACCAAAACGATAAACTAGCGTGTATTGACCTAAATCTGCTTGTTGTTGATAGTGCTGTTGTGCTTCTTTTACCGCTGCATGTTTGCTGGTATAGAGCCCCATCATTTCATCGCCATGACGCTTAGCAAGCATTTGCATCGTTACTTTTGCTGAAAGCACTGTGGCTGTTGCATTATTACCACCAAACCCTTTAGAATTTATAAATGCAATATCCATATCACCACAATCATAGTGACTGTTACGAATATCTAAATGATCTGCATAAACATCATCAGCCACTTTATCTATAGTGGTAATACCCGGCATAATATTATGACTAAATACACCTAAGGCAATGGCAAGCTGATCGCCACTGGCAGGTGCTATAGTATGGCCAACATACGCTTTAGGGGCGGTTACTTTCCAATTATCTATTGCAAATGTTTGCGCTACTTTATGATAAATTAACGACTCAGTTACGCGGTTTTGTGGTGTGCTTGAACCATGGGCTAAAATAAAGCTACGTTGCTGTAATGCCTCTTTACCTAGTAAGCTACTGGCAAGTGCAGCCGATTTTGCCATGGTAATGTAGTTACCAGGCCCAGGTGAAGTAATTGATTTTTTTACTCCATCGGCGTTAACAAATACATCAGGCACACAGCCCATAATGTCTGCACCTAGTTCAAGTGCCAGCGCATCATCCATTAATATAGCCACTTGTGCGCCTTCACCTAAAGTAAAGCCACAGTTTTCGCCAAATGGGCGGCTGCTTCTACGATAATCAGGTTCATCGTCATTACTTAAATCATCTAAGCGGCGCAAACCTTCAATATTAGCCAGCGCACTCATATTGCCAAAGCCTTCAACCACTTCAGGGGTAATCGCACATTCTACACTTGCCACAATTGCAACACGTGTGCGCCCTGCTTGTATATCATTTACTGCTGCGCGCAAGTTATATAAAAAAGTAGCACACGCACCCGATGTAGAAAAAGTAGTCCCTACATTGCCCGTAACATAGGCATTGATAAAATCGGTCGACATTGTATTTAAACCCAGTGCTAGCTGCTTAGTGCTGACGCGATCACCCTGCTGGCGCGCTTTGACTAACCCACCTAAACCTTTATCGTCCATTTGGCCAATAACCGATGCTGAATAGGTACCAATTTTATCAGGCTCAACACTATTCATAATGTATTGCCAATCAAGTCCGGTTGATTTTATTGCATCGGTGGCAGCAAAAATAGTAGCTTGTAAACCACGAGGTTGGTAGCGGCTATTGTACATAATTGACGGATCAAACCCTGTGGGTAGTTGCCCAGCAGATTTAATTGGATTATCGCGAGTAGAATCATGTTTAATATCAAATTGAGCCGCAATAGTTACTTTCACTTTTTTATTTTCAAGCTCTTCAACGTGCCAACTTTCAGGTACTGGCGAAGGTAAATCACGACGGCGTGTTTCAAACACAATCGCGTTTTCATCCGATGCGGTTAACGTCATTTTTTGCTGCCACGGCGTGGCATCTACATCAAAGTGTTGTTTTTCAATTTTGCGAATTAATGTACCTGCAATAATTTGCTCACCAAAACGTGCTTCTATGTCGCTTTGCTCAACATTATTGCCCTGCATGTCTTGTAGTTGTCCATTCACAACACTCACTAAATTCATTAATGTGACGAGGCCTAAAAATGTTTCTTGGCGAGCTTGAGACTCTAAGCTATCTAACACGATACGACGATAACCTTGATGAAAAGAAGTACGGCCAGCGGCATTAATGCCTCCCATGCCGACAATGACGGGTAATGCGGTCATAATTTACCTTTAAAAAACGTGTTATAAGAATATGAAGTTAGTTTAAATGGATTACGCACACATCTTTGTGCTTTAATAGCCAAATATTAAGCACAAAAGGCCAAAAACAACTGGTCGGAGCATTTAAATGAGCAATAATCCAACAAATCCACCATTAAATATAGCCATTGCTGTTTACTCGCACCTACTGGTAACTAGTTTAACCTTGCCAATTGAAATGCTCAGAGCAGGTGAAGCGTTTGCCAAGGGACACACTAGTAAAAAAAACTTCAGAGCACTGAATATTCATTTAATTGCAAAAAATATGGCTCCTATTGCAACCAGAACAGGTTTAGCCATCGTGCCTGATTGCAGCAGTGATAACGCCCCCTATTGCGATTTAATCATTGTTCCGGGTATTTGGCGTAATCCACGCCCTGTTGTTAAAACGAATCAACCAATAGTTAATTGGCTCAATGAGAGTTTTACCATGGGAAGCCATATTATTGGTGTTGGTACCGGCAATTGTTTGCTCGCAGAAGCCGGTTTACTTGATGGTCACCCTGCAACCACTCACTGGCATTATGCCAAGCAATTTTCTCAAGATTATCCAAACGTTAGCTTAAAACCTGATTTTTTTATTACCCAATCAGAGCGCATGTATACGGTAGCCAGTTTAAATGCCTTAGCTGACGTTATTGTTCATATTATTAGCCAATACTATGGCAAAGAAGCGGCGCAGCATGTTGAGCGGAACTTTTCACATGAAATACGTAAACCCTACGAAGATCAACGCTATTTAGAAGGCGCCGTTAACCGACATGCTGATGAACTTATTGCACAAATACAATTTTGGTTAAAAACTAATTTATCTAGTGAGTTAGATTTACAAGAAGTCGCGGCACAATTTAGCTTAAGCTACCGCACGTTTACACGCAGGTTTCGACTTGCTACAAATCAAAGCCCTATAGAGTACTGGCAGCAGCTACGTGTTGAAGGTGCAAAAGAATTACTGGCCTCATCGAACTTATCAATTCAGGAAGTCGCGTTAGAAGTTGGTTATAACGATCAAGGCCATTTAACCCGTGTGTTTAAAAAGGTATTGAGCCAAACCCCGAGCGAATACAGAAAAGTAGTCAGACGAAAGTTATTTGGTTAATGTTTCTTTGCCCTTGTTTGATATTTTAGTCAGGCCGTTGACAACGCAGTTTCGACCGTTGTTTTTAGCTAAATATAAATAATTATCGGCTAATCTTAAAATTTCACTCAGGTGAGTATGCTCATGTGCATCAATACCGACCAAGCCAATACTAATAGTGATGTTTAACGTGCTCTGCATATAAGTAAATTGATGATTTTGTATGTCAGTTCTTAGCTTATCCATTGTGATTATAGCGACCTCTATGTCGTCATTTACCACCAATGTAAATTCTTCACCGCCAAAACGATAAACATGTTCATCGCCTAAATGTTTTTTAAATAACTGTGTTAATTGTACCAGCACTGCATCACCGGCATCGTGCCCATATTTATCGTTTACTTTTTTAAAAAAATCCAGATCAGCTAAGGCAAAACAATAGGGGTTAGAAAAGTCGATATGGTTATGAAAATGGCTTTTAAAAGCACGCCGGTTATAAGCCTGCGTTAAGCTGTCGCGTAATGCTAAATTAATAATTTCCTCTTGATTAGAGGCTCTCATCGATTCAAAAACATGTGAAACACCCCACACGATAATATACGTCAGAGAAAGATTAATGATGAGCTTAAAATTTATTTCAACTAACCGTTTGTCGATCACATAAAACAGCAGTAACAACGTAATCAAAAAGCTAAAGCTGCTTATAAAGCCATGCTTTTTCCAAACAATAAGTAAACCAATACAGGAAGAGTACACACCCAATGCGATATGCCAGTCTCTAAGTTAATTGCGGTGATAGCAAGCAACACAACTGCAAAGTAAGTATAAATAACAGCATAGCGATGCCATAATTTAGAGCGATTTGTTCTCGTTTGGTGATACGTATAAATACAAAAAAAAGCTAATGCAAGTTCAATAAAGCCCAAAACATAATTTTTACTCATAAACACATTAACGTAAGTGACAACTAAAGCAACTAATGTAATTATTAAGCTTATATTTTTGAATACGGTTAATCTGACTGATTCTGTTTTATCAAATGAATGCTGATGCATTAATATCCCTTTAAATAATTACCTCCCATAAACTTCAAGCATATCAGCCTAGGATTAAAAAATAGATAATAACTACAACATATATGTAAGCCTACTTACTATAACAGCTAAAATTAGCCTAAATTTAAATATGCGTGAACAAAGATTGATAGGCCTTGATTAGATCTTTTTATATATATAAATTATAGTATTACTCATTAGGTGTAGTGGTATTAACATAGGGAGATAGCCGATGGATGAATTAACCAATTTGCTTGTCGAACAACACAACAATGCATCCATTAAGGCTAAACTAGCTAACTTACTCACTTTGGTTCGTAAACATTTAGATATGGATGTTGCTTTTATATCTGAATTTATTAACGATGAGCGTGTTTTTAAAGTGGTCGATAACCCCTCTGAAAACCAAATTGTTAAAGTGGGTAATGCCGATCCGATTAATGAAACGTATTGCCAACAAATCACCGACAACAAGCTTAGCCCTATTATTACTAATACCAAAGCAAACCCAATAACCAAAGCGATGCCGGTTACAAAAAAATTAGGTATAGGGGCATATATAGGTGTACCTATCAACCTGTCGAACGGGAAATTATATGGTACGTTTTGTTGTTATAAATCACACCATGATGAGAGCTTAAATGAGCGCGATTTATCTTTTTTAAATATTATTTCAGAAATAGCGACCGGATTAATTGAAAAGAGTTTAGATAAAAGCGTATCGTACAACCACACAAAATCAACTATTGAGCAAATTATTAGCGATAATGATATTAGTATCTATTTTCAGCCTATGTATAGTCAACTAAATAATAAAGTTGTAGGTTTTGAATCGCTTGCACGTTTTTTTACCACCCCTTATAAAACCCCTGATATCTGGTTTAAAGAAGCGAGTAAGGTGGGTTTAAGTGAATCATTAGAAATGCTGGCCATTAAAAATGCAGTAGCCAATATGGCAAAGTTTAATAATACAACTTACATTGCCATTAATTGCTCGCCTTCGCACATTCTTAGCGGCGCACTTGAACGAACATTACAACAGATTGACTGCACTAGGGTGGTATTAGAAATTACTGAACATTCGCCAATTTCTAATTACGAAAAAATGCGAGCTGCACTTAGGCCTCTCAGAAACAAAGGTCTGCGCTTGGCCATTGACGATGTAGGCGCTGGCTTTTCCTCATTTCAGCACATACTAGAGCTTGAGGCCGATATTATAAAATTAGATATTAGCCTGACTCAAAATATAAACACAGACGATCGTAAATTTTTACTGGCAAAAGCACTGTGTGGATTTGCAAAAGCAATCGACTGCACCATTGTTGCCGAAGGGATCGAAACCGCAGAAGAACTAAACTCGTTAAGAATACTCAATGTAGACAGTGTACAAGGTTATTTTATTGGCCGCCCCGCACCAATTGAAGATGCGCTTAGCTTCCAAAACAAAGCACTACCCGCATAAAAACGCCACTAATTAGTGGCGCTCGGTATCAATACTGTCTTTTCGATAATAGCGTTTATGATAACTTTTCACTTTAGCATGCACGCCTTTACTTAAGCTTTTAAACTTAGCTTCTAGCACGTCAACGCCGTATAAAATACCCACCACAAGCACCGAGAGCTTAATAGCAGCCCCGAGGTTTTCGGTTGCTATCATCACGCCAATGGAGGCCAGTACCCAAATGGTGGCAGCAGAGGTAACCCCGACTACCGCACCGTCTTTTGCGAGCATTACGCCTGCGCCTAAAAAGCCGATGCCGGTAATTATTTGCCCGACTACGCGAGAATGATCAATCACATCCCCTTGTAAATTAAACGCAGTCGATAAAAACAAGTAAGTACCTAAGGTGATCAGTGCAGAAGTACGGATCCCTACAGGTTTGCCACGCAATTGCCGTTCTATACCAATAATAGCCCCACAAAAAGCCGCCGTACCAATAGCTGCCCACGAGTATGGGGCTACATCGATAAAATCTAAAAATGTCACTTAAAATCCTAATCTATTATTTTTTACCAATAGCAACTGCCGTTCTAAGCCTTTGACTACCAAAAGCCGACATTTTACTAAAATCGCTGCGTGCAATTGGCACATATTGACAGTCAATCGCTAATTGATTGTCGTTACCTGGTTCGCAAAACGGGTCATGTACGTACACACAGTGCGCATCTAAATGAGTAACACATACCCAATGCGGTGATTTTTTTCCATCAAACCGATAAGTGCTTATTAACAGTAACACACTAAAACCTTGGTTTAACCACGTTTCTATATCAGTTAGTTCAACATCTTTATAGGTAACAGGAATATTAGCCGAGGCTATGCCTTCAACAAATTGCTGATGTACTGTCGCCAGCACCGTTTTTTTATTATCACTGCGTACCCCATCTAAAAATAATGGCTCTGAGGTATTAACAATGACCTCACTTTTAAATCCCCGTTTATTTGCAGCCAATGCCAATCCAAACGGATGACAACCGCCATGTCCCGAGGTCATAAAAATGGTGGTGCCTTCACGCCATAAAGCTAATTCATGTGACTGACTCAGCTCTGTGCTGTTATCAAGCGAGCCCATTGCCATTAATAATGCCGCAGGCCCACAGGTAAACTCGGTAGTTTGCTGATACCATGGCGTTAAACGCTCAACTTGCAACTCGCTGGTTTGGCGAATGTTTTTTTGCATGCGCAAGGCATCACTGTGATCATCGTAATAATCACTGTATTGACCAAAAACTCGATACCCTACACTTTTATAAAGCCCTATGGCGCTGTCGTTATTTACTGCCACTTCTAAACGCAAATAAATACGCCCACGCTCACTAGTGGCTTTTTCAAGGGCTTTAAGCAGCGTTTTAGCGATTCCTTTGCCCTGCATCGTCGGTAATACGGCTAACGAATACAAACGCGCTAACCGCGTGCCTTTGTGGCACCACACCAAACCGTAACCACATAATTGCGAATTATGCTCGGCGACTAATAAAATCCCATGTTTAGCACTAAGCCAACGCTTTAAACTTCGCGCACTAAGCTTATCGTTACTAAAGCAGGCATTTTCAAGCGCCACTAAGGCGTTTAAATCACTCGCGCTTGCAGGGCGAATACTAATACCCGCTCCTGCCAAAATCGTCATATCAGACAATGCGTTAAGCATTAGCCGCGACCTCGTGCTTCAAGGCGCTGTTTAAACTCATCCATAATGATCATGTATAACTCATCACCTAAGTAACCATCTTCTACTTTGTGATCAATACTTGGGTTATCGTTTACTTCCAACACATACGCACGGCCTTGATGCTCTTTTACATCCACACCGTATAAACCCTTACCCACGGTTTTACATGCTTTTAAAGCAGCATCCAGTACAGCTTTAGGTAATTCAAACGTAGGCAATGTTTCAAAGCCACCCGAGAAAAAGCGTTTTGCGTCATGGTTATATATTTGCCAATGGTTACGCGCCATTAAATAACGACACGCATAAATAGCACGGCCATTAAGTACCCCTACACGCCAATCGTATTCTGTGTACATGTACTCTTGCGCCAGAACTAGCGCACTTAAAGCAAATAACTCACTAAGCTTAGCTTCTAATTCATCACGATTAGCAACTTTATACACGCCTTTAGAAAACGACCCTTCTGGCATTTTTAATACCAGCGGATAAGTAAACGACGCTTCTAGTTGCTCAATTGTGTCTTTTGATTGATCTGCGACCACCACGGTTTTTAAGCTCGGTACTTTTTGATAATTGAATGCATCATGTAAGTACACTTTATTACAGCATCGTAAAATAGACTCCGCATCATCAATCACCACTAAACCTAGGCTTTGCGCTTTACTTGCAAGGCGGTACGTTGGGTGATCAATCGCTGTTGTTTGGCGAATAAACAACGCATCAAATTGGGCAATATTGTCTATTTCCTCAAAGCTGAGTGCTTTTGCGTTAATACCATGTTTCGCTGCTGCTTTTATAAAACGGGCTATTGCATCTTTATCACTTGGCGGTACTTTTTCGTTATGATCAACCAATATCGCCATATCCCAACGAAAACGGCGCTCTACTTTACCAATACGCCATTGCGTTTGGGTAAACTCATTTAGCTTTTCAATAAACGCAGCATACTGCTGCTCGCTTAGTGACGCTAATGATCCTTGTTGTAATAGGCCTTGCTCATCAACAAATAAAATAGGTGCCGGATATTGTTTAAATACCGATTTAGCGGCTTTAGCTTGTTGATCATTTCCCGCATGACCAAAATAAACAGCACCATCAATATGGCCAATATTTTGTAATGACGCTTGATTGCTTCGAAGCGCGTTAATTGTTTTTACACTCGGTAATACTTGATGCTTGCGCGCCTCAGCAAGTAACGAACAGTAATAGCCTTTACTTAAATACTGGCTAGCATCACATAGGTTTATTATGCGGGTTTTTGGTTCGTTGCGTTTTGGGTAGTCACGCAAATAGGTGTCAAATGTAATGACATTTTCAAATGAAAGAGCAAGCGTTTGCTCATTGTTATCAACCACAATTAAGGTTTTAAACACGACTTTTCCTAGTTAAGTCAAAATATACAAAGCAGCCTTGCTAATCAGTTAGCTCAGCGAATAAAACAGCAAATAGAAACACCTATCGCACTAAGTGCAGCATTTAGCAAATCACTTAATACGATAGGTGCTTTAACGAATATCTACTATAAACGTTAGCGCTTAAATTGCTTAAGCGACAGGTGATTTATATGCCCTTTTTTAGATGCACACAAACGAGATATTTTTAGCGTAAAGATAAAAATTTTTGATGAACTTTTTTATTGCTAATTTGTGTTTTAAAATAGCCAAAATTTAATACTAAAAGTGATCATCATGTCTCTTCCCGCTTGTCCTAAATGCCAATGTGAATACGTTTACGAAGACCAACAGCTGCTTATTTGTCCAGAATGTGCCTATGAGTGGAACCCGAATGTTACTAATGACGAAGACGCTATTTTAGTGAAAGACGCAAACGGCACTTTACTTGCTGATGGCGACAAAGTAACCGTAGCTAAAGATTTAAAAATTAAAGGTAGCTCACAAGTTATTAAAATTGGCACCAAAGCCTTAGTAAGACGTGTACTTGATAAAAAAGATCATGAGCTTGACTGTAAAGTAGATGGCATAGGTGAAATGATGGTGACGGCTAAATTTGTTAAAAAAGCCTAAACCCATTGAGATAAACAATTAAATACAGCAATAACCTGCGTAATCTTGGCGCTTTATTACATTAACAAACTGACATCCACTTTAACTAATCGATTTTCAGCGCCTTTTAAAAAATTTTAAAATCTATATTCAGTTCTCATAGTGGTGTGTTAGTTGTCTAGTATTACTACTTCTGCTTTGTGAAAGTGTGTTTTTGCGCTTTGCAAAACATCGGCAGTAAACTTTGAGTTTGGAACTGGTATATCAATAACATTGCCACTTTTACAAAATAAAGTAACGGTATTTGACGCTAGCTGTATTTTAATTATCGCCCCTTTAGGAATAAGCTGCATTCTACTTTTATTATTATTGAACCAGTGAGGTTTTTTGCAAAGTAGAACGTTTTCTCCAATATCAGAAAAAACACGCTCAGGCCTAAAAGTTAAGTACTTTATAAATAAAGCCGTGAGTAAAACACCCGTAATTGTGACGGTAAAAATCCCTATCTCCATAATATTCCCTTAAATTTATGTCCTTTATTTAACTGCTTATCCGTTAATGATTATCAGACTCAAGCAAATCTTATAAGTTCACGCTATAAATGCCTTAGTTGTGATTGAGTGAAACCGGCTAACATCGAGTTATAAACACTCCTTAACTAGTTTATTATATTAGCTTATTAGATAACACAGTTAATGTTTCATCGTAAGCGCGTTGATTAAAATTATTCGAATGCGAGTTCATAAAACCATGCAAATAATCAACACACTTAGCGGAAACATTAGGCTTTGTTGCCAACTTAGCCTGAAGTGCTTTTACATCAAAATGTTGCTCATAGTGAGGAAAAATTAACTCTATTTCAAATGCCGGGTTTAGCTCAGTATGGTGCCTAATTTGCGAGCTGTAAAAACAAATGCCCTTAGCTATCGTTTTAATCGCCGGATGTGCAGACATTGACCAAATTGCCGATGCGCCAACACTAAAATCAATCAATATGATGTTACCAGCGAGTGGTTTAATCGCTTTTTGTAAAATAGCGACATACTCATCAAGGCCAATATGCTGACTAAAATACTCATAGGCCTGCTGTTCACTGTTAAATGCCAAATCCACCCCGCCATAGGGATCGACAATAGACTGAGCGTTTAGTTCTTCAGCTAATGCTTTTAAAGCCGCTGTTTTACCAAATATATCACTAACCAAAACTAAGTTCATAAACGGCTCATCTCTAATTTTATTCTATAAGTTTCAGGCAATTATTTAACAAAGAGGCCTACGAGATGCTGCGTCTCAGCGTAAGAGACAAATAAATACTACATTCAAAGCACTTTAACCACATCGTAACTATGTTTTACATCACCGAGTGTTAAACTAACTTCATCATCGACTTGTTTACCTAATAACTGTTGGCCTAATGGTGCACCAGAGGTAAGTACTTGAATAGTTGTGCCTTTAATATCAACGGTTAATCCACCAGCTGCAGGGCCTAAATAAAACCATTTTTGTGTGCCTGCATCATCTTCTAAACACACCAATGAACTGACTGCTATTGTGCCTGTAACGACGTCGTTGTAGATGGCTTCAAATAGTTGTATTTCTTTATAACACTCATTCACCCGATCAGCGTGACCTTGCGCTAAATACGCAGCTTCAAGCCCGAGCGTATCATATTGAGTTTCTGCAATACTTTCTTCGTGGGTCGCGGTATCGTGGGCTGTTTGAGCTGCAATTTTCGCAGTATTAAGCTGCTCTTCTAAGGCAAAACGCAGGTGCTCTGTAACATGGGCTTTATTCATTTGGAAATTCACTAAATACGGTAAAATAATTTTGCCATTTTAGCATTGTTGCTACACCTAACACTATCCCTTTGCTGTGTAACAACAATGCTGATTTAAGCCTATGGCATATCCATTAATGCCTGCGTTTGCTGATCCACTTGCTTATCGTAGTTTTTAGCACTTAACCCAAGTAGCTCGGGTAATGTTGCAGCAATACAAATGGACGATAACGTGCCTACGACTATTCCTGCAAACAGAGCAATTGCAAATCCCTGAAGCGGCGCCCCTGCTAACAGCCAAACACTTGCCACCGTTGCGAGCGTAGTCCCGGAGGTAATAAGCGTACGAGTTAAGGTACTTTTAATAGCACTGTTGATAATACTGCTTGGTTTGAGTGTGATGTTTGTTGGTATGCGCAACAGCTCGCGCACCCTATCTCCAACTATTATTGAGTCATTTAATGAGTAGCCAATAATCGCCAACAAACTGGCTAAAACAGTTAGGTTAAACTCTATTTGTAACCATGCAAATAAGCCAACCACCAGCACTAAGTCATGAAATAAAGCCACCACAGAGCCTAATGCCAAACGCCATTCAAAACGAACAGCTAAATAAATCATTACCGCGACCATCGCAGCAAATAATGCTAAGCAGCCTTGTTCAAATAGTTCATCACCCACTTGAGAGCCAATATATGCCGATGATAAAACCTCAGCATTTATAGTTGGGTTTTGGCTAATAGCCGTTTTCCAGTCATCGTTATTGCTTGTATTATTGGGGCCTTGTGTTAGTTGAAAATGATTATTGCCCTGTGCTGTTAGCTCAAATTCACCCTGATGATTTTTTGCAATAAATTGCTCAAGCTGTTTTAGTTCAACACCTTGGCTGGTGGTAAACTCTGTTAAGTATCCACCCGTAAAATCAAGGCCAAAGTTTAGCCCTTTTTGTGCAATGGTGAATACCGACAACAACACAAATATGGCGCTGATCAGCATGCCTGTATAACGTATACGAGACCCTGCCTCACATTTTAAAAAAGAATTAAGCATGCGCGTTTACTCCTGCTTTTTTACCCAGCTTTAAATATAAGCTTTGGCTTAAATATTTCGATACATACACACCAGTAAATACCGATGTGATAAGTCCCAGCGCCAGCGTTATAGCAAAGCCTTTTACAGGGCCATAACCTATGCCATATAAAATAATCGCGGTGATCATCGTGGTAATATTGGCATCTAAAATCGTATTCGCAGCTTGTTTATAGCCCTCTTGTATCGCTTGATATGGAGGACGTCCTTTGCGGCGCTCTTCTTTAATGCGTTCAAATATAATCACGTTAGTATCAACTGCCATTCCTATGGTTAGCACCAAACCTGCAATACCAGGAAGTGTTAAAACCACCCCAGGTAATAATGACATTAACCCCACTAAAGACGTTAAATTTAAAACTAACGCAACATTTGCAATAAGCCCTAAACGACGATACCACAGCGCCATAAAGGCAAGCGTTAACCCCATGCCTAACATTAACGCCGCCAATCCATTGTTAATGTTGTCTTGGCCAAGGCTTGGACCAATAGTTTGTTCATGTACTATGGTTACTGGCGCCGTAAGCGATCCTGCACGGAGTAATAGCGCTAAATCGGCAGCCGCTTGCTGGCTTTGCATATTGGTTATACTAAAGCGTGAGCTTAAATGCTGGGCTATATTCGCCACATTAATGACTTCGCTTTTTTTAACCACTTCACCTTTAGCATTTTGTGAATACTCTGAATAGAGCGTTGCCATCGGCTTGCCTATATTCGCCTTAGAAAACGCCGACATAGCATCGCCACCTTGGCTATCTAGGCTCAGTTGTACTAAAGGTTTACCCCAGTCATCACGGCCAATATTGGCATTATTAATGTGCTCACCAGTAAAAATAGGCACAGGGTCGAGCTTAATAGTCCCACCCGATTGCAAATTAAATGTTTGTCCGCCAATCTCTTTAAGTTGATAAAACCCAAGTGACGCGGTAGCACCAATAATACGTTTTGCCTCGGCTGGGTCTTGGACGCCGGGTAGCTCAATGCGAATGCGCTGCTTACCTTGGCGCTGTGTAACCGCCTCGGTAATTCCTAACTCTTCAATGCGTGAGCGAAGCGTAGTGAGTGTTTGGCTCATGACTTGTTTATCAAATGCGCTGCGCCCTTGCTCAGAATAACTCACTTTAACGACCTGTAAGTTGCCATGAGTTGATGTGGTTAAAGTTAGATTTTCAAAGCGGCTTTTAAGGTCGCTAATAACTGAGGTTAGCTTTTCAGCTGCATTTTCTAATGCACTTATTTCAAAGCCTTGGTTAGTTTGCTTTGCTTTAACACCATAGGCTTTTTGTTTAACAATAATGGCTTTCGTTTGCTGGTAAGCACTGAGTAATTGCTCATCAATGGCTTTATCTAAATCAACATCAAGTACAAACAATACTCCGCCGTTTAAATCAAGACCCAGCTTTATGGGCGATAGACCAAACTCTTGTAACCAAATAGGGCTGGTTGCATGTTCTACAATTTTAACTTGTGTGTTTGGGTAATTCGATTTTATAGCCGCTTGAGCTTGGGCACTTTGCGTAGGTGTATTTAAAAGCACATTAATTGTTGCTTGGTTTTCTACCCCTTGGCTGACCTCAAACCCTTGGCTATTTAAAAAGCGCACTATGTTTTCAGTACTTGGTATTGCTTGTGTTTTAACCTCAGGTGCGGCACTAATATGCAACCACGATTTATTCGGGTATAAATTAGGTAAAGCGCTTATTGCCAGTAAAACCAATACAACCAACATGGCTACATAGCTTAATTTAAATTTAGCCATAAATGGCTTTTTTTGTTTTTTAAAACTTAACATAGTTGTTCCTTATTACTAGGCATAGCTCAGTAACGTACCTATTAGGCACAATTAAAATTAAGGTCAAAACGCGATGCGTTAAAACCAATTAACGATAATTAAGGAACTTTAAGCGTGGTAGGTGGTTACAGCGGTGTATAACAGATTCGCATCTTTCCAGCCGCTCAAGCGCGACTTTTTACTTTTAAAAACCCAAGTATACCAAGGCTGATTTATGGTGACTGCTTGCGGTCGCAAAAAAATATGCCTACACCCATTTAGCGCAAAAAACTCATGCACTACATCGTATTCAGGATCGCCCTGCGCACTGTGTAAAAATAAAAATGAGTTATTGGCTGTTAGCCTAGGTTGATGCGCAGCAAACTCAGAATGCTTTGAGTTTTTATGCTGTAAATTACCTAGCGATTTTAACGGTGTGGGAGCGTTAGTTAAATTTTCGACATTAACAACATGGCTATAACTGCTTTGGTTACTGTTTAATTCGTGCTTTACGCCCATAGCATGGCTTTGCACACTAAAGAGTGCAGCAAAAAACAAGCAAGTAGCTAAAAAAACGCGAAATTTTAACATCTGTCATTTAAAACTAAAATAAAGGATAGCTAGTATATAAGGGCAGCTAATTAAAATACAATAGCCAACATTAAGCTATTTCATTTATATAAAAACAATACTGAGATCCTCGATGCGCTCCAGACAAAGTTCAGTAAAACGCCCCGACGCTATGAATTTAAAACAAAGCATTCAAACTCTTTGGCCTTATATCACTAAATTTAAAGGTCGTGTGCTGATTGCCATATTAGCGCTAGTCGGTGCTAAAGGCGCGACATTGCTCATGCCATGGGCTTTAAAAGAAATAATTGATGCGGTTGATAAATCAATTAACCCGCTACTGCTCGTCCCAACCTTATTACTCGTTATGTACGGCGCACTGCGATTTGCCAGCGTGTTTTTAGGTGAAGTACGCGATGCTGTATTTTCTCGAGTCACCGAGCATGCCATGCGTGATATTGGCCTTAAAGTATTTAAACATTTGCATTCGTTAGATTTAGCCTTTCATTTAGACAGACAAACTGGCGGTATAAGTCGAGACATAGAGCGCGGCACCAGTGGTTTGAGCTTTTTAATGCGCTTTTTAATGTTTAATATTGTGCCCACGTTGTTTGAAATAATGACCGTGGCGATTATTTTTGGCACCTTATTTTCTATTTGGTTTGCGCTGATCACCCTACTTGCTGTGGCTATTTATATCTTTTTTACCGTGGCAGTTACCCAATGGCGAAACCGCTTTATTCGCGAGTCAAATGCTGCCGACAACCAAAGTAACACAAGCGCCATCGACAGCTTATTAAATTACGAAACCGTTAAATACTTTAATAACGAAGAGTATGAAGCTAAAACTTACGATACGTTTTTAGCAACCTGGGAACAAGCACGATTAAAAAACAGACTCTCGTTACTGGCGCTAAATTCAGGGCAAGCACTCATAATTGCCTGTGCAATAACCGCATTAATGTGGCTTGGCGCAAGCGAAGTTGTCACGGGCGAGTTAACGATTGGTGAACTGGTGATGATCAATGCGTATATGATTCAACTCTTTTTACCGCTCAACTTTTTAGGGTTTGTGTATCGCGAAATACGCCGTGCCCTCACCGACCTTGAAAACATGCTCGGCCTGCTTAATACACAACCTAAAGTGGCGGATGCTCATGAGGCTAAAGAATTGGTCATTAAACAAGGTGAAATTAGCTTTGATAAAGTAAGCTTTCACTACGACAGTAAAAGGCCTATTTTAAAAAGCATTAGCTTTAATGTTGCTGCCGGCTCAAAAGTCGCGATTGTGGGTGCAAGTGGTGCAGGAAAAAGCTCATTAGCCCGATTACTGTATCGCTTTTATGAGCTGTCATCAGGCACTATTAGCATAGATAAACAAGCAATTAATACAGTTACTCTTGCAAGCTTGCGTAAAGCCATTGCGATAGTCCCCCAAGATACTGTGCTGTTTAATAGCACCATCCGTGAGAATATTGCCTATGGCAGACCCTCAGCAACTGAAGATGAAATAAATAAAGCAATTAACATGGCGCACTTAACCGACTTTATAAATAGCTTAGACAAAGGCGATAAAACCCTCGTGGGTGAGCGTGGGTTAAAAGTCTCAGG
This sequence comes from Pseudoalteromonas tetraodonis, assembly GCF_002310835.1. Lineage (NCBI taxonomy): Bacteria > Pseudomonadati > Pseudomonadota > Gammaproteobacteria > Alteromonadales > Pseudoalteromonadaceae > Pseudoalteromonas > Pseudoalteromonas tetraodonis. The sequence continues at coordinate 1,583,779 of NZ_CP011041.1, read as the reverse complement.
GGGTGAAAAACAACGGATTGCCATTGCCCGTGCTATTTTAAAGCAATCACCCATCTTAATCTTTGATGAAGCAACCTCTGCGCTCGACTCTCATGCAGAGCAAGCTATTTTAAAAGCAATGCGTGAAGTGGCAAATGATCACACCAGTATTGTTATTGCACACCGACTTTCGACCATAACCGACGCAGACTCAATTATTGTTTTAAAAGCTGGTGAAATTATTGAACAAGGCAAACACCAAGAACTACTAAATCAAAACGGTGAATATGCCCGTATGTGGGCATTACAGCAAAAGCAGTCAAAGGCGCAATAAACTAAGCCGCTCAAGAACGATTTAAGTAGTTGAGTGTTTTTTTGCTATTTTGATAGTATTTTATTCATCTTATCGACCGGTACGGTTATTCACCTCAAAAGGTTTGTTTGAAGTGAAGTTATCAATACAATCAAATAGCTATTTTTATAACAAAAATATAACGAATTAAATAACGTGAATTCATAGGGGAAAGTAATGAAAAAAAGTTTAATTGCAGCGGCACTCGCCGCTACATTTATTACCGGCTGTTCAGAGCCACAAACTACAAAAACTGAGCAAGTCGCAGCAGTCGCTGAAAAACCACAAGCAACTGAGCAAGCTGAATTAGGCACTTTTGGGGTTGATTTAACTGCCCGCAATGAAGCTGTAAAACCAGGCGATGACTTTTTTATGTATGCCAGCGGTTCATGGTACGACAACTACGAAATGCCAGCAGATAAAACACGCTATGGTGCGTTTTCTGCGTTAGCTGAACGCAGTGAAGAGCGTGTAAAAGAAATTATTGAAGATATTGCAGCACGTGAAAATTTAAATGCAGAAGAGCAACTAGTTGCTGATTTTTATAATTCGTACATGGATACCGACACGCTAAATAAGCTCGGTGTGACTCCCATTAAGCCATTGCTTAACGATATTAACGCTGTCGACTCAACTGATGACTTAGCAAAAATCTTTGGTAATTCATGGCTCACTGGTGTTAGCGCCCCAATTGGTGGTGGTATGTGGTTTAACCGCTTAGATCCTAATAAATACGAAATGTCGTTAGGTGCTGGTGGTTTAGGCTTACCTGATCGTTCATATTACCTTGAAGATGCAGAGCGTTTTGTCAAAACTCGTGAAGCGTATGTTGCACATATTGCCGACATGCTTAAATTTGCTGGTGTTGAAAATACCACTGAACGTGCACAAGCAATTTTAGCGCTAGAGACAAAAATTGCAGAAGGTCATTGGCCACGTGAAAAACGCCGTAATCGTGACATAACGTTAAACCAAATAAAACGCGACGAGTTAAGTACTCAGTACCCTGGATTTAATTGGGATTTATACTTTGCGCAAACAGGTTACAAAGTACCGCAGCTAAACGTGTCGCAGCCTGAACCTGTAAAGGCCATGATTGATTTAATCAACAACGAAGATATAAGCGTATGGAAAGACTACCTAACATATCATGCAATTAATGGTAACGCTGGGCTGTTGTCAGAAGACATATTTAACACCAGCTTTGCTTTCTTTGGTAAAGAGTTAAATGGTCAGCAGGAGCCTCGTCCGCGCTGGAAACGTGCGATCAGCCAAATGTCAGGCACTAGTTCACTAGGCTTTGCGATTGGTAAAATTTATGTAGAACGTTATTTCCCTGAGTCATCAAAGCAACAAATGTCTGAGCTGGTTGAAAACTTACGCACAGCCCTTGGCGAGCGTATTGATAACCTAGATTGGATGGGCGCAGAAACAAAAGTGAATGCGCGTGCAAAATTAGCGGCGTTTGTGCCAAAAATTGGTTACCCAGATGAATGGCAATCTTACGAAGGCTTAAGCATTAGCAAAAATGATTTAATGGCTAATGTAAAAAATATGCGTGAGTTTTTCCAAGCCGATAGCGTTGAAAAAGAGCTTAAGAAAACCGACCGCAATCGCTGGGGTATGACACCACAACGTGTAAATGCTTATTACAATAGCTCATTTAATGAAATTGTATTCCCTGCCGCTATTTTACAACCGCCGTTTTTCGATCCAAATGCAGATCCTGCGGTAAACTACGGTGGTATTGGTGCCGTGATTGGCCACGAAATGGGCCATGGCTTTGATGACCAAGGGTCAAAATCAGATGCTAACGGCATACAACGTAACTGGTGGACTGACGAAGACCGTGCTGCTTTTGATGCTAAAGCCGACAAACTGGCGGCTCAGTACAGCAAATATGAGCCAATTCCAGGTAACTTTGTAAATGGCCGCAACAGCTTAGGTGAAAATATTGGTGATGTAGGTGGTTTAGCCATGGCTTATCATGCCTACAAACTAAGCCTAAATGGTAAAGAAGCCCCTGTGATTGATGGTGTAACCGGCGATCAACGTTTCTTCTTAGCGTGGGCACAGGTATGGAAAGAAAAACGTACTGAGCAAAGCATGTTAAATCAATTACGTGGCGGTACGCATGCGCCAGGTCGCTTTAGAGCACAAGCTCCTCGTAACCACGACGCATGGTACAAAGCATTTGATGTAAAACCAGGTGATGAGTTGTACTTACCAGAAGACGAACGTGTTCGTATTTGGTAATCCCCTGACAAACGTTCATCATTTGTAACGAATAAACAACCCGCTTCGGCGGGTTGTTTTATTTTCCATTCATAATAACTGTTCCCCCCGTTACTTAGTAATCAATCTCAATACTTACTAGCCCTGCCCGGCATTTACCTTTAGAATATGGGCTTGCAAATTTTTTCAATTATTTATACATATTAAGGCGAAACGCAGATGGGAAGAGCTTACCAAAACAAAAAAGATTCAATGGCTAAAACTGCGGGTGCTAAAACTAAAGTTTATTCAAAATACGGTAAAGAAATTTATATTTGTGCAAAAAACGGCGGTGTTGATCCAGACGGTAACCTAGCACTGCGTCGTTTAATTGAACGCGCTAAAAAAGACCAAGTACCGGCTCACGTAATTGAACGCGCCATTGATAAAGCCAAAGGCGGCGGCGGTGAAGACTATGCAGCTACGCGCTACGAAGGTTACGGCCCAGGTAATTGCATGATTATTGTTGACTGTTTAACCGACAACAACAAACGTACCTTTGCTGATGTACGTGTGTGTTTTACTAAAGCAAACGCTAAAATTGGCGCACAAAACTCGGTATCACACTTATTTGATCACCTTGCTATTTTTGTATTTGACGGTGACGACGATGAAACCGTACTTGAAGCGCTAATGATGGCTGACGTTGATGTAACCGATGTAGAAGTAGAAAATGGTAAAGTGACGGTATTTGCTCCACACACTGAATACAACAATACGCGTACCGCACTTGAAGAAATGGGTGTGACAGAATTTGACGAAGACTTAATTGCCTTTGTACCCCAAGTAGAAGCCCCTATTGAAGGCGAAGATGTAGAAGTGATGGAACGCTTTTTAGCCATGCTTGAAGATTGTGACGACGTACAAAACGTGTACCACAACGCACAATTTTAAACGTTAAAGCTTAATCGTGTTTAAAGGCCAACTTAGTTGGCCTTTTTATTGATTTTAAAATGGATTATTAATTTTGAATACCCTTTCACAACTTCGCAGCGGCCAATTACTTGGTGCAAAACACCTACAATTAGTTGAAGCGCTAAGCCACTTTCCAGAGGAAATTTTTACCCTCGCGGATACCCTTGAAGTCTTGGATTTATCTAATAACAATTTATCTGATTTACCTGATGAATTTGCCTGCCTAACAAAATTAAAACGACTGTTTTTATCGTTTAATCAGTTTAAACATATACCTAAAATACTCGCTAAGTGCCCTGCTCTGACAATGGTTGCATTTAAAGGTAATCACATCACTGAATTTGCAGATCACTGCCTACCTAAAACGATTGAATGGCTTATTCTTACAGATAATAAAATAGCTAAGCTGCCTGCAACATTTGGCCAATACACTGCGCTTAAAAAGCTGGCATTGGCAGGTAATCAGCTCAGTGAGCTACCAATAAGCATGGCAAACTGCCATAACCTAGAACTAGTTAGGCTCTCTGCAAATCAGTTAACTCAAATTGATGATTGGCTATTTGAACTACCAAAACTGACTTGGCTTGCATTTGCAGGTAATTGCTTTAATAAATCACAGTGCCTTACCCAATCAAATTTAGCCAATAAACCACTGGCAGATTACTCGCTCAGTAAAGTAATAGGCCAAGGCGCATCAGGGATTATCCATCTTGCTTATTCAACGAATAAAGAGCCGGTTGCTGTTAAGTTATTTAAAGGGACTATTACAAGCGATGGTTACCCGCTGGATGAAGTTAATTGTTGCTTGCAAGCGCTTGAGCATCCAAACTTAATTAAAGTACTGGCTTACATTGAACAACAGCAACAGCTTGGTTTAGTGATGGAGTTAATTGATACAAGCTATACAAATCTAGGCTTACCGCCCAGCCTTGATACCTGTACTAGAGATACATTTGAAAGCGATTGCCACTACTCTACCCACGCAATTTATGCCATAGCGCAGCAAATGGTTAGCACTGTGGCCCACTTGCACCAGCACAATATAAGCCATGGTGATATATATGCGCACAATACCATGGTTGACCCGCACGCGCGTGTGCTGTTTGGGGATTTTGGCGCGGCCACTGATCTTACTATGCTCAGTGACTATCAACGTCAACAAATGCAGTTAATAGAAGTGCGTGCTTTAGGGTGTTTAATCGAGGATTTACTCACAACCTGCCAAGAGCAAAACGCTGAAGTCATGCACTTAAAACATATTGCGCAGCAATGCATGAGCGAAAATATCACACAGCGGCCAACACTTAGCGCATTAGCTGACTTTTTATAGTGGTTATGCGGCCATTAATATTATGGCCACAAGCTAAAATTGAACACTATTTTTGTTTTTTAAACGGGTAAATTTGTTGCTTTAGCATACCTACAGGCATGTAATCACCCACAACCCCATATTCTTTAGGCCACTCTGCTTGCCCTTTTACTGCAGAGCCAAACAAGTAATCTAAAAACGAAAAATGGGCTGCATAATTTCTATCAATTGCGGCTTTATCGGATGCGTGATGCCAATGATGAAACTGCGGTGTAACTATAAAATACTTTAACCACCCAAATTTTACATTTACGTTGGCGTGATTAAATACCGCTTGAAAGCCTACAATAATCACGTACAAACTAATAATTTGCTGTGAAAAACCCAGCACAAATATAGGCGTTAACACTAAACTACGGGTAACCAGTATTTCTAAAATATGCTGACGAGAGCCTGCTAACCAGTCCATTTCTTTGGCACTGTGGTGCACACCATGAAATCGCCATAAAAAGGGGACTTCGTGATACGCACGATGTGTCCAATACTGCATTAAATCAGCCACCAAAATAATTAAAAATAGCTGCAGTATAAACGGCATTTGCGCTATGTAACCTTGTAATGTGCTCGACACCGCCCAACCAAAACCATAATGAACAAAATGATTAGTAACCAGTAATACAAAGCCCACTATTAGATGATTGACAAAGAAATGGTTTAAATCCCCGCGCCATTCACTACGCAGTATTTTTTGCTCTTTTCGATGCGGAAGCAGTTTTTCAATTAAAATAAAAATTAAGGTTGAGCCTAATAAGTCTAATATAAACCAGTCTAAGCCAATATATGGGGTGTTATCGGCAAAGTCATTCACTTCAACATTCGGGCCGCCAAAGCCAATTGCTAGTACAATAAAAAACCACGCAGTCGCCCCCAAGCGCTTATTGGTATTTCGTACAAAATTAAGTAAACCCAGGCTTCCTGAAATAATAAGGGCAACAAACATAAGTTGACGTAAAAACTCGACGCTATAACTTTTACGCAATTCTGGAGTCGTTAAATATTCAGGGAAGTGGAATGCAAGCACTCCCAAGCAACTTAATATCGCCAAAAAGCAAGCAATGTAACCGCTGATATTACCCTCACCAATTTGCAGGTGACTGGTGCGAAATATTTTTTTAGTGACGTGTTTTAGCATTATTTTCCTTAATATAATATGCAGTCCCTATTCTAGTGCGCATATTCTAGCAAATTTTGGGCTAACTAAAACACAAAAAAAGCCACGCAATGCGTGGCTTGGCTGGATAAAGCTAAATTAACTACACGGAAAATTTATAAATAGGCACCCAGCGCTTTAACTTGATCTAACATGCGGTTTGAGAAACCCCATTCGTTGTCGTACCACGCCATTACTTTAACTAATTTACCATCAGCACGCGTTTGCGTTGCATCAAAAATAGATGAAGCTGGGTTATGGTTAAAGTCGATAGAAACAAGCGGCAGCTCGTTGTACTCTAAAATACCTTTCATTGGCCCTTCTGAGGCTGCTTTAACCACTTGGTTAATTTCTTCAATGCTTGTGTCACGTTTAGCAATAAACGTTAAATCAACTAACGACACATTAATTGTAGGTACACGTACCGCCATGCCATCTAGTTTACCGGCAAGTTCAGGCAGTACTAAACCAACCGCTTTTGCAGCGCCCGTTTTAGTTGGGATCATAGATTGAGTCGCACTACGCGCGCGGTATAAATCTGGGTGGTATACGTCAGATAAGTTCTGATCGTTGGTATAAGCATGAATAGTAGTCATGCTACCTTGTTCAATCCCTACCGTATCGTTTATTGCTTTGGCTACTGGCGCTAAACAGTTAGTTGTACACGACGCGTTTGAGATGATATTGCTATCGGCATTAATTACATCGCTATTTACACCGTGCACTACGGTAGCATCCATATCTGTACCAGGTGCCGATACCACTACTTTTTTAGCACCGGCTTCAATATGCTTATTAGCCGCTTCGCGTGACGTAAATAACCCTGTACATTCAAGTACTATGTCAACGTTTAACGCTTTCCACGGTAAATTAGCAGGATCGCGTTCTTGCGTTAAGGTGATCACATCATCGCCAATTAACATGGTGTTGTCTTTAAGCGTTACTTGCTGTGAAAAACGACCATGTACTGAGTCAAACTGAGTCAGATGAGCATTTACATTGGCTGGGGCTAAATCGTTAATAGCCACAATTTTAATTTCATTATTTTGCGCTGATTCATACAGTGCACGTAATACATTACGACCAATTCGGCCGTAGCCATTAATTGCTACATTAATCATTTTTGACTCCTATTAACTTCACATGCTTGGCGAGCAAGCGTTTCAATAGCTTGCCAGTCTTTATTTTCAATAAGTTGCTTATCTAACATCCAGGTACCACCTACACAAATAACATTGTTAAGTGCTAAGTAATCAGGTGCGGTTGCTAAACTAATGCCACCGGTTGGACAAAAAGTAATATCAGGTAATGGGCCGCCAATAGATTTAAGCATGGCAGCACCGCCTGCAGCTTCTGCAGGAAAAAACTTTAAGAACTTAAAACCATGAGCAGCTAAGTTCATCACTTCGCTTGGGGTCGCTGCACCGGGTAAAAATGGGATAGTAGACTCTTTTGCCAGCGCTAATAACTCATCGCTAACACCTGGGCTTACCATAAAGTCAGCACCCGCCTCTACTGATGCGTTAAAGCTTGCTTTATCAACCACAGTACCTGTACCAACATAAGCTTCGGGCACTTCTGCTTTCATTAGTTTTACAGCCTCAGCTGCAATGGGTGTACGCAGTGTAATTTCAAGTGCTTTTAGGCCACCGTTATATAACGCTCTTGCAAGTGGTGCTGCATCTTCTAATTTTTCGATTACCACCACTGGCACTACCGGTGCCGATGCTAAGATTTTTTCAATACTCATTACTTGTTCCTCATTACCCAATATGGCTAATTATTATTCAAGTCCAAAAGCACTTGCACCTAAATCGGCACTGCTTACTATGTTTCTAAATCCAGTAAATAATTCACGACCTGTACCAAACGTTTGGCTTGCTTGGCTAATTTGCGGCTCTCGTTTAGCAAGCTCTTCATCGCTAACATGCAGTTTTAAAATACCATTTGGCGCATCTAGAGTAACAATATCGCCTTCATGAATTTTAGCAATAATCCCACCTTCAACCGCTTCAGGTGCTAAATGGATTGCCGCTGGTACTTTGCCTGATGCGCCCGACATACGACCGTCGGTAACAATAGCCACTTTATAGCCCTGATCTTGTAATGTTGCCATTACCGGTGTGAGCTTATGAAGCTCAGGCATGCCTTTGGCTTTTGGCCCTTGCTCTTTAAGTACAGCAATAAAATCTTGGTTAAGTTCGCCACGGCTGTAGGCATCTTGTAACTCACCTTGTGAGCTAAATACTTTAGCCGGTGCCGACACCACTTGATGAGACTCTGCAACCGCAGAGACTTTAATAACCGCTTTACCTAAGTTACCCGTTAGTAGCTGTAAACCACCTTGCTTACTAAATGGGTTACTTACTGGGCGAAGTACTTCTTCATCATGTGAGTTTTCTGGACACGCTACCCACTTAACTTTGCTTGGGCCGTTCGCATCACTCATAATTAGGTTATCGTCTTTATCGAGTAGTGGCTCACACATGTAAGGTGCAAGGCCTTCGCCTAAAATAGTGGTTACGTCTGTATGAAGGTAACCAGCACCTGCTAATTCACGCATTAAGAAGCCCATTCCACCGGCTGCTTGAAAGTGATTAACATCTGCAGAGCCATTAGGGTAAATACGCGTCAGTAATGGAACAACCGCTGATAAATCGGACATGTCTTTCCATGTAACTTGAATACCGGCCGCTTTAGCAATCGCCACAATATGGATTGCATGATTGGTTGAGCCACCTGTTGATAACAAGCCAACTAAGCCGTTAATAATGGTTTTTTCGCTGATCACATCCGCTAAACACGGGCCATCTTTGTTTTCAGTAAGCTGCTTAAGCATGGTTTCAACCGCATTACCGGTTAAGCCATCACGCAGTTCTGTGTATGGGTTTATAAACGAGCTACCTGGTAAGTGTAAGCCCATTATTTCCATCAGCATTTGATTTGAGTTAGCGGTACCATAAAACGTACAGGTACCCGCACTGTGGTAAGAAGCGCTTTCAGCTTCTAGTAGCTCTTCACGAGATACCAGTCCTTGTGCAAACTTTTGACGAACACGTGCTTTGTCTTTGTTTGGAATACCTGATTGCATAGGCCCTGCTGGTAAAAAATACACAGGTAAGTGACCAAATGATAAAGCACCAATTAATAGGCCTGGGACGATTTTGTCACATACGCCTAAACAAAACACACCATCAAACACGTCATGCGATAACGAAACCGCAGTAGACATAGCAATAACGTCACGAGAAAAAAGCGATAGCTCCATGCCATCACGCCCTTGCGTAACACCATCACACATCGCAGGTACACCGCCAGCAACTTGCGCGGTGGCGTCAAATTTAGTGGCAATGCTTTTAATTAAATCGGGGTATTCTTTGTAAGGCACATGTGCAGATAACATGTCGTTATATGAATTGATAATTGCAAGGTTTGGCACCTCGTCTGCTTTTAAACGCGCTTTGTCATCGCTGCTACACGCAGCCATTACATGAGCAATATTGCCACAGCCTAATCCAGCACGAACTCTTGTTTGTTTTTTTGCGTGCGAAATACGATCTAAATAGGCTTGACGGGTTTGTTTACTGCGCTCAATAACGCGTTCTGTGACTTCTTGAATTCGAGGGTGCAACATAATTTTACTCATCTCTATTCGTTAGAGGATAAAGGCTCAGTAACAATTATAGACTCCACGAAAATAACTGTACTGAGCATCTTTGACTTACCCGTTCAAAGGTACGCTACCAGGGAGCCTCTCACAACAACCCTGACACCGGTGTCAGGGTATTAACGCATGACATTGACACCGGTGTCAACCCTGAGTCATAAAAATAGCCAATTTTTTTAACATGTACAATAAATAAACGTGAATTTTTAGTGAAATACCAGCAAGCAAATAATGAAAATTAAAAGTACAGACAAAAAAAAGCCCGAGTAAGCGTCACTCATACTCGGGCTACTGTGAAAAAAGGGTTTTATTTTACGGCTGCAGTTGACTCTCGCGTGATTAATTTAGCTTCTAAAATCACTTTATATGGCGACTCTTGCGGCTCAATAATATGGGTGATCAATTGCGTAACGGCTTGTTTTGTCATTTCTTCTACAGGTTGCGCTATGGTGGTCAGCCCAGGCCAAATGTGGCGCGCTATTGGTGCATTATCAAACCCAGCGATAGAAATATCATCAGGTACACGTAAGTTACGCTGCGTAGCTAATTTGAGCACTGCCGCTGCCATGTAGTCGTTTGATGCAAATACAGCAGTAGGACGTGGCGATAAATCTAAAATACTACGCGCACTGTCTACTCCTGAATGGTAACTAAAGTTACCCTCTTCAACTAAGCGTTCGTTAAATTCAATGCCATGAGTTGTTAATGCGCGCCTGTAACCTTTAAAACGCTGCTCAGTGGCACTGTGATCTGGGTGACCTTTAATAAACGCTATGGAGGTATGTCCAAGATTTATTAAATGCTCGGTAATTTCAAACGCCCCCTGCTCGTCATTACTGGTCACAGAAATAGAATCATCATCTAAAATTGCAGAAGCGACTCGAGCATAAGGGATTTTTTTCGACTTTAAAAAATCTACCAACTCGCCAAAATCACAAAATGGCGGGGTTAATACTAAACCGTCAAGGCGTGATGACTGCAATAACTGCTCAATATTGTTAATGAGTGCATCGCCCCTGAGCTCACAAGGATGAATAAGCAAGTTATAGTTGTTCTCTTGGCAGGCAGCCAGTGCGCCTGTTTGCACACGGGTGATATAACTTTTACTAGGGTTATCGTAAATGCAACCAATGATAAAGCTGCGATTTTGTGCAAGGCCGCGTGCAATTGGGTTTGGGGTGTAATCTAGCTCTTTAAATACGGCTAACACTTTTTCGCGTGTAGCTGCACTGACATTAGGCTCATTATTGAGTACTCGCGATACGGTTTTTTTAGAAACACCTGCATGACTGGCAACGCTGTTTATAGTGACTTTTTTCATCTATTTATTTCCAAACCTATGCAAAGCGATTAATCCTGTTGGCTCGTATGCAAACACGCGGCAGCTCCAATTAATGGGATGTTGTCTTGTGTTACTAACGTCACCGGAATTTGACCTGTGTACTGCGACATAATACCTTTTTGCGAAAAGCGCTCAATAAAACGACTTTCAAGTAAACGAGCTTGCATGCGTGGTAAAATTCCACCGCCAATATAAAGGCCGCCTAAAGCGCCGTAGGCCAATGCTAAATCGCCCGCAACACTGCCAATCCAGTCACAAAATTGATTAAGCGTTGCATCACACACTTCACATTCACCGCTATTGGCTAAGCTGCTAATTTGTGCGGCATCTAAATTTTTTGCCGCCACCCCTTTAACCGCAGCCATGGCTTTATACAAATGAGCAATGCCAGGGCCCGAAAATACCGTTTCTACCGATACATGAGGGTGATCTTTTTTGAGTTCTTGAATAAGTTGACCGTCGAGTTGATTAACGGCTGCTAACGAAATATGCCCGCCTTCTGAACTCATCACCGCGCACGAATGTGCCGTTCTCACTAAGCACGCTGCACCAAAACCAGTGCCTGGGCCCATTACACCTATATTGGCAGACTCATCCGCTTGACCAGGTTTAACAGTGACATTTTGTGAAGGGTCTAAATACGGTGCTGCGTAGGCAAAAGCAGCAAAGTCATTTATAACGCTTAATTGAGCAAGGTCAAAGTGGTGTTTAAAATCATTAACGCTAAAGTGCCAACCTAAATTAGTTAAATGAACTTGCCCTGCATTTATAGGGCCTGCTACTGCAAGGCATGCGCGTTTAGGGGTTATATGAGACACTGTTGATAAGTAGTACTCGGTAGCACTTTCGAGCGATCCATAGTTAGCACTGGGAAACGTATGATTATGCTCAATGGTAAATTGATTACTTGATTCGTCGAAGCCAGTGATCAACGCAAAACGAGCATTTGTGCCGCCAATATCGGCAACCAGAATAGGATCAAAGTGTGTGCTAGAGTGTAAACCCATAGTGTTATCTCTTTTGTTTAAGTAATGAGTACTTATTATTTTAATGGGGTATCATTGATACTTATTTACTTTGAGCTATCACCTCAAAGCAGCTATCACTGTAAAAAAATGCTACCTTTAATAATAAAGGTAGCTAATACGTTTTGACAACAAAATGATAAAACGCCCTTATTGTGACACCGGTGTCATGAAAAAATCAATAAAAAAATGCCTTTATTGACAAATAAGCTTGAAAAAAATCACTAATAAACGAGAATATCCCCTTATTGTCCTCTTAAGTAAGTAATCGTGATGAAAGGTAAAGCCACCTCGTTTGATATAGCCCATTATGCTGGGGTGTCTCAATCTACAGTTTCCCGTGCTTTACGAAATAGTCCACTGGTAAATGACGAAACTCGAAGACGTGTTCACGATATTGCTAAAAAACTTAATTACAAAGTAGACAAAAACGCCAGTAACCTTCGCACTCAACAAAGCAGTACCCTAGCATTGCTGTTGTTTGAAGACCCGACCTCAGATGAATCACAAATCAATCCGTTTTTTTTAGCCATGCTGGGCAGTATTACCCGTGCCTGCGCAAAAGAAGGTTATGATCTACTTGTTTCATTTCAATCAGCCAGCGCTGATTGGCAAGCAGACTACGAAGACAGCCATCGAGCAGATGGAATAATCTTATTAGGCTATGGCGACTACATTGATTTTCAACCAAAATTTAATACCTTGCTTGAACAAAACACTAAATTTGTTTGCTGGGGAGCAAGCGTTGATAACCGCCCTGATTTAACCATAAGTTGCGATAATTATGGCGGTGGTAAACTTGCCGCTGAGCATTTACTGGCGCATAACCGAACTGATTGTGCATTTATTGGCGATGCCTCTGATCACAGCCCTGAGTTTTTTGCCCGTTTTAATGGCTTTAAAGACGAACTACAGCAAAACGGTGTCACCTTAAATGATCGTAAAATTGCCAATGCAATTTCTACCGAAGAATCTGGCTACCATGCTACTCGCTCTTTAATTGCTAATAACATTACTTTTAATGCACTTTTTGCTGCCAGCGATCTGATTGCTATAGGCGCAATACGGGCATTAAAAGAAGCCAATATTAACGTGCCAAAAGATGTAGCCGTAATAGGCTTTGATAATATTTCTATTGCCAGTTACATTAATCCGCCGCTGACAACCATAGAGCAAAACACCACTATAGCGGGGCAAATGTTAGTTGAAAACTTACTCAAATTAATTCGTGGTGAGCAAGTACAAAGCACCCTACTGCCCCCGCGTTTAATTGCGCGTGGCTCAAGTTAATACATTCAATAAAACCGCTTTTAAGAAGCAACAAAATTAAAGGCAACAGCGCTCTTTTACCTTAAATTAATTCAGGCTTTATTGCATTTTTACGGTCATTTGTCCTTTTTGCTTTCAATACTAAAGCCGGCGCTCTCGTTACATTAACAGGCTATTCACACCTCGCTATCACATTAGTTTTTTTAATCTGAAAGCAGCTGTTTTTAATGTAATTTTTCACTCGTCAATGCACTATTTTATCTCTACAATCGCACTTTTATTTTTGCTCTTAAAAGTTTAAGTGACTATTTCATGCTACTCACTATTGTTTACATCATCGGAATTACAGCAGAAGCCATGACCGGTGCACTCAGCGCTGGGCGCAGAAACATGGATTGGTTTGGGGTTATGCTAGTAGCCAGTGCCACAGCCATTGGGGGTGGCAGCGTACGCGATATTTTACTTGGCAATTACCCGTTAACGTGGGTTAAACACCCAGAATATTTACTGATCACATGCGTGGCGGGTATTGTAACCACTTGGTTGGCCAAATGGGTGGTTAAATTTAAAGGCATATTCATGCGTCTAGATGCCTTAGGGCTTGCAGCGTTTAGTATAATTGGCTGCCAAGTTGGGCTAAATATGGGTTTGCACTATGGAATTTGTGTTGTCGCAGCTATAGTAACAGGTGTATTTGGTGGACTGTTGCGTGATTTAATTTGTCGACAAGCGCCATTAGTACTTCATCATGAACTTTACGCAAGCGTAGCGCTTATTGTTGCTTGTTTATACTTAGCACTGCACCACTACAACATTGATGACAATATCAGCGTAGTTGCAAGTTTAGTAGTAGGCTATTTAATTCGTATGGCGTCGGTACGCTTTAAATGGCGCTTACCGACATTTAACTTATTAGAACCCGCTAACTTAAATAATGAGTAATAACAGCAGCGGTTAATGCCCATCTGCCCTAGCACTTTTAAATAGCCCGAATACTTTTCGGGCTAACAAACTAACCACAAAAAGAACTCCCACAGCAAAACACAGTATGCTCAAGGGCATAAACAAGCTTTCATGTAGAACACCATTATGATCAACATATTGATACACACTGTTTTCTATCAGCATAAAACCTGTGCCAAGCAATAAAAAGCAAACACTCAATGTGGCTGTTTTGTTTGTATAAAAGCGCATAATCTATCCATAACTATTTTATTAAATTGTCGGGATAGCAGTTTGAATGAGCGAATATTAATCTACAGTGACTGAGCAACATTGATTTTTAAAATAAAAGTCACAGTTATTAAACTAAGCTTTTAGACATATAATAAAATCTGTCGTCTTCTTTATCTATGCTGAAACCTGAACGTGTGTAAAGCTTGTGCGCAGGGCTTATTTTAAAAACCCGAAGCCTAAGTTGCATAGCACCTCGGAGCACTGCTAAACGAGCACACTCATTAATTGCTGCTGCACCAATACCCATATTTTGAAACGCAGCATCTACTTGTAAGTCACGTATATAGCAACCCTTATCATCGAAAGCCAAGCGCATTACACCCACTACATCGCCATTTACCACAATATCCCAATTTTCAAGGTTTACTATTTGTTCATATATTTTATGTTGCTGCCAATCAACGCCATACTGCTCATAATATTCACGCATGTTGGTGTAGGTTAACAATGCCGATGCCATCAAATCGGCTGTGGGCTGATAACACATATTCATTATCGTCATTCCTTTGTTTAGCGACCTTTATAAAGGATGCTGCGGCTGATGGTTTTTAAAATACTTATTTACTAATAATGACTGCAACAAGCTAGTACTACTGGATGTAGCCCAGTACAAACCAATTGCAGAAGGAAAATTAACGAGAGTAACCACACAAATAATTGCGGGAATTAGGAACAATAAGGTGCTGGTTTGTTCTGCGCTACCTGGCATCATCATCATAGATAAATATGTAATAGCCCCCACTAATAACGAAATCGCAATATCAGGCTTTGCAATACTGGTAATCCAAGCAAATTTACTATTCAATACAATTTGTTGCAGAGCTTGAAAAGTTCCAAGGCCAAATACCCCTTGGCTTGCCATATTAATCACACTTTTTTTATCAATAAACTTAATGTTGTGCTTTTTATACAGCGCCATAGTTAATTTTGCGATTTCACTGGGCTGGTCTTTATAGTTGCTCTTTATGCTATCTAGCTCAGGTTTTAGTGCGGCAATTGCTTTTTTATTTCTAACCATGTTAACCATAGCAACAAGGTTAATCGGCATTAAAACTAATCGTCCAATAACGGTAAACAAAATAATTGCAACCGCTTGGCTTACGCCCACTTCTTGAGTAAAAAAGGTGATTAATTGCACAATAAAAGCAGTAAATAAATTCCAAATTTCCATTTTAGTTTTCCTTTTAATATTATGTATTAAAAGTAACCACCATGACATATTATGTCAACAGTTTATTTTTAAACTAAAATCAACTCGCTATGTTTAAGGGCCAATTAGGCTGTGTTGCTCCTTAATGTTATGTGGAGTCGTTCACTAAAACGGGTGAGGAGCAGTGTCCTGCTTTAACGACTTGTATGGATAATAAACCCATAAATTAATACTTTAACCTAGTTCGGGTAATGTGAGGCCCAAGCTTTGGCTGCAACCAAAGCCTTTTATACAGTAGTTCGATTGAGCGTAGGCTCCTCTATTGAGAGACCAGTAACAAGTTAGAACGCTGTATAAACTCCAAGCATTAAACTCGGATAGTCAACGGGGCCTCGAGCCCGAATAGCAAGGCAGAGTCAGCTTATTATGAATACAATAAATAATCAAAATGAAATTAACGTCGGTGTCGATACAGGTAAAACACAACTCGATATTTATATCAGGCCTTTAGACATTTACTTTACTGTAGAAAATAATCAAAGTGGCATTAAACACGCCATTCAAATCTTAAAAAAACACCCAGTAACACGCGTTACTATTGAGGCAAGTGGACGTCTTGAACAGCCTTTTATCATAGCCTGCGCTGAGGCGAATATTCCATTCGTTATTGCTAATCCCGTGAACATAAAACGCTTCGCAGGCGCTATCGGCCAAAAAGCAAAAACGGATAAACTTGATGCACAACTTATTGCTCACTTTGGTGAAGCGATTAAACCGCCTTTATCATCTTTAAAGCCAGAGCAAATGCGCTTGATGAGCGATTTACTCTCGAGAAGACGTCAGTTAATGGATATGCAAACGATGGAGAAAAATCGCTCTCAAATAATGCCAAAAACACTATCGTCACTCATAAAACCTATCTTAACTGCACTGAAAAACCAAATAGATAAAGTCGATTTAAAACTTCAAAAACTGATTGAAGAATGAGACGAATACAAAGCAAAAAATGCCATTATCCAAAGTGTGCTAGGTGTTGGCAATGTGGTCGCATTTAACTTGCTTAGTGATATGCCTGAGTTAGGTTATGTGAACAACAAAGAGGCCGTTTCTTTAATGGGTGTAGCCCCATTTAATCGTGAAAGTGGCGTGTATCAAGGTAAGCGAATGATACGTGGCGGCCGACCTAAAATAAGAACTGCCATGTACATGGCGATGATGTCAGCCATTCAGTGCAACTCTAAATTTAAAGACCTTTATCAACGCATGGTCAAAGCAGGAAAGCCTAAAAAGGTAGCCATTATTGCGTGCATACGAAAACTGGTAGTGATCATAAATTCTATGGTGAGGGATGGTGCCATGTGGGATCCTAAAATGGTTTAAAATTAGGAATTGACACCATAGTCACTTGTTATGTTACTTAATTAACCTGAACTGGCCTTTTAAAAATATAGTTTTTACCCTCAATATGAACCAATTCCCAGCCATCTTCACCATATTTTGAAAGAAGCTCTTTTTGCGTATTAGAATATTCCTTTTCGATTTCTCTTAGCTCTCTACCAATAAGCCCATTTTTAAATGGATTTACATTTATAGTTTTGTATTCCCATTTCAACGGCTTAATTGATGTACTTGTACAGCCTGAGATTAGAAAGAGTGTTAATAAAGCTCCGATGCTTAATTTCATAAATATCCTTATCTAGTAACATAACGCCCATTTAAGGGGCTGTTAATTGTTTGCTAAAATGTGTAGCGTAGCGAAACCGAGCAAACTGTTAGCAGTCCCGCTTTAAATTCTTGTTAGGTGTTTTTATCACTTTTGTCTGGAATATCATTGCACAAAGCACACTCTACACCTTTACGTGATTGATATAGTCTTGAACATATAAACAATGCTGTTGTAATCAATGACCAAGTACAAGCAAAAATTAATGCTTCTTGAACTGAGTGCTGTTTAAGCAACTCAACTATAAAAAGTAAGGCTGCTACTCCAAGAAATACTTTTAATGCTCTAACGAACCAAAACTTAAATCCCATTTGAACTCCAAACCTGAGAAACACCTAACAATTTTATAGTGCGCTCGTCGCGTATATTTCTGCCAACGTCACGCTAATATATTTATTAATTACTTTTTTAACAAATAACTTAACTCATTGCCAGCTAAAATTTTTTCTTGCTACTAAATATAATAAGAAAGTGCGCTCAGCGCTCATTTTCTTGAATATGGGAGCAAAACAACTAGACTGTATATTTATACAGCCTTCAATATTGATGATGATATGAAAACGCGTTCCCCATTTTTAAATTACATTGCTGAATATATGTTGGTACATCAGTATTCATTACGTACCGTGGACACCTACCTGAGGTGGATTGCATCTCATATTCATTTTCATGATAAGTGCCATGACGCCAGAAGAAGTTAAGCGACTTATGATTCATTAAAATGCGCTATAACTTGGGGGTAATGCAATTAAAGCATGTACATAAAAGGGGCTAACGTATGTTAGCCCCTTTTATGTGTATTTTATTTATAGTGTGTTATTCAGTAACAACAAACCATAGCCAGCGAGTTGTTCGCCATTGAGGTCGTGTTGCCAGCTAGGCGTTAACCCCTGACGTTTTATACCGCTGATGCTTTGCGGGTTAGCGGTTAAGTTAAGTACAAACATACTTTTACTGCCGTTTAACTCGCGGGTTATTTCGACAAGGCCGTTGTTATGCTGTGTTAATTCATAACGACCTTTAATACCCAGTTCTGGGCGCTGTTTTTTTAGTGCGATTAAGTGCTGATATAAACGCCAAATTGAATTAGATTGCGCTTGTTGCGTTTTTACATTGCGATCAGCAGCATTAATTTGCTGTGCTAAAAATTCAGGCCACCACTGGGTGTAGTTGTCACCAAACAGTTCAGCCTGCTCAACCCAACTTGTTTGAGCTTGAGTAAAACCGGCTTGATTGCTGTTGTCCCATTGCATAGGCGCACGT
Organism: Pseudoalteromonas tetraodonis; assembly: GCF_002310835.1. Taxonomy (NCBI): domain Bacteria; kingdom Pseudomonadati; phylum Pseudomonadota; class Gammaproteobacteria; order Alteromonadales; family Pseudoalteromonadaceae; genus Pseudoalteromonas; species Pseudoalteromonas tetraodonis. The sequence goes on along the minus strand of NZ_CP011041.1, from coordinate 1,565,065 downwards.
TTATACACATCGTGACCTGTGCCACCTTGTGTTAAGCCTATCTCTTCACCGTAATAAATATACGGCGTGCCAGGAGAGCTAAATAACATAGCGGCAGCAAGTTTTGCTTTATCGTCGTGTTCAGCAAGTTGATAAGCCACACGCTCTTGGTCGTGGTTAGTTAAAAACGGTGCAAAAAAATCAAGCGGTGCGACTGAGTCAATACGTTGCTGTAAATTTTGTTTGAGCACATTGGCATCAACTGTATTCACTTGTTGATTAGATTGCATGGTGCCAAATTGCGCTTCACCACTGGCGTCGGGTTTTAATAAGCCCAGTATTTTATAGCCCACTTCAAAATCAAAGCCTTGATCAAGCCCTTTACCTTCGCCAAAGTATTTTGCCGCCACAGGAATATCTGCCCAGGCTTCACCGACTAAATAGGCCTCAGGGTTTACACTTTTTACATACTGATTAAAGTGCTGCCAGTAAGCTATGGTTTCGTCTGTGTCGGCCTGCGCATTGCCGCCGCTTTCCATGGCAAAGCGAACTGCGTCTAACCTAAAACCAGCAACGCCTTTATCAAGCCAAAACTTAGCCATTTTTTCCATTTCAGCAATAACATCTGGGTGGCGTAAATTTAAATCAGGTTGGCTTGCTCCAAACGCACCATAGTAATACTGCTGGCGTGTTTCATTCCAATGCCATACGACATCGGGTTGGTCGTTATTACTCCATGCATGCCCCCAACCACTTCCGGCTTTTGGCATATCGTCGCGCCAAATAAAGTAATCTGCATAAGGGGCTTCTTGTTTTGCTGAACGCTGAAACCATTCATGGTTACTTGATATATGGTTTATAACTAAATCAAGTATGACTTTCATGCCTTTATCATCAGCGGCTTTTATAAAGGCTTCAAACTCGGCCATGCTGCCGTAGTCGTTTTCTACTTGGTAAAATTCAGTAAAATCATAGCCATGATACGACGGTGCTTCAAACATGGGGGTTAACCACAGTGCATTTACGCCGAGCTCTTGTAAATACGGGAGCTTTTGGGTCATACCGTTAAAGTCGCCATGACCATCAGCATCGCTATCGTAAAAGCTGCGTGGCCAAATTTGGTAAAAAATGGCGCTTTCCCACCACGGGCTTGCTTGTTGTTTAGTATTTAATTGCGATGTTTCGGTGTTATTCGTGTTGTTATTTAATGATGGTGCGCTTTGGCAGCCTGTTAGCATGATTGCTAATGCTAATGCGCTCAAGGTAAATGTTTTCATTTCAGCCTCGTTATTATTGTAATAAATAACATAGCCGTATTTTACTACGGCTATGTTAATTAACCTGAACTGCGGATAGTTTGTGGTTATTTTAGTGCTTTAGTTACCACCGGATAATGATCCCATACTTGTTTGTCGCTTAGTGAGCGCACTAGCTTCACGTATTCAGCATGCGTCCACGCCAGTGGTGTGGCCGAGTTTGTACCCTCGCCTAACGTGTATCCTGCTTTATTTACGCCTACGCCATCCCATACTTGTTCTGGTAGCATCATACCTTCGTTAGCAAATTGCTCTAGCCCTTTTACATAGCTATTTTTAATAGCCTGCTGTTTTGTTGCATCTAAGGTATTATTAGCATTTGCGGCGGCAATTTCATAATGGCCCCGTTCACCGGTAAAAAATGGCCAAACTCGCCCACGTTGCCCTGGGCTATTTTTTCCACCTTGCGCATAGTTAGCGCCAGTTACTTCATCTTCACCGTACCCGTCGTTACCATAGCGGCGGTATCCTGCAAATGTGCCGCTGCCATCAGTAAACTCAAAGCTGTATTTAACTTGTAGGTTATCGGTTAGGGTTTCGTCATCATATTCTGGGAGTGTTTTTACTATGCTAGGCGCTAGTGCATCACGTACACCATAGCGAACGAGCTCTAAAAATCCACCATCGAGAATTTGCTTTTTATTAAACCCGTCACGGCCATTATTGGCGTTAATTTTAGTATTTGAATTGGCGTCTTTGTCTTGACCAATACGTATAAAATACTCGCCGTCTGATGCGTTTGATTCTAAATTTCCTGCGGTGGTAAACATCATGCTTTCTATATCGGCGTTGTAACTTTTTGCTGTTGCAAGGTAGCGTTTAGCATTTACCTCATCACCTGCCATTTTTGCAATATCAGCGGCGGTAATTAAACCGGCAATAACAGCAGCGGTGGTTGATGGCGAATACCCTTCTTGCTCTTCCCAACGCTCTTGTTGAGTCGCAGGTGGGGTTATTTGCATGTCGTTCCATAGGATTTTAGCGCGCCCACCGTCTACCAAAAGGTCAGCGGCCGGTTTTAACATGCGGGTATACCAATCAGTTAGCTCAGCACCACTTAACACATCTGCCTGATGAAGCTTCCACGCTAGCATAATAGGCATAGCGGTTTGGTCTAGCTGTACGCCTACCCATTCAAGTTCGCCATCTACGTGTGTTTTTTGTAAAAACCACCCTGTGTCGCCTTTGTTGCCCGGGGTTTTGCTGTTTACTTGTACTTTTTCAAGGTATTCAAATGCGGTTTTGGCTGTTGCGGTATCGCCTAGTGCCATAAATGCCATGGCAACTTGATAAAAGTCGCGCACCCATACCGCTTTGTAACCGGTAGAGCCGGTTTTCGCCGATACGGTTTCACCCCATGGGTTAGATAAAGAGGCAATAAGTGCCCCAGCATGAGTTTTGTCTTCTTGCGCTTTTAACACCATAGCACTGGTGTAAAGTAACTTGCCGTTATCAGCGGTTTGTTCGCTCATGTTGTTTAGCGGTGCAAGGCTTTGCAGGTAGTCTTGCCAACCAAGCGCTTCGCCTTTACCGTTGTAATTATCAAGCACAGCTTGGTAACCTTTGGCTAGCGTAGCTTGCCCTTGTTTAAAGCTTGATTGCTGGTTGTTACCAAAGCTTAGGGTTAAATCGAACTGGCTGTTTTTACCAATTTCACCCAGCTCTGCAAGTAGGCTAACATTACCCGATTGTTCACCGGTAGTTTTATAAACTCGGGTAAGCTGCTGAGTTGTTTTAAGCTGGCTTAAACCATCGCTCACACCTGTAAAACCAACACTTGTTTGTTTAAATGGCTGTGCACCTTGCAATGACAAGTAATTATCGCCCTGCCACGCTACCAATCCTTGCTCGATGGTTTTTGCAAAGTCATCTAAGCCGTTGTTGTTTATATACGGGTTAACTGTTACATATGCTTTTACACCGTCAAGCTGGGTATTAAAAATACTGCGTACAAATAAGCTTTGACCGTCTGGGTCGGTAAATATATGTTTTTCGAGGCTAAAGCGACCTTGCTTATCTTTGCTTACTACTTTGTATGCTAATGATAACGGGCGGCCTTTATCGTCTTTGTATAAGTAATCAATGGTAACGTCTAAATCGTCAGCTTCGGTGACTGTAAAATCTTTTCCGACTACAACAAATTGCATGTCTTTAATCTGCGCTTGATGAATAAGCCCGAACATGGTTTCGGTGATCATCCCTTTGGCAATCGAAAACCATACTTTTGACACTTTACCTGTAGGTGCTTCGTCACTGTAATGGCCATTTTGGTATTGCTCAAAAGACGTGCCTATCCCAGTTTTGCCTGCGTATGCCCAAAATGGGGCTTCGCCTGGTGCGCCTGGCGCACTCACTGATGTTTGCGCTACTGCACTGGTTTGCGTATTTTGCACACCACAACCTACAAGGCCTGCGGCCAATATTGTCGCGGTAATTAGATTATATTTTTTCATTTTAGCCCCTTAAATTAAGACTGTTTAACACGCAGTACAGCAACCGCTGCAAGTACAAAAGACACAGCACCTAGCATCAATGCGTAAATAGGTTGATTTTGGAAAAAGTGACGGAGTATCAGGCCAAGTACACTGGCGGCTAATAATTGTGGGATCACAATAAAAAAGTTAAATATTCCCATATACACACCCATTTTATGACTCGGTACTGAGGTACTTAACATGGCGTAAGGCAACGACAATATAGACGCCCACGCAAAACCAATACCTATCATTGGCCAAATAAGTAAGCTCGGATCTTTTATAAACATAAAGCTCGCTAAACCTAAGGCACCTAAAATAAGGTTAAGTGCATGCGCTAGTTTTAAACCAACACGCTTAACGATGATCGGGATACATAAAGCCGCCAATGCAGCAAAACCGTTGTAAGCCGCAAATAAAATACCCACCCAGTCTGCACCATTGTTATACGCCGCTGAACTTGTGTCACTGCTACCATAATGAAAACTGGTTACCGCTGAGGTGGTGTAAATCCACATGGCAAATAAGGCAAACCAGCTAAAAAACTGTACCCAAGCAAGTTGTTTCATCGCCTCTGGCATGGTGAATACATCGTTAACGACTTGGTAAAAGCCACCGCTGGTGTGGTTTTTTGCCTGTAGTGCGGCTGCAATAAATTGAATAACGCCAAAACTCACTAAGCCAGCTGCTAATAGGTACAGCTCTTTTTCTAGGTTTAATCCCGTGACTAAACCAAGTACTGCAAGCCCTAACACGGTAAATACACTGCCGCCTTTACTAAAGTTAATTTGTGCACAAACCGTCTGTTCGACTTTAGCTTGCTCTTGTTGATTAAATGCGGCCAATTCTTCAGGTGAATATTCTTTGGTGGTTATAATTGTCCAGCCTACTGCGACCAGCAATACAACTGCACCAAAGTAAAATGAGTACTTTACTGAATCAGGAATTTGCCCTGCAGCGGCGGTGTTGGCAATATCAAACCAGTTCGTCATCATCCAAGGGAGTGCAGAAGCAACCACGGCGCCTACGCCTATAAAAAAGCTTTGCATTGCATAGCCAGTAGCACGCTGTTTGTTTGGTAGGTTATCGCCTACAAGGGCGCGAAATGGTTCCATGGTGACGTTAATCGATGCATCCATGATCCATAACATGCCCGCTGCAATCCAAAGTGTTGGTGAGTTTGGCATAATAAATAACGATAATGTGGTTAAAATAGCGCCGTATAAAAAAAACGGACGACGGCGACCTAATTTGCCCCACGTCTTATCACTCCAATAACCAATAATTGGCTGTACAATTAAACCGGTAAGTGGTGCTGCTACCCACAAAATAGGAATATCGTCTACATTCGCCCCAAGGGTTTGAAAAATCCGACTTACGTTACCGTTTTGCAGTGCAAAGCCAAATTGAATGCCTAAAAAGCCAAAGCACATGTTCCATATTTGCCAAAAGCTTAAGGTTGGTTTGTTATTATAATTCATGGTCAGCCTTATTTGTTAAAACGGCACTACTGAGTGCATCAAGGGTCAGCGTAAAGGTTGTATTTTGTTTCTCATCGCTCACCAAAATACCGTTATGCGACTCTAATAGATCGTAAAGCGTTGAGTTTGGTTTGAGCATTGTTGCTTGATTGGGCGTGAGCGTAATAGTGACTGTTTGCGCTTGCTGACTAAAGTTACTCAGCACCCATAATGATTGCTGTCCTAGGGTGCGTACAAAACCTACCACTCTATTACTGCCTGTTACCAACAAGGGTGCCATATCGCCGGCAACAATCGCTGGTAAATCGTTAAGTGCCATAATTGAAATGTAATATTGGCGTAATTGCGCTTGTTCAGTTGTTAACTGACCGCCATCAAATTTACCGTTGTTCATCCACGCTTGGTGAGCAGGAACACCAATATAGTCAAAAATACTGGTGCGAGTCGGGCTACCAAACCCCGCGTTTTCTGAGCCATCTTCACCGACATCTTGACCAAAATAAAGCAAGCTTGGCGAGCGACTGATTAGGTGAGAGACCAGCATTGCTGGCTTGCCCAATGCGGCATCGCCGGCAAAATCAGGACTTGCGATACGTTGCTCGTCATGGTTTTCTAAAAAGTGCAGCATATGTTGCTCTATGTCAGCCACTTTTTGCTGAGCATTAAAAATACTACTTGCGGCTTGCTTGCCTTGCATTATGGCTTTTAAGGTGTCGTAAAAGCCTACTTTGTCATACAAGTAATCCATTTTACCTTGGTGAATATAAGTTCGGTACATCAATGGGTTGTACACTTCTGCAAGTAAAAACGCATCGGGTTTATGCATTTTTATCGATGAATTTAAAAAGCTCCAAAATTCAACCGGCACCATTTCAGCCATATCATAGCGAAAGCCATCCACGCCTTTATCTAACCAATAAAGCGCAATATTTCTAAATTTATACCAGCTATTAGGTAACTCTTTATCTTGCCAAAAGGCGTAATGAGCGCGGTAGTCTTGGTGTTCTAGCGCCTTAGGTAAAGTTGGAAAATCTAGGCTACCATCGGGTTTAACGCCGTAGTTTACTTTTACTGTTTCGTACCAGTCGTTTATATCAGGCTGTGGAGAGCGTGCACCGTTTCCTGTCCATTTAGCCGGTGTTTCATTAAATTTACCATCAGCTAAGGGATGAGAATTTCCGCCAAGCACTTGATAACTGTCGCTCGAAGGCACTTGAAATGACTCACCAGGTACATAATAAAAGTTATTATTAACATCATAGTCTTTGCTGGTATCGTCTTGTTCACCAAAGTCTTTAACGCCATTAGGCTTAGCCGTTGAGTGGTAATCACGTGCAACGTGATTGGGCACAATGTCTATTATCACTTTCATATCATGATCGTGGGTACGTTCAATAAGCGCGCTAAACTCTTCGATTCTGTTCGTTACATTTACCGCCAAATCAGGATTTACATCGTAATAATCTTTAATTGCATAGGGCGAGCCTGCACGCCCTTTAACCACATCTGGATCATCCTGACTAATACCATATTCGGTGTAATCACCCACTAAGGCATGATGTAAAACGCCGGTATACCACACATGCGTAGTACCCAACTCTTTAATACCTTTAAGTGCAGCATCGTTAAAATCAGCAAACTTACCCACGCCATTTTGCTCTTTAGTACCCCACGGAATATTAGCTGTTTGCGTATTACCAAATAAACGAGTAAACACTTGATAAACAACTGGCTTTACAGGCTCTGTCTTATTTACAACCGTTTTTGCTTGCGTGCTTTCATTATCATCACTGCAGCCTTGCACAACTAATGTGCTTAATAGCAGCAAGGGTATGTAAAATCTTTTTTTCATTGTGTGTGTCATTTTTATTTCAGTGTTGTCATTGGTTTATACTAAAGCTAACTGTAGTTTGGTTACAGTTGCTGCATACGTATTCACAGCTATATTCAGACCCTGTTAACCCAAAAATTAAACTGCCAGCATGAAACTTTTTTTGGGGCTTACTTTGGTTTTAAACTACTTAAAAATACGGTGTGACTTGGCAGTTGCTCTACCGTTGAATTTATTAATGTTTTTAAATTACTAAATAACTCGGCTAATTGCTCATTGGTTAATGAATCTGCTAGTGCACCGTAATCATCGGGTAATAGGCCTTGACCTATCATGACTTGTTGCCATGCCACTTCGGCAAATAACTCGTCGTTTTCGCGCACTACTTTGCCTGTTTGTTTAAATAAATCCATTTTATGCGCTAACGATTGCGGAATTTCCATTTGCTTACATTGACGCCAAAATGGAGTATCTTCCCGCTCAGTTAGCTTATAGTGCAAAATAATGAAGTCACGAATATGCTCGATTTCGGTGATGCTTTGCTTATTAAATTCTGTTACTAACGCATCACTAACCCCATGGCGAGGAAATAACTTAATTAAACGCGTCACAGCACTTTGTATTAGGTGAATACTGGTTGATTCAAGTGGCTCTAAAAACCCACTCGATAAGCCAATGGCAACGACGTTTTTATGCCACTGTTTTAAACGACGACCCGTTTTAAACTTAATTAATCGGGGTTCAGTAATAGGCTCTGCAGGAAGATTATTGAGTAATAATTGTTTTGCGTCGTCATCAGATATATGGCGGCTACAATATACTAAGCCATTCCCCATTCTGTGCTGTAATGGAATTTGCCACTGCCAACCGGCACTGTGCGCAATTGAACGTGTATAAGGTTTTAATTCATCATTTGATGCTGTTTGTACTGCAATGGCGCTATCGCAGGGTAAGTAGTGCGACCAATCTACATATCCAGTATTGAGTGTTTGCTCAATCAGTAAGGCACGCAGACCCGTACAATCTAAAAATAAATCGCCACTGATACTGCTGCCATCATCAAGGGTTAGGCTCTGAATATTGCCACTGGTTGGGCACTGCATGACCTCATTAATTTTAGCATCTAGATGTTTTACCCCCCGCTCTGTGGCTAAGTGCTTTAAAAACTCAGCATACAAACTGGCGTCAAAATGATACGCGTAGCTTAATCCTGGCAACGACGTATTAGAAATGGTATTCAGTGGAGCAAATTTATTGTTTTTCGCAGCCTGATAATTTAATGAAAAATCCCAAAAATCATCTTTGCACCCTTGCGTTTGGCCTTTAAGCCAAAAATTATAAAAGTCACAAAAAGGGAAGTTTTTACCCAAAGTGCCAAACGCATGCATATAACTGTGTGCTGAGCTTTTCCAGTTTTCAAACTCAATACCAAGCTTAATCGTCGCGTTAGTGGCATTTATAAAGTGTTGTTCATTGATACCCAATGCATTATTTAGCTGCATTATAGGGGGTATAGTGGCTTCCCCTACGCCCACTGTGCCAATGTGAGTTGATTCTATTAGGGTAATATTAATTACTTTACCTAATACTTTATTTAACAGTGCAGCGGCTATCCATCCAGCTGTACCACCGCCTGCAATGACGACGTGTTTTATTGGCTTCATATTATTGCTCACTTTTTTAAATCAGAATTTAAAAAGTTTGATAAAACTTAGGTAAGGTAGTTATAAAAAAGCCCTTGTAAAACTAATTACAAGGGCTAATAACTTAACTAAATTTCAGTTAAAGCTTGTAGCTAAATCCAAGAATAAAGTTACGCCCATAATCTTGGTAATCACGCACTTGTAAAGCATTATCACCACTTAGTGTTGTAAATGGTTCTTCAGTGATATTTTGTACTTGGAATGTCACATTTAAGCCATCTAAGCTCTCAACACCTGCTTCGCCAAAATCGTAACCAACTTGTACGTCCCAAATTGTTTCACCTAAGATATTCACTTGCTGAGTTTCATAACCTGCGTTGTAAATATCACCTTTAAAGTCGCTACGCTTACGCATACTAGTACGTGCTTGGAAGCCATAGTTTTCATAATAAAAAGTTATGCTTTCAATTTTATCCGACAAACCAGGTAATTCGTATTCATTACCGTTTTGATCTTCAATATCTTGTTCAATACCTGTATGGCTGGCAATTAAACCAAAACCTTCTAATGAATCACTAAAAATATTAAACGGTAGAGCAAGAGACAATTCATAGCCCCAAAGATCTCCACCACCGCCATTCACTTTACCTGATCCAGTACCGGTACTATTCTCTGGTATCTCACCCGTTGAAGGGTTAGCAACTCCTGACATATCAACTTCGTATACACCATCAAATATCCATTGGCTTAAGTCTTTATAAAATACAGCCGCTGAGAAGTATCCTTCTGCACTAAAGTAGTTTTCATAAGTAAAATCAAAACCCGTTGCTTCTTTTGGTTCAAGTGTAGGATTACCACCAGATACTGACCAATAGTTGCCATTCTCATCAGGACGCTCAGAATTGTAGCTCGCATTAACAGAAGCATTCATTTCATCTAGGCGGGCTCGTGAGATAGTTTTAGCGGCACCAAAACGCACAGTTTGATTTTCATCTAGCGCTAAAGATAAATTAAGACTAGGTAAAACATGACTATAATCGTGTGACACATTGTTAGGAACGGCGTCAACTAGACCAGTCACGTCATTCGGCACAGCCGCAAAACCTTGCGAAGATTGCTCAGTTCTAACATAGCGAACACCAAAGTTACCTGTTAATGGTAGTTCACCTACTTCAGCATTAATATCAGCTTGAACAAAAAACGCCGTAACTTTTTCTTGAACTGTGTACGACTGCGTAGTGTGTTTTATATCCGTTAAACTTTCTTGAATTGAGTCATAATATCCATCGTCAACTAGTGCACGGGTATCATAGGCAATCATATCCCCCATACCGATAAAGCCTAAGCTAGCTGTTCCGAGGCGATATTGATCTGGAACGACAAGCGTACCAGGATTATCTAATGAGAAATCGCTTAATGTTAAGTAATACCCTTCAGACTTTTTACTCTTCTCGCGGTCGCGATATGACATACCAAAACTTACTTTGCTTAAGTAATCGTTTTCTAATAGCTTGCTTGCTGCTAGTTTTAAAGTATGTAGTTCATCATTAACTTCAGGTGCATTAATAAAGCCATCTTGTGCGGTGTTTTGATAAGCCGTATCATTTAAGCCGTACTTATTATTTAGCGCTGAGCTGGTTCCCCATGACAAAGGACCACCTAACTGAATTAAAGCATAATCACTATAATCTAACTCGTGGCTAAATTTGGCGCCGGTATTGCCGCCATCAAGTGAGTAACCAATGTTGTCAGCAATACCGTTTGCATCGCCACGGCCTGTGCCAGAATAACTTTGTAAGCTCCAGTCCTTACGCTCAACTTCAGATAAGCTCGCATCAAACTCTACCGACCATGAATCGTCAATGTCATATTTAGTATTAAATCCAAATTGCGTTAATTCAGCATCACGTTCTTCAACATCATTGCGAACTACAACGCGTTGACCTTGCGTTGTTGCACTGGTGATAAAGCCAGACTGTTCATCTACAGTAACACTATTCGGGTCGATGCTACCTTGACCCCAGGCGAAAGGTACTTCAATACCACGTAAGATTTTTTCATCGTTAAAATCTACATATAACGCATCAAACGTCATGTTTAGACGATCATTTGGTGCAGCTTCCACTACTAGCATCGCTGAATCACGTTCAAGTGTTGATGAACGTACGAATGGTTTAGCGCCGCCTAAGATTGAATAATTCTGTCCATCAACGTCGAATTCAGGGTATCCCCAAGAATTCCAGCGTTTTTCTTGATTTGGTGAGCTCATTGTGTTGTAAGCAAATGCAACACCTATAGTGTCATCTGCAAACTGATCAATGTATGAAACCGTGCCACGAAAGCCTTTATCATCACCATCAGGGTTTAGCTTATCAAAACCTGACTGCTCTAACTGACCATTAAACATGATCACGCGCTCGCCTTTACTTAAAGGCTTTACCGTTTGCATGTCGATTACACCGGCAATACCTTCTGCTTCAATGCTAGCACTTGGTGTTTTATAAACGGTTACGCCGCTCATTATTTCTGATGGGTAAAGGTCAAACTCAACACCACGGTTGTCACCAATCGATACTTGCTCACGACCATTAAATGTGGTTGCGCTTTCGTTTTCGCTAAAACCACGAACACTTACACGACTAGCACGGCCATCAAGACGCTGGGCTGTTAAACCAGGTAAGCGTGCAATTGACTCAGCAATAGATGTATCTGGAAGTTTACCAATGTCTTCTGCAGAAATTGACTCAACCACCTGTGTTGAAAAACGCTTAGTATTAATTGATTCAACAACACTACCGCGAAAACCTTTTACTTCGATGATTTCTACATCATCATTTTTTATTGTTTCTTCTTGTGCCGCAGTGGTGGCAAAGCTTGATAGTCCGGCAGCAGTTAATGCTAGCGTTAGTATACTTGGTTTGAACATAGCCATAATGTTTTCCCGTTACCCATAATGTGATACCCGCTTACTTGCTTAAGTGATAGTTAAGCCTGCGAGCTTATTTTGTTGTCAGGATGAATATTAACGCTCGTATTATTTTATTAACAACTTTATGCATACGTATTCAAAGTTACACCACACGCATTAAGTTAACATTAAATTTACACACTATTTTATAAGTGACTGTTTTATTATGAGTTATTTTAGTGCAATTAGCATTTATAGCTTTAATGATAGTCATTATTTATTTTTTGATAAAATAAGTGTGTCATTAAACATAAATAAAGTGACACGACGCTATTTTATTTTCTAATTTATTATTATGGAGAACATTTATTTATGTACAATTGGTAAGACCAATATTAATAATCACCAATTTAGTGCACCCCCTTATTTTTAAGCACCTAAATAATGCAAACAATAAATTAACAATTTAACAAACCAAATTGGTAAAGAGATATTCAATAAACCGGCGTTAAAATCGATGAAATAAGCGATTGATTTAACCTCTTTTAATGGCCTTAAAACGGTGCATACGTATGCAGACTTTTTACAGTATGACGGGCTTCAAGTATGCTTTTTCAAATAAACGAGGATTAACACCTCTAAAAAAGAACAACACAAAGACAGTGTGAAAACGGAGAAAGGCATGGCCCAAAAGCAATGGTATAAAGGTGCGGTTATTTATCAGGTTTATCCGCGTAGCTTTCAAGATAGCAACAACGATGGCATTGGTGACTTAAAAGGGATAATTAATCGCATTGATTACATTAAAAGCTTAGGGGTGGATGCTATCTGGATCTCACCTTTCTTTAAATCACCTATGAAAGATTTTGGTTATGATATTAGCGACTATCGCGATATCGACCCCCTTTTTGGTAACTTAGATGATTTTGATGAGCTCATTGCGCAAGCACATCAACGCGATATTAAAATTATTATAGACCAAGTGCTTAGTCACACCTCAGATCAACACCAATGGTTTATTGATAGCCGTGAAGATTTAACCAACGATAAAGCTGATTGGTATGTATGGGCCGATGCTAAAGAAGACGGAACAGCACCAAACAACTGGTTATCAATTTTTGGTGGCGGTGCATGGCAATGGGAGCCGCGTCGTGGACAATACTACTTACATAACTTTTTCACGGAACAGCCAGATCTTAACTTTCATAACCCTGATGTTCGCCAAGCTGTATTAGATAATGTTGAGTTTTGGCTTAAAAAAGGCGTTGATGGTTTTAGGTTAGATGCAATTAACTTTTGCTACCATGACGCACAGCTTCGTGATAACCCTGCAAAACCAAAAGAAAAGCGTCAGGGCCGTGGTTTTAGTGAAGATAATCCGTATGCTTTTCAGTATCACTACTACAACAACACACAGCCAGAAAACATTGAGTTTATGCGTGATATTCGCACCTTGCTCAATAAATACCCAGGAACCGTGTCACTAGGTGAAATTTCATCTGAAGATTCATTAGCCACCATGGCAGAATACACCCAAGGCGGCGATAAACTGCACATGGGTTACAGCTTTGAGCTACTAACTGATGACTACTCGAGTGAATATATAAGAAACACCGTTACTACACTTGAACAACGTATGACTGAAGGCTGGCCTTGCTGGGCATTTAGTAACCATGACGTAGAGCGCGTTGCAAGTCGTTGGAGCGAAACGGGTGAAGTAAACCCTGCGCAATGTAAGATGTTAACCGCCCTATTGGCCTCGTTACGTGGTAGCGTGTGTATGTATCAAGGTGAAGAACTCGGGCTAGGTGAAGCCAGTGTTGCGTTTGAAGATTTACAAGACCCATACGGCATTACGTTTTGGCCAAACTTTAAAGGCCGTGATGGTTGTCGTACCCCAATGCCTTGGGAAAACCTTGATAGCTCACATGCCAATGCTCACAATGCGGGCTTTAGTGAAGTAAAACCGTGGTTACCTGTTGATCAACAACATAGACTGCAAGCAGTTGCTGAACAAGAGAATGATTCAAACTCAATATTAAATGCGTACCGTGAATTTATGGCATGGCGTAAAAACCAGCCGGTATTACTTGAAGGTGATATTGAGTTTTTACAAACCAAAGAGCCAATCTTAGCGTTTTACCGTACTCTAAACGATGAAAAAATGTTGTGTGTATTCAATTTGAGTGCTTCACAAGCAAAACTTACTATTAATGCAAGTGTTGAAAATGAACATAGCGACCTTTCTCATCACAACGCAAAGCTTGATAATGAAACACTGACAGTTGAGCCATTTGGTTGTTATTACGCCCACTGCAGTTAATATTTATATTATTATAAAAAACCCGAGCACTGCTCGGGTTTTTTTAGCATTTTTTAATGGCTAATTGTTTTACTATTTAAGTAATCAGTAAATGCAAACAGTACACCCGACACAACAAAGGTAACGTGTATAAGCACTTTCCAGAGTAATTCATCACTTGAATGAGATGCAGAGCTTATAAACACCTTTAGTAGCTCAACGGCTGAAATGGCGACTATTGCACTAATCAGTTTCATTTTTAAACCAGAAAACCCTACTTTTCCCATCCATACGGGACGGTCCTCATGATTTTCTATATTAAGCTTAGAGACAAAGTTTTCGTAGCCACTGAATATAATAATTAATAAAAGTCCAGCTAACAAAGCGGTATCAACCAAAGTTAATATACCCACCAACAACTCTTGATTACTGGCAGTAAACGTTGCGATCCCCATCAAATACAGCTGTTTAAAAAATTTTATTAGTAATAAAACCACAGCAAATAGTAAACCGACAAAAAATGGGGCTAATAACCAGCGTCCTTTGAATATAAACGACTCAAGAGCATGCTCTACTTTATGAACAGGTTGTATTTTTTTATTTATATTATTTGTATCTGGCTCTGACATAAGAACACCTAAAAATTAAAACGCGACATTAGCCTAAATTTAGCTGTAACACAATTAGTTAAGGTTAAACACTTTTACGCGATACGCTCATCTTGACGATAAAAATATTTCGTTTCCCTTTATTTTATATTCGATTAAAAATCAATATACCAACAGAGATGTTCTGGCTTGGTTACACTTGTTTTATGTAGGCATTGTATGAATGCATAACTCGATTGTTACTCCATTTTTAGGAATAAGAAAATGAATAAAGCATTACTCGCGTTAATCGTTGCACCATTTTTCGTTTTATCTGCTGCTAATGCAGTGGCAAACGATGCTACAGACGCTTCAGCTGAGACGATTCAAGAATTCACAGAAATGTGTGTTAGTTGGGCTAAAGAAGACGACGTAAGCAATGAAGAGCTTTATAACTATGTTTTAAAGTGTGTGAATGATGAACTAACATCTGAAGGCTATAACAAAGTCACTGCTGTTAAAATTTAATGAATAATTGAGTGAATTGAACCTAAATTGGTTACATTTTTTAATCCTGTAAAGTAAAAAAACAGATTAGAAATGCCATTGCGATAGGTTTGATTTGACAAAAAAAACCGGAACTGTCCAGGCTGTGCATTCCGGTTTTTTATTACTTAAAGCGGTGAATAATTAATTATTCATCGTCTTTTTTTACTTTTGCTTTCGCTTTACTTTTAGCAGGCGCTTTTTTAGCGGCGGCTTTCTTTTTAGGCGCGGCTTTTTTCTTTGCCTCTTCTACCCATTTACCACCTTCGTAGTGTGCCGTCCAACCAGTTGCTTTGCCATCAACCTCAGTCATTACATACTGTGATTTATTCTTACGACTGTAACGCACAATAGCAAGATTACCATCAGGATCTTTAGCTGGTGCATCAGCTAAGTAGTAAAACTTAGGCGAAATACGATCTCTAAAACGCTGTAACTCTTCTACTTTGGGGGCGCGTGTTTCTCGTGATTTAGGAAACGTATTTGCTGCTAAGAAAATACCTGCAGCACCATCACGTAATACAAAATAGGCTTCAGACTTTTCACATTCTAATTCAGGAATATGAACGGGATCTTCTTTTGGTGGCGCGGCTTCGCCATTTTTTAATAACTTACGGGTATTTTTACACTCGTCATTGTTACAGCCAAAATACTTACCAAATCGACCTGATTTTAATTCCATATCAGCGCCACATTTATCACATTCAATAATAGGGCCGTCGTAACCTTTAATTTTAAACGTACCCTCTTCAACCACATGCCCATGACACGCTGGGTTATTACCACACACGTGTAGTTTACGGGTTTCATCGATAAGGTATGAATCCATCGCTGTTTCACAAATTGGACAGCGCTTCATTTGCATTAATGTTTCTGTTTCAACGTCTTCAACATCAGCTGCAACCGCTTCATCACCCGACACTAAGTTCATAGTGGTAGTACAGCGCTCTTTAGGTGGCAAGTTATAACCAGTACATCCTAAGAATACGCCCGTAGAAGCAGTACGAATACCCATTTTTCTGCCACACGTTGGACAGTCAATGTCGGTTTCTACCATTTGATTAAGACGCATACCGCCTTCATCGGGTTCACCTTTGGCAATATTCAATTGCGTTGAAAAATCAGCGTAAAACTTATCGAGAACTTGCGTCCAAACACGCTCACCTTCGGCGATATCATCTAAACGGCCTTCCATTTTAGCGGTAAAATCGAAGTTCATTAAATCGGTAAAGTTTTCAACAAGGCGATCGGTGACAATCTCCCCCATTTTTTCAGCGAAAAAGCGACGATTTTCTACTCGTACATAACCACGGTCTTGTATCGTTGATATAATAGAGGCATACGTAGATGGACGACCAATCCCACGTTTCTCGAGCTCTTTAACTAAGCTTGCTTCACTAAAACGAGCCGGTGGCTTAGTAAAGTGCTGCTTAGGATCAAGCTCAACTAACGTGAGCACCTCGCCTTGCTTAACAGCAGGCAGCGATTGATCTTCTTCATTCTTTTTACGTACTGCCGGTTGCACTTTAGTCCAACCATCAAAACGTAAAACACGTCCTTTTGCTTTCAATGTAAAATCGTTGGCAGCGACCGTTAAGGTGGTTAAATCGTACTCAGCTGGCACCATTTGACAGGCCACAAACTGACGCCAAATAAGCTCATAAAGCTTTTTCGCATCGGCATCCACACCTTCAACATGCCCAGAAAGCACTGATACGCTAGAAGGACGAATCGCTTCGTGCGCCTCTTGTGCATTACCTTTAGAGCTATAGTTAATCGGATCAGCAGGTAAATACTTGGCACCAAACTCATTGGTTACGTATTCGCGACACATTTCAACCGCATCTTTCGATAAGTTAGTTGAATCGGTACGCATATAAGTAATATAACCCCCCTCGTATAAACGCTGGGCAAGCATCATGGTCTTTTTAACGCCATAACCTAATCGGGTACTTGCTGCTTGTTGCATTGTTGAAGTAATAAATGGCGCACTTGGACGGCTCTTACTTGGTTTCTCTTCAACGCTGACAACTTTATATTCGGCATTCTCAAGGCTTTTAACTGCTGCACTAGCCTGAGCTTCATTTACTGGCTTAAATGGCTTGTCTGCTTGTTTAGTGACTTCTAAACGTAGGTCAGACTCGCTATTTTTAACATCGGCATGAATATCCCAAAATTCTTCAGGAATAAATGCTTTAATTTCACGTTCGCGTTCAACTAATAAACGCACTGCAACAGATTGAACTCGACCCGCTGATAAACCACGCGCTACTTTAGCCCACAATAGGGGCGATACCATAAAGCCAACAACACGGTCTAAGAAGCGACGGGTCTGCTGTGCATAAACCATGTCGGTGTTTAACTCACCTGGGGTTTCGAATGCTTGTTGTATTGCATTTTTAGTGATTTCGTTAAAAACAACACGCTTATATTTTTCTGGCTCGCCACCAATAATTTCTTGAAGGTGCCAAGCAATAGCTTCCCCTTCTCTATCCAAATCCGTTGCGAGATAGATTTGATCAGCATTTTGGGCAAGCTTTTGTAATTCTTGAACAACCTTTTCTTTACCCGGCAATATTTCGTAATGTGGCTCCCATCCTTTTTCAGGATCGATGCCCATTCGCGCGACTAAGTTAGTATAGTCACGTTGCTGTTTATACGCTGCTTTCTCATCAGGTGGCATTTTACGCACCTCAGCAGGCGTTTTGCTTGCTGGTGCTTTGTTTTTGCCAGAACCTGAAGTAGGTAAATCTCGTACGTGTCCAATACTGGACTTAACGATAAAATCATTACCTAAGTATTTATTAATTGTTTTAGCCTTAGCAGGTGACTCTACAATTACTAGCGATTTGCCCATAGTTGCCTATTTCTAACCTAGTTTTTTAAATGTGTTTAGCCGACTCATGCGGCGCGAATATTTATAGGTATATCTACAAACACTAGTTCTTACAAGCTTTTAATACAAACTTTTCAGTATTTACTGAATAAACAAACAATTTCTGTTGTAAATTTAATCAAACCAGTGCTTTTTGAATAATTGATGTGGAATATATAGAATAGAAACAAAAATGCCAACCTTATTGGTTGGCATTTTCTATGCTTTATTAATTTTAAACCTTAGGCTCGTCTAAAATCGACATCACGGTATATTGAGTTTTCACTCCACCAGGGGTCACAAATTCGATGTATAAAAAGCCAGAATCAACATCATTTGGCTCAGCCTCTTTTGTAATATTTACTGAAACAGAGATAGGCACTTGTTGAGCAGTATTCACAACGGTGTAATCTGTTAACCCTCTTAACACACCATTGTCGGCAGTGACAGTAACTGTAGTACCTGCAGGCAATGGATTATTATGAATATCACTGAAGAAGATAGTCACTGAAATCGCGCTGTAAGGTGTGGAATTGCTAATATCAATAAGGTTTATGTCACACATACCCGCCATATCGGAAGCTTCTAAGCGAATACCATCACTTAAACTACAGTCATCTAAAGCCGTTACAGCTCTAATGTAAGGTATACTTCCAGACATCACTAACTCTGAACGATCGCGTACATTTACTGTTTCACGCGTACATGCATTTGCAGCAAGCGCCTCGTCACTACATAACAAGCCATTGTAAATGCCATCGCCGGAATCAAACTGACCATTATTTAGTGCACCAGAGCGCTCCACATACCACTCATCCTCACCGCCATTAGAATTTACAGGGTTCGCAGGTGCGGGTAAATTTCCGTCAAAAATACCGTTTTCATTAAAATCTATAAATGCTTCAGGTAAATCTTGTAATGTAGAATCAAACTCGTTTTGATTAAATTCACCGTTAGCAGATACATCATTAAATGATTCTTCACCCACTGAGTATGCTAGCAAGCTTACACGACCACCTAATGGATAATCTATTGGCGCATTACTTGGCGCATCCGCAAGTGATATCGGGTTACCACTACTATCAAGATAGGTAAGTAGATTGCCGTTTGTGTCTAGTTGTGACTCTCTGATACCTAATGTACAAGGTGCTGCTTGACCAAAGTAACGGTCACACTTATCAGCCACAGAGTTTTTATAAATGCTGTAATGATAAGGAATTGGGTTTTGGCTACGCCACTGCGCTTTACACACACCATCTATGGTGCGACAAAGTAATAAAGGTGTAAATTGTTGATCATCTATTGTGCCTACTGCACCACCTTCGCTGGCTATATAAATTGCCGTGTTATCAGGAACAAAATTATTAAAGTGATCGGCTGCAAATACAGTTAAGTCTGTTGTCACCCCGGCTTCATTTAATGACTCGGTATTAAATGTTTGCACTGCAAGCGTAAAACTGTCTTGATCTGGCACACCAGTGGTAATGGTTATGTCATTTGACACAATAGAAATCACATTATTTTGTGATGTATCGCCACTCACAACTTGATGTGATGCAATAACAGATAAAACTCCTGCGGCTCTTCCTGAGCGGACATTTACAGTTACTAAACCTTCGTTATTGGTAAACTGAAATGCACTGTCTAGCAACGCGCCGCCGGGGTTTTGCGAAAGAGCAAAATCAATCTGCTTTTGACCAACAGGGTTACCATTAATATCTAAAAGTTTAAAGGTAAGCTCTGAGTTTTCAGTGAGAGTCTGACCGCCAGCTCCTTTAATAGCTAACACTTGATTGGTCACACCCATAAACGCGATTGAACCCGTTTGAGCGGCAGCTACATTAATATTAATTGTTTTAGTGGCAACGTTGCCACCGGTAACCACGGTTGCTGTAATCGTATCTATACCATTACAACCATCCGCTTTATAAGTTGCGCTTGCCGTGCCGCCAATGCTAGTTACCACACTATCGATAGTGGCTCTAGGAGTAGATTCTTCTGCACATGCCGAGTTAAATTGTACTTCAAGTGGAGTGGTGAATAAGTTATTGCTGCCATCTACAATCTGAGCGGTAATAATAGTAGTAGAACCTGCAGACAACACATCACCAGTTGCAATACCCGCGCTTAAATTGACATTTACTTGAACAGCGTTAATTTCAAATAAAGCACTCGCAACGCCGCCCTGAGCGGTTAACTCAACTTGGCCAACACCTGAGCTGCTGCCAGGCAATAAATTCAAAATAGCAACACCAAACGCATCCGTTTTAGCCGTTAAGCTTTCAGGTAATAAAATACCTAGCGTTGTTGTCGCTTGAACAAGTACATTACTTGCTGGCGTATTACTGCCAGGTTTGGTGATTTTTGCGTATACAATAGCTTGTTGCCCGAGTAAATTACTATTTTGAGAACATTCAGATGGATCAAGCTCTATAGAATCTCTGTCTATATTTAACCAGCTATCAGGGCAGTTTTGTAAAATTTTAATGTCAATATTTGCGGTTGAGTCATTCGATTGAGGCTCATCACCTGCCGTGTAAAAGCCAAGTTTACTTGTGGCATCTTCGTAACTTGCAACAATGGTTCCTGCTCCTTCAACACTACCCGCGCTAAGCTCGATAGTTGCAACACCGCTGGAATTTGTTAAAGCGCTACCTGTAGCCGGTATAAAAGAACCCAGTGTTGTGGTAAAGCTTACCTCTTGACGCACAACAGGTTGACCATCACTTCCGGTTACCGTTGCAACCACCTCTAGCGGGTTATCAGCAGTAACAATTCTATCTTCAAAATCAAGTTCAACTTGAATTGCTTGTTCGACAACGTCTCCACCGGTGCCTCCAGTATCACCACCAACGGTTCCACTTTCTTTTTCCAGTGAGCCACCACCGCCACAGGCTATGAGTAATGTGCTGAGCCATATAATGCTGAGCAAACGAGTTAAAGGCATAGGTTTCTCCGTTGCGCTATTACTAAGTTAAACTTATTTACTTAATGTTAACCTATAACTTAGTCTAAAATCTCAGTTTTTTACTCCTTTTTTTGATAAAAATTTTTAAAAAGTTGACGTTTTTTCTGTAAAAAAAATTACATGCTGTTAGTCTATGCCAAATTTATAAAAAATAGATTGGAAATATGTCTAAAATCCGTTCAATGAGTTTAACTACTCGCATCATGATTGGTATGGTGCTTGGTGTTGCAGTAGGCTTTATATTTCAGGCTATATTAGCTGGTGAAGACGATTACCTAATTCCTCTTGGGTTATTCTCTTTGCCAATTAAAGCCTTTTTTGTTGATGGCCTTTTCCATGTAGGTGGGCAAATATTTATAGCCAGTTTGAAAATGCTGGTTGTGCCTTTAGTATTTGTATCGCTGGTATGTGGTACCTGCAGTTTAAGCGATCCGAAGAAACTAGGCCGTTTAGGCGGTAAATCAATTGGTTTATACTTAGTTACAACGGCAATAGCGATTACAGTCGCGATTACCTTAGCGTTACTATTTAACCCAGGTGAAGGCATTGGGTTACCCTCTCAAGCAAGTTATGATGCCAAAGAAGCGCCTACTTTAGCTCGCGTAATTATTGATATGTTCCCTACCAACCCTTTTGAAGCAATGGCAAAGGGCAACATGTTACAAGTAATTGTGTTTGCTCTATTATTCGGTATTGCAATGGCACTTAGCGGAAAAGCAGGTAAACGTGTCGCTACTGTATTTGAAGACTTAAACACCGTTATCTTAAAACTGGTTACTTTGCTAATGAACATTGCCCCTTACGGCGTATTTTTCTTAATGGCTAAATTGTTCACTACCATTGAACTAAACTTAATTGTGAGTTTAGCTAAGTACTTTGGCGTGGTTGTATTAGCCTTATTACTACACGCATTTGTAAACTACACCCTACTGCTAAAAATACTCACGGGTCTAAACCCGCTCACTTTCTTGGCTAAAATGAAGCACACTTGTTTATTTGCTTTTAGTACCTCAAGTTCAAGCGCGACTATGCCTATTACACTTGAAACGGCAACTAAAAAGCTTGGCGCTAATAATTCGGTCGCTTCGTTTACTATTCCGCTTGGTGCAACCATTAACATGGATGGCACCGCAATTATGCAAGGTGTGGCTACGGTATTTATCGCTCAGGTATTTAGTGTTGACTTAACTATTTCTGATTACTTAATGGTGATACTAACTGCAACGCTTGCCTCTGTTGGTACGGCGGGTGTACCTGGTGTTGGTTTAATTATGCTAGCCATGGTACTTAACCAAGTTGGCTTACCTGTTGAGGGCATCGCCATTATTATTGGTGTAGACAGATTGCTTGATATGACCCGTACAGCAGTAAACGTAACGGGTGACTGTATGGTTACGTGTGTCGTCGCTAAAAGCGAAGGTGAATCGCCCCGTGTTTGCCAGAGACTCAATAACTTGAGAAACTGGAACTATGAAAAAATCAAATCGCTATACATCAGAATTTCGTGAACGTGCAATTAGGCTTGTTACCACACAACAGCATGAATACCCTTCTCTTTGGGCTGCGCTAGTATCGATTTCAGATAAACTGGGATGTACCCCAGAAACACTTAGAGCATGGGTCAAGAAATCTCAAGCTCAACCGTCTAAACCCTCTTCTAATACGCAATCAACTGAAGAACGCCTTGCCGTCTTAGAGCGCGAGAATAAAGAGCTCAAGCGAACGAATGATATCCTGAGGCAAGCTGCCGCTTTTTTCGCCCAAGCGGAGCTCGACCGCAAACAGAAGTAATAGTGGATTTTATTGATGCTTGCAGAGAGCATTACGGTGTCGAGTCAATTTGCAAGGAATTGCCGATTGCACCATCAACGTATTATTCTCATAAACAGATACAAAGAGAGCCTGAGCGACTGTCTAACCGCAAAAAGCGTGATGCTGAGCTGATAATACTCATTCGCGAAGTGTGGGAGGATAATATGTCAGTTTATGGTGCAAGAAAAATATGGAAGCAGCTACAGCTTGACGACCATCAAGTCGCCCGCTGTACAGTCGAACGATTGATGCGAGTTATGGGAATTCAAGGTGTTCGTCGGGGTAAAGCACATAAGACAACGATACCTGACGAGCAACAAGATAAGCCACTTGATTTAGTTAATCGTCAATTTACTGCTGAGCAGCCAAATCAACTTTGGGTAGCTGACATCACCTATGTTGCCACATGGAGTGGGTTTGTTTATGTCGCTTTCGTGATAGATGTTTTTTCACGATACATTGTAGGTTGGCGTGTATCAACGACAATGCACACAGAGCTTATTCTTGATGCGTTAGAGCAAGCTATTTGGCATCGTGGCAACCCCGAAGGGTTAATTCACCACAGCGACAGAGGCAGCCAATATTTGTCTATACGATACACTGAGCGACTTGCTGAAGCTGGAATTCAAGCGTCTATAGGCAGTGTGGGTGACTCTTATGACAATGCATTGGCTGAAACAATAAATGGATTATTTAAAACAGAGATTATTCGCAGAAATGGCCCGTGGAAGAATGTTGATGCTGTTGAATACGCAACGTTAGAGTGGGTCAATTGGTTTAATAATCAACGCTTATTATCTTCAATTGGGTATATTTCACCAGCTCAATATGAAACAGACTACTATGATAATTTAAACGAGTCAGGTAAAGTGGCCTGACTTAAACAAACTGGTCTCCGATGAACTCGGGGCGATTCAAGGTGAACTAGATGAAAGTATCTTTAACGACCCAAATGCAGCAAAAGATTTAGAGGACTACCACAAATCTATTGATTAGTATTTCTGACAATAGTCATAAAAAAAGCCTTGCTACTTCGTTAAGTAACAAGGCTTTTTTGTTGGGTTTAAGTGATTAAATTATTAAGGGTTTAACGCCTTAAACTTTGACATTAAACTTACACCCGCTTTATTCACACCATGGCTCAAACCCATTGCCAGCTTGTCACTTAATCCTTTTTTAATCTTGTATTGCACTTTATAAATTTGATATTGCTGTTGTTGCTCTAACAACGCATCATCGCTGGTTTTAATAGTATCGACTAACCCTTTTTCAATTGCTTGGGTTGCAAACCAATGTTCACCCGTTGCCACTAAATCCATATTTAAACTTGGGCGCTGAGTGCTCACAAAAGTTTTAAACAATACATGAGTTTGCTCTATCTCTTCGCGGAACTTTTCACGAGCTTTATCGGTATTTTCACCAAATAAAGTTAACGTGCGTTTAAATTCACCCGCCGTAATTTGCTCAAACTCGACATCATTTTTCTTTAAAATTTTATTAAAATTTGGAATTTGTGCAATAACACCAATAGAGCCAACAATTGCAAACGGTGCTGCAATAATATGATCAGCCACACAAGCCATCATGTAACCACCACTGGCGGCGACTTTATCTATTGATACAGTCAACTCAATACCGGCTGACTTTAAACGTTGTAATTGTGATGCGGCTAAACCATAGCCATGTACCACACCACCACCACTTTCAAGGCGAACTAACACTTTATCTTTTTTTGCATCCGCTATCGAAATTATCGCGGTCACTTCTTCGCGCAAGCTTTCTACTTCATGTGCGTCCATACTGCCATTAAAGTCAATAACATAGAGTCGTGATTTAGGCGCTTCTTTGTCCGCTTTTTTTTGCTCTGCTTTTTGTTGTTTTTGATAGGCTTTTAACTCTTTTTTACCTAGCGTATTATTTAAAAAGCTTTCTTTTATATTGGTCAGCTGCTCTGATAGGTCATCAATTTCAATCTCACCTTTTTTCGCTTTTGGCTTAACAGCCGAGCTTACAATTAAGGTTAAAATCACAGCAATAGCAATAACAAAGGTAATGGTTTTTGCAAAAAATAAGCCGTACTCGTATAAAAATTCCAACTGTGTTCTCCGTTTATAAATTTCAGCCAATTTAGCATGCTTTAAAATAAAAAAAAGCCACTATACAGTGGCTTTTTAGACTTAATTGAGTGGTTGATTATTAATTAGTCACAATATCAGTATCTGATACAGATAATAAACGTCCACGCGATGCTAGATAAGTTGCAATTTGCAATTGCATTTCTGCATTAGCTGCTGCGCTGCCCGCTGCTGTAGACGACTGTCTTTCATCTTGCGCCGGTGTCAATACCGAGCCATGATGACCTGTGTTAAATTTAACTAAATAGCTAGCGCCCATCTCTGTTGGTGCTTGAGTTGTACTCACTGTTTCTAACCCCATAAAGTTAGCTAGAGGCAGTGTACCTGCAATTGGATTGTTAGCAGTCATCGGCGGAATAACTTGGTCTGGCTTGTTACTATCAGTGCCATCACCAACAACAACATTCATATACACAGGTGTTTCTAGTGCTTTAACCGTTGCTGCGTAGTTAGTCGGATCGCCGCTATCTAATGCAGTTTGTGCTGCAAATACAAACTGCGTCATCACACCCTTGATGTTAGCCAGTTTATCAGCTTCTCCCGCCATAGTTAGCGATGCTGCAAATTCATTAAAGCCACAGCTTAAGAAGTCCTGCATGTCTGGTAACAAGGCACCACAGTTTGATAACGCACCAGCATTTAAGAATGCATTAAACTCGTCAGCTTCAGCAGTTCCAGCTTGAGAAAGTACAGAGCCTTGAATAAATGGACCAAACGCGGCTGACTCTAATAAGAAGCTAGCAATACCGCCACCGCCACTTGCCAATGCAACAGCATTAACTTTAAAGAATGGGTCTACTTGATCAGCCAATGGGCTATTCGCTTGTGCAATAAATGCAGGCGCTACAATTGAGCCCAGTGAATGGCCAATATAAGATACATCTCTAGAATTGAGTGAACTATCACCACTGAAGTTTAAGCCTAAACGTAAACCAAGTAAGTCGGCACTTGACTGGCGTAAGCTGTCTCTGGCGACCAATAACGAGCTTAGGTTCATGTAACTAAGTACAGAGCCTGATGTTGCGTTAAAGTCATCTGTGCCATCAACATCAACATCTATTCCACGCTCGCCATGACGAGGATGGTCAATTGCAACCGTTGCAAAGCCTTGAAGTGAAAGCTGTGCTGTTAGTGTCAACATGCTTTCTTTTTGTGTGGTAATACCGTGTTGCATAATAACTACTGGCCAGCCATTTTCTGGCATAGCAGCAAAAGGCTCTAAACCTAAGCCTGCACGGTATGCATTCACAACCGGTAAAATAGGCTTAGTAATTTGTACTGGCACAGTCGCCATACTTTGCATTTTAGGAATAACATTATACTTGGTTAAATGACGCGTGCTATCTAAACCTAAATCACGAAGCTGTCCATCACTTAACGCTGCACATGTTGCATCGTTAACGCTAATAGGATCAGTTGGGAACGCTTCACCCGCTTGCGCTTTATAACCCATGATAGCCACTGCGTTATCACACATACCTTGCCAGTAAGTATCATTTAAATCACTGATTTCTTTACCCTTCGGCGTACCTAAATACATAGGTAACTGAATACTGCCCTTTTGGTACTGTGCTACTTGGAATACGTCAGGCACCGTTACACCTTGTATTGCAAACGCTTGTTGTACATTAGCCATAGGCTGTGTTGGAATTTGCAACGCAGGCGTTGGAATTGTTGGCTCTGTTAAGCTTGCTGCTAAAATCTTTTTGATTGTGCCAAGCACAGGACCTGCTGATTGCATTGTCATGGCAGCTGAGTAAATAATATCGTCTTTGGTGATATTTCCTGAGCTTACCACTACGTTTTCGTAGCTGTTAACAGCCCCTTGCAGCGCAAGTTGTGATGGCGTTACTAACGGCGCTTCTTGTTTAACAGTCGCATATGTTGATGATGGCTCAATTGAACGACCTTCTGAATCTTTAAGCCCCGTCGTTAATACGTTAATGTATGAGCTACCGGCCTTAAATGGCTTAAGTGGAATAATAGCAACCGCGTCTCCAGAGCCTTGTGTAACAAAGTCGACACCAAAGGTTAATTCGCCCACTAATTTACATGCAGCACCGGCTGGTGCTTGTGAGCATTCGGCATCTGTTAGGCTTGCACCCATGATCACTTCAAAAATACGTACTGAGCCTGGTGAAGCTGCAGACGTTTCATCTAGACTAATGCCCGGTGGAAACGTTAAATCTATTTTAAAAGGAACTTGCGTAGACCAGCCATCAAGTGCCCCTAGTGCAAGTTGCGGATCTGCATACGCAGCGCGAGGGATAGAAACATTTTCGTCATTTAGCTCACCAGGAATGTTTAATGTGCCATCGCGCGTACCGCTCATCAATAAATCATTAGGAACCGAAATTACACCATTTGCAGGGTCAAATTTTACCGTAGCTTTTGGAATAACTGTAACTGAATCGTTTTTAACATCTTCTAACGTTTCTCCGCCGCCACAGCCTGCTAATGCAGCTGCAACTGAGAGCGAGAGTAGCATTTTTTTCATAGTGTTCTCCGCACAAATCTTATTTTTATAGTGTGTTTATAGTCAGTGTAATTAAGTTAAAATAATGTAGCTAGTATATTAATGAGACATTAGACCAGTTAAACTTAACGTAAACTTTCTAGTTTCGCCACCTAAATTTGTAATAAATTCGATTACTTGTCGATTTGCTATGTTAAAATCAAAAAAAATTTAAACATTGGTACTTTTATGCATACCTATCAAGCAACTGAAAACGCACTTAAAGACAAAGTAATTTTGATAACAGGCGCAGGTGATGGTATCGGCCGTATTGCAGCAATTACTTATGCTAAACATGGTGCAACCGTTATTTTATTAGGAAAAACAACTAATAAACTAGAATGTGTGTATGACGAAATCGTCAATGCAGGCTACCCACAGCCAGCGATTGTGCCTATGGACTTAAAAGGTGCAACTAAACAGAACTATCGTGATTTAGCCGCAACAATCGAAAGTCAATTTGGCCGCCTTGATGGACTATTAAATAACGCTGGTATTTTAGGTACTTTAGGGCCGTTGGAGCACTTTTGTTCATCAACATTCGAAAATGTAATGAAAGTAAACGTAACAGCACAAGCGATGATCACCAAAGCGTTGTTCCCTGTAATGCGTAAGTCAAAAAGTGCTTCAGTGGTATTTACCTCATCGGGTGTAGGTCGTAAAGGAAGAGAATTTTGGGGACCTTACGCTATTTCTAAGTTTGCGGTAGAGGGTATGATGCAAACATGGGCGTGTGAAGTTGAAAAAACGCCAATCCGTGTTAACTGCATCAATCCAGGCGCAACACGTACATCAATGCGTGCAAGTGCATTCCCAGGTGAAGATCGTGATTTACTAGCAACACCTGAAGATTTAATGCCAACTTACCTGTATTTAATGAGTGATGACTCAAAAGATATCAATGGCCAATCGTTAGACGCACAAGCTAAAAAGTAATATTTAGTTTTAAACGTAAAAAAGCCGCTATAAAAAGCGGCTTTGTTGTTTTATGCTTTAATTACTTACGTTTAGTCGGTTTTACACGTTGATTGTGCTTTTTAACCGCCTTGCGAATTTGGTTTATTTTAGCGCGCTTGTCTTTACGCTTTTCAGGAATAACCGACAGCTTAGTTTGTGTTTCTTTGCCAAGCTTTACTGTTTTACGTAAATAGTTAACCGTATCTAAATCATACTCAATCCAGCCACCTTGCGGTACACGCTTATCAAGCTCTAATTTACCGTAACGAATACGAATAAGACGTGATACTTCCACATCTTGTGATTGCCATAAACGACGCACTTCACGGTTACGACCTTCATTAAGCGTTACATTATACCAACGATTAATACCTTCACCGCCCATAGGCTTGATACCAGTGAACTTTGCGGGGCCATCTTCAAGTTCTACGCCACGCAGTAAGTTTTTCATTGTTTCGTCAGTGACTTCACCAAATACACGTGCTGAATATTCGCGTTCAACTTCATAGCTTGGGTGCATTAAGCGGTTTGCCAATTCACCGTCATTGGTAAACAGCATTAGGCCTGAGGTATTCACGTCTAATCGGCCTACTGCTATCCAGCGATCGCCATCAATACGAGGTAAGCGGTCAAAAACGGTTCTACGGCCTTCAGGGTCTTTACGCGTACTTAACTCACCCTCTGGTTTGTTATACATAATTACACGACAAATTCTGTCTGCTTTTTCTTCTATTTTAACGGTATGGCCGTCAACACGAATTAAATCGGTTTCTTCAACCCTGTCGCCTAACTTAGCTACTTTACCATTTACACTCACACGATTTGCATCAATGTATTTTTCCATTTCACGGCGTGAGCCTACACCTGCACGGGCTAGGACTTTTTGTAACTTTTCACCTTGTATACTCATTCGGATGGTTCTCTCACAGAAGGATCACTTAATAACTGGGTAATTTTACTTTGCTGTTGCTCTGGCAATGCGGGTAAATCATGAAGTCCCGTTATCGAAAAATAATCTAAAAATTGTTTAGTCGTTGCATAAAGTGCCGGTTTACCGGGTACTTCTTTATGCCCAACTACTTTAATCCACTCTCTTTCAAGCAGAGTTTTAATAATATTTGAGCCAGTTGCTACACCCCGCACTTGCTCAATTTCACCACGGGTAATGGGTTGCTTGTATGCAATTAACGACAGGGTTTCGAGTAAAGCTCTAGAGTATTTAGGGGCACGTTCTTGCCATAAATTACTCAACCATGGGCTTAAACTACTGCACGCTTGAAAACGATAGCCACTGCCTACCTCAACTAAACGTATTCCACGCGTCTGATAGTGAACTTGAATGGCCTCTACAGCATCATTAATGCGCGCCATAGAAATTGCTAAGTCGTTTAAAACCGTGTCCTTAAGATGACGTTTTGATACGGGCTTGCCTGCCACAAAAATCGCCGCTTCAATGATTTCAATTAATTGTTCATCACTAATTCGCCGACCAACCATAATCACTCTAAAGTTAATAAAAACACACAGCCATCTATTATGACAGAACAACGGCAAACTAGGAAAACATATTAATAAAATAACATTTTATAGGTATAAAAAAGCCAGTGAAAAACACTGGCTTGGTATCAAGTGTATTTAATAATGTAATTTAGCTATTTTTAAATTGCTCAAGTGCATCGTCCTCTGCAACAGAATCACCATGTTTTTGGATATAGCTATTAAACTCTTTTTTACTTACTCGTTTATCTTTATTGCTGTCCATGTAACCAAAATGATTTGAAATATCATCATCGTCAGCTTCAGAAACTGAAATAAAGCCGTTGCTATCATTATCTAAGCTTTTAAAGTCATTTTCTATTTTATCAAACTTCGCAATATCAGCCTTAAATGCAGACTCACTCACTTCACTATCTGTAGCAACTTTCCCAGCATTTAGCTGCATATAAGCATCATATTCATTACGGCTTATTTGATTATCCATATTTGTATCTATATTTGAAAAGTGCTGCCAAATACTATCATCGTCGGCTTCTGTTTTAGAAATAAAGCCATCGCTGTCGTTATCTAAGCTTGCAAAATCACTGTCGATTTTTTCTAAACCTTGATTTGAAGAACAAGCGGCTAAACTCAATGCGGCTAAAACAGTAGAAGCTATCGTTAATTTTTTCATCAGACGTATCCTTGTATTAATAAATTTCAAATCTAGTAATACAAATACGATGCCAAAAAAAATAAACCATTAAAATCAAACAATTAACCAAGAACAACTTCTATTACGATATTTAATAATGCAATTTTTGCAAGCTACTCTGGTAATTTTTGCAAAAAAAAAAGCTCGGTAAGAACCGAGCTATTTATATCTAATACGGTAATTTAGATTGCAGCGTTTTGGTAACGCTTAACAAAATCAGTAACGCTTTGGCCATTACACTTTAATGAATTTAAGTTACCAATTTGCTTACGTACTGGTTGTAGGCCTTGCTTTAATGCAGTCATACATAACTGTGTTTCTTGGTGTGAATCTTTTGCAAATACTTCTACTTTAGACACAACTGATTGCGTTGCTGCTTCTTTTTTTGCAATGTCACGGATGTCTTGACCGTTACATAGGATACTTTTTGAATAACGCGATAAATATACACCGTGCTTTGCTGCCATTTTACGAGCAGCCGAAAACCCCTCATTGGCGCTTACAACACATAAATTAGACTCTAATTTGTTGTCTTGGCTGTAATACGTATTGCTTTGCGCAGTAGCAGTTACAGAAACAAAAAGAGAGGCGGCTAAAAGTAATTGAGTTTTCATCAGGTGGTCCTATTTGAACGAGTTAAATAAACGATTTTTGCGCATTATATAGACAACTTTTAACATATCAATTGAATATTTTATTTATTTTATTATTTAATATTGCATTTACAATGTTTAAACATTAAGCAAAAATTGATCAACATTTGTGCAGCTATTTTCTCGTTTCAATCATGTTATGTCGCTCCAAATACTGATACAATTTGGCTAACAATGAAAATAAATTTGAAGGTAAACTTTATGAAAGTGATTTCTTTTAATATCAATGGTCTGCGTGCTCGCCTACATCAGTTACAAGCTATTATTGATAAACACCAGCCAGATATTATTGGTCTTCAAGAGATAAAAGTGCACGATGAAGCATTTCCGCTAGACGATGTACAAAAAATGGGTTACCACGTTTATTTTCATGGACAAAAAGCGCATTACGGTGTGGCAATGTTATGCAAAAAAGAGCCTAAGTCGGTATTAAAAGGCTTTTCCACCGACACAGATGAGTCGCAAAAGCGAATGATCAGCGTTACCGTAGAGCAAGAAAATGGCCGTGACCTGCATGTCATGAATGGCTACTTCCCGCAAGGCGATAACATCAACCACGAAACTAAATTCCCTTATAAACGTCAATTTTATCAAGACTTAATGACTCACCTAAATAGTCATTACACGCCTGATCAAGATGTAATTGTAATGGGCGATATTAATATCTCTCCAACCGATTTAGATATTGGTATTGGTGAGGTAAACGCAAAACGCTGGTTAAAAACCGGAAAATGTTCATTTCAACCCGTTGAGCGTGAATGGCTAGCAACGTTATTAAACTGGGGCTTTAAAGACACCTTTAGGGAGCAAAACCCAGAAACTAACGATCAATACTCATGGTTTGACTACCGCTCTAAGGGTTTTGTTGATAATCGTGGACTAAGGATTGATGTGGTTTTGGCAACGCATGACTTAGCAGCTCGCTGTATCGACACCGGTATAGATTACGAATTACGTGCTATCGACAAGCCTTCAGATCATGCGCCTATTTGGTCTGAGTTTAATTAACGATTATGCTAAGTGTGCAATTACAGGCATTACTGTGGATTGGTGTTATTGTTATTGGCTTTTTAAGTGTTAATAAATCAACATACGCCAATTTATTTAATACGCCAGCTAGGCAAACTGGCGTGTTTGCCTGCGCGCTGGTGCTCGCTTTACTATGGCGTATAAAAGCCGGTATTTTACCTGGGCTTGATCTTCATATATTGGGCATTACTGCTGTTACGCTGATTTTAGGCTGGCGTCTGGCTATTTTAAGTTGTGTATTAACAACAGCCCTGCTAACTGCATTTGGACAAATAGCATTCGAGCTGATTGCGGTAAAATTACTAATAAGTGCGTTTATTCCAGTATTATTAAGCTACTTTGTATTTATGCTTTGTTACCACTACTTAGCGCGGCACTTTTTTATCTATATATTTGTTTGTAGCTTTTTAACGGCTGGTGTCGTTGCTTGCGTTAACATTATACTCGGGGGTGTTTTTTATTACGCAATTGGCGAATATAATTGGCATCAGCTAACAGAAAACTACATTTATCTCAGTCCTATTTTAGCGTTTCCTGAAGCAATGCTAAACGGTATGGCAATAACTGTTATGATCACCTATCGCCCGCACTGGGTAAAAACTTTTTTTGATAAGGACTATTTAGGCTCATGAGTCTTCATTACCATTGCCCTATTTGCAAACTTCCATTGGCACTTAATGAAAAAACATTACGCTGTGATAATAACCACAGCTTTGATTTTGCCAAAGAAGGCTATGTAAACTTACTCCCCGTGCAAAATAAAAACTCTAAACAGCCCGGTGACTCTTTAGAAATGGTACAAGCAAGGCGTTCTTTTTTAGAGCAAGGCCATTATGCATTTTTACAGACAGCCTTAGCTAATTTAGTCAAACCGCTCAATGCAAATATAGTGATTGATTTAGGGTGTGGCGAGGGGTTTTACACTCATGCTATAGCAAATAACACGCAAGCTACTGTGTATGGTGTTGATATATCTAAGTCGGCGGTAAAATACGCAGCAAAACGATACAAACAATGTCAATTTAGCGTGGCATCAATAAGCCACGCGCCCTTTAATGATCACCTTGCTGATGTGTTAATTA
Source organism: Pseudoalteromonas tetraodonis (assembly GCF_002310835.1). Taxonomy (NCBI): domain Bacteria; kingdom Pseudomonadati; phylum Pseudomonadota; class Gammaproteobacteria; order Alteromonadales; family Pseudoalteromonadaceae; genus Pseudoalteromonas; species Pseudoalteromonas tetraodonis. Next base: position 1,531,781 of record NZ_CP011041.1, on the reverse strand, counting down.
GCGTGTTTGCCCCTTTGTTTGACGATGAACTTTCTCGCCTTGTGAAAGAGGATGGCTGTTTAGTGGTGGCAAGCCCTGGGCCTATGCACCTCAAAGAGTTGAAAAAATATATCTATAATACGGTAAATGAACATACTGAAGTTGCTACGCCAACAGGCTTTAAACAATCATCGCAACAGCTCATTACAGAGCAAGTGTCACTCACATTTAGCGACGTAAGAAATTTAATAATGATGACACCCTTTGCATGGAAGTTCAGACCCGAGCATTGGCAGGCACTTGAACAAAAACAGCATCATAAGGTTACCTTGTCATTTTATATTAGCCAGTTTGTTAAAACTGCTCTTTAGTAAAGGTTTTATCCATTTTATCAAACATGTCTTTTAACAATTCAGCAAGCTCCAAATAGCGGGGCTTGTTTTTCCCCATTTGTGCGTCGTAACCGTTGGCGATCATTTTTGCAAACAACTCGTTGTACCATTGCAGCATAGCGGGTTCTAATTCTGTTTGCGCACGTTTACCTAGCCATAAAAGCCCCTGTAACGGCAAGGAGATAAAAAATAGACTACTGGCAATAGCTTGAGGTAAAAAATCAGGGCCTAAATAATTAAGCTGAAAAAACAAAGTTAACATGGCTAAAATAGGCATTACTGTAATCGCAAGCTCGGTTGCTCTGATCACTTTAAACTCGGCAAATAATGGCGCGACCTCTTTACGCATAGGCCATGTTTTAGCATAAGCGCGCCCTAATTGAACTTGTGATATCACACTTTTTTGCATTATAAATCCTCACAATCACGGCATTTAACACTTGTAAAAGCATCTTGCTTATAAAAGTGTAACACAACTCTCACTTTATCGGTAAAAATGCTTAATTTCATTAGTAAAACTCACAAAAAGCATAAATTATCGAAAGAATTCCACAAAGCCCTTTTAATAAAGTCAACTACACTTTAGTCTATACCCATTTAAGCTTACAATGCTTATATATCAACCAAGTGTACTGATTAATATTTAAATGGAAAATGAATCTATGCCAACTCTCCCAAAAAAACCAAACCATGTTTTGGTACTTAATTGTGGAAGCTCAAGTTTAAAGTTTGCAATTATTGATGCAAACACAGGAAAAGACATTATTTCAGGTTTAGCTGAGCGCCTAGGTGCAGATGCTCCCTCAATAAAATATAAATTTAAGGGAGAAAAGACCACCATTAAACTTGCTGCTAATCAGGCACACGCGCATGCCATTGATACGCTGGTTGATTTAATAAAAGATCACAATCTTGATGAGCAACTAGTTGCTGTTGGTCATCGTGTTGTGCATGGTGGTGAGCATTTTACCCAATCAGTATTAATTGACGAACGCGTTATTGCAGGTATCACGCAAGCAGCTACGCTAGCACCTTTGCATGGCCACGCTAACTTACTGGGTATTTCATCAGCGCAAGCATCATTTAAAAATTTACCGCAAGTAGCCGTGTTCGACACGGCATTTCATCAAACGATGGATGAAGTCGCTTATCTTTATGCCCTTCCTTATCAGCTTTATAAAGACTTTGGTGTTAGGCGCTATGGTTTTCATGGCACCAGCCATTTTTATGTGGCAGGGCAAACTGCGAAGTTGTTGGCACTTCCTATTGAAAACAGTAACTTTATTAGCGCTCACTTAGGCAACGGCTGTTCAGTGTGTGCGATTAAAAATGGCAAAAGTGTTGATACCAGTATGGGGTTAACCCCGCTTGAAGGGCTTGTTATGGGTACGCGCTGTGGCGACATTGATCCGGGCATATTTAACTTTTTAACCACGCAACTCGATTACACTGCTCAGCAAATTGATGACTTACTCAATCAAAAAAGTGGTTTATTAGGCATAAGCGAGTTGTCTAACGATTGTCGCACCATAGAAGAAGCCGCTATTGCAGGCAACCAGCAAGCTATGCTGGCACTTAATATGTTTTGTTACCGCCTCGCAAAACAAATAGCCGCTTACATGGTTCCGCTGCAACAGCTAGACGCAGTTATTTTTACCGGCGGTATTGGCGAAAATTCCGATATTATCCGTGATAAAGTACTTAAACAATTGGCCTTTTTAGGTATTAATTTAGACCCACAAGCAAACCTTGATGCACGTTTTGGCCAAGCTGGGTTAATTAGTACAGCTGATTCACGTAGCAAAGCGGTTGTTATGCCCACTAACGAAGAATGGGTGATTGCACTTGATGCCGCAAACATCACCAAGGAGTTATAATATGGCTCGTCGTATTATGTTGATCCCCGTTTCTACTGGGGTTGGTTTAACCTCAGTATCGGTGGGTTTGGTAAGGGCGCTGGAACAAAAAACTGTTAAAGTTAATTTTTTTAAACCTATAGCCCAACCACGCGCGGGTGAAACAGGCCCAGAAAAGTCAACACAAATTGTTACCCAAGGCTCGCCTATTGATCCACCCACGTCATTTGCGCTGGATTACGCCGAGCAAATGATTGGCGATGGCAAAGGCGATGACCTGCTAGAAGAAATTGTAGAGCGTTTTCAAAGTAAAATTAACGATGATGAAGTGGCTATTATTGAAGGCATGGTGCCTACCCGTCGCCAACCATATGCGGGGAGAGTAAATCGCGAAATCGCACAAACTTTAGGGGCCGATATCGTTTTTGTACTTACCCCTGGCAATTACAACATTACTCAAATTGAAGACCGACTTGAAATAGCCGCTGGCAACTATGGTGGCATTGACCACCCTCGCGTGCTTGGCTGTATTTTTAATAAAGTAAACGCCCCCCTTGATGAGGAAGGTCGAGCTCGCGCCGATTTAGTCGATACCTATAAGCCAGAAGCGCTTGATAACGAATTAAACCGCTTAGCTTCTTTACCTATTTTTAGAAAAAACCCGTTTATGTTACTCGGCGCTATTCCGTGGGATTTTGAACTGGTTGCCCCACGTGTTAAAGATTTAAGTGCCTATTTAAAAGCCACTATTATCAACGAAGGCGATATGGTACACCGCCGACTCAGACGAATTACATTTTGTGCCCGCACCGTATCCAATATTTTAAACTATTTTACGCCAGGTGCGTTATTGGTTACCCCTGGCGATCGCTCAGATATACTCGTTGCAGCTTGCTTATCGGCCATGAATGGCACAAAACTAGGTGCAATTTTACTTACCGGTGGTTTTGAACCTGAGCCGCGCATTATGGCGCTATGCGAACAAGCTATGCAAACTGGTCTGCCAATTTTGGCAACCGAGGGCGATACCTGGCGCACTTCTTTATTGCTGCATAACTTTAACCTAGAAGTGCCTAGCGACGATGAACAACGCATAGAAAAAGTAAAAGATCATAACGCTGCACATATCGATTCTGATTGGCTGGACACATTAGCAAAAAGTGTGGGAAAAACCCGCAAGTTATCCCCCCCTGCCTTTAGGTATTTATTAACCGATAAAGCCCGTAAAGCGGATAAAACGATTGTGTTGCCTGAGGGTAACGAGCCTAGAACCATTAAAGCCGCTGCTATTTGTGGCCAGCGCGGCATAGCTAAAACAATTTTACTTGGCGATCGCGATGAAATATTTCGAATCGCGGAGCAACAAGGGATTGAACTGAACGAGCATGTGACTGTAATAGAGCCAAGTAGTATTATTAATGACTACGTAGCACCTATGGTCGAAATTCGTAAAAACAAAGGCTTAACTGACGTTATTGCAAAGGAACAACTGCAAGATAACGTGGTACTGGGCACCATGATGCTAGAACAAGGGAAAGTCGATGGGCTGGTTTCAGGGGCAGTCAATACCACGGCCAATACCATTCGCCCGCCTTTACAGCTGATTAAAACCGCACCGGGTTCATCATTAGTCTCGTCGGTATTTTTTATGTTATTGCCTGATCAAGTGCTTGTTTATGGTGACTGTGCTATTAACCCTGATCCTAATGCTGAACAACTAGCCGATATTGCAATTCAATCTGCCGATTCTGCTGCCGCATTTGGCATAGAACCTCGTGTAGCAATGATAAGTTACAGCACGGGTAATTCGGGCAGTGGCGCTGATGTAGAAAAAGTCCGCGAAGCAACAAAAATTGCCCAACAAAAGCGCCCAGATCTCATTATCGATGGGCCATTGCAATACGATGCGGCCATTATGGAAAGTGTAGCTATTAAAAAAGCGCCAGATAGCCCGGTTGCCGGTAAAGCAACCGTGTTTATTTTCCCTGATTTAAATACGGGTAATACCACCTACAAAGCAGTGCAACGAAGTGCCGATTTGATCAGTATTGGTCCTATGTTACAAGGGATGCGCAAACCTGTTAACGACTTAAGCCGTGGCGCATTAGTTGACGATATTGTGTATACCATTGCTTTAACAGCCATTCAGGCGGCGCAAGTAGAAGCGCTTAATTAAGGCCTGTAATTAACATGCCCTTTTTATAGCCTAGCCATTTTTTATTTAATAATTAACTGGTTAGGCTATTTATACCTCACAACCCCCAAGCTTATCCACAGAAATTGTGGACAATTATTTTTTAGCTAATAAAAATATAGCACTGCCTAAACTTGAGCCTTTAATTTAGCTTCAATACTCTATACTATAAAGCTATTATTTTGCTGCTGGCGATACGTTTAATGTCAAAACAAACATTACAATTACACAGCACCGTGTTATCTATTCATAGTTTAGCCCTTGATGCTGACATACCGCCTGCGCTGTTAAAGCAACCGTTATTTTTTATCTCAAAAACGCATGATGAACTGTCAGTTGTTTGCCCTGTCGACTTTATTATTGATAGCCAAGACACTGAATCTAATTGGCAAGCACTGGAAGTAATAGGTCCTTTAGGGTTTTCGTTAACTGGCATTATGGCAAATCTGTCAGGCGTATTAGCCAGAGCTGGCGTGTCCATTTTTTCGATATCCACATATGATACCGACTATATTTTAGTAAAAAAACAAACGGTCACCAAAGCAATTACAGCCCTTAAAGCCGATGGCTACAACGTGGTAACTGAATAAATAATGAAATCTGAAGACGTTAGCTATTTAACTAAAAATAAAATTGGCCGAAACGCGATACAAATCACGAGTCCGTTCAGTGGTAAAGTGATGCCAATGGAAGAGCATCCACAACCCTTTTTTCGTTTTGGCACACTCGGCCCAGGTATTGTTGTTAGTTTATCGAGTCATAAAGTATTAGCGCCCTTCAATGGCACCTTACTGCAGGTAAAAAGTGCCGGTTGTGAATTTATTTTAAAAGCCAACAACGGCTTAAAAGTATTAATAAACCTAGCGGTGCCCGATTCACAAACACTTACGCATACTCATATTGCTCAGCTTAACGACAGCAAAATAACCAAAGGCCAACGCCTTGCCTATTTTGATTTACGTGAGCTCGACTCGCCTATTTTAGCCAGCCTCATAATTCTCAATGGCCATAATTTAGGCACTTTTCATTATTCTCACCCGCAAGTTAATGCCGGTGTAGATACCTTATTAACTATTATTAAAAAGAAGTAGATTTATGATCACTCTCTATGGCATTAGCAACTGCGATACAATTAAAAAAGCAAAAAAATACTTAAGCGATAACGACATTGCATTCACTTTCCACGACTATCGCAAAGACGGCGTTAATAACGACATGGTAAGCGACTTTGCTGAACATATTGATTGGGAACAATTGGTTAATAAGCGTGGCACAACGTACAGAGCGCTCACTGATGAGCAAAAACAAAGCTTGACTAAACAAACCGCTATAGATTTACTCGTTGAACAACCGGCGATGATCAAACGCCCTGTTCTTGTTAATAACGGGCAATATCACTTAGGCTTTAAAGCAGCACAATACGATGAGATTTTTAAATAATGACCCATCCAGTAATTACCCTAGCCCAAGCCTTAATTCAGCGAGAGTCGGTTACACCTGAAGATGCCGGGTGCCAACATATGATGAATGAACGCCTAAGCGCCATTGGCTTTGATATTGAATCGCTATTTTTTACCGATACCCTAAACACATGGGCACGTAAAGGGACCCAATCACCGCATTTTTGTTTTGCCGGTCATACTGATGTGGTGCCCACTGGGCCCGAAAAAAACTGGCAGCACCCGCCTTTTGCAGGCCTAATTGAAGACGGCTTATTGCATGGCCGTGGCGCTGCCGACATGAAAGGCTCATTAGCAGCGATGATTGTGGCAACCGAACGCTTTGTGACTAAGCATCCAGATCACAAAGGCTCCATTTCGTTTTTAATTACCTCAGATGAAGAAGGCCCGTTTATTAACGGCACTACCCGCGTTATTGATACTTTAGAGGAGCGCGGTGAAAAAATAGACATGTGCCTTGTAGGTGAACCCTCTTCTCGCGATGTACTCGGTGATGTGGTTAAAAATGGCCGCCGTGGTTCACTCACGGGGTTTTTAACTATAAAAGGCGTGCAAGGTCATGTGGCCTATCCACATTTAGCACAAAACCCAATTCATTTAGCCACGCCAGCTTTAACCGAGTTAAGCCAAACTGTGTGGGATATGGGTAATGACTTTTTTCCAGCCACCAGCTTTCAAATCTCTAATATTAATGGCGGTACGGGCGCAGGCAATGTGATCCCTGGGGAGCTAGAGGTACAATTTAATTTTAGATTTAGTACCGAAGTTACTCATCAACAACTACAACAAAAAGTAAATGCCATTTTACAAAAACACAATTTAAATTATGAACTCAATTGGATTGTGAATGGCTTGCCGTTTTTAACCGATCACGGCCCATTGGTTGATGCCACCGTAGCCGCCATTAAATCGGTAACGGGGTTAACCACTAACTTAGAAACAACAGGTGGCACCTCAGATGGCCGTTTTATCGCACAAACGGGTGCTAAAGTTATTGAATTAGGGCCACGTAATGCCACTATTCATAAAGTGGACGAGTGTGTTAGCACCGACGACCTAATCGCCCTGGCCGATATTTACGAACAAATATTAGAGCACCTGTTAACTTAATGACTGCAAATAAAGAACTCATACAATGCATCACTGGCCAAAGTGATGCACATTTAGTTGCCATACAAAATCACTCTTTGCATGCCGATATTGTAAATGACTTTATTGCACTGCAAACAGCGGCTTCATCAGCAGGCTTTGATTTATGTATTGCATCAAGTTTTCGGGATTTTAACCGTCAATCAGCTATTTGGAACGCTAAATTTTCCGCTAAGCGGCCGGTATTAAACAAAGCGCAGCAACACGTTGATATTAATTCGCTCAGTGATATTGATAAATGCATTGCCATCATGCTTTATTCTGCGCTACCGGGGGCGAGTCGCCATCATTTAGGGACTGATTTAGATATTTACGATAAAGGCGCAGTGAGTGACGATTATGTTTTGCAATTGAGCCCTACTGAATATCAGCAAGGTGGGCCTTTTGCTAAACTAAGCCAATGGCTAGACACTCATCTAGCAGAATTTGGGTTTTATCGACCTTACCAGTATGACTTGGGCGGGGTAGCTCCTGAGCTTTGGCATATTAGCCACATAGCGCAATCAGCGCAGCTTATTCGCCACCTTACGCCAGAAGTGTTGCACGACTGCATTAAAAACAGTGATTTATTAGGTAAAGACGCTATTTTAACCCACTTACCTGCATTGTATGAACGCTTTGTGATCAATGTAAGTCCACCAGCTAGGCAGTTTTAGTCTTTTTATTTAAAGTAAAAACTAATACCGCTAGTAAAATGATACTGCTGGGGAGCATAAATTGTACAGTTAATGTCTCTGATAAAAACACTGCCCCTGCAATAGCCGCCAAAACGGGTACGCATAACTGCACTATGGCTGCATGCGTGCTCTTTAATAGTGGCATAGCCATATACCAAATACTGTACCCTACGCCAGATGCGATGGCACCTGAGGCTATTGCAAGTAACGCCCCTTCGATACGTATATTTTTAAGCTGGCTCATTCCCACCACAATTAAAATAGGTAGCACTAATAAACTACGAATAAAATTAAAGGTAGTGGCTCTTAGCGGCGACACACACGCCTTGCCACGAATACTGTAAATTCCCCACGCAATGCCACTTATACTCATTAATAATGCAGCCATCAGCGGTGGTGCTGTCTGTGAGGGCAGCATTAAGTAAACAAATGCCGCAAACGCCACTATAAATGCAAGCCATTGCACAGCACTTAAACGCTCTTGTTTATATATGCCCCAGCCAATCATTGTAAATTGCACCGCCGAGAATAAAATAAGCGCCCCCATGCCGGTATCAAGCTCGATATAAGCAACAGAAAAACACAGCGCATATATCAATAAGCTAGCACTGCTTCGCCAACTGCCAGTATCGTTAATAATAGGATTACTTAACTGCGCTTTTTTATTTAACTGCCTAGTATAGAGCAGCATAATAATGGTCAAACACACTGCCCCGCTCAGTAACCTAATAACGGTAAAATTCCACGCATCAATGAAGCCTTGCGCCAACGCTAACCGACATAATAACGAATTTGCAGCAAAGGCAACTAACGCGATAATAGTAAACAGTGTTGCTTTCAAATTAATTCCTAACGTATTGATAAATATGTACCGTATTTATATACCGATTAAATTAACGCCCAATGTTGTAAACGTTACCATGGTTATTTTTTAAATGATAAAGTTTTTATTAAGGGTTTTTGTTCTATGTTTATACACTACGCTTTTTTACAATCTTTCACACTTGTATTTATTGGCAGTATGTTAACCTTACAGAATAAATAAGAAGGAGTGCGCGTGCGTCACATTTTAATTTTTAGTCTTTGCTTTATTGTAAGTGGTTGCAGCACCATTGGCTTTGACGATCTCTTTAATGATTACGCCACTAATACCACCCCTATTAGACAAGCCATTACGAATAATAATATTGAGAGTGCACGCTCCTTAATAAGCAAAAACAGCAAAACACACAGTAATTATTTACTGAGCCAATTAGAACAAGGCCGTATCGCGGATTTAGCCAACAACCCCGATAACGCACTAGTTCATTTTGAAACTGTCTATCAACAAATGCAATCTAAGCGCCAAGCTGCAAAAATACAAGTAAGTGCTGGGCTTGAGCAAAGTAATGCGCTGTTAACCAACGACTCAGCTATTGGTTATACACCGCCCGCCTACGAAATGAGTATGTTGCATAGCTACAAAGCGCTCAATTATGTTTATAAACATGATATTGAAAGCGCCTTAGTTGAAATACGCCGTGCTAATAAAGTACAAGTTGATGAACTATTAAATAATCAAAGCGAATTTGATAATGCGGTTGCCCAAGCACAGCAACACTATCCCGATATGGATAACTTAATTCGCTCGGTCAAAAATGGCTTTCAAAATGCGTACACGTTTTATTTATCAGGGTTACTATATGAAACGGCAAAGCAAGGTGATGATGCCTACATAGACTATAAAAAAGCGCTCGAAATACAACCTAACAATCCGTATTTACAACACGATGTACTGCGTCTTGCTAAGCAGCAAGGTTTTGCTGATGACTATAACCAATTTAAACGCCAGTTTGGTGAAGTTAACACCTTAGAAAAAAACCAAGGCGAAGTGGTTATATTATTCGAACAAGGCCTGATACCAAAACAACACGAATTTAAATTACGATTACCCATTTATACTTCACAGGGAGACGCCCGCTTTTATAGTCTCGCCATGCCCATTTATATAAATAATGCTTATGTAAGCACCGTTAACAACGTCAAAATTAATGACCACGTATTATCACTAAGCCCGTTAGTACACTTAGAAGCACTGGCCGCTAAAACGCTAGAGCAGCAAGTTGCTGGGCGCGTATCGAGGCAAATATTGCGCTTAGTGGCGAAAGAAAAGCTGCGCGCTGAGCTTGCCCGCAGTGGCGGTGATGTGGGGAATATTTTAGCAAACTTATATAATCTTGCATCTGAGCAAGCCGATACCCGCAGCTGGCTTACCTTACCCAATCAAATTAGCCTTGCCCGCAGTGCAGTGACTGCAGGAGAACATACCTTAAATGTTGGCTCACAACCGCCAATAAATTTTACCGTTAGTAAGCAAAGGTTAACGTTAATCTACCTAACCTCTGTTAATAACTATTTTAACTCCCATGTAGTGCAACTTTAGGAGCCATCATGAAATACATACTCCCCATTATTGCGTTGTTTATGCTTAGTGCATGTAGCAGTCGACCTGTAACCTCAGGCATTGGAGTTGAACAAACTACCAATGCCTACAAAGAGCAGCTCAATGTTAACAATCCACAGTTAGCAAAAAAGCTATTAATCAGTGATGTAAAAACTCGTCAAACAAATAACCTAACCGACGTGGTAGTCACCTTGGCAAGTACCTATAAAAAGTCACAATATTTACAGTATCAATTTAACTGGTTTGATAAAGATGGCTTTGTAATTAAAGGCAACCACTCGCCGTGGCAAGCCCTCACATTATTTGGCTTTGCTAAAACTCAGCTTGCAGGACTCGCGCCTAGCCCTAATGCCGTTACTTTCTCTTTAGCTGTAAGAGAAGTGTCTACTGAAGCTCAAGAATTTAAAGATTAAAGGAAACCATGATGATCAATAAACAATTTAAATCACTCTCTGGCTATGCAATTTTAGGCTTAGCCGCACTCACACTAAACGGCTGTGCTAATAAAGCAGTCGTTAGTTATGGTGATGCCCAAGCCGTAGAAACCACAGATATAAACTTTGGCTCTACCGACCTACAAAAAGTAGCCTCGCAAATGACCGACTCACTGCTCAGTTCGCCAGTGGTTGGTACTATGACTGCCAATACACGCCCTGTGGTATTTGTTGAGCGTATTAAAAACAAAACCAGTGAACACATAGACACTGAGTCAATTACCGACTCAATTTCGACTCAATTACTTCGCAGTGGAAAATTTAGATTTGTTGATATGACCCGTGTAGAAGCGGTTCGTGAACAACTTACATTTCAAAATGAAGATGCACTGATCAATCCAAGCACTGCGGTGGCCTTTGGTAAACAAATTGGCGCACAATATATGCTGTACGGTAACCTGTCGAGCATTGTTAAATCCAATGCTGACAAAGCCGATGTGTACTACAAATTTACAATGCGCTTAATGGATATGCAAAGTGGCCTTGTTGAATGGGCTGACGAAACTGAAATTCGTAAAACCCGTGAAAAATCTACCTTTGGTTGGTAACTAACAGGAGCGAACCATGAAAACGCTTAGCTTATTTTTATGCACTTTATTAATATTTAGTGCCCCCACTTTTGCCAAGTATGAACGCAATAAAGCCGTTCCTGTGCAGCAAGTACTATTTGGTAAAGTGAAGTCAGTGCGCAACATTACAGAGCAACAATTGGTTCACGATAAAAGCAACGGCTGGAAAACCTTTGGCGGTGCCTTATTAGGTGGTGTTATTGGTAACCAGTTTGGTGGTGGCAGCGGTCGCACGGTAGCGACTATTTTAGGATCAGTGATTGGTGGTAATGTTGCGCATAATCAGCAACAGACACAACGCTATGAAAACCTCCAATTAGTTGAACTACTTATACAAGTAGAAAGTGGTGAACAATTTATGGTGGTACAAGACAGCGATCCCGCTATGCGTTTTCACCAAGGTGATAATGTACGCCTTATTTATTTAACCAACAACACAGTGCGCGTAGATAGCGCTTATTAGAGTCTATTTATGTTTCGAGCTTAATTCTGAAAGTTCCAACAAAAAACCTAACTTACGTCGCTAAGTTAGGTTTTTTTAAATGTATTCACTTTTATTTATTAAGCGGGTTCTTTTGCCCAAAGCTGCTCGTTTTCATGCATTTCATATAAACCATGTGCACGGTTAATCAGTAAATTTGCAAAATCAGCTTGGGTTTTATCTCGCGCACCCGCGGTAATAATTTGATCGGCCTTTAACTGCCACTGCAGTGAAAAATAACGCATAGCATCGCGTGCATCTTTTGCTGCAGATGCTTCAGCGTGATCGGTTGGTAAACGACCGGTGATCACCCAGTAGCTTTTACCGTTTTGCGCTTTAAATTTCCATAGCGCGCATAAAGGCGCTAAAAAACGGCTTTCTTTTTCAAGCAATGTTTTGGGCATAATGCCTTTTTCAGCTAAATGTTTTTGCGCATTTTGAAAACATTCGCGCTGCCATTGAATTTCTTGTTGCTGAAGTTCAGCTTGCTGCTCTGGTGTTAATGGTTTTTGTTCTTGTTGCTGCATTTTAATAACCTTTTTACTTCTTTGTTTACACTTTAAGGGCATAACAAATAAGGCGCAAGCATAAATAGCGTGCTTAACACCTTATTCGCAGCTGTTTGCTGGGTTTTTAAGCAAACCGATTATTTTATGTTGTGATCAAACGACCCCACATCACCGGGGAACACCACTGGCGATTCAACACCCTGTTTATTAACGCTAGCAACGCCAAAATAGTAGTTATCAATAACCACATTTTTAAGCGTAAACTCGCTAACATTATCAACCCATTGGCTGTATTGCCATTGTGGCTCACTCGTATAGCGCCAGTAAATTTTGTAACCGGCAATATTTTTATCTTCCGATGGTTGCCAAGAAAGTGTTGTACTGGCGCGTACGGCACCACTAATTTTCACTTCTTTCGGTGGCGCTGGTGCCCATGCCATTGACGCTAGGCTCACCGCATTCAATGACGTGAGTTTTGCGGCGTAATCAAAATCAACCCCATCGATGGTATCACCGTACACTATGCCATTTTCGGTGCGTAGGTCTTGATGTTGACGGTCGTAATGCTCGTTAGTTTCCATTATACGTACAGCCGCAAAGCCCGCATCATTAAATGGGCGATGATGCCCTCCTCGAGCAAATCGGTCGAGTCTGTATACCAGCATAGTGTCTAAATTTTCAATGTATTTATCGGCAATGGTGTCTATGTAACGCGCTAAATTACGACTCGCTGAGTCAACTTCGCCACCGGTAAAACGACGAGTACGCGCTTGCTCTTTGGTTTCAACCACTCGCGTCCCTTCTGAAAAAATGCGTGCAGTGGTGTTATCGGTTACGCCATTAATACCGGTAATATTACCAATCATGTCGTTATTTAAAACACCATGAACCTGCCAATTATTTTTTTGCGCATAAGCGGTTAAAATTTTACCGCCAAATAAACCTTGCTCTTCACCTGAGAGCGCCGCGTAAACAACCGAGCCATTAAATGTATATTTCGATAAAACACGCGCTGCCTCAATAACACCGGCAACCCCTGAAGCGTTATCGTTTGCCCCTGGCGCATCGCTGGTAAAATCCATTACATCACTAACGCGCGAGTCTATATCACCCGACATCATCACCATACGATTAGGCTCAGTACTGCCGCGCTGAATCGCAATTATGTTAACCACTTCTACAGGGTTAGGAATGCGCTTTTCTCCCGAAATGGTTTGTTTTACCTCTATTATTTCTAAGCAGCCACCACATTGTGCCGAAATCGCTTCAAATTCTTTTTTAATCCAACGCCTTGCCGCGCCAATACCACGTGTATCAGACTTAGTCTCTGATAGCGTATGTCGCGTACCAAAACCCACCAGCGTTTGAATATCACTCTCAATACGCTGCGCCGAAATTTCTTGTGCAATTTTATGCAATGATGCTTGTTGTGTAGACTCGCCAGCAAAGCTTGTAAGCGTTACAGAACTTAATGATGCCAACACACCATACTTTATAAGTCGATTAACGAACTTTAAACCTAAATTAGACATAGCATTGTTATCCTCATAATGAATGCCACCAACATGACAGCAGAAACCAATAACCGCAAACCTTTTGAGATAGACACTAAAAATCACACGCTTAATTACATATTATTAACACCTTGAATTTTACTTAGAATTTAACCCACACCAAACAAGTCCCCTGTTCAAGCACACTATTTTAATAAAAATAATCACTTATACTGTTTTGACCGTATATAGTGCTAAACATAATTAATCAGCTATCATTTTATAAAGGCTAATTTAATCAATAAGGTGCTGAAATAACATGAAGAAACACGAAGAATTACCAGAGGATCATGTTGATCCCCTGATGCAGTATTTACATCATGCTATTCGCTTTGCAATTAAAATACTGGCAGTGCTCATGGTGCTGGTTATTTTTTGGAGTATTGCTGATGTAGTGTATGTTTTATACATGCGGTTAAGTTCTCCGCCTTATTTTTTATTAAATATTGAAGACATTCTGCAAACCTTTGGTGCCTTTATGGTGGTGCTAATTGCGGTAGAAATATTTACTAACATTCGGTTATATTTGGGCTCTAGCTCGCTGCCCGTTGAACTTGTTATTGCTACCGCACTGATGGCTGTGGCGCGTAAAATTATTGTCCTCGATTTAAAATTAGTGACCTCAGAGCAAATTGTTGGCCTGGCGTTAGTTACCTTAGCACTGGGTATATCGTATTGGCTGGTAAAAAATAAAACCGGCCACACTAAGCTATAAACGGTTAACTCAACTTGAGTTAACCGACGCACACCTCATTCCCACTGCGCCTTTGTGTTTTACAATGGTATAGTGGGACATCTTTATAAATATTTAATTAAGCAGTTAATATGTATCGACTATTTGAACGGATGACTAAACCGTTCCCAGAGCGTTCTCCATCTCAGCCTCCTAAAACCCTTTTTGCATTTTGTCGTCACTACACCAAAGGCATGGAATTGTCGTTAGTGCTTATGTCGCTCAGTGCCGCATTACTCGCTATTTTAGAGGTGTCTTTATTTAGTTATATGGGCCAACTGGTTGACTGGCTTGGCGAGTACACACCTGAAGAGCTGTTTTCGCAGCAACAATCCGCGCTAATAAAAATGGGGTTAATGCTTTTAGTCGTCATGCCTGTAGTCGTATTTTTTAGATCGGCTATTTTACATCAATCGCTTTTGGGCAATTACCCTATGTCGATTCGTTGGTTGGCACACCGTTATTTACTGCGTCAAAGTGTCAGCTTTTATCAAAACGAATTTGCTGGGCGTATCGCTACAAAAGTATTACAAACCTCATTAGCAGTACGTGAGTCAGTCACTAAGTTACTTGATGTACTTATGTACATTGCTGTTTATTTTGGCTCAATGGTGTTTTTAGTGGCCGCCTCAGACTGGCGTTTAATGTTGCCATTATTAGTGTGGTTAGCATTGTATATTTGCGTGCAAATTTACTTTGTACCCCGATTAAAAAGTATTGCCAGTTCACAAGCTGATGCACGCTCAGAAATGACCGGCCGTATCGTCGACAGCTACACAAATATTTCAACCATTAAGCTGTTTTCTTACACCCAACGCGAAGAACAATACGCTAAACAAAGTATGGATGTATTTTTACAGCCTGTTTATAAACAAATGCGCTTGGTCACCAGCTTAAACGTGGTTATTCAAAGCTTAAACTATTTGTTAGTGTTTTCAGTGGCAGCAGTGTCTTTGTATTTATGGTCGTTAAGCGCCATTAGTGCAGGAGCGATTGCCGTGGCATTGAGTTTATCGTTAAGGCTCAATGGCATGGCCCAATGGATCATGTGGGAAATTAGCAGCTTGTTTGAAAACATTGGCACCGTGGCCGATGGCATGCGCACCCTTTCTAATCCTATTGCGGTTGATGACAAACCAGAAGCCGAAACGTTAAAGGTCACCCAAGGGGCAATCGACTTTAATAATGTACATTTTAATTACGGTAAAGCCGTGAATGAAAATAACCGTGGCCCCGTAATAAACGGATTAAACTTAAACATTAAACCCGGTGAAAAAATCGGCTTTGTGGGTCGCTCTGGCGCGGGTAAATCCACCTTAGTTAACTTGTTGCTGCGCTTTTACGATACCGACAAAGGCAGCATTAGTATTGATGGCCAAAATATCACGGATGTAAGCCAAGAAAGCCTTCGCCGCTATATTGCTATGGTTACCCAAGATACATCCCTACTGCACCGCTCAGTAAAAGATAACATTTTATACGGCAGACCCGATGCCACAGAAGCCGAAATGCTCGATGCGACTAAGCAAGCCAAAGCCCTTGATTTTATAACCGATTTAGAAGACAGCAAAGGCAACAAAGGCTTTGATGCGCAAGTAGGCGAACGAGGGGTCACCCTGTCAGGCGGTCAGCGCCAACGTATTGCTATTGCACGCGTACTACTTAAAAACGCACCAATCCTCATACTTGATGAAGCCACCAGCGCTTTAGACTCTGAAGTCGAAGCGGCTATTCAAGCAAGCTTAGATGATTTAATGACAGGTAAAACAGTAATCGCCATTGCCCATCGATTATCGACCATTGCACAAATGGACAGACTCATCGTGCTTGATGAAGGCGGCGTTGTAGAGCAAGGCAGTCACGATGAATTAATTGCCCAAGGCGGCATTTACGCTGCTCTTTGGGCGCATCAAACCGGTGGTTTTATTGGCGTTGAGTAATTAGGTTAACAGGGCAAGCTGAATATTAAGCTTGCCCTGCTTAATGCTACATTCTGTCCTTAGCTATTGATCTTAAATATAATTTATAAGCATTTAGTCGGCATTTTGATACATATGCTTGTTCTTTAAATCATAAAATGCCACATTCCCCGTGTTTTATCATCACGCTTTGAATTTTATTATGTCTTTATTAAGTAAACACAAATACACCCTGTTTGGGGTGCTCGCAATTTTGCTCTGGAGCAGTTTAACTGCCTTTATTCGCGACTTATCAGAACTATTTAGCCCAATTGGTGGCGCTGCTTTAATGTACAGCGTCAGTGCGATTTTTTTAATACTAGTCATGGGTGTACCAAGGCTAAGCAATTACCCAAAACGCTATTTAGTCTTTGGTGGCAGCTTATTTGTTATTTACGAAATGTGTTTAGCGTTATCCCTCGGCTTTGCAAATAGTCGCCAGCAAGCGTTAGAAATGGCAATTATTAACTACCTTTGGCCAGCGTTAACCATTTTATTTTCGATTATTGTTAACCGCACTAAGGTAAGCGTATTAGTCTACCCGAGCATACTGATTGCATTTTTAGGGGTTGCATCGTGTATTGCAGGCAACAGTGGTTTATCTATGGCTGTATTAACCGCTAATATTAGCGACAACCCATTGCCCTACTCTATGGCGTTTGCAGCAGCGTTTATTTGGGCTGTGTATTGCAGTGTAACGGTTAAACTTAGCAAGGGTAAAAATGCCATTAATGTGTTTTTTGCAGCCACGGCAATTTCTTTATGGATAAGTTACGGACTGAGTAATGAACCCAGCTTTGAGTTTAACGTATATTCTAGTTTTACTTTATTGCTGGCAGGGGTGGTTATTGGTGGAGGTTACGCACTATGGAACCAAGCAATAATTGGCGGTAACCTAGTGTTATTAGGCACCTTGTCTTACTTTATTCCTGTATTGTCTACGCTATTTGCCTCTATTTACTTATCACTATCGCTCACCAACGCATTTTGGCAAGGCGTAGTATTAGTTACATTAGGCTCATTAATGTGTTTTATTGTGACCCGAAAAACAAAGCCAGCCCAATAAAATAAGTAAGCGAAAAGCTAGGGACTGTCTGCTTTTCGCTTTAATCATTTAATTAGCTTGCTAATCGCAGTCCTAACAGCACTAACATCACAATGTTTGCAATCACACCAATCAAAAAGAAGTAACTACGCGGGCTGGGGTTTTTCTCTGTGGCAATGGCGTAATACAGTGCCATATGAATTAAACGTGCAATAACGTAAACCCAAATACAGATTGCAAAAACCGAACTGTGATAATTCATCACAAAGGCAAATAAAACCGTTCCTATAAATAACGCACTATTTTCTAATGTGTTATGAAAGGTGCGATGCGCTCTAAATATAAAACTCTCATGAGATAGGTCTTTATCAATTTTTCCTGGTACAGCCCCAGGCTGTTTGGCTTTACTAAACGTCGCCACTGTCCACTGAACTAACATCATAATTAAATATAAATAAAATGCTATAAACGCTGAATGTGCTATATCGGTCATTGTTTAATCCTTTGTGTTGTTATTAGAGTAATAGTTACAGCAACTATCAAGCCAAAGATAAGCCACTGATGTATATAGTAATTACTTTTTAGTAAAATAATTTTTTGTAATAGATTCATTCTTTATATAAAACTTACTCTATCACAGCGTCTTGGTATTTTTTTAGAGTCTGAGCGCAACTTAAAACCAGTACTAATTACGTATTTTATAATTTTTATTTGAGTATTTATTCTAAGTGTTGTTTTATAGTGTTACTGATAACGGAACGGTAAAATGAATATGATGAATAAAATAACCAAATGCTTGGTAACCTTAGCGCTATTGAACTGTGTATCAGCGCCCGCTTTTTCAGCTCAATATGAAATCGAAAAAGGTGAAAACTTGGCTAAGTTGGCGCAATACAAAGACGTAGCCACCATTAAACGCAATTTCGCAAAACAATTAGCGCTTAATTACAGTGTATTAAACGCTGATCTTAAACAAACGCTAAGCCAATATAAACTGGTTTTGAATGCGGATCAGCTACCGTCTTTAGGTATGCACACACAACAAAATACTCGTTTAGCAAACAACGCGTTACAACAACTGAAAGGTTTACCACAAAACACAGGTAGTTTGTTACAAGTGCGTTTGGCAAGCGATAAAATGCTTAGCGCTTGGCAGCAAGGCGAACGCCCTTTATTTGCATTTGCACCCGCTGGTGACGATACGCAATGGAGCGAGATTGAAGCGTTCGATCAGTATGGTGACATTCATTATCTTAGTGTTGACCAAATGCCGACCCAACCTGTCTTTATTGTCGAATTAGATCAACAAAAAGTACAAGATGCGGGTATTGCAGTAATGAGAGGAATTTTATCTACTAACAAATTCAGTAAAAGCACGGTTAGTCCACGAAACCAGTTAAGCAATGAACAACCTCTGCAAACCAGTGTATTGAAAAAAATACGCTTAGAAGATGACAAAGAACCTTGGATCTCAGGTGGTGCTGAAATTTATGCCATTGTAACGGGTGTCGACCCCACCCGAGATGAACCAATATTAGATATCGTTGATTTACCGTATTTAGATCATGATCAAACCGATTACAGCCCTAATCAGGTGCTCATTCATTGGCAACGTTATCGTTGGCAAGCGGTTGATTTACTCTTAATGGAACAAGATGACAACACCAACTATAAAACTCTAGCAATAAAATTATTAGAAATATCAGAGCAAGTAATGGCGAGCATTCCTGATTTACAAGCGCAGGGTTATGCCATTATCCCTAAGCTGACCAATGAACTGCTAAAAGCAATGCCGGATGAATGGTTTACTAATAATGACGATTATGTTGATGTTTTTTACACGCTGTTTGAAAACAAAGACTATCAAGAATATAAAGGAGCAAGCAGTAATGCGACCATTACGCTATCTCCTTTAGAAATTAACCCAAGACTAAACTAAGTCATCCCCATTCGCTTAATTATTATTGCGGATGGTATCACTCCCCCATACTTCAATAGCCACCCATTAGCGCTTTAACGTTAACGGGTGGCTTTATCTTAAAGTCATCTTTTGAAAACACGCGTTATATTTTAATACCCTAACCTTGCGCCACTGATTTACGAAAGCGCATTAATGCAACAATAAAAAACACACTGCCAATAACAGTTAATGCTAAAAAGTAAGGCCAAACTACATCCCACCCTGCTCCTCGGTATAAAATTGCTTGAGCAAATTTTACAAAATGCGTTGTTGGCGCCAATAACATAATATTTTGCACTACCTCAGGCATACTTTCACGCGGCGTAACACCGCCAGAGAGCATTTGTAATGGTAATAAAATTAAGATCATCAATAACCCGAGTTGCGGCATGGTGCGCGCCTGTGTGCCTAACAATATACCCAGCGATGTGGTCGCAAAT
This sequence comes from Pseudoalteromonas tetraodonis, assembly GCF_002310835.1. Lineage (NCBI taxonomy): Bacteria > Pseudomonadati > Pseudomonadota > Gammaproteobacteria > Alteromonadales > Pseudoalteromonadaceae > Pseudoalteromonas > Pseudoalteromonas tetraodonis. The sequence continues at coordinate 1,511,889 of NZ_CP011041.1, read as the reverse complement.
AAATGAATAGCAACGCCAAATAAAAATAAGCCTGGCGAGCCATGAATAGGCACTTGTAACAAACCTTCGATCACAATAAATAATGAAAATGCAGTCAGTAATAAAATCACTAAACCATTAGCCCAAATTTTCGCCATCACTATTTCAAAGGGGCTTAATGGCATCACTAATAAATGCTCTAATGTGCCGTGTTCACGTTCACGGATCACCGCGGCGCCAGTTAAAATAATCGAAATCATTGTGATCACGTTCATCAATTCCATCACGCTACCAAACCATACGCTTGTCATGTTTGGGTTAAACATAATGTGCGCCGATTGCTTTATTGGCAGTGAATAAACGGTTCGATAACCTTGCACAAATTCATTTACTTCGCCGTTAATAATGGTTTGAATATAGTTATCACCAATAAATGCTTGCGACATACGCGTAGCATCTATATTTACTTGAATCGTAGGTTGCTTAGCTGCAAGTACATCACGCTCAAAATAAGGCGGGATATTAAGCACAAAAGTATAACGGCCATTATCCATAGCTGAGTCAACATCGCTTAATGAAATACTGTCTGGCGTTTTGAAGTAAGGCTCATAAAAGGCATTAATAATACGCTTGGATAATTGCGATTGGTCGTGATCAACAACTGCAATCGGCGCATTATTTAACTCTATCGACGTGGCTGAAGCCACCACATAAATCAGCCCAGTAAAAGCAAAAAAAACGAATAGCAGCAAAACCTTATCACGCCATAAACTACGCAACTCTTTAATACCTAAATTAATAATGTTTCCGCGACGTTGCATGGCTATTTGTCCTGCTTTGGAAGTAAAAATACACTGGCCAGAGTCAGCACGGGTATAAAAGCGAATAAAGGCAGTAGCTGAGCTGATAAATCAGAAAAATTAAGCGCTTTATTAAAGACCCCTCGACACGCCTCTAAAAAGTAGGTGGTTGGAAACAGTTTGCCAATAATCGCTCCAAACCCTTCCAAGGAAGAAACAGGGTCAATTAGCCCACAAAAGTTAACGGCAATCATCAACACCACCACCGTAGTGGCTGCCAGTGCTGAAATTTGTGTTTTTGTAAAAGCCGAAATTAACAGCCCCACCCCCGTAGTCGCTGTAACGTATAATAATGCAGCCAAACTAAGCGCCCAAAAGCTGCCTTTTAGCGCCACACCAAACACGGTAATAGCAAGTGCGACTAAGCCAAAAAAGCTGATCATACTCACTAAAATGTAAGGCAGCTGTTTGCCAATAATAAATTCCAGCCGATTAACCGGTGTTACATATAAGTTTATGATTGAACCCAACTCTTTTTCGCGCACTACGCCAAGCGCCATCAATATTGCAGGAATAAATACCAATAGTAGTGGAATAACCGCCGGCACCATGGCCTCAATGCTTTTAAAATCTTGGTTATAACGATAGCGAGATTCAATATTAGCTGGCACTAAGTTTGGTACTTGTGCATAAGTGCGCAAAGATAAGTTGGTTAAATAGCTGTAATACACGCCGCTCATATAACCATTAATCGTTTCTGCCCTAAACGGCATAGAACCATCAATCCACACTACAATTTCAGGTTTACGGCCGCGTTTAAATTGCTGACCAAAGTTAGGTGGAATTTCAACGGCCACGCTTAACTCACCATTGCGCATTCGTTTATTAAGTTCTTGCGGGCTTTTAATATCTGCTCTTTGAATAAAGTAACGCGAACCTGCCATATTTTGAATGTAGTTGCGGCTCTCGGGTGATTGGTCTTGATCTAGTACCGCAAAGCTTAAATCTTCAACATCAAATGTAATGCCGTAACCTAAAATAAACAGCAAAATTATCGAGCCCAGCAAAGCAAACGTTAGGCGAATAGGATCGCGCCACAACTCTAGCGTTTCGCGATGCGCATAACCAAATAGCCGCAACAAACTAAATGTGGGGTTAGTGTTATTTTTACGAGTAGCGAGCGCTGTAGCCAATGCTTTGGGTTTATCAGTTATCGATACTTGTATCGCCGAGCTTGCTCCCGCTGCATTTACCGCCTCTTCTAAATATTCAATAAAGGCAGCTTCTAGTGTGTCGGTATTACGCGCTTGGCACAGTGCAGCTGGCGTATCGCTGGCAAGTATTTTACCTGCATGCATTAACGAAATTCTATCGCAACGTGCCGCTTCATCCATAAAGTGAGTCGAAATAAAAATAGTCACGCCTTGTTCGCGCGAAAGCTCAATGAGTAGCTGCCAAAAGTCATCCCTTGCAACGGGGTCTACCCCCGATGTGGGCTCATCAAGTATGAGCATTTCAGGGCTATGTACTACTGCAACAGCAAGCGATAAACGCTGGCGAATACCTAGGGGCAAATCGGTAGGAAAATCGTCACTGTATTTTTTAAGGTTAAACCGAGTAATTAAATCTTTAACGCGCGGCTCTATTTTCTCTGCAGGTAAGTGAAATAAACGCGCATGCAATACCAAGTTTTGCTTCACTGTAAGCTCGTTATAAAGCGAAAATGCTTGCGACATAAAACCAACGCGTTTGCGGCTTTCGATGTTATTGGCATCGACCTTTTCACCAAACAATTTTGCTTCGCCGCTGGTTGCCGGTTGTAACCCGGTAAGCATTTTCATTGTGGTGGTTTTTCCACAGCCATTTGAGCCTAAAAAGCCAAAAATTTCACCTTGTTCAATACTCAAGCTCACCTTGTTAACGGCGGTAAAATCGCCAAATGTTTTACATAATCCATTTGCTTCTATAGCGAACTGAGTTGTGTTTAAGTCTTGTTTACGAGGTGGCACAACTAACCGCTGATGATCATGGCGTTTTTCTTCAGGAAGTAATGCTATAAAGGCTTCATCAAGCGATTCTTTATTAGTTTGCGCTTTCAGGTTTTGTGGGCTGCCCGTACCGATTACTTTTCCATCGTCCATAGCAACTAGCCAATCAAAATCATCGGCTTCTTCCATGTAGGCGGTCGCAACCAGTACGCTCATTTGTGTATTTTCAGCGCGAATACTGTTTATTAATTGCCAAAATTGACGACGCGATAGCGGATCAACTCCGGTAGTTGGCTCATCTAAAATTAATAATTGAGGGTAATGGATCAGTGCGCAGCACAAACCGAGTTTTTGTTTCATCCCACCAGAGAGCTTTTCTGCGGGGCGATCGGCAAATGCCTCTAAGCCTGTACTTTTTAAAAGGTTATTAATTCGTTGTTTTCGCTCGGCTTTATTTTGAGAAAATAGACGACCAAAAAAATCTATATTTTCAAACACAGAAAGTGTTGGATACACATTTTTGCCAAGCCCTTGAGGCATATAAGCAATGCGTGGCGACACCGTATTACGAAAACCACTGCTGCGCATATTGCCGTTTAATACCTCAACCTCCCCCTCTTGAATCGCCCTTGCCCCCGCTATAAGTGCCAGCAAGCTTGATTTTCCTACGCCATCAGGGCCTATAAACCCGACCATTTTCCCGGCAGGTAATGAAATACTAATGTTGTCCAGCACGCGATTATTAGCATAGCGATGGCTCACCTTAGTAAGCGTAACCACACTTTCACTTGGTGGCTGTTGAATGTTTTTATCGTCGTTATCCATTATTCAGGCACTCGTACCTGTAATGACGTAGGCCAATTTTTTTCAGGCGCTAACAACACATAAGCAAGCCCTGGCACCCCTGTTTTTACTTGTTTGATATGATCTTTTAATAACTGCGAATCGAGCTTTACCTTAACTCTAAACATCAGTTTATCGCGCTCGTTTCGGGTTTCTACCGATTTAGGGGTAAATTGCGCCTGTGCAGATACAAACGTCACTTTAGCCGGCAATGTATACTCGGCAACAGCATCAATAACAATGCGCGCTTGTGAGCCTATTGTTACCTTGCCCGCTTGCGCTGTTGGTAAATATATACTCATATAAACATCGGTTAAATCCAATAACGATAAAACCTTGCCACCACTGCCAAGCACTTCGCCAGGCTCAGCTAATCGATACAATATACGTCCATTGATTGGTGCTTTGAGCGTGCTGTCGGCTATGTTGCTTTGTAATCGCTCAATACGTGCCTGCGCTGCTTCTATTTCAGCATCCGACTGCACAACTTTTACGTTTGCCGCGGTTAAAGCAGCTTGCGCAATAGCAGAGGTGGTTCGTTGTTGATCTACCACTTCTTTTGAAATATGGCCTTTTTCCAATAATTTTGCAGAGCGGCGCAATTCAGTTTGTGCAAAATTAAGCTCACTTTTATGCTGCTCTACAATCGCTAATGCGTATTTACGAGACTCATTGGCAACACGAAGTCCCGCCTGAGCTTCACGTAACTGTGCATTTAAATCATCAGTGTCAATAACCGCTAGCGTTTGACCCGCTTTAACCATATCGCCTTCTTGCACCATAACGTCAACTAAGCGGCCCGGTAATTTTGTAGCAATATCGTACTCAGTCGCTTCAATTCGCCCATTCCCATAGGCAACACTGTCAGGGAGTTGTTCAGCAAATGATGTAGGCTGCAAGGTTTGCCAAGCATACCAGCCAGCCCCCCCCACAATGATCAATACAGCGAGCTTACTCAAAGATTTGAACGTTGATTTAATTGTCATGTGCTAAAACTCCATGTATGTATAAAGTAATGTAAGTGAGGGTAGTCAAGGTAAAAATTTTTAGGATACAGCACGCTATTTGTTATATAAAAGCAACCCTGCTTTGTAAGTACAACAAGGGTAGTTGTAATAAGCGATTTAAACGAACTTAAAAATCCAGCGTCACTAATCTAACACTCTCACCGTTAATAAAGATGATGTGGATCAATATAAATTAGGGTTAATGCACTAATTATTAGTGATTTTTTAAAACAGCAGGATAAAAGAAAGGGAAAACATCAAGGCACCTACTGAGCGCCTTAATATTAATTATGTCAGCGGCAGATTAGCTTACTATTTATAGTAACAAAACCCGCTACGACCTTAATGCTAAGCTAATCAATACCACGCCATGATCTGTGCTTAAATCATCACGCTCAAATTCAGGGTTAATTAAATGACGATCGTAAGTATGGTAATGGCTCACCTCAAAAAAGCTGTCGTCGTAACTTGAGTCAAACTCGCAAGACAACAAAATGTAGTCAAGCACTGAGCTGCTCGCGCCAAAATAATGGGTAGGCTTTCGCTTTAAATCCACTGTATTTTCATTATTTTGATTAGCCAAATTTAATTGCGACTTTGCAAATAACTGCCATGCGTCGTTAAGGCAATATTTTGCAAGGTAAGTTTTACTGTCAAACGTGGGGGCAAAGCGCAGTGTATTTGTTAGTAAATGGCTTAAAACGCCATCAGCTAAGTCGTTGTTAAAATCGCCCATTAAAACCATTGGGTTTTGTGTAGATTCGCGGCGCGCAATGATGTCCATCATCAGTAATGTGGCTTCACTGCCGCGCTGAATAGTTGAGCCCCAACTCCCAGCTATATTGGCCTTTAATAGCTCGATAATATTTTTTTCGGGTGTGAGGTCTTTGTTTTGCTCATCAAGCTCTATCATTGAGCGCTTAGACTTAAAATGCACCACATAACAATCCGTGTTGCCGATATGCGGTAAAGTTATTGTAGCTCTAAGCACCTTTCGGCTAAATGTAAAATCCTCAGTTAAACCAAGGGTTTTAGCAAGCTCATGGTCATGCTCAACAGTTGCCACTTCAACGATGGGGTATTTAGCAGCAAGCGCTACTACAGGGCGTTTGTAAATAAAGTCGTCGATTACCTGAGGCTCATCTACCACGGCAAAGTACGTATAGCCTTGATCTTTAACTAATTCTTTAAGCGACTCAATACTAAATACTTCTTGAAAACCAATCACATCAGGCTGATGTTCGGTTAAGTAATTTACAAGCCAACGCTGCTTTCTAGCCCACTGCTCTGCGGTGTATATGCGTTCAAATTCATAATAGGCATTAGGCGGCTCAAGGTAATTAAACAAGTTAAAAGTGGCAATTTTAAGAATCGTATCAGTAATAACCGAATCGTCTGCTTTGGTGTTTAAAGGTGTTTTAGTGTGTGATTCAAGGTTGCTGATAAGGCTGCCCTACTTAAAATATGAAAAACGATTATAGCGGGTTATGGCTATAGTAATCTAATCGGTGAAAATTTTTCAATATCAAATTCATAGTGTTAATTTACACTAACTTATCATTTTTTAAGGCACACGGTCATTATGGATTACTCAAACTTCGGCACTAAATTTACTCAACCTAATGGTATTACTCAGTTAATGGAAGATTTAGGCGATGCTAAAAACAGTAATAATCCAAATATTGTTATGCTCGGTGGTGGTAATCCGGCCCTAGTGCCTGAGGTTAATGATATTTTTATCAATGAGTTACAAAAGCTTGTTGCTAATAATACACTTTCCAACGTATTTGGACTTTACGATGGCCCAACAGGTAATGATGCATTTCGTGCAGCTCTGGCCAAGCAACTAAAAAGTGAATACTCATGGGATTTAACCGCAAATAATATAGCGCTTGGTAATGGCAGCCAAGCCAATTTTTTTGTGTTATTTAATCTGTTAGCTGGCAGTATGCCTGATGGAAGCCATAAAAAGGTTTTATTTCCGCTGGCACCTGAATATGTAGGCTATGCAGATCAAGGCTTAACTGACGATATGTTTGTAGCAATAAAGCCCGATATCGAAATTTTAAATACTGAAAGTGGCTCAAACCAATTTAAATATATCATTAATTTTAAAGCTGTTGAGCAAGTATTAGCAAGCGACAGCAGCATTAGCGCACTGTGTGTATCGCGCCCGACTAACCCAACAGGCAATGTCATTACTGATGAAGAAGTACAGCATCTCGATTTATTGGCTAAGCAATATAATATCCCACTGATCATTGATAACGCCTACGGCGACCCATTCCCTGGGTGTATTTATACCGACGCAAACTTAACCTGGAACTCAAACATTATTTTATGCATGTCACTTTCAAAGCTTGGCCTACCGGGTTTGCGAACCGGTATTGTAGTGGCTAACAATGACATAATTAAAGCCATTGGCCGTGTGAATGGCAGTATGGTTTTATCGCCAAACAGTTTTGGCCCAAGTTTAGTAACACGGCTAATTGATGAAGATGAACTCCTTCCGCTGTGTAAAAATTCAGTGCTGCCTTTTTATCGAGAAAAAGCACAAACAGCAATGAACTTGTTTGATGAAATATTTGCCCACCTCCCCGTTTACTTACACAAAGTAGAAGGCGCATTTTTTATGTGGCTGTGGTTTAAAGAGGCAAAAATAACCAGCGAACAACTTTACCAAAAGCTTAAAGAGCAGGATGTGTATATTATTCCCGGGCATAATTTCTTTATTGGTATTGATGATGCTTGGGCACACAAACACCAGTGCATTCGAATTAATTATGCAACCGATGCCAGCACTTTGCGAAAAGGCTTAGAGGCCATTAAAGCCGTGATGGCATAAATGGGTTGATATTTAGGGCATTCAAACCCTTTGCTTGAATACAGTGCGTGCAAAGCGTTTATAGTGCCTATAGTTATTGGCATAAACCTGTGAACAATTTAAGGTTATTAAGTCATTCTTTAAGTCGTTAAATAAGCCCTAAACTGAGGTAAGCAGTTATTACTTTTATTTGTTGATTGTACTAATTTTGTGCAAACGCGCCACACCCCCTTTAAATTTATATATAAGTTGGTATGCTACGCGACCTTTTTTAACATATGATTATCATCAAAAAAGGGTTTGCCAAGGGGCGGCTATCGCTGCAAGGCACTTAATATAAGTGGCAGCAATAATACAGGCATCGCGTTATAAAACGTTAGATGTAACTTTAAATAGCAATATACAAAAGTACTATTAAGGTCAATTATGCGATTAGGACCAGGACTACTCGTCACCGCTGCCTTCATTGGACCAGGGACTATTACGACTGCCAGCGTGGCAGGTGCAAACTTTGGTTTTGCACTAATATGGACATTACTGTTTTCAGTTATTGCCACCATATTATTACAATCTATGGCGGCGCGCCTTGGCGTAGCCACCGGGCAAGATTTAGCGCAAGCGCTAAGAGCTCACATTGAAACGCCCCTATTTAAATCTCTCGCTATATTTTTAGTGATCAGCGCCATTGGAGTAGGTAGTGCCGCCTACGAGGCTGGCAACCTTAGCGGTGCCAGCATGGGATTAATTGAAATATTTCCTCATGTTAATGCCCAGCTTTGGACGCCACTCATTGCATTTTTAAGTGCGGTGTTACTTTACAGCGGTAAACACAAAGTCGTTGAAAACGCGCTTATTTTATTAGTGATTTTAATGAGCCTAGTGTTTATCTCTACGTTAGTTATGGCTGCTCCCTCGCTGAGTGATGTGTTAGCAGGCTTTATTCCTAGTATGCCAGAGGGTTCAATTACCACGGTATTGGCATTAGTGGGCACCACCATAGTGCCGTATAACTTATTTTTACACTCAGGTGTTTTAGCTGCAAGACACGACAGCAAAAGTGATAAGCAAAAAGTCATTAAGCAAACTAATGTAGATACGGGTGTGTCTATCACCTTAGGTGGCGTGATCACGCTGGCTATTTTATCAACCGCGTCAGTGGCATTTTATGGCACAGATGCAGGGCAAATTAGCGCTGCTAACATGGCGGTACAACTTGAGCCATTACTTGGCGATGCCGCCCATTACTTTTTTGCTATTGGCTTATTTGCAGCAGGTTTAACCAGCGCAATTACAGCCCCCCTTGCCGGAGCATATGCAGTATGTGGCATGTTAGGTTGGTCAAATAAAATGGATAACACCCGCTTTAAAAGTGTCGCCATTGTTATTTTATTATTTGGTGCAGCCGTGGCGTCTCTGGGTTTAGACCCTGTTGCCGTGATAATTTTTGCTCAAGCCGCAAATGGCTTACTACTGCCTATTGTCACCACTTACCTAGTGTGGCTGGTTAACCAAAAAACAGTAATGGGCAAATACACCAACTCAATGTTGGTAAACTTACTTACTTTACCGGTGTTAGTACTTATTTTTGGCTTAAGTGGTTACAAGCTGTTTAGTTTGATTTTTTAATACCACTAGGTAATTTATACACACAAAAGCCGCTATATTAATAGCGGCTTTTTACATTGCAGACCAATACTGACTTAAAAGCCGTGATGCGCTGCCTTGTGCTTATTTTCCTTAATGAGTTTTGCAAAAACATAACCCCCTACTGCACCTGCAAACAATTGCGCATAAAAACCCCAACCTCTTGCGCCTGCAATAATAGTAATATTCATAATAGATTCAATCGCAATTAACGCCGTTGCAAACGCCACCACACCAGCAATAACAAATAGTTGTGTACCTTGCTTGTTCATTTTTTTAGCAATAAACCAAGTAACCAAAAACGCGATAGCAAGTGCAACAGCAATAATAGCGCCATAGGTCGGTAGCAAGCCAAGCCAATCTTCAAGGATTAAGTTAACACGGTCATTAAAGCCCACTACAACACCTACATTAACTAATTGATTGACAACGTATTGACTATGAAACAAGCTAGCAAGAGTGAATGTAAGTAACCAAGAAACTAAAAATGACGGGAGTATACGTGTTAAAAACTGCATGGTTATCTCAACTTAAAATAAAACTTTTTCCTTACACTAGCAAAGGCTTGCAGGGTAAACAATCTCTATATTGTATTACGCTACTGTCACTTTTAGCGTTTTCTTGTCACGCCAGTGCCGAGTTACAAACACAGCAATACACAGCTAGTACTTTAGCAACAGGGCTCAATTCACCGTGGAGTATGGTTAAACTCCCAAACAATACCTGGTTAGTCACCGAGCGTGATGGCCATATTGTTATCATTAAAAACAACCAACAAACCCGAGTTAAACTAGATTTCGAGGGCTTATACGTTGCAGGGCAAGGCGGTTTACTCGATATAGTACTTTCGCCTAATTACAGTGATTCAAAAGACGTTATTTTTACCTATGCCCAAGGCGAGCTTGATGCAAACAGGCTAGTAATAGCCAAAGCCACGTTTGATGGTGCGCAATTTTCAACGCCAAAAGTTATTTATAAAGTAGTCACCGATAAGGGCACACCGCAGCATTATTCTGGCCGCGCGCTTGTATTGCCAGATAGTACCTTATTATTTTCAAGTGGTGATGGTTTTGACTACCGCGAGCAAGCACAGGTTATTACCAGTCAACTTGGCAAAACATTACGCATAAATTTAAACGGCACAATACCAAACGATAACCCGTTTATTAGTCACAAAAACGCTAACGCGCATGCTATTTATTCACTCGGGCACCGTAACTTGCAAGGCTTGGTTTATGATTACGATACACAGCAAATTATTAGCCACGAACACGGCCCCGCTGGCGGTGACGAACTCAATTATTTAACAGCTGGCACCAATTACGGCTGGCCGGTAATCACTAACGGTGACGATTATTCACAAGCACGTATATCCCCCTTTAGAGACTACCCTGGAATGGCTAAACCAACCGTAGATTGGACGCCCTCAATTGCGCCATCAGGCATGGCGTATTATGGCGATAACCATGCAGCCTTCCCTTCACTGCAACGCCACGTGCTTATTACTACTCTGGTCGATAAAAAGCTCTACAGTATTAATTTAGCGAATGATGAATACACCCAGACTCATATTTTCCCAGAAGCCACAGGTAGGCTCAGAGATGTGTTTGTCACTGCTGAAGGTAATGTAGCGATATTAACGGATGGCAAAGAGGCAAAGCTGATGCTGGTAACGCCAAAGTGATATTCACTTAAATGAATGGTGATTGTCTCGTAGGATTTATTTTAATGTTTAACTTTTAAAATAAATCCTACGAGACTAAAAGTAGCAGCAAGCTAAATTTATACTTAAGGTCAGACCCTTTAGGGAAGCTTTACAAAAGATTTTTATGGTGTGTTTAAATTAACTTTCCTCTCGCAGGCTTTTTGAAAATCATCAGGAGAAATTACGATTTGCCGCGTTGTATTTTTAACCTTCTTTTTTATCTCTTCTTTATTAAAGACTAAGTAACAGCCACTGCCGTCACTTATCTCAATTGAAGATAAATATTTATCCATTATTTTTGATTCACTTGATGACTGTTCATATTGCCAAACATTTACTTCACCTGCTTTTAATGGCATGTCCATTACCTGAGTACCGTGCTCAGTTTTAAACACCACTTTAACCATTAACTCTTCAGCCGTAGAGTTTTTAACACTAGCCCAATAAATACTTGAACATGAGCTCAATACAAAAGTTATTAGTAATCCAAAAATTAATACCTTTAATCTTTCCATAGAACCTCAGAACTCCAAATTAATCTTTTTATATCAACTTCAATCGCTTCACTGCGTGTAATGCGTTGCTTCAGATTAGCGGTATTTTTTGTGTCATTGTAATACTTCATGAGATCAATCTTTCCTTGATTTGGATAACCTGGAGAAGACGCTTTAACATTTTGAAGGAGAACATTTGTACTACCTTTATGACCCCAAGATAAATTAATACCTCCTACATACATAAGTATAGAATGGCCAAACTCATGCGCTGAAACCAACTTAAACTCATCATCAATCAATTTTGATGGTATACCAGCTGTTACAGATCCTCTTTGATAAATAAAACTCGCATCAATACCTAATATAGCTGGGTTCATTGAACGACCATAACTTTCACTTTCCTCTATCTCTAGGTCTACAGGAATGGCATCAGAACTACTTTTATGTAAAGGATTAACTATTACATTAAAACGCACACCCGCCACTGTAATTGTATTTGACCAATATTGTTTAATACCAGCTATAGCCAACGTTTTTAATTTAAGATAATCGCCTTGTTGCAAACTGTTTTGTTTAAAATTAAGATAAACATCAATATTGATGGTTCTTAAACGACTATTAATGGTCGTTTTAGCCCAAGTTGCTTTATGAGCCCCGTTATGAACTTTTAGCTTGGTACCTCGGCCATTTCGAGAGGGCCCTACCCGTACCATACGATAATTAACAGTGGGTTTATCAATTGCTTTATGAAGATGCTCTTCAAAAATATCGAGCGTAAGAGAGTGTTTTTGCGGGTTCGCAGCTGTTGAATCCATTTTATATTCCATTATCATTAGTAATAATTGCTAAAATGCTTTTGTTTAACAATTCTATTAGTTCCTCTAACTAGTCCAATATACTTTTCAAAGATTTTAGTGTCAAGAGTACCTATCTCAACATCCAACTTTTAAAACCTAATGCGTCACCTTTAGCCGATGAAATTCAATAAAGCATTTGATTACTTGATTTGCCTGTTCTAATTGGGGGTAATGGCCTACCCCTTCCAGTTCAATAATATCTGAATTAGTGATTAGCTCGCGATAGCGTTTAACCATGTGGCGACCCGAAACGGGGTCGTCCATACCGCAAATTAAACGCATGGGTATTTCAGCGTGCTGTAAAGCGCCAACCCAACGAGCACGATGTAATTTACGCTCTGTGATGTAATAAATCAGTTTTGCCATTACAGGCTTACCCTGTTTGTATTCAATTAACTGCCACAATTCGTTTAGCTCTTTTTCAGCAAGTGGTATAGAACATATATTGTCAAAATTACGCTTAAAACTTTTATAGTTAGCAAGTCGCGACACAAATCCGCCAAGTGGACTAAGTAGCAACTTTTGCAGTAATACCGGTTTATGTGTTTCAGGGAATAGCCCGCCGTTGAGAAAGCAAACGCTTTGTATTTTTATGGCATATGGCTCATTTAAGTTGCTTCGAGCAAGTAGTTCCTGCGCTACCGTATCACCGTAATCGTGGCTTAAAATATGCGCTGCTTTTACATTAAAAAGCTGTAAAAAATGAGTCAGTAAATCCGCTTGCATGCTAATGGTGTAACGACTATTTTTTGGTTTATCACTAAAACCAAAACCCAGCATATCCAGAGTAAATACCTTAAAGTGTTGAGTGAGCGCAGCCCATTGATTATGCCAATCCCAACTTGCGGTTGGGTAACCATGGATCAGCAATAAACACGGCGCGCCCTCTTCGCCTTGTACATGATATGCAATGTCATGACCTTGAAATTGAAACGTCGATTGGCTCTTATGCCACGAAGCTAATGAGTCAGTAATTATTGTAGTGTTGCTAATGACATTCATGACAATTTCGCTGCTTTTATAGAGTTATAAACACATAAATTAAGTAACTACCATAATTAAGGGTTCAAGTTGTGTCACTTAAATAAGTAATGAAAAATATACATAAGTCGATTGTTTGCGGGTAGCCATTTCCATGGCTATTATATTGAAGAAGGATGAGAATAGTTAATTAGGAGAGCATGTGAAAATATTGTCCGTCGATGATAACCCTCAAAATAGAAATATCATGGAAATGGTCCTATCCAAGCAACATGACATTACCTCATCTGATGGCAGCGAGCCTATATTAGCTTTAATGGAGGAACATCAGCCTCAAGTAGTCCTAATGGATATCTTACTTAGTAATGATTTCACGGGTTACGACTTGGTTAAAGAAATAAAAGAATGTGGTGCGTATGACGACTGTGAAATTATATTTATTTCAGCCTTAACATCGAGTGAAGACAAACTCACAGCTTATGGCTATGGCGGTGATGATTATATTGCCAAGCCAGTAGATTTTAAGGAACTTAACGAAAAATTAAAGCGTGTAGAACTGCGCATTACAGAGCGAAATAATCTAAAAGAAATGTTCGAAGTCGCTTCATCTACCGCTTTTACATCAATGCAACAAGCAAGCGAACTTGGAGAATTAGTCACATTTTTTACTGACAATCTTGAGGTAACGGATTTAGACACATTATTTGCTAACGTACAGCGCTATTTTACTAATGCAGGCGCCAGCTGTTGCGTAGAGTTTAGGGTAGCAAACCAATATCACCAATTCCCAAAACAAACTATTTCTGACTTGGAAAAAGAAATTCTAGAACTAGGCAGAAGAGCCAAGCGAATAGTTCCATTTAGCTCTAATTTATTATTTAACGCGCCTTCTTGTTCAATGCTTGTAAAAGGAATAAATACAAAGGATGAAGGTTTACTCGGTCGCCTTCGAGATAACTTCGCTATTTTGCTTACCATTATAGAAAGCCGGATAGAATTTATTGAACAACAATTAGAAAAAGCCAACATTCGCCAACAAGCTTTAAACACTCTAAAAAGTCAACTTGCTGATGATTTTAGTACCATAAAAAAGCTATGCTCAGAGCAAGATAAACAAATAAAAATACTCGTAAATGACTTATCTCAAGCTATATGTAGTGGTACAGTGATTTTGGTCACCCATTAAGAAAGAAATGTTATGCTAATAAGCATACAAATTTGGGTGAAAAAATGACGAAATTAAAACGCGCAACATACTCTGCGGCAATCAAATTAGAAACGGCTCAGCTTGTGGTGGACCAAGGTTATACACAAGAAGATGCAGTCAAGGCTATGGGGGTGGGTAAATCAACCGTCAGTAAATGGGTTACCCAATTAAAGCAAGAGCGTAATGGTCAGTCACCATCTGCTTCGCCAATGACGCCCGAACAAATTGAAATCCGCGAACTTAAAAAGCAAATCCAACGCATTGAATTAGAAAAGGATATATTAAAAAAGGCTACCGCTCTCTTGATGTCCGACTCCCTGAACAATTCTCGTTAATTGAGAAACTAAACCAACGAGAGCGTTACCCAATTAGCGTGCTGTGTAACGTATTCAATGTGCATCGGAGCAGCTATAAATATTGGGCTATACGGGATACAACGCCGACGCCAGAGCAAGTAAGGCTAGAGGCTGAAGTTAAAGCAATACATGCAATGAGCGGCGGCTCAGCTGGGGCGCGGACAATCGCGGCAATAGCAACGAACAATGATTTTGAATTGAGTCGTTATCGTGCTGCTAAGCTAATGGTTAAATTAAAGCTTGAAAGCTGCCAAGTACCTCAACATTCATATAAACGTGGTGGTAATGAACACCTTGAAATTCCAAACCTGCTTTATAGACAATTTGATGTTGTTGAGCCAGATACCGTGTGGTGCGGTGATGTGACGTATATTTGGGTAGGTAATCGCTGGGCTTATTTAGCCGTTGTTATTGATTTATTTGCACGTAAAGTAGTTGGCTGGGCCATGTCGTTGTCGCCAGATACTAATTTAACGCTAAAAGCACTTGAACTCGCGTATGAAAGCAGAGGAAAACCGACAGGACTGATGTTTCATTCAGATCAGGGTAGTCATTATACAAGTTTAAAATATCGTCAACGTTTATGGCGCTATAAAATTACACAAAGTATGAGCAGGCGCGGAAATTGTTGGGATAATGCACCAATGGAGCGATTTTTTAGAAGCTTTAAAACGGAGTGGATGCCAAAGGTTGGATACGAAAACTTTAAAGATGCTAAATATAGTGTGAGTGATTATATCAACGGATATTACAACAACGTTAGACCACATCATTATAATGCAAGTTTAGCACCAAATGAATCTGAGGTTAGATACCAAGATTCTAAAACTGTGGCCAAAATTAGTTGACCACTACAATACAATCAAAAATGATCACTCTAGGCTTAGATGAAGAGCAAGAGTCGGAGCTAGTAGGCTTAGTTGATGAAACGAAAGAAATTGTAGAAGAAACCTTAATTCTGTCTTTTACACTAGAAGATAAACTTCAAGCCATTACAAAACGCTTAAAAGCTGTTGAATAATATAAGTACAATTTATAGACCAAGCCCGACAGAACCATGGCGTTAAAACTTCAACCTTACTTCGCTCTTTTACAATTAAGCTCAAGAGTCAGTGATTATTGTAGTGTTACTAATGACATTCATGACAATTTCGCTGCTTTTAGAGGGTTATAAACACATAAATTAGTAACTAAATTAATTAAATCATCAACTTGTGTCACCTAAATTAGAACTCTGTTGGGTGGCGCCTTCGGCTTAACCAACCTACCTTTAGACGTAGGTCGGATAAGTGGCGAAGCCACGCCATCCGACAAAAATGATAAATTTACTTGAGACAACCCGACTTATCACGCTGTGTATAATATGCAAAGAGCGGCTTAAATAAGTCGCAATAAGATTTAAGTTCTGATATATGAAGTTAATATTTGCTCATTTTGGTCTTCAACCAAATAATCTTTAGATAAATCATTACACTCCGTAGTTTGCATCAACTAATTGACTAACAACAATATTTGAAATATTTTCTTTAGACTTTAACCAAAGCTCAACTTCTTCTCTATCTTGATTAGTCGCCGAACCATAACGATGAACAGAACAAATAAAGCCACTGAATGACTTACAGTCACCTCCACCAGCAATACAAAGTTTTCTTTTATCGATGAATTCTAAAAGCCCATCTAGTAATAAATCAAATTCCGCTTCAGTAGCATTTAAATTACAAGTAAATTCAAAACCTAGAATAGCAAATTCATCTAAATACAATTTCTTGCGTAATCGTCTACTTTTAGTACTCATAAATATCCTTTGGCATATGACCCCAACTTATTAACCCGCCAATGAGGTACGTAGAATAAATTATAAAGAAACAAAATCCAAAGATAATTTACTATTTAACAAATAGTTAGAACATAACTAACTGTTAAGTTGTTATCTGAGTGCTTTTTAATGAAGAGATTTATTCACAAAGAGGATAGGAAACGCTGCGCTTTTAGAGAAAAATAACGGCTTAAATCAAGCCGCTTTGAGAAATTTAAGTTCTGAAGTCAGAAGTCAAGATTTGACCCCTTTGGTTTTTTTGCTGCCAGAACGAACACTAGTAAAAAAAACTTCAACACTTCAACAATCCTTCGAGAGCTAACGCCACCAGCAGGGGTGACAAAACCAGAGCGAAGCGGCGGTTTTGGCATCCCTCTGGCTGGCCTTGTTAGGCATTTTCTCTGTTACTTGGATGAATACGCTCTTTAAGAATGCGGCATAGGTCATCAACAGATAATGGGCCAAAGTTCATATTTTTTCGAATCTCTTCGAAAACGGAAAGCATTCTCCCGTGCCCATCTAAAGATGGACAATGAGAATTGAAATTTCTACCTTTGAATTCTTCGAATCGCTCTAAATCATTAACAATAAAAGATGCAATTCCCATATAGGAAGATTCATTATTTCCATCAAACCCAGGAAACTTAGGGTCTTTTCCAAACGGTTTTGCCGCCTCTTCTAATTGTACTTTTTCTCCGTCCGACAACTGCTTATAACTATGCTCAATAAAGCTCCACATATCCAATATATCAAGAACCTCTTTAACAATTTCTGGATCATCTTGATCCTCAAAAGGTATCCCAGAATATTTCCAAGGTATTGCCCATAAGTTATTACTGAATATTGCGGACTGGATAAATTTCGGTTCAATTTCACCGTCTATTTCAAGATTCTCATACAGTTCACTCAGCATCAGGAGTATTAGTTTTTCACCATCTGATATTTTCATATTACCTTCCATTTTATTTAGCTGAGACAGGACGTTCCTGACGCTCGTCAGCGAGATCTTTGACAAAGGGCATGAAGCTATTAATCTTGTAGTAAATCCTCTTCCCAACTTCTTTAATAGATTCGGGGTCAGATGCATCTGATAATGCTTCAATATCCTCATTTAGCTCACCACACAGAGAACTAGCTTTATTTACAAAGAGTTCGGAGAAATTTGAGCTTTGCTCATTAAGAAACCTTGCGTACTCTTCCACTTCCTTTGCAATACCATGAAAGTCGACGCCTTTTAGCTTTTTGATATTACATGACGGCCCTATCTTAGATACGACGGATAAAATTCTATCTGTTTGCGCATGAACTTTTGAAACTTCAACTAAACGTCTACGATCGATCATCTCGTCTCTAACTTGTACTGCCTGAGACGCAGAATCAGCGGCCTTACCAGCTTCGATAAAAGCCCATATCGCAGCCCCGATAGATGCAACCGATCCTAGTATTGATAATATACTTTCCATTTATTCCTCAGGTTGTTCTTCAGGGTTGCCTAACAATTTTGTCTACGACATTTGTCGGTTTATAAAACGACAAATGTCCATATATTACAATGCATTTATCTTAGCCCTCAAATAAATACCTGTAAACAATTAGTTAGCTTCACTCATGGTTTATAAATGGCGCAACACACCAAAATGGTGGAGATCAGTAATATCAGACAAAAAGTGTTGTGCAAATAAACAATAGAGGCAGGTTTACTATTTTTAGTGACAAATAGCGTAACTTAGACTTTTACTTTCGCCTTTAACCTTTTACCCACAAAAAAGCCACTGTTCATTACAAACAGCGGCTTTCTTTATTAAAGCTTACAGCTAAAAACTGACAGCTTACAGGTAGTACTTTAAGCTTTGCCAATCACTTCAAGTCCACCCATGTATGGGCGTAATACTTCTGGTACGACTACTGAACCATCGGCTTGTTGGTAGTTTTCTAGTATGGCAACTAGTGTACGGCCAACGGCTAAACCTGAGCCATTTAGTGTATGTAGTAACTCTGGCTTTTTAGCACCTTCACGGCGAAAACGTGCTTGCATACGGCGCGCTTGGAAATCGACCATATTTGAACAAGACGAAATTTCGCGGTAGGTATCTTGCGCCGGTAACCATACTTCTAAGTCATATGTTTTAGCTGCGCCAAAACCCATGTCGCCCATACATAAAATCACTTTACGGTATGGCAATTCTAGCGCTTGTAAAATTTGCTCAGCATGGCCTGTTAGCTCTTCGAGTGCTTGCATTGAATCTTCTGGTTTTACAAGCTGTACAAGCTCTACTTTATCAAACTGGTGCTGACGGATTAAACCGCGTGTATCGCGACCGTAGCTGCCTGCTTCACTTCTAAAACATGGCGTGTGCGCTGTTAAGCGAATTGGTAAATCGCTTTCTTCGTAAATTTCATCACGTGCGCTGTTTGTAAGCGGTACTTCTGCCGTAGGAATAAGGCTAAAGCCAGCTTGCTGCTCGCCATCATCGTTCACTAGCCCTAACGTGTGGAATAAATCGCCCGCAAACTTAGGTAATTGGCTGGTGCCGTAAAGGCTTGCGCTATTCACTAAGTACGGTACATACATTTCTGTGTAGCCGTTTTTATCTGTGTGGGTGTCTAGCATGTATTGGGTAAGTGCACGGTGCATACGTGCTACTTGGCCGCGCATTACGGTAAAACGTGCGCCACTAATTTTAACGCCCATTTCAAAGTCTAGGCCGTTTAGGTCTTGCCCTACGTCAACGTGGTCTTTAACTTCAAAATCGTACTTTTTAGGGGTGCCCCACGTTAAAATTTCTACGTTGTCGTCTTCGTCAGCGCCTTCTGGTACCGACTCGTCCGGTAAGTTTGGAATTGCTAAGGCAATTTGTTTAATTGCTTCTAACACTTCGTCTTGCTCAGCTTTAGCCGCGTCTAACTCGCTGCCTAAGTTAGCAACTGCGTCTAGCAATGGTTGTGCGTCTTCGCCTTTTGCTTTTGCTTGGCCAATGGCTTTAGCACTGGCGTTACGTTGACTTTGAAGTTCTTGCGTTTTTACTTGTAATGTTTTGCGTTTTTCTTCAAGTTCAGTCACTACCGCTACATCTAGCTCATAACCACGTGCGGCTAAACGTGCTGCAGTTTGTTCGACATCTTGACGTAAATATTTAGAATCTAACATGTTAGTTTTTTAACCTTTTTGCATTACTAGCTGAAGGCCCAGCCAAGCCATAAAAATACACACCATCACGTTTAAGATGATATTGAGGGCCATTTTAATAAAGTGACCTTGTTGTAATAACAACAACGAATCCATTGAGAATGTTGAAAAGGTGGTTAACGCACCTAAAAAGCCAATTCCGATGAGGGTTTTAGCAGGACTGACGGCAATAACTTGTTTATCTATTAAACCGTATAAAATGCCCATCAACAATGAACCCAGAATATTAACCGTCAACGTGCCAAAAGGGAATCCCCTACCGAGGAGTTTTAGCATGGTTTCGCTAATAAAAAACCGTAAACAGGCTCCTGACGCTCCGCCAAGGGCTATCATCATGTAAAGTTTAATCATGCTCATAACGTTTTATTGGGCTTTGTCCGTCGCGCTCTTTTAAATAATCGAGCTTTTGTTTAATTTTTTGCTCAAGTCCACGATCACTTGGCTGGTAGTATTGTTTGCCATCCATTTCTGGCGGTAGGTATTTTTCGCCAGCAGCAAATGCGCCTTCTTCGTTATGCGCGTAACGATACTCTGCGCCATAGCCTAAGTCTTTCATTAAATTGGTGGGGGCATTACGTAAATGCTCTGGTACCGGGTAGCTTGGCTCGTTTTTAGCGTCTTGTTTGGCTTGATTAAACGCCATATAAACCGCATTACTTTTAGGTGCACTGGCTAAATATAAGGTGGCCTGTGCAATGGCGCGCTCACCTTCGCTTGGGCCAACACGCTGAAAAATATCCCATGCGTTTAAAGCCACTTCCATCGCTCGTGGATCGGCGTTGCCGATGTCTTCTGTAGCAATTGCTAATAAGCGCCTTGCAACATAAAGCGGGTCGCCGCCACCGGCTAAAATACGGCAGTACCAATAAAGCGCACCATCGGGCGAACTGCCTCGCACCGATTTATGAAACGCCGAAATTAAATCGTAAAATTCATCGCCGCCTTTATCGTATTTAGCTAAATGCGTGGGAAGAACTTGGCTGAGTACCTGTTCGTCTACGTTGTACTTGCCGTTTTGCTCAGTGGTTAAATCGACTGCTTGCTCGAGTAAATTAAGCACTTTACGAGCATCGCCACCGCTTGCTTGGCACAGCGCTTGTTTGGCGTTATCTGCAATCACGATTTGCTTTTGGCTAAGTTGTTCGTCTTGTTTGAGTGCGCGCTCTATTACTGTGTATAAATCGCTTTCTTGCAAGGATTTTAATACATACACCCTTGCGCGAGATAAAATCGCATTATTAAGCGCAAATGAGGGGTTTTCGGTGGTGGCACCAACAAATATAAAAGTGCCATCTTCAATATGCGGTAAAAACGCGTCTTGCTGAGATTTATTAAAGCGGTGTACCTCGTCAACAAACATCAAAGTGCGCTGACCACGGCTTTGTAAGTTATCGCGCGCTTGGGTTACGCTATCGCGAATATCTTTAACGCCAGCGGTTACTGCCGACATTTGAATTAGTTCAGCGTCTGCATGGTTGGCAATAATTTGCGCGAGCGTAGTTTTACCCACCCCTGGCGGCCCCCATAAAATTAAACTATGGCAACGCCCTGCAACAATGGCTTGATGCAGCGGTTTATCGCTACTTAGTAAATGTTGCTGCCCTATGTAATCGTTAAGCGATAAAGGGCGCATACGCGCAGCGAGTGGGCGCACATCGGGCCCAAAGTTAAATCCTAAATTACTCACCGTTACTCTGATCGTCTATTTCTACACCCGCTGGCGGGGTAAATTCAAAAGTTGTTTTATCAAGCTCAGTATTAACCTGTGCATTGCTAAATGTAAACGCAGATAGCTGGCCTGAGTTATCTTTAACCACCAGTTTTGCAAGCCCCTGCTCGTTATCAGCAAAAGTAATATCAAGCTGCTCTACTTGGCTTTCTACGCCTTTATTTGGGGTAATGCTAAAGCCTAAGTCAGTAGCGATCACGCTGTATTTTTCCCATTGCGCAGGGTCTTTAGAGGTGAGCAATATAAACGGTGTAGAGTCAATTAAACCGCTAGTTTTCATAATGGTTACTTGCTCAGCAAAGCTATCAAAGTAATAGGTTTTATCGCCGTTTGACACAAATAAGGTGTCGTCTGGGTTAGTTTGCTGCCAGCGGATCATTAAAGGCTGTTGCAAGGCAATATTGCCTTGGCCTTGCATTACCAGTTGGCCTTCACCGTCGGTTACGTTTTGTTTAAATTGTGCTTTAAAGCTTTTTAAGGTCGATAACTTATCTTGTAATGCTTGGCTGTCGTCAGCAAAACTTGGCATAGCAACTAAACTGCCCAATACCAATAATAAACTACTTAATTTTTTCATTAATTTGCTCCATTAGGTACTAATACATCGCGCGCGCCGTTGTGTCCTGGTGCACTCACGATACCTGATGTTTCCATTTGTTCTACTAAACGTGCAGCACGGTTATAGCCTACACGTAATTTACGTTGCACTGATGATACCGATACTTTACCGGTTTCTATTACAAAGGCGACCGCTTCGTCGTATAACGGATCTGACTCTTCATCGCCATTCTCGCTGGCTTCCCCTGGTAATAGAATATCTTCCGTGGCATCGCCATTTAAAATCTCGTCTATGTAATTTGGTTTAGCACGGGCTTTCCAATCGTTTACCACGGCATGTACTTCATGGTCGTCTACAAACGCGCCATGCACACGCTCTGGCACACTGGTGCCTGGCGGTAAATAAAGCATGTCACCCATGCCTAATAAGTTTTCTGCGCCTTGTTGATCAAGTATGGTGCGCGAATCTATTTTACTTGATACCTGAAACGCCATACGTGTAGGTATGTTCGCTTTTATTAAACCGGTTATTACATCAACCGACGGACGCTGTGTTGCCAAAATTAAGTGAATACCCGCAGCACGCGCTTTTTGCGCAATACGAGCAATTAACTCTTCAACTTTTTTACCTACAATCATCATCATGTCGGCAAATTCGTCAATAACCACCACTATGCTAGGTAATTTATCTAGCTCATCAGGGCCGTCTTTCATGCCGTCGGTGTCTTTAAATAATGGATCCATAATTGGGTAGCCCGCTTCTTTGGCTTCCATTACTTTTTGATTGTAACCTTTTAAGTTACGCACACCTAATGCCGACATAAGCTTATAACGGCGTTCCATTTCACCTACACACCAACGCAGTGCGTTAGCCGCTTCTTTCATGTCGGTCACAACTTCACATAATAAATGCGGAATGCCTTCGTATACTGAAAGCTCAAGCATTTTCGGGTCAATCATGATCATACGAACATCTTCAGGGCCCGATTTATACAGTAAGCTTAATATCATTACATTAACGCCCACTGACTTACCTGAACCGGTTGTACCAGCTACCAGTAAGTGTGGCATTTTACCTAGGTCGGCACACACAGGTTGCCCTGCAATATCTTTACCAAGCACCATGGTTAACGGCGATGGGTTTTGCTCAAACTTAGGCGCGTTTATGACTTCTGATAAACGTACAATTTCACGGTATTTATTAGGCAGCTCAATACCGATATAGGTTTTACCAGGAATAACTTCAACCACGCGCACACTAATTGCCGAAAGTGAACGCGCTAAATCTTTTGACAGCCCTGTAATTTTAGACACCTTAATACCCGGTGCTAAATCAAGCTCAAAACGAGTAACAACAGGCCCGGGGTAAACCCCAACCACAGTGGCTTGCACGTTAAAATCAAGTAATTTTGTTTCTACAAGGCGTGATACGCTATCAAGCTCTTCTTGCGAAATTGGGTTTTTAGCTTTGTCGGGTCTGTCGAGTAAATCCAGTGACGGCAATGGCCCCGGAGGTGGCTCTTGCTCTAATAATTGCTCAAACTTTTCTTTTGCAGTTGGCGGCGGTTGAAACCCTGATTTTGGCTTGTTAATTGGCCTTGCTGGTGAAACCACGGTTGTTGCTGGTTTTTCAGGTTCAACCACAGGGCTTTGATCCAGCGCGTTAAGTGCTGCCTCGGTGTCCATAGGTTCATCGTCTATGGCGCTAAAGCTAATTTCTTGATCGAGTATTTGGTCAAGCTCGTCAAACGGCATAAATTCGTCGTCTTGAGGGGCGTTTACTTTAGTTGTTGGTTTGTCGAGTGCTTTTGGTCTGTCTGCTTTTTTATCAGCAAGTTCAGGTTCTTGTTGGCGTGTATGGTCTTCAAAATAAGCATCGGGTTGCTCGTCTTGTACTTTACCTGCAATGCGTTCACGTTGCATCCAGCCTCGGGCATAGGTCACCAAAAAGCGGTATAATCGAACAATTAAATCACCTAAGTAATCAACAAATTGTACCCACGACACACCCGTTAACAGCGTTAGCCCTGCAAAAAAGAAACACAGTAGTAAAATAGAGGTACCGGTAAAATTAAACGCTGGCATCATGGCTGATGCAATCACATCACCCACTACCCCACCGGATGAAAAGTTATAAATATCATCAAAATTAATACTGCTAATAGCGGTTGCTGAGGTAATAAACAGCGCAAAACCAATAATGCGTAATCCAAGTGTGGTGTAATCGAGTTGTAAAATACGGTGTGGCTGCTTAAACACCAAGTAACCTAGCAGCTGAATAGCCGCTGGCACAAAATAGGCAAGCCAGCCAAAGGTAAGTAATAGTATGTCGGCCACCCACGCGCCCGCTGTACCCGTAATATTTTGTACGTTGGTAAATTCCCCCGTTTGCGACCAAGCAGGATCGGCAGGATGAAAACTAATTAAAGCACATAAAATAAATACCGCTGCAAAGGTGCTGACGATCAGCCCCGTTTCTAATAGTCTTTGTACACCGTTTAGGCGCATAATTACCTATCCCTCATTATTATTTTTTACACTCACTTGGCAATAGAATACCTTAGCAGGAAATGTATTTTGATGCACTTTATCTTAACCATGATGGCCTGATTATGAACAAGTTTTTATTATTTCGTCGTACACTTATTAAAAAAGCAAAGTTGGCTGCAACAATAAAAGTATATTAAAGGCTGTTACTCTATCATTAAGCAACAAAAGGACGGATCACCACGCCCTCTTCACCTTTTACTTCTTCCATGACTACATAAGTGCGGCTTTCACTCACATTAGGCAGTTTTAATAATATATCACCGAGCACGCCTCGGTATTCTGACATATCGTTAACCCGGGTTTTTAATAAAAAGTCGAAATTACCCGAAACCAAATGACATTCTATAATTTCTTCGTGCTTTCTAACAGCGGCACTGAACTCTTCAAATACGTCGGGCGATGTTTTGGTAATGGTTACTTCCACATACACAGAAAGCCCTTGACCAAGCTTGGCAGGATCAACCACGGCTTTGTAGCCTAAAATATATCCTTCGCGCTCTAGCTTTTTCACTCGCTCTAGACAGGGCGTGGCGCTTAGGCCAACTCGTCGGGCCAGTTCAACATTTGACAGGCGGCCATCGAGTTGTAATTCGACTAAAATCTTGCGATCAATACGGTCTAATAAGTTATGCATAGCTTTTTAGTTTTTTATTCTAATAAAATCGATTTAACAGATACTAACACTACAAAGACCTTAAAAAAAGGTGAGACACACTACCCTAGCAAGAATATAATAGTGAAAAATTTTTATCCCGTTCTAACAAGGCAAAATTATGATTATTGGTGTACCTAAAGAAATTAAAAACCATGAGTACCGTGTAGGTATGGTTCCTGCGAGTGTTCGCGAACTTGTAAATCACGGTCACCAAGTGATTGTTGAAACTAACGCTGGTATGGGCATTGGTTTTACAGATGATGATTATGTTCAAGCAGGTGCTGAAATTTTAGAAACAGCTGCTGACGTTTTTGCAAAAGCAGAAATGATCATCAAGGTAAAAGAGCCACAAGCTGTTGAACGTGCAATGTTACGTGAAGACCAAATTCTTTTTACTTACCTTCACCTTGCACCGGATCTTCCACAAACTGAAGACCTTGTTAAAAGTAAAGCAATCTGTATTGCTTATGAAACAGTGACTGATGCACGCGGCGGTTTACCACTATTGGCACCAATGAGTGAAGTAGCGGGCCGTATGTCTATTCAAGCAGGTGCACAAGCGCTAGAAAAAGCAAACCACGGTCGTGGTATGTTACTAGGTGGTGTACCAGGTGTTGAGCCAGCTAAAGTTGTTGTTATTGGTGGCGGCATGGTTGGTCGTAGCGCTGCACAAATGGCGGTTGGCTTAGGTGCTGAGGTTGTTGTACTTGACCGTAACATCGACGTACTACGTGCACTAGACGCACAGTTTGGTAACAAAGTTAAAGCTATTTACTCAACAGCTGATGCGCTTGAAAAGCACGTATTAGAAGCTGACCTAGTAATTGGTGGCGTGCTTATCCCAGGTGCTGCTGCACCTAAACTAGTGACTGCTGAACACATTAAAGCAATGAAGCCAGGTGCTGCTATTGTTGATGTTGCGATTGACCAAGGTGGTTGTATTGCAACCTCTAAAGCAACTACGCACGCTGATCCTACTTTCATCGTTGATGAAGTTGTTCACTACTGTGTTGCTAACATGCCTGGTGCTGTTCCACGTACATCGACGTTTGCACTTAATAATGCAACATTACCGTTCATCATTAACCTTGCAAACAAAGGTTACAAAAAAGCACTACTAGATGACGCTCACTTCTTAAAAGGCTTAAACGTAATTAAAGGCCAAGTAACATACAAAGAAGTAGCTGAAGCGTTCAACATGGAATATGTTGACCCACGTACTGCAGTAGAAAACGCGTAACAATAATAGTTACTGCTTATACCTAAGTCATTATTTAGGTATAAGCATTAAAAAAGCAGCTAATTAGCTGCTTTTTTTGTATCTAAATTTTAGGGTCTGTGGTCAACAGACCCTCGTATTATATAAATCGTTTAATAATAAAATCGACTTTTACGCGCTTAGCTTGACCAAGCAGTTTTTTCACCGGCTGCGGGTAATCGTCCATGGTTTCTAAATCATTTGGACCGGTTAAACGACGACAATGCTTTAAAATTTCTTGGCGTTCATTATCAATGTCGCGCATTATCGTTTGCTCAGGATCTTCTATCAGAATGCCATTTTCGATATCGAGCCCCCACGCGCGCGGATTTAGGTTATGCCCACTGAGTAAATGTACTTTGCGGTCGCAGCAAATCCCTTTTAGATGGAACGAGTTACTCTCGTGTTTCCACAGGTATACGTTTAGGTTGCCATTATCTATGTGGCGTTTTTGCGATTTTACAAACTTGTGCAAAATAGTTTCGTATAAATACGGCAGTGCACCAATTTTACTAAATGGCTCGCTAGGTGGCAGATAAAAATCGTTTGCGGTTTTATCGCCCACCACAATAGTCACCTGCTTACCTTGCTTTAATAAGCGACGTAAAGAGCGCATTAAAGGCGCTGGAAAATTAAAATACGGCGTGTATAACACCAACTCTTGCTCGGTGGTATCAAATAACGCTTTAATTAAGCGATTGAGCTCGTTATTACGACGGCCTAACCCTAAAAATAAACGAATACCCATTGCATGGGTATTAAACTCTTGCGCATTTTTATAGCTTGCCGATTTAAGCTCACGCATAAGTTGCTTTTGTTCAAGCTTAAAGTCAGCCATACGTTTAAGCGGTCGTTGATCAATTCTTGGTACCGCTTCAGAGCTTAATAAAGTTGATTCGATAAAATCGACTACTGAGTCACATAATTCGCTTTGCGATACTAAAAAGTAGCGATCGAGCCGGTATCGGTCGCTATATTGCAAATACACATTATTTAAACTGGCACCGCTGTAGAGCAGTGTGTCGTCAATAACAAAGCCTTTTAAATGCAACACCCCAAACAGTTCTTTTGCCTTTACGGGGACACCATACACTTGAACGTTTGAATTAAATTTTTCTAAATCGTCGCAATATAAGCTTGCATTGCCCTCTGACTTTTCAGCTCCAATTAAACCGCGTTGCGCACGATGAAAATCCACCAATACTTTTATCTCAAGCGCAGGATTAGCTAACGAAGCACTGTGCAGTGCAGCTAATATTTCACGACCCGCTTCATCATCTTGTAAGTAAAGTGTGGTGATATAAATTCGTTTTTTTGCGTTGGCAATTAAATCTAACAATTGCGTACGGTATTCTTGCGCATTGGTTAAGACGTTAACGTCTTTTGAAGTCAACCCAAATGCGGGTTTCTCTTGCCAAAATAACATAGTTGCCTATTCACTTAGGTCACATAATTAAGCAGTGACAAATCAAAATTAGTTAAAAGATAACAAAAAAAATCAGGCTGGTCATGAATTAACGTCGTTTTATTAGCTAACAGTCTATTTATTAGTCGAGCACTGCTTGTAAGTCATTTGCTAGTACACATTAATGAACAGCTTCGGAATTTACGAAAAAAAATAATCTCATCTTTTATTTACTTCCTGCTTGTTTTTCTTAGAATCGGGCGCATTAAAACCGTATTAAACGTTTAGGAAAAGATCATGACTGAAGCAAAACATTGTAAGTTACTTATTTTAGGTTCGGGCCCTGCAGGCTATACAGCTGCAGTTTACGCTGCACGTGCTAATTTAAACCCTGTTTTAATTACAGGTATTCAACAAGGTGGCCAGCTAACAACCACTACTGAAGTTGAAAACTGGCCTGGCGATGCACACGGTTTAACCGGCCCTGCATTAATGGATCGTATGAAAGAGCATGCAGAACGCTTTGAAACTGAAATTGTGTTCGACCACATCAACAAAGTTGACGTATCTAAGCGCCCTTTCACACTAACCGGTGACCAAGGTACTTACACCTGTGATGCTTTAATTATTGCAACAGGTGCCTCTGCTAAATATTTAGGCTTAGAGTCTGAGACTAATTTCCAAGGTCGTGGCGTTTCAGCTTGTGCAACCTGTGACGGCTTTTTCTATAAAGGTCAAAAAGTAGCGGTTGTTGGTGGTGGTAATACAGCGGTTGAAGAAGCGTTATACCTATCTAATATTGCTGATGAAGTTCATGTTATTCACCGTCGTGATAGTTTCCGTAGTGAAAAGATTCTTGCTGACCGCCTTGCTGAAAAAGCAGCAAACGGTAACGTTGTCATGCACTACAACCGTACACTTGATGAAGTGCTTGGTGACCAAATGGGCGTTACCGGCGTTCGCATTAAAGATGTGGCATCAGATGCTACTGAAGAACTTGATTTAGCGGGTGTGTTTATTGCCATTGGCCATAAGCCAAACACCGATATGTTTGAAGGTCAGCTAGAAATGAAAGACGGCTACTTAGTAGTTGAGTCTGGTCTTAACGGTAATGCAACACAAACTAGTGTGCCAGGCGTATTTGCTGCAGGTGATGTGTCTGATCATATCTACCGTCAAGCAATCACTTCTGCGGGTACTGGCTGTATGGCTGCACTTGATGCAGAACGCTTTTTAGATAACCTATAAGTTTTCATAACATATAGTAAGGGCTGAATTTTCAGCCCTTTTTTTGTGGCCAAAAATTATAAAGGCTCATCCAACACCGAAAAGTACTCATTGCAGCCGTATAAACATTCACAAAATTTATACTGAAAATCAATCGTATTTATACAATTAATGGCTTAGGTACGATAGGATCTAAGGGTGAGCAACAAATACCGTCAAATTATATAAGTAAAACTAGCTATAATTATCGTCAGGAATAAAAGCTTTATTCATTTAGGCATTACTAGAAACTGTAAAATCAGTTAAAATGCTAAACTTCATATCAAGTAAATTACCGAGAGTTTTCTATGAGTTTGTATACAAAATATATGGAAGAAATCCAAACCCGTAAAACGGAGCTTGGATTAAGCCCACAACCAATCGATAGCGCTGAACTAGTATCAGAAATAATTAATCAAATTAAAGATACTAATAACGAGCACCGTAAAGATTCACTGCATTTCTTTATTTATAATACTTTACCTGGAACAACTAGTGCTGCGGGCGTTAAAGCACAGTTTCTAAAAGAAATCATTTTAGGTGAAGAGCACGTTGCAGAGATCACTCCAGAATTTGCATTTGAACTGCTTTCACACATGAAAGGCGGCCCGTCAATTGAAATGCTAATTGATTTAGCATTTGGTGATGACGCAGCAATCGCAGCACAAGCGGCTGAAGTACTTAAAACTCAGGTATTCTTATACGATGCTGATATGGAGCGCATAAAAGCGGCCTACGAAGCAGGTAACGCAATTGCTAAAGAATTACTAGAGAGTTTCTCAAAAGCTGAATTCTTCACAAAACTACCTGACATCGAAGAAAAAATCGAAGTAGTAACTTACATTGCTGGTGAAGGCGACATCTCAACTGATTTACTGTCTCCAGGTAACCAAGCCCACTCACGTGCTGACCGTGAATTACACGGTAAGTGTATGATCACTGAAGAAGCACAACAAGAAATCGTTGAACTTCAAAAGAAACACCCTAATGCTAAAGTAATGCTTATTGCTGAAAAAGGCACCATGGGCGTTGGTTCATCTCGTATGTCTGGTGTAAATAACGTTGCACTTTGGGCGGGTAAACAAGCAAGTCCATACGTTCCTTTCATCAACATTGCACCTGTTGTTGCAGGTACTAATGGTATCGCACCAATCTTCTTAACGACGGTTGATGTAACCGGCGGTATTGGTCTTGATCTTAAAAACTGGGTTAAGAAAGTAGATGCAGACGGCAATACTGTAACTGATGAAAATGGCGATGCAGTGCTTGAAGAAGCTTATTCAGTTGCCACAGGTACTGTATTAACAATCAATACAAAAGAGAAAAAGCTTTATAACGGTGATAAAGAACTGGTTGATGTATCATCAGCGTTCACACCGCAAAAAGTTGAATTCATGAAAGCTGGTGGTTCATACGCTGTAGTATTTGGTAAGAAACTACAAACGTTTGCTGCTGAAACGCTCGGCATTGAAACTCCTCTTGTGTATGCACCTTCAAAAGAAATTTCACATGAAGGCCAAGGCTTAACAGCGGTTGAAAAAATCTTTAACCGTAATGCGGTAGGTGTACTATCAGATACGCCACTTCACGCAGGCTCAAATGTTCGCGTTAAAGTGAACATCGTTGGTTCGCAAGATACAACGGGTCCAATGACAGCACAAGAATTAGAAGCCATGGCGGCTTCAACGATTTCACCACTTGTTGATGGTGCATATCAGTCTGGTTGTCACACTGCATCAGTATGGGATAGTAAAGCGCAAGCTAACATTCCTAAACTAATGGCGTTTATGAATAAGTTTGGTTTGATCACTGCACGTGACCCGAAAGGCGTTTACCATGCAATGACTGACGTTATTCACAAAGTATTGAACGACATTACAATTGATGATCGCGCTATCATCATCGGTGGTGACTCGCATACACGTATGTCTAAAGGCGTTGCCTTTGGTGCCGATTCAGGTACTGTTGCTGTTGCACTTGCAACCGGTGAATCTGCGATGCCGATTCCTGATTCAGTTAAAGTGACGTTTAAAGGCAAAATGGCTAAGCACATGGATTTCCGCGATGTTGTACATGCAACGCAAGCGCAAATGCTTAAGCAGTTTGGCGGCGAAAACGTGTTCCAAGGTCGTATCATTGAAGTGCATATTGGTACCCTAATGGCTGACCAAGCGTTTACTTTCACTGACTGGACTGCAGAAATGAAAGCGAAAGCGTCAATCTGTATTTCAAATGATGAAACGCTAATTAAGTCAATTGAACTTGCTAAATCACGTATCCAAATCATGATCAACAAAGGTATGGATAACGAAGCGCAAACGCTACAAGGTCTAATCGACTTAGCTGACAAACGTATTGCAGGTATTCAATCTGGTGAAGAGCCAGCACTTTCTCCAGACGACAACGCTAAATACCACGCAGAAGTTGTGGTTGATTTGGACCAAATCGTTGAGCCAATGATTGCCGATCCAGACGTGAACAACGATGATGTTTCTAAGCGTTATACTCACGATGTGATCCGCCCTGTTTCTTTTTACAACGACAAACCTGTTGATTTAGGTTTCGTTGGTTCGTGTATGGTTCACAAAGGCGATATGAAAATTATTGCTCACATGCTACGTAACCTTGAGAAGAAAAACGGTTCTATCTCATTCAAAGCACCATTAGTTGTTGCGCCACCAACATACAACATTGTTGATGAGCTTAAAGCGGAAGGCGACTGGGATATTCTTGCTAAATACGCTGGTTTTGAATTTGACGATGAAAAACCAAAAACAGCGGCACGTACTAAGTATGAAAATATCCTATACCTAGAACGCCCTGGTTGTAACTTATGTATGGGTAACCAAGAAAAAGCAGAACCTGGTGACACTGTTATCGCAACATCAACTCGTCTGTTCCAAGGCCGTGTAGTAGCCGATACATCTG
This sequence comes from Pseudoalteromonas tetraodonis, assembly GCF_002310835.1. Classification (NCBI taxonomy): domain Bacteria; kingdom Pseudomonadati; phylum Pseudomonadota; class Gammaproteobacteria; order Alteromonadales; family Pseudoalteromonadaceae; genus Pseudoalteromonas; species Pseudoalteromonas tetraodonis. The sequence goes on along the minus strand of NZ_CP011041.1, from coordinate 1,479,849 downwards.
AGAAAAAAGGTGAGTCACTACTAGGTTCTACGCCGGTTGTAGTACTTTCTACTGTACTTGGTCGTTTCCCGACTATCGAAGAGTATAAGTCTGCGGTTGAAGGTATTGACCTTACCTCGTTTACACCTGTTGAAGAAGCAATGACAACTAAGTTTAACGCTGGACAAGCAGTACCTGTAAAAGTGGTTAGCTAATCCGATTAGTTAACACTTTTTAAGCTAATAATTAAAAGCGCGTTTTAAACGCGCTTTTTTTTGCCTAACAAAAATAGCGCTTAGAAAGTAAGTCCTATGCAGTGACACAATAATTTGTGGTTTGTGATTTTAAAGCAACAGGTTACACTTTATCTTGACCATGCAGTTATTCAATCGGTGTTATGACTAAACAACTCTATCAACTCGCTCAAAGCCACTTTGCTTTTCCTGATCCCAACCATGCATTAGATGATCCCGATGGTTTACTTGCCATTGGTGGATGCTTATCGGTAACGCGATTAAAAAATGCCTACAGCCAAGGTATTTTTCCGTGGTTTAGTGAGCACGAGCCAATTATGTGGTGGTCGCCTAGTGAGCGCGGTATTGTTGAGCTCAATGACTTTCATGTTAGTAAAAGCCTACGAAAACATTTAAAAAAGCACCCGGTCACCGTAACCATAAACCATGCCTTTGAAGAAGTGATAGAAGCATGTCGCGACCAGCGTATTGATACCGATGGCACCTGGATCACCCCGCAAATGCAACAGGCGTACATTAAAGCTCATCACCATGGGATTGCTCATAGTTTAGAGGTTTGGCGCGAGGGAGAGCTTGCAGGTGGCTTATATGGCATCATGCAAACCGGTGTTTTTTGTGGTGAATCAATGTTTCATCATCAAACAAATTGCTCCAAACTGGCTATGTGGGCGCTGGTTAATTTGCTTAAACGCCATAATGCGCATTTTATTGATTGCCAATTAGAAAATCCTTATTTAATGTCGTTAGGTGCTAGCGTTATTCCACGTGAAGAATTTTTAACTAAACTTAATAAAGCACAATGTTACACCCCACCTGACAGCATGTGGCAACCACAGGAGCTATTAGCGATTTATGAATGAACAACTTCCCGCTCGTATTGGCCTAAGCCAACCATTTGAATGCAGTTATTTACCTAACCGCCAAGAGCAACTGTTGGTCATACTCGATCCGAGTTGTTACAGTAGTACTAAATTTGAGTCATTGTTAGCATTAGGCTTTCGTCGCAGTGGTAACCAAATTTACCGTCCGCACTGCCCTATTTGCAGCGCGTGTGGTTCTGTGCGCGTTTTAGCTGATGAGTTTATGCCGACAAAATCGCAAAAACGTAAACTTAACAAAGCAAAAAACCGCTTTGAGGTAAAATATTCTCAAGTTGAACGCGAACAATACTATCCACTTTACAGTAAATACATTAGCTTGCGCCACCAAGACGGTAGTATGTATCCACCTGATAAATCACAATTTCAAAGCTTTTTGTTTTGTAGCTGGTTAACCATTACCTTTATAGAGCTTTGGGATCAAGAAAACTTAGTGGCTGTTGCTGTAACTGATTGTATGGACAATGCTATTTCGGCAATTTATACATTTTTTGACCCTGACTATGAGCACTTTAGTTTAGGCACTGTGATGATATTACAGCAACTTAAATTTGCTAAACTGCAACAAAAACAATTTGTTTATTTAGGCTATCAAATAGATGAATGCGACAAAATGAACTATAAAACGCAGTTTTTACCTGCTCAAAAACAGTGCAATGACCAGTGGCTGGCTATTTAATTTACAAAAATAGCCCCTGCGCCTTTACTTATTGGCGTATTTTGGGCAAAATCTGCAGCGTTTAACTATTAAAGAGGTGTTACGCTAAACATGGCGAAAGAAGACGTAATCGAAATGCAAGGGACAGTCCTTGATACTTTACCAAATACAATGTTCCGAGTTGAGCTAGAAAATGGTCACGTAGTTGTGGCTCATATTTCAGGTAAAATGCGCAAAAACTATATCCGTATTTTAACCGGCGATAAAGTAACGGTAGAAATGACTCCTTACGATTTATCGAAAGGTCGTATCGTATTCCGTGCTCGCTAAGTAAGTGCGTAAACGAGATTTAGTTTTTGGCTAGTGAAAACTAGCTTTAAGCGTTTATTAAATGTAATTAATGGATACTCGCCAGTAATTACATTTAATAAACAAAAAACCCAGCCTTTGCTGGGTTTTTTGTTGTCTATTTCTTTGGCAAATAAAAAAGCCTGCATAAAGCAGGCTTTTTAAATTGCTAACTTTTATAGGTTAGGCTGGCGTTAAGTCACTCTCGTAATCAAAACGCAGCTTTTTATCTTTAACCGATACTTTTACTGTACCGCCAGAGATTAGCTCGCCAAACAGTATTTCGTTTGCTAATTGCTTTTTAAGGTCTTCCTGAATAACACGTGCCATAGGGCGTGCGCCCATTGCTTTGTCATAGCCTTTGTCAGCCAACCATTCACGTGCTTTAGACGTCAGCTCAAGATTAACTGATTTCTTGTCTAGTTGCGCTTGAAGCTCCACAACAAACTTATCAACCACTTGTAAAATAACTTCTTTATCAAGGTGATTAAACCAAATAATGTTATCTAAGCGGTTTCTAAATTCTGGTGAAAATACTTTATTAATTTCACCCATTGCATCGTGCGTATGGTCTTGCTCACTAAAGCCAATCGACTTACGTGTGGTTTCTTGCACGCCGGCATTAGTGGTCATCACGACTACGACGTTTCTAAAGTCGGCTTTACGACCATTATTATCAGTTAGCGTACCGTGATCCATAACTTGCAATAAAATGTTGTAGATATCTGGATGGGCTTTTTCAATCTCATCCAAAAGTACAACAGCGTGTGGATTTTTAATGACCGCTTCTGTTAGTAAGCCGCCTTGTTCAAAACCAACATAACCCGGAGGCGCACCAATTAAACGGCTCACTGCATGGCGCTCAACATATTCAGACATATCAAAACGAATAAACTCAACGCCCATACACTTAGCTAGTTGCTTGGTAACCTCAGTTTTACCGACCCCGGTTGGGCCTGCAAATAAGAACGAACCAACCGGTTTGTTCTCATTCGCTAAACCTGAACGCGACAAACGAATGGCAGAAGTTAATGCATCAATAGACTGATCTTGCCCAAACACTAACATTTTTAAGTTACGGTCTAAGTTTTTCAGCGTTTCTTTATCAGACGATGATACATTTTGTGGCGGGATACGCGCCATTTTTGACACAATCAGCTCGATATCAGAAACACCAATCGTTTTTTTACGTTTAGAGGTAGGTAACAAGCGTTGGCTTGCACCCGCTTCATCAATAACATCAATCGCTTTATCAGGCAGATGACGTTCGTTAATGTACTTAGCGCTAAGCTCGGCTGCCGCCTTCAACGCTTTTTGCGTGTAACGAATACCATGGTGTGCTTCATAACGCTCTTTTAAGCCGTTAAGAATTTTAGTGGTGTCTTCCACACTGGGCTCAAGCACATCAATTTTTTGAAAGCGACGTACCAAGGCACGGTCTTTCTCAAAAATATTTTTGTACTCACCATAGGTGGTAGAACCCATACACCGTAATTGTCCACTGGAAAGTAGCGGTTTAATTAAGTTTGAGGCATCCATTACCCCACCCGATGCAGCACCTGCACCGATAATGGTATGAATTTCATCTATAAATAAAATAGAGCCTGGTTTAGCTTGCAGCTCTTTTAATAAGCTTTTAAAGCGCTTCTCAAAATCGCCTCGGTATTTAGTACCGGCAAGCAAAGCGCCCATATCTAATGAGTAAACAACCGCATCAGCAATAACTTCAGGCACTTGTTCGTTAACAATTCGATACGCTAAACCCTCAGCGATGGCTGTTTTACCCACGCCGGCTTCACCAACCAATAATGGGTTATTCTTTTTACGACGACACAGCACTTGCACTGTGCGCTCTACTTCACTGTCACGGCCAACAAGCGGGTCAATATTACCCTCTTTAGCGTGTATATTAAGGTTAGTTGTAAAGCTGTCGAGCTTACTCGCTTCTTCACTGGCAACTTCTTGCACTTCTTCATGTATATCGTCAGTGTCATCGCCTAATTCGTCGTCACCTTTGGCAATCCCATGAGAAATAAAATTAACAATATCAAGGCGAGAAATATCATTCTTTTTAAGTAAATAAACTGCTTGGCTTTCTTGCTCAGAAAAAATAGCCACCAGCACATTTACACCAGTCACTTCATTTTTTCCCGAAGATTGCACATGAAATACTGCGCGCTGTAATACACGCTGAAAACCAAGCGTTGGTTGAGTTTCGCGTTCTTCTTCTAAATCAGGAATAACCGGTGTGGTTTCATCAATAAATTCAAGTAACTCTGTTTTTAATCCAGAAATGTCAACACCACACGCATTAAGCGCTTCTCCAGCTGATGGATTATCGAGTAGAGCTAATAAAAGATGCTCTACGGTCATAAACTCATGACGACGTGTACGCGCTTCACGAAACGCGGTGTTCAAAGTTAGTTCTAAGTCTTTATTTAGCATTGGCAACCCCTTACAGAGATAATAATTTTATACCGCACTTCAAAGATGAAAGTTCACCTTTGTGGTATTTATTCCTGCTCACAACTACATAGCAGTGGATGCTCGTTATCCCTTGAGTAGCGGTTAACTTGCTCAGCCTTGGTATGTGCTACATCGGCGCTGTAAACACCACAAATGCCCTTACCTTGCTGATGTATTTGCAGCATCACATCAGTTGCTCTATCGCTATCCATATTAAAAAACGTCATCAAGATCTCAATTACAAAATCCATCGGCGTGTAATCATCGTTGTTTAACACAACTTTATATTTTCGCGGTGGCTGCAACTTTTGCTTTTCACTATCGCGAACGGTGTCGATAACACCAGAATCTTTCATACCACTCATAATTAAATATAGTCTTGTCTTTGTAACTCAAGCAAACTTGAATAAAAAAATAAATAAAATGTTAAAAAATAACCCAAAACACTTGACTGGTTGCTTAAATAAACTACAGTCAAATGGTGATTGATTAAACCTTAGTCAGTCTAGCAAACAATACAGTTTAGGATAACTAAATTAGTCAACTTATAGAAGGATGTAGAAGTATGGCTTGTGGTAAAGTCAAATGGTTCAACAACGCCAAAGGTTTTGGTTTCATCGTAGAAGACGGTTGCGAGAACGACATTTTTGCTCATTACTCCACTATTGTAATGGACGGATACAAGACGCTTAAAGCTGGTCAAGATGTTACCTTCGAATTACAACAAGGCCCTAAAGGTCTACACGCTACTAATATAGCCCCTAACGGCGATATTTTAGAGTGATTGTAAATATGAGACTAAAGCGAGCGACCTATTTAGATCCTCGCTTAATTCCCTAAAACCCCTAACCACTTCCATATTAATTGCTTCATTGTTCGTTAATTCAACCCCACTCCTTGATTTTATTTTATCTACCCCAATAATTTCACTATTAGATGTTTAACTGCTGGCGTTTGGCGCGTAATCCTAGCCCTTTTTAGCCAAGCTTGTTACACTCTTTATCCTGTAAAACGTAATTACTTTAGCCTAATGGCTAGTTTAGATTTACATAAATTTTAGTTATAAAAGACACTAGTCCGTCAGGTGTGATTATTCTTACCTTGTTTAGGTTATACGAGTACCAACACCTAACAGACTACTCATTGCATACATTAATACTTTATTTATAAGGTATTAGGCGATGATTTCTTTGCATTGTTGAATTTGGCCAATGCGGCCTACTATCTAGGAATGATGATGACATCAAAAATTATCTATACAAAAACGGACGAAGCTCCGGCATTAGCAACGTATTCGTTGTTACCAATTATCCAAGCGTACACAAATGCGGCAGGTGTTGAAGTTGAAACACGCGACATCTCACTCGCTGGTCGTGTTATTGCGAGCTTCCCGGATTACCTAACAGAAGAACAACGCATTGGTGATGCACTTGCAGAACTTGGCGAAATGGCGAAAACACCAGAAGCTAATATCATTAAATTACCGAACATCAGTGCCTCAGTTCCACAACTTCGCGCTGTAATTAAAGAGCTTCAAGAAAAAGGTTATGCACTTCCAGAATACCCTGTAGAACCTAAAAACGATGAAGAAAAAGCGATTCAAGCCGCCTATGACAAAATTAAAGGCAGTGCAGTAAACCCTGTACTTCGTGAAGGTAACTCTGACCGTCGCGCACCAAGTTCAGTAAAAGAATATGCACGTAATAACCCACATTCAATGGGGGCATGGAGCAAAGATTCACAGTCTTATGTTGCAAGCATGGAAGAAGGTGACTTCTTTGGTTCAGAGCAGTCACTAACTGTTGATGAAGCAACGGATGTTCGTATTGAACACGTAGCGGCTAATGGCGATATCACTGTACTTAAGCAAAGCACACCGCTACTTGCTGGTGAAGTTATTGATGCATCACGTATTAGCGCTGCAAAATTACAAGCATTCCTTGAAGCTGAAATTAATGCAGCTAAAGAAAAAGGCGTGTTATTTTCGCTTCATATGAAAGCGACCATGATGAAAGTATCTGATCCAATCATCTTTGGTCACGCTGTAAAAGTATTTTACAAAGACGTTTTTGCAAAACACGGTGCACTTTTTGAAGAGCTAGGTGTTGATGTAAATAACGGTTTAGGCGATGTGTACTCTAAAATTCAAACTTTAGATGACGCTAAGCGCGAAGAAATTGAAGCTGACATTCAAGCTGTTTACGCTGACCGCCCTGCTATCGCAATGGTTGATTCTCATCGCGGTATTACAAACTTACACGTACCAAGTGATGTGATCATCGATGCCTCTATGCCTGCTGCAATTCGTTCAAGCGGTCAAATGTGGAATAAAGACGATAAATTACAAGACACAAGCTTTGTAATTCCAGATCGTTGTTACTCTGGCGTTTACCAAGCAACGATTGATTTTTGTAAAGAGCACGGTGCATTTGATCCTACGACTATGGGTAGCGTACCAAACGTTGGCCTTATGGCTCAAAAAGCAGAAGAGTACGGCTCACACGATAAAACATTTGAAGCAAAAGCTGACGGTACTATCCGTGTTGTAGACACAAACGGTAATACGTTACTTGAGCACAGTGTTGAGAAAGGCGATATCTGGCGCATGTGTCAGGTTAAAGATGCACCTATTCAAGATTGGGTTAAACTTGCAGTAAACCGCGCTCGCGCAACAGGTAATCCGGCTATTTTCTGGTTAGATGCAGAACGTGCACACGATGCTGAGCTAATCAAAAAAGTAAATAAATACCTGCCAGATCACGATACTGCTGGCCTAGATATTCAAATTTTATCGCCAATGGATGCAACCTTGTTCTCACTAGCACGCATCAAAGAAGGTAAAGACACAATTTCTGTAACGGGTAACGTGTTACGTGATTACTTAACAGATTTATTCCCAATTTTAGAGTTGGGTACCAGTGCTAAAATGCTTTCAATTGTGCCACTAATGAATGGCGGTGGTTTATTTGAAACTGGTGCGGGTGGCTCTGCTCCTAAGCACGTTCAACAATTTGAGAAAGAAAACCACTTACGTTGGGATTCTTTAGGTGAATTCTTAGCACTTGCTGCGTCACTTGAGCACCTAAGCACAACAACAGGTAACAAAAAAGCACAAGTACTTGCAGATACGCTTGATAAAGCTACCGGCACATTCTTAGCTGAAAACAAGTCGCCTTCACGTAAAGTAAAAGAGATTGATAACCGTGGTTCTCATTTCTTCTTATCTTTATTCTGGGCACAAGAACTTGCTAAGCAAAATGATGACAGCGAGCTTAAAGCGCAGTTTACGCAAATTGCTAGCGACCTTGAAACTAACAAAGAGCAAATTGTTAGCGAGTTAAACGATGCACAGGGCCCAGCAATGGACATTGGCGGATACTTCCAGCCAAATGATGATGCAGCTTTTAAAGCAATGCGCCCAAGCACAACATTTAACGAGATTTTATCTAAACTGGTATAAATCCATTAAATGAATGAAAAGGCGCTCCAAAGAGCGCCTTTTTTTTGTGCCTAATACCAATTCGTTTATTTAAGTGGTTTACTTTGCGGATTGGTATAAGTAAAAGCTGTTCATAAAAAAGGCCGCTAATGCGGCCTTTTTTATTCAACTAAACAAGTTTATTTAGTGTATGCACGTGGCATGTTTGATTCTGTTGTATAGCGCTCACGCAGTTTATCTTGGCGAGATTCAGTACTTACCTCAACCCCATTAATAAACATTTTATTTACGTGGCTGCTCAGCTCAAACGGGTCATTACTCCACATTACAACATCAGCGGCTTTACCCACTTCTAAGCTACCAGCATTAATACCAAATACATCAGCCACATTTGAAGTCATCGCTTTTAATGCGCCTTGCTGGCTCATACCATAAGACACTGCGTTACCGGCATCATAGCGGAGCTGGTAAACATTATGACTGGCATCGCCACCCACAGTTAAAAGTATTTTAACACCGGCTTTTTCTAGTATGCCGGCATTATTTAGGCTTGCATGTAATGAATCAAAACTGCCTGGTAAGTTATCCATTGCACTGATGATCACAGGAATACCCGCTTTTGCGATACGATCTTTAACTACAACGGCATCTTGCGCACCATTAAGAACAATATTTACCCCAAACTGCTGTTTCACTTTTATAAGTTCAATAATATCCGATGCACGCGACACACTAATTAGTAATGGCATATCGCCTTTTAGTACTTTAGCCATTATTTTATCTTCAGCACTTGGCTTAGCATCGTCTTTTTTAGCTTCTTTGATTGCTTTGGTTTGGTGATCATCTAGCTTATTGATCAGTGTTTGCAACGTAAATGCACGAGAGCCTTTGCTACGCTCACCCAAATGAACCACTAATGCCGCTTGCTTTTTGTTTACGCTTTCAAAGCTTCCGCTTAAATCCACCACACTGGCAAGGCCTGCAAATATGCTGTCACCGCCGTACGGGGTGATCAAATCGCGAGTAACACCGCCTTTACGTGCATAAGGGATTAGGCTTGAACGAGGGTTAAATGCCAAGCTTGCATCAAAATCAATACCTGCTTTTTCTTCTCCCGCATCGCGAGAGCCTGCAACCGCACCGACTTCAACTAAACCAAGTTGATTTACAGTGGCAATAAAACCAGGGGTAACGATTTGACCTTTGGCATCAATAATTTCATCTGCTTTAACATCGCTAGGATTGATTGCAGTAATTTTGCCATCATTCATTACGATGCTGGCAGACTCTAATACGCCTTGATCTGAGGATGTATGCAGTGTTGCGTTAATTATAGCAAGAGATTGAGCGCTCACCGCACCCGATGCTAGTAACCCTGCAGCAACCAGAGAAAGCGAAAACGAACGTGATAATTTTTTCATTCTGGGTGCTCCTTATTGTTGACCTAACATAAAATCACTTTGTGCTTGGAATGCGCTATCGTTTCTATCGTAAACTTTTGCGCCATCAACAAACACTTGCTCAGCTTTTGCGTAAACGCTAAATGGGCTTTGATTCCAAATAACCACATCAGCTTGTTTACCCGCTTCAAGTGAGCCTGTTTTATCTTCAATGCCGAGTGATTTAGCGGCATTAGCCGTGATCCACTTAATTGCATGCTGCTCAGAAATATCAAAACCATTTTGGTTTGCACTGTACATTACTTTTGCGGCTTCTTGATTTAAGCGCTGAATGGTCGTGTCTGAGTCTGAATGCACAACGGCACATGAGTTTTTAACTGCATCAACAATCGCTACGTTCTCTTGTACCATATCGTAGGCTTCCATTTTAAAGCCCCACCAGTCTGGCCAAAGTGCTGCACACGAGCCATTTTCAGCCAGTAAATCTGCGATTTTATAGGCTTCAATACCGTGATGGAATGTACCCGCATGGTAATTAAACTCTTTAGAAAGGTCGATCATCATCGCCATTTCTTCAGCTTTATAACAGTGATTGTGAATACGAACCTCACCCTCTAAAACACCGCGAAGGGTATCGTATTTAATATCGCGGTGTGGAGCTTCTGGGTTTTTACCCGCAGCGTAATCAGCATCGTATTTGTCCCAAGCACGCTTGTACTCTTGCGCACCAATCCAAGCTGTGCGATAGCCTGCCATGTTACCCATACGTGTCATCGGTAATTCACCTTTACGGCCATAAACGCGTTTAGGGTTTTCACCACACGCCATTTTTAAACCGTATGGTGCATCAGGAAACTTCATCCCTTGCATGGTGTGAGCCGGTACATTTTTAAGGGTAACGCCACGTCCACCAAATAAATTAGCTGAACCTGGTAAAATTTGTAACGAGGTAATACCGCCTTCACGTGCGCGATTAAAGCCTGGATCTTGTGGCCAAATTGAATGCTCAACCCATACTTCCGCTGTATTTGGACTAGTCATTTCGTTGCCATCTTGGTGAGACTCAACCGACGGATTTGGGTAAGCACCTAAATGAGAGTGAACATCAATAATACCTGGTGTTACCCATTTGCCTTGCGCATCGATAGTGGTGTCTGCGTTAGCGGTTAAATCTTTACCTACTTGCTGTACTTTACCATCAACAAGTAATACATCGGCTTCATCTAAACGCTCACCCGTGCCAGTTAATACAGTGGCATTGGTAATTAATGTGCTTGATGTAGCAACGGGTTGATAAGTACTTGGGTATGGGTTTTTATTAATGGTTACTTTTGCATCTTGCGGGCCGCTTTCTTGGCAACCAACAAGAGCCGCTGCTAAACCAACAGCTAACAATGAGGGAGCAAATTTTTGCATGTTTTTAGGTTCTCCTGTTTTTTTACTACTTTAGCGAAAGCAAACGCATAAAGCTAAAAAAACAGGTGAAAAGGCGGTTATTTAAGGTGAGTTTCTGTAATTATTTTTTTATATAATTGTTATAAAGCTTATCCAGTGCCCCTTCTGTGGTGAGCGATGGATCTTTACTAATAAAGTGTTTAACCGTTCGGGTTACAAAATCCGAATTTTGCTTATGTAATTTTGAAAAATCTTTAATTAATGTATTACCATCTTTTGCGGCGGTGACTTTATCATGACGATGCCTGTATTGGCTCAATGCCTTATTAAAATCGCCTTGATAATCCTCGACTAAAATTTTATAAAAATCACTTTTTTGTACTTTTAATACAGTAATGCAATAGTTAAGCGCTTCTTTAAAGTCGGTAAATACGGTGCCTTCTACATCAAACTCTTTGGTTTTTTCGCGCACCGTAACGCGCGCTTCTTCAGTGGCATAACTAAACCCTGTAAAGGCGAGTCGCTCAGCCGCTTCTTTACCGAGTTTCATGCCCGCTTGAATGCTGTGCGCAAATTCATCGCTCATGTCGCCAAGCTCGCTTTCTTCCCACATGTTGTACACACGTAAGGGCTTGGCGTATTTATTTGATAGTTTCTTTTTAAGCTTACTAAAACGCTCATCAATGGTCATTAAGCGTTCATTATGAAGTAATGCATGGCATTCATAACAAGCCGCAATAGCAACAAAATCTGCTTCTTCGCCTAAATCAATAATACTTTGTAACATGTGCAATGGTGGGCAATGATCGCGCTCTGTTGCCTCACACCCGCAATAAAAACATTGGTTAAAATGCTGTTGCTCACACGCATAAGCTTGCTGGTAGTAACTGGCTAACGTTTTATTCACAATTGCGCTCCAAAAATATAAAATGCCACAAATTTAGGGCGCGATAATAACAGTCTGAAAAAATATTTCAGTATGAAAACGCTAAAGTGTGTCAAAAATAAATTATTTAACCTGAACTTTGGTTAAGAGATTTACTAATATATTGAATTATATCTATAATTTAGTTCGTTTTCTCCAGCCAGAAATTTACAGTGAAAACAAGGCGAATTTTCGCGTCAATAGTGGGCCTATTGCAAGTAAATTCAACGCAGTTAGCGCTGAAAATAGCTGCTTGAGATAGATTTATTATCCATAGTTCAGGTTACTTATATACAACTTTTCATACACCTACAAAATTGCACGATTTATATACACATCTTCTTACAGCTTGCCCCATTCAGTTAACAACATTCTGGCTACATTAAGCAATACTTAAGTTGCACATAAACAAAGAGGCAAATACTATGATTTCTTTCAAAGCAACTCTATATTCAACTGTATTATTGGGCGCAGCAACATTAACAGCGCCTGTAATGGCAACCACTTTTGTTGCCGCTGATTCATCACCCGGTACACAAGTTTGCATGGCCGTTGCATCTAACAAACAACTGACACTGCACAAAACAATTAAAGAGCTCCATACCAACAAGCATGTAATTGGCAAAAAATTACGCTGCAATGATTTATCAATGAATGATTTTGTAGCGCTTTATGATTTAGAAAAATCTGCACGCTTTTTCAATATTGAGGCTACCACCAGCACATCAATAAGGGATTTGGCAAAGGTAAATAAACCGATGGTGGTTATTATGGCGGGATCTAAATAACCCAAATTATAACTAGGAAATCGGTTTTAATACGTTCAATTTACGCGAATCAAACACGTTAAGCAGGGCTTAGTACCTGCTTAACGTGTATTTATTATTAAATAAGCGCTGCCAACAAACCAAACAAGCCACCAAATACCCCACCCCATACAACGAGCCAGCCTAAGTGTTCGCGGATCATAGTTTGAATTATTTCTTTTACCATTTTAGGGGTGAGTTCATCTAGGCGTTCATCCACTAATTTAAGTACTGTATTATGTAAATTTTCCGCGTTATTGCCTTGAGTAAGCATATCGCTTAGTAGCATTTTAAAATCGTCGGTGCCGCTTATTTGCACCAGTGATAATTGCATTTTTTCGATAAATTTTTCTCGCATTGGCTCAACGGCTTCAGTGCCGCCAAACATTGCCAGCATGCTGCCAAATTGTGATTGCTCTATCACCACTAACAAATTATCGAAAGCGGGATTTAAATCTACCTTTTCAATTACCGCTTCAAAGTCTATCGTTGGCTGCGCCTTGCTTAGAAGCTTGTCTATTTTATGCTCAGAAAAGAACTCCGTAAGTATTAAATTTCTTATAGCTACTTTAAAGCTTTCAAACTTGAGCGCAATCACCCCCGATCCATATAAAAACGGGACTTTTTCAAATAGCATATGAATAGCGAGTAAGTTTGTAACCGCACCAGAGAGTGCAAATAAGCCCACCGAAAGTACAATGGCTTGATCAAATACAAAACCAATAACAACACAACACGCTGCCAATAAGTTAGTGATAAAACTTTTATTCATTTTTTATTCCATTTCAGTGATTTGTATCAGAAATTGATAGTCTTAATTTTACACCGATTAATTTGTTTATTTAATCCCTTTTTGCCATAGTTTATTTATAGGTTTAAAAGGTGAGCAATTGTTATGTGGAAAACAATCAATCAACAGATCAGCCAAGCTATCCATTACGATTTTAAACACACCCATAAACGTCAGTTGCAAAACACATCAACCGATAAGCTTTTCCATATAAGTGATGGCAAGCACAATTATTTAGTTAAAATTGCGCAAAAGAATGAGCTCGATCGCTTTGAAGCACAAGCACAGGGCTTAAAACAACTCACTCAAAACAGTATATTTATGGTGCCCGACTGTATTACAACTGGCGCCAATATAGAATATGCGTTTATTGTATTAGAGTGGCTTACACTTGATGACCTTCCCCACACGCATTGGTCAACGATGGGTGAACACCTTGCCATGTTACATCAAAAACACGAGCAAGCGATGTTTGGTTTTGATACAGACAATTATTTAAGCTCTACACCTCAACCAAATCAATGGCATAAAAAATGGGATGTATTTTTTGCAGAAGAACGTATTGGTTGGCAATTACAGCTATTAGCTGAAAAAGACATTGTGCTGGCAGACCCCGAACAACTGATAAATTTAGTAAAAGAGCAACTGCATAATCATCATGTTTTGCCCTCATTATTACATGGCGACTTTTGGCGCGGAAACATGGGATTTGTAAATAATATTCCGACCCTATTTGACCCTGCCTGCTATTACGGTGATCGGGAGGTCGATATTGCTATGAGTGAGCTTTTTGCCCCATTACCCGATGAATTTTATAGCGCCTATAATCATCATTATCCACTCTCTCAGAACTACCAACATCGTAAGCTTATTTATCAGCTTTACCCTATTTTAAACCACGCCAATATTTATGCAGGCCATTACTTAAATCAGGCTAAAGAACACGTTGAAAAACTACTAAACTTAAATAAATGAGTAAACAAAATATAAGCACTATACTTATACTTGAACTCTACAAAATAAATCTATTCAAGCGTTATTTTTAACGCTAATTGATTAAATTTACTTGTAATAAGTCACTGTTGAGAGCTCAATATAAGTAAATCATTTAGTCAGAGTTTAAGCTACTTAGTGTCAAGCCATTATGTACTATCTAGGTAAAATAACTTAATTTTTAAGGGGGTGTTATGAAAGACTTTTTATCACAACGTATCGCCTGCCCACATTGTGGACACCATATTCATTTAGACCTTGATGCCAGTATGGGCGACCAAGACTACTATGAAGAATGCAGTGCTTGCTGTAATCTAATTCATTTAAATATGCATATAGACTATGCACGTAATAAGTTAGAGTTACACGTGGACAGCGATGACGAACAAATATTTTAGCTATGTTGGCGCATGTAGTTTTCGACGGTGTTTATAATAGTGTATGTTTGCTGATCAACTTCTATATTAAATTCATCACCTACAACAGCTGCACCTAAATTAGTAATATCGAGTGTTTCTGGTATTAAGTGTAACCAAAAGCCATGCTCATCAATATTGCCAACCGTTAAACTGGCGCCATTAATAGATACAAACCCTTTATATAAAACATATTTTTGCCATTTTTTTGGAAGGCTAAGCTGCATTTTGTAGTTATTTTCTAGTTTAACTATTTGCACTATTTTGGCAGTACAATGAATATGGCCAGAGACTATGTGCCCACCCAGCTCAGTACCAAACGACACAGAACGCTCGTAATTGACTAAACTACCCAATTCCAGTTGTCCAAGGTTAGTAAGCTGCAGAGTTTCGTCAATAACATCAAAATGCACTTGAGCCACCACATCTTGATTACTAAGCTCTACTTTAACTACCGTTAAGCAGCAACCATTTATAGCGATGCTAGCACCTAAGTCTAAATGCTTTACGTATTGTTCATTAACAGAAACGACTAAACGTAATACTCCCTGCGTATGGGTTCTAGAGACTACTGTTGCTTGAGTTTGAATAATACCGGTAAACATAAAAATCGCTTCTCTTTCTAACAAAGTGCTAGTTTAACGTATCAATCGCTAAAATAATTCACTTAATAGCACTTTTATTCGCAACAAAAGTAAGCTTATGCAGCAATTTAATAGATTCGCTGATTGTCTACATAGATAGAGTAATCACAATAGATTACAATGCGCCCATGTTTTTCTGAATAGCTGTTTTTTATGACTTTTTGTAGTTGGGAAGCTAAACGTTTACTTTCCCTCGCCTTTCCCGTTTTTTTAGCACAAGTGACCTTAGTATTAATGTCAGTGGTTGATACCATTATGGCCGGACAAGTGAGTCCAACCGATCTCGCTGCCCTCTCAATTGCTACAGGAATATGGAACCCAATTTTATTAGCAATACAAGGTATTCTATTAGCCCTAACGGGAGTCATTGCTCAATTTGCGGGTGCTAAAGACCGCAACGGCATTAGCCATTATTTTCAGCAAGCGCTTTATTTAACGCTCCTTTTGAGTATTGCAGGTTTTTGTGCTGCCCAGCTTGCCAACACCGTTATTTTACAGCTTGATACTAGCCCGGCGATTGCGGGACTTGCTTTTGATTACATTCATTTTGTTAAATGGGGTGTATTTGGTTTTTTAATTTTTACCGTGTATAGAAATATGACCGAAGGCATGGGGATGACCAAGCCTGCGTTTTATATCAGCCTACTCGGACTTGCGGTAAATATCCCACTCAATTATATTTTTATTAAGGGCTTATTTGGTCTACCCGCATTTGGGGGCGCTGGCTGTGGTATTGCCACCGCACTGGTATTTACTGTAATGGCTATTGCGCAAGTTACTTATTGCCAGCTGAGTAAAAAAATAGATGCCAAAGGCTTATTAACTGGCTTTGAAAAACCCAATTTTAAAACCATTGGTATTATTACCAAACTCGGTATTCCTATTTCACTCGCTACTTTTTTTGAAGTGACCTTGTTTGCCTGTATTCCCCTGTTTATTGCGCATTTGGGTGCGGTGGCTGTGTCTGGCCATCAAATTGCAGCCAGTGTGACTGCACTATTATTTATGATGCCTCTGAGCCTCTCAATTGCCATTAGCATACGAATTGGTAATTTATTTGGGCAAAATCATTTAGATCAATTAAAAGTAGCGGTATCGACAAGTTATATTATGGCGGCTATGGTCGCGTTGTTTATCGCTTTTATTACATTTATAGGGCGTGACGTGATCAGCCAATTATATAGCGATAGCCCTGCGGTACTTGCGCTTGCTTCATCAATTATGATTTTAGCCTGTATTTACCAACTTCCTGATGCATTACAGGTAGCTGCAAACGGTATTTTACGTGGTTTAAAACACACAGCGCCGATTTCGTATATCACTTTTATTTCTTATTGGTTAATCGGCTTTAGTTTAGGCTACGTATTAGCAAGAACAGACATGATAGTGCCAGCAATGGGCCCGCATGGTTTTTGGATAGGCATTATCGTTGGCCTATCAGTTGCAGCTATACTACTGATGCTGACCGTTCATAGGCGATTTAAACGTGAACCATTTATTCTCACTTAAACAATCAATCTATACCAAACTGCCGCTTAATTGGTTATTGGCGGCATGTTGTATGGTGCTTTTGGGCTGCTCAGAGCAGCCCAGTGAGGCAAATAAAACCTATTTGTCTCGCTTGAGTAATACCTTACAAACGCCTGAGCCACACACAAAGCCACTGCAACAATTAGCCTTAATAGAGCCAGTTGAAGCGTTGCAACCTGCCATTAAAATTGGCATAACTGAACTAGCTGGTATTAGCCAATGTAAACTTAACGTTCTGATAAGCGAGCATAATAATCAATTAGGCAAAACAGCCACCGCTGCTAGCCAATTGAAGTACCAAATAGATTTTATTCAAAGCGCGCAAAACTGTTTAAACACCTTAGATAAACAAAGCAACGTTCACAGTAAAATTGCAGCGGCAAAAACCCAAAAACAAACTCAACTCGCTCATTATTTTAATAATGTTTTATATAGTGAACCTGAACTGAGCAGCACTTGGCAGCTTACTGGCCAAGAACTCAGCACTCAACCGGCTGGGTTTAGTGACACGGTTGAGGCGCTTAAAAAGCTAACGACCATTAAACACCAAATAGAAACTAAAGGGAGTATGGCAATAAACAGCGATGATATTTTGTCAGCGCTTGAACCGCTCAACAGATACAAATTTGACCAACAGCTTATTCAAGCTGCGCGAGAACAAATTAGCTTAAATCATACAGCAACCCAGTTTGTAAATTCATTAGTAGTAGAAGATATTTGCCCTAAAGGGAAAAACAAGCAGCAGGCTAAAATTGTCAGTAATATATTTAATAAATATTATTTAAAACAAATACAGCCTTATCAAGCACAGCTGAGCGGGTATTTAGAAACATTGCAGCCGCTTTATATGCAGCTATGGTTTAATCAAGCAGTGAGTAGTGAAGCGGTAAATGCCCTACTTGACCCAAATTCTAACAACTTACTCTCTCAGCTAAAAGCGTCAGCAAAAGAGCATGTTATCTGGTGGCAAAAATTTTATAAAACGTGCGAAATCAGTCCAATATGAATAAAAAAACGGCAAATAAACTTAAAAACCATAAACATGCTTGATTCACCACTCATCACGCTATATATTAGCGACCGTTGTTAAGCAATTAACAATTCTTAAATACATGCAGTACGACTGTAGCTCAGTTGGGCGAGATTGGACCGAAGCGAAGCTTCGCAGCCGAACGAGGTGGAGGCAGGACGCCGACAGGATGAAGCTTCATGGATGAATTAAATAGTACGTAAACTCATAGTACGACTGTAGCTCAGTTGGTTAGAGCACTACCTTGACATGGTAGGGGTCGGTGGTTCGAATCCACTCAGTCGTACCAAATTTTTAAAGATTTAATTAAAGTACGTTGAAAGAAAAAGCACTACCTACTCTTGATCACCCGGTCCAGAAGTCGGTGGTTCGAATCCACTCAGTCGTACCAAATTTTTAAAGATTTAATTAAAGTACGTTGAAGGAAAAAGCACTACCTACTCTTGATCACCCGGTCCAGAAGTCGGTGGTTCGAATCCACTCAGTCGTACCAAACAAAGTTTAAGAATTTCATATTGTACGACTGTAGCTCAGTTGGTTAGAGCACTACCTTGACATGGTAGGGGTCGGTGGTTCGAATCCACTCAGTCGTACCAATTCAAAAAAACACCCCAAGAAAAAGCACTACCTACTCTTAATCACCCGCTCCAAGGGTCAATGCTCCAAATCCACTCAGTCGTACCAATTCAAAAAAACACCCCAAGAAAAAGCACTACCTACTCTTAATCACCCGCTCCAAGGGTCAATGCTCCAAATCCACTCAGTCGTACCAATAAAAAAAGAACGTAGGTCGGTTAAGTGGCGAAGCCGCGCCACCCGACATTGGTAAAACACCATAAATTAGGTAACATTCCAACACTAAACACCATCCAACATAAAGCAAAGCATGCACAGGTAATGACCAATACCAACATCGTCGGATGACGCTTCCGGCTTATCCGACCTACGTTCATTATTGGTAACGTATGTGAAACACCCGACATAAAATGTATTAATTATTCCCCACACCAATTACGGCTGTACATTCCTGATGCGACCGCTTTATGAAAGCTTGAATAAGGCCAATCAACCACCCGTTCAACCAAACCATGTTTAAGCGGATTAAAATGAACATAATTTACATGGTGCCAATAATCACGTTCATCAACAATGGTATGCTCCCAAAAACGGCGTTGCCAAATCCCTCGTTCATTTTTATTAACGCGTGCGAGTGATACATGTTCGTTTTTAGGCAAGCCTTTAGAAAAACGTTTTTTAATTTCGCGCCAACGACCAGAATAATCGCTATCACCTTCGGGTAAAGTTAACACTGCATGCATATGATCAGGCAACACCACCCACGCATCAATATAAAATGGTTTATGCATTTTTACCCAGCGCACAGCCCCACGCAATAAATCAATATGCTCAACCAATAATGACTCTTTACGATCCTGCAAATTAACCGTAAAAAAATACGTTCCTCCCGGTTGATAATTTCTACGATATCTCACATAAAATCTCCTTATAATAAACGACTAATACCTCTGGGTTATTCAATACCTTAGGATAACGCCTTTGAATTATCCAACATCGTCGGATGGCGCCTCTGGCTTATCCAACCTACGTTAATTATTAAGAACGTAGGTTGGTTAAGTGGCGAAGCCGCGCCACCCGACATTGGGGAAACACCCGACATTGGTGAAACACCCGCCATCAAGCAACGCCAACATCAAAAAGCTCCAAAAAAACGCTCACGATCTAAACTTCCTTAATAAATATCAGGTAACATCCATATAATCACGTTGCAAAGTCAGAATTTATTGCTTGAAAATTAATACTATGTTAACAAGTAGGCTATCTTATAAGATGAAATATCAGAAAGTATTCTAGGAAAGGATTTACCTGTGAAGTCTGCCGCACTCATTACATTACTATTGCTATTTATTTTTGCTGGGCAAGTTCAAGCTAAAACTCTGGTCAAAGTGGGTGGCTATGAATTTCCTCCCTACATAGAGATTGTTGACGGCCGTGCTTCAGGTCTCACCGTAGAGCTAATTGCTGAACTTAATAAAATACAATCTGACTATCATTTTGAGCTTGTGCTCACCACACCTATTCGGCGCTTTAAAGATTATCAGCAAGGTTTGTTCGATGCGGTATTTTTTGAAGATCCAAACTGGGGGTGGCTACAAGGCAACCATATAATCAGTAACTCCCCTGTGATAGCAACAGACAGCGAAGTATTTATTGCTTTAAAGCAATTTGCAAAGTCACAAGCTTGGTTTGATAACTTAGACGATAAAACCCTAATTGGGATTTTAGGCTATCACTATCAGTTAGCAAACTTTGAAAACAATCCCTCAATACTTGAAAACGAATATAAAATGACGTTACTGAGCAGTCATAAAAAAAGTATTGAATTAGTATTAAAAAAACGCAGCGATATGGCGATTGTTACCCGTTCTTACTTAAATCAATACCTCAATAAATACCCAGAAAGTAAAAAAAAGCTGCTTATCTCTGAACGCGTCGCGCAAACCTATAAACACCAATTATTAATTCGCGCTACACACCAACTTAATGTAAACACACTTTATAAAATAGTAAAAAAAACACTTGCACAAAATACCCTAGCAACCAAATTAAAAATACTTGGCCTACAACAACATGATATTTAGTGGTGCTGCTTTAATACTAATAACATTACTAATAACTTAATGGCAATAACTAGAAAATTTGCTATTTTCATCGTGCGTCGCAAACTCAACTAAAGTCATCAATAAATTACTGTGTTTATGGGTAAAGCCAGTACTAGAAAGGCGTTTTTCTAAATAGGACGTAAAGTTTTTTCGTTGCAGGTGTTGGCTATGTAATTTTATTAACAGCTCTGACTGCTTTTGGTTAATTAACCGCGTCTCGTAAATCGGGTCTTCATCTGGCCAATTTTCTACAGGCGAGCCCTTTTGCTTAAACACAAAATCACTAAGTGAACGCTCGATTTGATTATAATCGTGCTCCCCTAGCAGTTTTTCTATTTCCTTTAATAAGCTTGAGTACAAAACACGCGGGAAAAGCTTGTAAAAATCATGATTTTTAAAGGGCTCTCCTTGTGGAGTTTGCTGCCAATTTTCAAAACTTGCTCGCAAAGCCTGAACTAATATACGTCCTACATAATGGCTTTTTTGGAATGAGACACCTTGCGATTCTAGCCTTGAAAGTACGTGATTTAAACGTTGCTTTAAGCTACGTACTTCTAGCTGCAATTCGCTTTTTTCTGTCTCTAATAATTGTATTTCTTGAGCACTGGTTGTTATTTTTTGCTCTAGTTTATTTATTTTAACTTGCGCGCCATAAAACAAATCACGGGTATCATTAAGCTCAGCCATAACACTGGCATTTTTTAATTTAATACTCGAATTACCCTCAATAGCATAAGTAGTAAGCTGTTTGCTCTGAGAGAGCGCTTTATTTAAAGTACTTTCTAACTTACTCTCAATAACTTGCCCAGACTTACTGCCTTTAAGTAAAGAATGTAAAGTTGAAGAAATATGCTTTTGGTACCAATTTTGGATCTGCTCACACTGCACATCAGATAAATTAGCAAATGGATTGTCTTCACTTATTGGCTTGTTAGCCATAAAAATTCCCTCTAGTAAAAAGACTTTTTGTTGTTATGTCGTATTAAAGTGAAATTACTTACCTTTGCATGTTAATAGCTATCGCTTTTTAAGGCTATATTTAATTGTTTGTATACTAGAAGAACCTCACTATTTAAGTTGTTTATTCCAAATAACGCACTAAACTTAAAATTAAAGATAAAAATGCATTATCCTTATGAGAATATTTTTAATCGCTGCCTTAGTACTATCATTTTTCACTTACGCACAACCTGCGCCAGTAACCTATACGGTCGACAATAAAAATATCACACTTCTCGGAGAGAAATACAAAAGCGGCTATGGCTATAATTTAAAAGCCGATACAGTTCTTCGCTTAGTTACACTTAATTGGCCCCCTTATATAGACGATCACTTATGCAATAAGGGCTGGCTATATCAACTTACAGTAAGCATGTTAGTAAAACGCGGCTATGGTGTACATATAGAGTTTTACCCTTGGGCGCGTGCCGTTCGTGAAGCTGAATTAGGTAAAGCTGATATTTTATTTCCTGAGTATTTTATTAGTGACGATGTAATGTCAGAAAACATTTTAACCAAAACACGTAATCAGTTATTGGCGTTATCTGAGCCCATTCCTGGTGGTGACTTATCATTTGTAGCACTTAAAGATCACAGCATAAATTACGATGGCAGTATTGAGTCTGTAAAAAACAGGGTTATGGGGGTGGTACGTTCATATAAAAATAGTAAAGAATTAGATGAACTTATTGAACAAGGCGAAATAAAAACCATCGTTGCTAACAGTGAGTATCAGCTTATTCATTTGCTTTTAAATGGTCGGGTTGAGCTTATTGTTGCCGACTTAGAAGTGCTAAAAGCCAGTATTTATAAATCACTATTATCAGCTAGAGAAAAAAAGAGGATGCTTAGCGCGCTAGTTGCATTAACGCCAAGCATAGAATACAAAGCCCTGTATTATGAAATCAGTAAAAGTACGCCAAATTGGCAATTTATCTTAGATGATATCAACGCAGAAATAGCGAATATGCGTGCAAATAATGAATTTGAGCGCTTTATAAAAAATAAAAAACAGCAGTGTTATAACCTCGATTAAGCCATAGGCAGCTAAATTTGAGCGTGCCTGTTTTCAGTTATATCTACTCATAGTCTAAGGCTTTGGTTAAACACCACCGTTTGGTTCCGTCCGGTTGTTTTTGCATTATAAAGTGCTGTATCGGCATTTCTTAATAATCCCTGCAGCGAACACGACTCAGAAGTCAAACTTGATACACCACTGCTTATTGTATAACTCACCTGCCCGCCACTTGATAACTGCACTGGGTTATCTTTTAAATGATCTTGCAACTTTGCTAAGGTTTTAACAACGGTACTGACACATTTGGTAGGCGAAACAATGCAAAACTCTTCTCCTCCTAAACGCGCTATAATATCATCACTGTCACAAAATGATTTAAACGTAGCAGCTATGCTTTGCAACACACTATCTCCGCCTTCGTGGCCAAATTGATCGTTAATGCGCTTAAAGTGATCTATATCTATCATCGTAAGGGTTAAGTGCTGGCTGTCTTTAATACACTCATCAAGTGCAAGTTTAGCTGTTTCCATAAACCCTCTTCGGTTGAGCAAATTAGTAAGCGGATCTTTAATGGTTAAATCTTTTAGTTGTGCTTGATACTGCTTCATTTTTGTAATATCGCGCTCAATCGCTGCATAGTAAGCCACCTCACCTAACGCATTTTTTAATGGAAAAATATTCATATCAATCCAATAAGGCTCACTTGATTTTTTATAATTTAGTATTTGCTCAGATACTTGCTGTTTATTTTCTAGCGCATGCCTAATTTTATCGCGTGTGGCTTGTTGAGTTTTAGCGCCTTGTAAAATGCGCGGCGTTTTACCTCTAACTTCATCTAAATGATAACCCGTTACTTTAGTAAATGATTGGTTTGCATAAACAATTTTAGGGCCATCATTAGTAATAGGGCTTGCCTCGGTAACTAAAATAACGTCGCTGGCTAATTCAACAATTTCTTTAAATGGAATAGCTTGTTTTTGATGAGTAATATCGATAAAAGTGACGACTATTTCAGCAATGTTGTTCTGCTTGTCAAACTCTGGATAAGCGTTACATAGCACCCATGTAATTTCGTCGCTTGAGCTATCACATATACCTATTTCAAGATTCATCAATGGTTTTTGGGTTTTAATAACAACACTAACAGGATACTGAGAATTCTGCAGTGGTTGACGAAATTCATCCAGTAATTTCCATTTACTATCAAACGAATCGCGCCCTAACGCTTGCTCTTTTGTTAAACGTAAAATATTTAAAGCCGCAGGATTTGCATACAAAATTCCTGTGTCTGGTGAATGCACCACCACACCGGTTTGTAAGTTTTGTATTAACCTTTCTGCATTTAGCCTTGATAAATCCATTAATGTACTCCGTACAAACTGTATTGAAAAAATACACGGGCTAGTGTTCATTTTAATATAAGTGAATATTTGCCGACATAACAGAAAAAATGTTGCTGTTTATTGAGCACCCCTCAACAAAGTACATTTTACAACCTACTGAATTGCTAAATAAAAAAACCGCAAACTAAGTTAAGTTCGCGGCTTATTATTTTACTATAGTACGTATTTTGGATGCTAGTTAGTCATAATCAAATGGCGCTCTTACCCAGCCTTCCATTAATACACGTGCGCTGCGGCTCATACTCGCTTTAGTCACTTGCCATTGGCCATTTGTAACAACCGCCTCGGCACCTACTTTAAGTGTGCCCGATGGGTGACCAAAGTTAACCTCGTTAATAGCACCGCCACCAGCGGCCAAATTAACTAATGTTCCGTCAATTGCGGCTGCTGTGCCAATAGCGACAGCGGCTGTGCCCATCATCGCATGGTGTAACTTACCCATTGACATTGCACGTACTAACAAATCTATATCGCTTGCATTAACCTGCTTACCACTTGATGATTTGTAATTAAGCGGTGCAGCCACAAACGCCACTTTAGGTGTGTGTTGGCGTATTTGCGCTTCATTAATAGTACTAATTAGTCCCATTTTTACCGCGCCATAGGCACGAATGGTTTCAAGCTTAGTGAGTGCGGCTTCATCAGCGTTTATATCATCTTGTAGCTCAGTACCGGTATAACCAATATCGCGGGCATTTACAAAAATAGTCGGGATACCTGCGTTGATCATAGTTGCTTTTAATGTCCCCACACCTGGTACTTCTAAATCATCAACCACATTGCCTGTTGGAAATAGCGCACCATCACCATCAGCAGGGTCAATAAATTCAAGCTTTACTTCAGCGGCAGGAAACGTCACACCATCTAACTCAAAGTCACCGGTTTCTTGAACTTGAGCGTTAGTCATGGGTACATGCACTAAAATACTTTTTTTAATGTTCGCCTGCCATACGCGCACAATAGCAATGCCATTATCCGGTACGCGAGATTTATCAACTAAACCATTGCTGATGGCAAACGCGCCCACGGCAGAGGTTAAGTTTCCGCAGTTACCACTCCAATCAACAAACGCTTTATCAATGGCGACTTGACCAAATAAATAATCAACATCGTGATCGGGCTGTTCACTCTTACTCAAAATAACCGTTTTACTGGTACTTGAGGTTGCTCCGCCCATGCCGTCGGTTTGTTTACCGTATGCATCTGGGCTACCAATAACGCGTAATAATAAGCTATCGCGCGCCGCACCTGCCACTTGGGCAGGTGCGGGTAAATCGGTTAAATTAAAAAAAACCCCTTTACTCGTGCCACCACGCATATAGGTCGCAGGCACTTTAATTTGTGGTTTAAACATAAACGTGTGTCCTTATGATGCTTGCGTGGCTTCTAAAAAGTCTTGCGCAAAGCGTTGTAACACACCGCCTGCCGCATAAATAGAGAGCTCTTCTTGCGTATCTAGTCGACATTTCATCGGTACGTTTAATACCTCGCCATTTTTACGCGTAATAACAAGCTCTAGGGTTGCGCCTGGTGTTGGTTCGCCCTTCACGTCGTAGCTTTCGCTACCATCTAGGTTAAGTGTTTTACGCGTTGTGCCTGGTTTAAATTCAAGCGGCAATACGCCCATACCAATTAAATTAGTACGGTGAATACGTTCAAACCCTTCGGCTGCAATAACCTGAACACCAGCAAGCCTAACGCCTTTTGCTGCCCAATCGCGCGAAGAGCCTTGGCCGTAATCAGCGCCTGCCACAATAATGAGTGGCTGTTTACGCTGCATGTAGGTTTCGATTGCTTCCCACATACGCGTATTTTCACCCTCTGGCTCTATACGTGCGTACGATCCTTGCTTCACTTCTCCGTTTTCATCTAATACCATTTCGTTCAATAGTTTAGGGTTTGCAAATGTAGCTCGTTGTGCGGTTAAGTGATCGCCTCGGTGCGTTGCGTACGAGTTAAAGTCTTCTTCTGGTACGTTCATTTTAGTTAAGTATTCACCTGCTGCGCTGCTGGCCATAATCGCATTAGAAGGTGATAAGTGATCGGTTGTAATGTTATCGCCAAGTACTGCTAACGCGCGCATACCTGTCATACTGCGCTCACCTGCCAAAGCTCCTTCCCAATAAGGTGGGCGGCGAATATACGTACTTTCTGGGCGCCAATCGTATAGAGGGTCGTTATCTTCGCCGTAATCAACGGTTAAGTTAAACATTGGCTCGTATACTTTTCTAAACTGCTCTGGTTTTACGCTTTGTTTGATAACCGCATCTATTTCTTCATCAGATGGCCATAAATCTTTTAAGGTTACATCGTTACCTTGTTGATCTTTACCGAGTATATCTTTTTCTATATCAAAACGAATGGTACCCGCAATTGCATAAGCAACTACTAAAGGTGGTGACGCTAAAAACGCTTGCTTAGCATACGGATGAATTCGGCCATCAAAGTTACGGTTACCCGAAAGCACAGCCGTTGCATATAGGTCGCGATCAATCACTTCTTGTTGAATTTTAGGGTCCAACGCACCACTCATGCCGTTACAGGTAGTACAGGCAAAACCCACAATACCAAAACCGAGTTGCTCTAGTTCAGTGAGTAAGTTTGCATCTTCAAGGTACGACTGCACCGCTTTTGAACCCGGCGCCAATGAGGTTTTAACCCACGGTTTACGCATTAAGCCTTTAGCGTTTGCATTTCGCGCCAATAAACCTGCAGCAATTACATTGCGCGGGTTACTGGTATTAGTACAGCTGGTAATAGCGGCGATAATACAGGCGCCATCTGGCATTAAGCCTTCTTCATTTTCAACAACACCCGAAATACCTTGCGCTGCTAAATCGCTGGTAGATACACGACGATGCGGATTTGAAGGCCCTGCAATGTTGCGCCCTACGCTTGATAAATCAAACTTGAGTACGCGATCGTATTGAGCGGTTTTTAAGCTATCACTCCATAAACCCGCTGTTTTAGCGTAGTTTTCTACCAGGGCAATTTGCTCTTCATCACGGCCTGTTAAGCGCAAGTAATCAATAGTTTTATCGTCAATGTAGAACATAGCAGCGGTTGCGCCAAATTCTGGGGTCATGTTCGAAATGGTCGCTCTATCACCCAGGGTTAGTGCATCAGCCCCTTCACCGTAAAACTCAAGGTAAGTCGATACCACACGTTGCTCACGTAAAAATTCGGTAATCGCCAGTACAATATCGGTTGCAGTTATGCCAGGCTGGCGTTTACCGGTAAGCTCTACGCCCACTATATCTGGTAAACGAATATATGATGCGCGCCCAAGCATTACGCTTTCGGCTTCAAGGCCACCTACGCCAACAGCAATAACACCTAAAGCATCAACATGTGGGGTATGGCTGTCGGTACCTACTAAGGTATCTGGGAACGCAATGCCATCGCGGTTTTGAATCACCGGCGACATTTTTTCAAGGTTAATTTGATGCATGATGCCATTACCCGGTGGGATCACATCAATATTTTTAAACGCTGTTTTGGTCCAGTTTATAAAATGAAAACGGTCATCGTTGCGTCTATCTTCAATGGCGCGGTTTTTTTCAAATGCATCGGGATCAAAACCTGCGTGCTCAACAGCTAATGAATGATCCACAATCAGTTGAGTCGGTACAACCGGATTTACTTTTGCAGGATCGCCGCCTTTTGCAGCAATAGCATCACGCAGGCCCGCTAAATCAACCAGTGCGGTTTGGCCTAAAATGTCATGACATACAACGCGTGCCGGATACCACGGAAAATCTAAGTCTTGTTTACGTTCAATTATTTGGCTAATCGCATCGGTTAGCATTTCGGGCTCACAGCGACGCACTAAGTTTTCGGCAAATACACGCGAACTGTAAGGTAGTGTAGCGTATGCGCCTGGCTTAATGGCATCGACGGCGGCTTGGGTATCGTAGTAATCAACATTTGAGCCTGGTAAAGGCTTACGGTATTGGGTGTTATTAATAATGGTCATAATAAATTCGCTAATTTGGTGACAGAGGAGAGTACGCTAAAGCGCTATAATGAGTAATCATCAGCGCTATAAACAATAAAAGGTGAGCTAGGCTCACCTTAAACGCTAACTAATTAGCCTCTTGATTCAATTGGCGTATAGCTACGCGCATCTGGCCCGGTGTAATCAGCACTTGGGCGAATAATACGGTTATTTGCACGTTGCTCTTTTACATGCGCTGTCCAACCAGTTACGCGGCTCATTACGAAGATAGGCGTAAATAACTTGGTAGGAATACCCATAAAGTGATACGCCGATGCATGGAAAAAGTCAGCATTACAGAATAACTTCTTCTCACGCCACATAACTTCTTCACAGCGAACTGATACTGGGTAAAGCACATCATCACCCACTTCTGCGGCTAATTTTTCAGACCATTTTTTAATAATAACATTACGTGGATCTGACTCGCGGTAAATTGCGTGGCCAAAGCCCATAATTTTATCTTTTCGCTCTAGCATCCCCATCAGTGCATCTTCAGCTTGATCGGCGCTGGTAAAGCCTTCAATCATATCCATGGCGGCTTCGTTGGCACCACCATGCAGTGGGCCACGTAAGGTACCAATTGCGCCAGTTACACATGAGTGAATATCAGAAAGCGTTGATGCACACACGCGACCGGTAAAGGTAGAGGCATTAAACTCATGCTCTGCGTACAAAATTAGTGATACATTCATTACTTGTGCAAATAATTCACTTGGCGCTTTATCGTGTAATAGCGTTAAAAAGTGTGCACCTACTGAATCATCATCAGTTTGTGTTTCGATGCGAACACCGTCATGAGTAAAACGATACCAGTAACAAATAATACTTGGGAAAATTGCCACCATGCGATCAATCGCATCGTTTGCTTCGCTAAAGTCATTTTCCATTTCAAGGTTACCTAGCATAGAACACCCTGTGCGCATTACATCCATTGGATGTGCCTCTTTTGGAATATTCTCAAGCACTGTTTTTAGCGCCTCTGGTAAACCGCGTAAACTTTTAAGTTTAGCTTTGTACTCTGCCAGTTCGCTTGATGTTGGTAACTCACCGCGAGAAAGTAAAAACGACACTTCCTCAAACTGTGCTTTTTCAGCCAGTTCGCTAATGTCGTAACCACAGTAAGTTAAACCAGAACCTGTTTGCCCTACTGTACATAATGCGGTTTGTCCTGCTACTTGGCCACGTAAACCTGCGCCACCTAATGCTTTATCTACCATGATGTGTCTCCTGTTGAATTTATTATTATTTGTCAGATTTTGCTGAAAAAAGGTTATCGAGCGTGTTTTCGTACGAGTGATAATCTAAAAAGTCGTAAAGCTCTGCACGCGTTTGCATGTTTTCAATTTGGCTTTGTTGCGACCCTTCATTCAAAATAGCCGAATACACATTGAGTGCGGCTTTGTTCATTGCTCTAAATGCACTTAATGGGTAAAGCACCATTTCTACGCCCACATCGCTTAGTTGCTCTTTGGTGTAAATTGGGGTTTGGCCAAACTCAGTAATATTGGCCAAAATAGGCACATTAATCGCCTTAGTAAATGCTTGATAATCAGCAAGATCATGAACCGCTTCTGCAAAAATCGCATCGGCACCGGCTTCAACACAAGCTGCTGCACGGTCTATCGCCGCATTTAAGCCTTCTTTTTGAAACGCATCGGTACGCGCCATAATGTAAAAATCGCTATCGGTTTTAGCATCAACCGCAGCTTTAATTCGGTCTACCATTTCAGCTTGGGTAACTATTTCTTTATTAGGGCGATGGCCACAACGCTTTTGCGCCACTTGGTCTTCAATATGAAAGCCTGCTGCCCCCGCTTTAGTCATTTCTTTAACGGTACGGGCAATATTAAACGCCCCACCCCAACCTGTGTCGGCATCCACTAACAAAGGTAAATCGCTAGCACCGGTAATACGGCGAATATCTTCAAGCACGTTATCAAGGCTGGTCATCCCTAAATCTGGCATACCAAATGAGGCATTAGCCACACCCGCACCCGATAAATAAATAGCCTGATGGCCCATTTTTTCAGCCATCATCGCGGTGTACGCGTTAATAGTACCTACCACTTGTAACGGGTGGTTATTTGCAATTGCCTGTTTAAATTTTAATCCTGCTGACATTACCTTCTCCTAACTTTGAACGGGGCTGCTCATTGGCAACTTAGTATTTTTTAATAATGTGACATATGTATTAGGGTCTATTGACCTTTCAGGGTTTAATCCGCAAAGATCAACAGAATCTAGTTAGCCATTTCATTTTGAGTGGCTTGTACTGATTGATATCTATCAAATTTTGTTTGTATATTTGCCTGTGATGCACTGATATGGCGCTTCATTAGCATTTCGGCCAACTCACCATCATGATTTTCAATGGCGTTAATAATGGCTAAGTGTTCGTCAAATGCTTTCGATACCCGCGGCCCTACCATACCCATTTGTACACGGTACATTCTTATTAACTGGTACAGATCGTGGCATAACAAATGAATTAAGTGCGCGTTTTTACTGCCTTTGATTATTCTGTAATGAAAATCTAAGTCGCCTGCTTCTTGATAGTACGACTCACCTTCTTTAACACGCTGAGTTTGCAAATGCTGATTAAGTAATTGTTTCAAGCCTTGCACTTCATCTGGTTCCATATTGTCGGCAGCTAACCTACATGCAAGTCCCTCAAGAGCACTGCGCACTTGATACACCTCAATTAAACGCTCTGCGGTTAATGCCACAACACGGCAACCTATATTGGCTTTACGCTCAACTAAATAACAACTTTCTAAACGGTTTAATGCCTCTCTAAGCGTTGCACGACTCACACCATAACGCTTTGCTAGTTCCGGCTCAGATATTTTACTGCCTTGTGCAATGCTGCCCTCTACAATTTCGCGGCGCATATCTACAAACACTTTATCGGAAGCGGTTGTGATAGATGTTTCATTTAACAAGTGCTGTGTCATAAAGTATTTTTATATTGTCGACAATTTATGGTCTAACTATGTGCTTATTATTTATACCTGTCAACCCTAGAACCACTTAAATCGAGTGAAAAACCACCATATTGTCGACATTATTAGCCGAAAGTATAATAAAAAATGTATTTAAGCTGTTTTACCCAACAAGATGTCGACACCTTTTAAGGGTTACTATTTCGTTTTTAACACTGAAAAAAATCGTTAAAAATGCTATTATCATGCTTTATTTTGACTGTATGAGCCAAAACGTGGACGCAAACACTTACATCCCTGAGCCATTTATTAACGACGTAAAAACCTATTTACCCGAGCACCTAAACTTAGATGACTTTTTAAGTGCATGTCGTCGTCCACTGCGTAAATCTGTTCGCGTTAATACATTAAAAATGAGTGTTGAAGAGTTTAAGCAACAAGCGGCTAAAAAAAACTGGCAACTTACCGCTATTCCTTGGTGCGACGAAGGTTTTTGGTTAGAGCGCCCAAACGATGAAGAGCAAAACCTAGCGCTGGGCAATACCGATTTACACTTAAGCGGGGCTATTTACGTTCAAGAGGCAAGCTCAATGTTGCCGCCAATGGCACTAAAGCAAAGCCTTAAAACCAGTAACACAGTGCTCGATATGGCCTCGGCACCGGGCTCTAAAACCTCACAACTGGCTGCACTAATGAACAATCAAGGCGTGCTAGTTGCAAATGAGCTTTCGTCATCACGTTTAAAAGTACTCAGTGCCACGCTAAAGCGTATGGGTGTAGGTAACTGTGCGCTATCGCATTTTGATGGTGTGGTATTTGGCAACTACATGTTTGAGTGCTTCGACAGCATTTTACTTGATGCGCCCTGCTCTGGCGAAGGCACAGTACGTAAAGATAGCGACGCGCTAAAAAATTGGTCAATCGAGTCAAATATTACCATTGCCCAAGTACAAAAAGATCTGATTAAAAGTGCGTTTTATGCACTTAAACCAGGTGGCACATTAGTGTATTCAACCTGTACGTTAACCCCACTCGAAAACCAGCAAGTATGCAGCGCATTATTAGATGAGTTTGGCGAATATATAAGCCCTGAGTCATTAAGCGATTTATTCCCTGGAGCTGATAAAGCCACCACCGCAGAGGGCTACTTACATGTTTGGCCGCAAACCTTTGACAGCGAAGGCTTTTTTATTGCCAAATTTAAAAAGCACAGCAGCTGCGAAAACCAAACATTAAAAGTTAAAAAAGGCGCGTTCCCGTTTAACCAATTTGACAGTAAACAGCAAGATGAGTTTATGAGCTCTCTCAAAAAGCAATTTGGTTTAACAAGCCTGCCAGGTACGTTAAAACAACGCGACAAAGAGCTTTGGCTGTTTCCTGATGAGTTTGAAGCGATACAAAACAAAATTAAATATGCGCGATTAGGGATACAAGTAGGCGTTATTCATAAAAATGGCGTACGCCTAACGCACGAATTTGCCACCGTATTTGGTAAGCAGTGTAAAAGTAATGTACTGGCATTAACCAATGAACAGGCTAACGATTACTTTAATGGTAAAGATATACGCCTAGAAGAGGTAACCAAATCCAGCGGCGAGGTAATCCTAACTTTATGTGGTTGCCCTATTGGCTTAGGGAAATGGCAAAAAAATAAAGTTAAAAACTCTTTACCACGAGATTTAGTACAAAATACGCAGTTAATAAACTGGGCGTAAATTCTAATAAAGGTGTGTATAACAAATGTAACTTGCTGTAATTACAGTAGTATAAAAAACGAACAAAAATGTGTATTTTTAGCACTTTTGACTATACTTAAATAACTTTCTTCTTCTCCCTAAGAATCTGAAAGTGTCTTTAGTTAGCGCAGGGCTCAAATACGAGCCCCTCTATAACCCAGAGTTCTTTTAGCTCTGGGTCTTTTTTTGTCTAGGCAAAAGTTAACGGGCCTCGGGAGTCGGGTTACGAGCTTAATCACTCACCCAGCCCTATTATTACAATAAGAACTTAGTGATTTATTTACCACAGAGGATAGGAGCACACAGAGAAAGTAATTAAAGACAAAGATTAAAGAACTGTTGTTAGTTATTAGATTTCCAAAATTGAAGCTTTTTCTCTGTGCAGCGCGAAGCGCCTCGGTGTTCTCTGTGGTTCAAAAATAAAGGTTTTAGGAGAAAGTTAACTGGTTCCGGGGATCGGACAACCGGACCTGGGCATTACAATAAGCTCTTAAAAATTTATTTACCACAGAGGATAGGAGAAAACAGAGAAAGTGATTAAAGACAAAGATTAAAGAACTGTTGTTAGTTATTCGATTTCCAAAATTGAAGCTTTTTCTCAGTGCAGCGCGAAGCGCCTCGGTGCTCTCTGTGGTTCAAAAATAAAGGTTTTAGGAGATAGTTAACTGGTTGCGGGGATCGGACAACCGAACCTGGGCATTACAATAAGCTCTTAAAAATTTATTTACCACAGAGGATAGGAGAACACAGAGAAAGTAATTAAAGAAAAAGATTAAAGAACTGTTGTTAGTTATTAGATTTCCAAAATTGAAGCTTTTTCTCAGTGCAGCGCGAAGCGCCTCGGTGTTCTCTGTGGTTCAAAAATAAAGGTTTTAGGAGAAAGTTAACTGGTTGCGGGGATCGGACAACCGGACCTGGGCATTACAATAAGCTCTTAAAAATTTATTTACCACAGAGGATAGGAGAACACAGAGAAAGTAATTAAAGACAAAGATTAAAGAACTGTTCTTAGTTATTAGATTTCCAAAATTGAAGCTTTTTCTCTGTGCAGCACGAAGCGCCTCGGTGCTCTCTGTGGTTCAAAAAAGGTTAAAGTTCAGAGTAGACGAGCTGCGAGGTTCAAGGCCCGTTACTCGAAGCTCGTGGCTCGTGTTTTAACCACAGTATTTATTAAACATCCAGCTGCCTCTGATAGCCTCATAATGAGAACCAAATTGCAGCGATAAACACACTATTGGCAAACGATTCATTTGCTCAGCCATACTAAACACATCATAAAATTTATAACCATATTTAGAAGCTAATTTAAGCTCATTCACATAAAGGGCTTTGTAGGTAGGTGGTAGTTCACTCCAGTGCATTAACGCAATTTGAATAATGCCTAAATGAATATCTAACTTATATGGGCCTACTTTTTTGGCTTGCTGAATATAATTGTATACCCGCTCTGTTGGTCCCTCTTGATAACTTACAACTTGCGCTAAGCTCATCCAAGTTTGTGCCCAAGTTTGTCTAAGCTCAACTGACTTTAATAACGCCTGCTCAGCTTGTTGATATGTTTGCTTTACTTTATCTGATTGCTCACTTGATGTGCTATCTATACCACTGAGGCTTAGTAATTTGATATGGGCTAAAAAATGCCAATAATGAGGATGCTCGGGATCCATATTCGTAGCTAACGTAATCGCATTTTCTGCAGCTTGAAGCGATGAACCAGATAAAGCACCATCCGACTCTTGCACAATATTAAGTGCATGAAAGTACCATGCATTAGCGCGCATACTTTGCATGCTGCTATATGCAATTACAAGCACTATTAGAGCTAAAATAACAGCAGGCACTACCTTGACCATGTTTAATTTAGTCATTAAATAAGCTCTCGGTTAATTGCAGCGGGTTAGTTACAAAAAGCGCTGTTGCCTGCTCTTCACCTATTAACTGCGCTACTGTATTTTTAGCTTGGCTTAAAATAGGCGGTCGGCGCTTTACTGAATGGGCATCAGAGGCAACATAGTTCACTAAACCATCTTTTAGCATTTGTAACGCTATAGCTTGAGCGCTTTCGCCCCACTCGCCTTCAATACTCGATGCAGTTAATTGAAAGTCGCAGCCTAACTGCTTTAAGTGCTGAATATAATAAAGGTTTGACTGAATATCGCGATTACGCTCAGGGTGCGGAATAATAACGCGTGTGTTTTGTTTAGCGAGCCACTGTATAAACTTATCGTAACCTTGTGGCATGTGTGAATGCGGTAACTCTAATAACAACACATTTTTGTCTGCTATTTTACCAATAAAAGGCAGCTTATTAGCCATCACCATTGCCATAAGTTCTACGTCTAAACGCACCTCAGCAGCAGCCGCTAATTTAACATTAATACCCTCTTTATGTGCCTCTAGCTTTAAACTCTCTAAATCGTTTTTGATTTGAGCAGTCGCATTGTTAAAGCGACCCATATGTATATGTGGCGTTGCCACCATATGAGTAATGCCGTCGTTTTCAGCCAATTTTAAAAGCGCTAAAGATTCAGTTAAATCTTTAGCGCCATCATCAATACCCGGCAAAATATGCGTATGAATATCAATCATAAATTAACTTCGTTACGCTTGTGGCTTTTCAGGTTGCTGAGAGTAATCGTAATAATCATAGTAACCATGACTATGCTCATCTTTAGACTTACTCATATCTACCTTGTTAAGTACCACACCAGCAACATGGGCTTTTACTTCAAATAAACGCTCAAGGCCAGCTGTAATTGGTTTAATACGGGTTATGTCTGACTTAACAACATAAACAACCGAGTCAACACTTTGCGCAATTACTAATGCATCACTTACTGCCTGTGTAGGCGGTGTATCAACAATAATGTGATCGTACTGCGCTTTTAACTCGCCAAGTAACTCAGCAAAACGTGGGTTTGATAAAAGCTCAAGTGGATTCGACGGTATTTGCCCGCTTGGCATAATAGTGACACCCGATTGTGTATCAACATGTACACACTCAGCTAGTTGCTCAGTACCTATCATTAAATTACTTAAACCTGGGTGAAATACAGGTATATCAAAACGTTTAGCTAACGTTGGTTTACGTAAATCGGCATCTATCAGTAATACCTTGCCCATTTGTGCCAACGACATCGCTAAATTGGCAGAGGTGGTGGTTTTACCCTCTCCTGGGGAGGTAGAGGTAACCGCTATAACCTGATGCGCTCGGTCAAGATGAGTTAACAATAAACTAGTGCGGAATGTACGTACCGACTCAGCAAAGCGGCGATAAGTATCTTCTAAATAAGCATGAATAGGAAAATAGCTCTTTTTAGGAACTGCAACGTGAGGCAACAAACCAAGCATACGCTGCGCAAGTTTATTTTCTACATCGTTTTTGTTTTTAACTGTGTCATTTAAGGCATCAAAAACAAAGGTCATTACCACTGCAAAACCAAAACTTGCCACAAAAGCTAAAATAACAATTAACTTTTTGTTAGGCTTGCTAGGTTGGTTTGGTGCATAAGCACGGTCAGTAAAGCGAGCAGCAGCTGAACTAAAGTCACTGGTCACTTCAGTTTCTTTAGAGCGAGATAAAAAGGTATTAAAAATATTACGGTTTGTTTCTACTTCACGCTTTAGTTGGTTATATTGGGTTTCTTTGCGGGTAATATCTTGATACTCATCACGAATTTTAGCTAAATCGCGTTCAAGCGCATTTACTGTACGTGTGGTTCTGTTGAGCTCTTTTTCTATACCGGTAATTAAACCTTTAATTTGCTTATTTAGGTTAGTTTTAACTGTAACAAGCTCAGCCTTTGCTGAAATCATTTTAGGATGTTTAGGGCCATAAACCTCACCAAGCTCACTTACCTTTCTCTCAACCAATACTACTTCGCGTTTAACATCTTGTACTACACGGTGTGAAGTAATCTCTGGCATACTGCCAAGTAGCTCTATGTTTTCGTTACCATATTCGTTAATTACACGGTTAATGCTTTCTAGGTTATTTTTAGTCGCGCGAGCATCAACTAATTGTTTGGAAGTTTGCTCAAGCTCTTGGGTAACCAGCCCTGCTATACCTTCTATATCAACCAGCTTTTGCTCTTCTCGATAGGCTTGTAAACGTACCTCAGAGCTATCTAGTTGTATACGTAATTCAGATAAACGCGTGTTTAACCAGCTCGATGCCTGCTGGGTAATGCCCATTTTTGCGCGCATTTGGCTTTCTATGTAAACCTCACCCACAGTATTAGCGACTAACGCAGCCAACTTAGGATCGCTCGACTCAAAGCTAACGCGAACCAACTGAGTTTTAATTATTGGGGATACACTCAAACGAGACTTAAATGCAGCTAATAAGCCCAGCATTTCACGTTCTGCTTGCTCTTCTTCACTAAGAACAGAGCCTTCTTTTTTATTTAAAAAGGGTAAAAGCTGCTTAACAATAGCTTTAAGCTCACCAGTGAGTGAAGGCCTAGCAATAAAGTCGGTATGATCTTTTAAGTTAAGTTTAGTAATTACCTCACGGGCAATGCTATTTGACTTAATCACTTCAAACTGAGTTAAATAATACTCTTTTTTAGTAGAATCTAAACCATAAATTTCATCAAAACTCACCGCTTTGGTTTGCTCCGACTCAATCAATAAAGTGGCTGTAGCCACATACTTAGGCACTAACGTTAAAGCAACCATTATAGTGAGTAATGTAACTACAATAGCAAAACCTAAAATCTTCCATTTGCTTTGCTTAATAACATTAAGATAAGCACCTAAATCAATAACTTCCTCGTTGTTGCTAGGTTTTTCAGAGTGTGTATTCATTTTATTATTACTGCCTTAAACTGCTTAAAACAAGCGCTGCTCTATTTTTATGGTGTCACCCGCTGCAATTTGGCTGTTTAAACTACCTTTTTGTTGCTGCTGTTTGGTTTGCTCTTTAAAAATAAATATTTTGTCAACTGAGGCGCGCTCAGTTAACCCACCGGCTAATGCTATTGCTTGATTTACTGTCATAGCGGGTTGATAGGGGTATGCGCCTGGCTCTTTAACTTCACCATGTATATAAAAAGGCCGGTATTCTATAACTTGCGCATACACATTAGGGTTAACTAAATAATCTGGCTGCAGGCCTTCGCTTATTGTTTGCTCAACTTGCGAAACACTTAAACCCACAAGTTTCACCTTACCTAAAAATGGGTAGTTAATCTCACCACTATTGCCAAGCAGTGAGGTTACATCTAAATCAGGCTGGCCAAATACTTTAATTTCTATTTTATCACCTGCACCTAAAATGTAGTTTTGCGAATCGTTCGCAAAACTACAAAAGCTCAGTAACAATATTAAGCCAGTTAAAATTTTAACCTTCATTCATTTCCCTTTAATGCAAATGTAAAGTTTAGGCCCACAATCACGCGGTCAAATTCAATGTCCGCTTGAGTTGAATTACGATCAATAAAATCAACATAGCCGGTTACCATACCAAAGTTACTGGCTAAATAATTTAAGCCTAGGCGGGCATTTTTAACTTTATCTTTACGATTAAAATTACCAGAGTACTGTTGATCAACATAATTAGCACTGACTACCGAGCTTAAATACTCGCTCCAATCATGCTGCCACGTTGCACCGTAAACACTCTCGCGAATGTAATCGCCTTCTAATAAAGGGTCTTTAGCGGCACGACTGGTAACTAATTGTAAAGTTGAATAGGTCAACGGCTTCCAAACAGCTGCGGCTTCCCAGCTTAAACCACTAAAGTTATCGCGCAGGCTTGACTCAAAATCTTTATTTTGGTAACCGACTTTAAATGAACCAGTAGTAACGGCTGTGGCTTCCCATTCCATACCTAATAATACTTTTACGTCGTCTGAGTCACGGGTAATACCGTTTGAATCAATCACATCGTATTGGTAGTTTTCTTGCTTTACTTCTAAAAATGCGCGCGTGCCTGCTTGGGTATTATAATAACCAATAACACCTAACATAGGTTTATCGTAATTACGAAATTGAGATATAGCCGTAAAATTTTGGTAATTTTTGTTATAGTAACCCGCAGTTAAAGCAACCATTGCTTTAGAGCTTTGTGCGCCGTATTCGTAGCGAGCAGTTAGGTTTTGTTGCTGATAATTTACAAGCTCATCTAGAGCGCTGCCCTGGCCTTCAGTTAATCCGCCACCACGTGGCTCGTACAACCAGTCGGCATCACCAGTAACATCTAAACGGTGTTGACTAGTAAACTCTTTATGCACACCTGCGCCTACATTTACTTGAGTAAAGTTATCGGTTGTGTCTTTATTATGAAACGACGTGCTTGATGCAATATCAAATTTATAACTGTCTGGGCCATCTTCAATCAATGCATTTAAACTCGGCGCTATATTCCATATTAAACGTGACTGAGTGGCAGACGGCGTCATAAAAAAGTTGTCGTTGCTGCTCACACCTAACTGTAGCGTAGGTGTAATCTCAGCGCCGTCTTTA
The DNA here is from genome assembly GCF_002310835.1 of Pseudoalteromonas tetraodonis. Taxonomy (NCBI): domain Bacteria; kingdom Pseudomonadati; phylum Pseudomonadota; class Gammaproteobacteria; order Alteromonadales; family Pseudoalteromonadaceae; genus Pseudoalteromonas; species Pseudoalteromonas tetraodonis. Next base: position 1,440,651 of record NZ_CP011041.1, on the reverse strand, counting down.
GTCATTACACTGCCTGGTTGTAATTCTACTGCCAATGCAGGTGCACTTAAGCCTAACGCAACAAGTAAAGTGGTAATTGTATTAGTACGCATTTTCACTTTTAAATCCCTTAAAAATTGTCATAAAAATTATTTTAACATCAAACCATAAAGACCAATGTTTAATGTAATGTAGGTCGTATTCAACTCGCTTAGCCATTTTATCCAAAGTATCGGTTTCGCCGCGCCAGCCATTAATTTGTGCCCAACCGGTAATTCCCGGTTTGGTTTTATGCCTAAACATGTAAAATTCTACTTTTTTTCGGTACTCTTCGTTATGAGCAACAGCATGGGGCCTTGGCCCAACAATCGACATATCGCCTTTTAAAACATTTATAAATTGCGGCAGTTCGTCAAGGCTAGTACGGCGTAAAAAACCACCTAGTGGAGTAATGCGGGCATCGTTTTTGGTTGCCTGAGTCACTACATCACTATTCTCGGTCACGGTCATCGAGCGAAACTTCCACACTTTTATTTTGCGGCCATCTAAGCCATAGCGATCTTGCTTAAATATAATAGGCCCCTTAGATGTTAGCTTTATTGCGGCAGCAATAGTCAATAATAATGGGGTGATTAAAATAACAATAATAGCCGAAACAACTATATCTTCTGTTCGTTTTATAAATTCGTGAGCACCAATACACGGCGCTTCAAAAACGCTTAAAGTATCTACATCGCCCACATGCTCAATACGGGCATGTATTAAGTTTGAGAGTAAAAAATCGGGCACTATGTGCACATCTACTGTGGTATCACCAAGCTGTAATAAAATATCAGCTATGCGTTTTTGCGCTTTCATAGGGAGTGCAATATAAAGTATATCTATTTCGCCATTACGTGCTGCATCTACTGCACTTTGTATACCGCCCTCAACACCTTGCTGTTCAAGTTGCTCAAACAAACGTTCAGGGCTTCTGTCATCGTAAAAGCCTTTAAAGTTAAAACCTAGCTCGTCGTGTTTTACAATTTCTGCATGTAAATAAGCAGCAGACTCTGTAGCACCAATAATGGCAACACACCGCTGCGACAAACCTAGTTTACGGCGATTGCGTTTGTATAAATAAGCACCCAAACGCCAAATATATAAATACGCCACACTAAGCATAAACCAAATCGCGATTCCCACGCGAGAAAGCGACTCAGTAAACTTAAATAAAAAAGACACAACCAGTAAAAACGCAAAGGCAATTAAAACACTACCCCATGCACACATTACCATGGTTCTAAATTTACCAGCACGCCAAGAACGGTAGGTAGAAAAAAGCTCAGCACTGTACAAGTAGCTAAGTGCAACAGCTAATGCAGAAGCGGCATAAATAGGAGTGAGTTTAAAATCATAAATTAGGGCTGCGCACTGAAAAGCTAAAAACAACGCAAATATATCAAATAATCGGTAAAAATTGGCATCAGAGGAACCTGAAGGTTTAAAAGTCCTTGGAGATGTCATTTTGCTTAATTCCTTATAGCTAATTCAGTGTGAGTGACGCCCCACAAAATCCATGGGGATAATATAGTATTAGCCAATTTTGTTCAATTGCTGATTCCGACAAAAGTACTAAAATTAATGTTTATATCTTTTAGCTAACTCTTGCTTTGTTAGTAAGTATTAAAATAAATACTCACATTTTATTTAAGTTTAATTAAATAAGCCCTTAAACCAACTCCAAACACCAAACGAATATCCTTCAAAAACATCAATTCCCAATGCAGATTTAATCAAATATAAAACCAGCAATGTAAATAAAATAAAAAAAGTAGTTGCGGTACTTAAAATTAATGCTTGAGTAAACCTTGCTACTTTTTGCTCTTTTGCACTTAATTCACGCCTATTACGTCCTGCTAAAAAAACATAGTAATAACGGTATTTAAAAAACTTAACTACGCCTCTACAATCAACGGCATGGTTACCCCACTGCCTAGCACCAATGGCTATTTTTAGATGCGCTAACTGTTCATCAGTAAAGGTAGATTGAATGTTTTTAGGCATTCGCTCTAGTAAACTTCTAATAGCGGGGTCTTGCTGTAAGTTCGACAAAAAAACCTCAAATTCAACGTGATTATTAATTGCCAATTATTTTAAACAACTATTTAATAATAAAAAGCCAATTAAAACTTAATTGGCTTTTTATTTGCTATAAATAGCTTTTATTTAAGTGTACTAGAGCGGTAAGTATTGTTATTTAACCAGCTTGGTGACTCCACAGTTGGTACAGTTCCATCTTGATTAATATTAGTTTGGTGGTAAGAGTGCTGGTTCCAAATGCGGGTAGCATTTTTCCAAGGCTTACTGGTATCGGCAGTACCATATACAGTAACACCATTATTTATAATATAATTGCTATCAGAATTGTTTGAAACCACAATCAGCTCTGCATTATTATCACCCTCAAGATCAACAACAATTGGGTACTCCCAAAGTGTTGCAGTAGAGTTTGCAACAGTCGATAGTACCTCACCATTAAGGCCATTTAGTACTCTTACTTTAAAGTGATCTTGTACTATTACTTCATCAATGCCATCGCCATTAAAGTCGTACGCGCTAACGCCCATTTTCCCGCTCCATTTGTCATCGTTAGTTACTGTCCAAACGATATCACCAGCTGGGCTGTACATATCTATCGAGCTAAAACCAGAGTAAACTATACCCAAATCATCAGCGCCTAAGAAATTTGAAATAGCTTGAGCACCGCCTCCAGGGTTAGCCGGATTGTTTACTTGCCATTTAACATTACCATTTTGCTCTAGCACAACAATACTACTTTTGCCAGAAGTTGAAGGTATAGAAAGAATGACCTCGGGCTGGCTATCATTATCAATATCAGCTATGGATGAGAACCAGCTTAAATCATCACCCAAATAAGACCACAATACTGTTCCGTCTTTATCAATTAACTCGCCTTTACCAAAAACCTCTTGGACACCATCGTTATTAGAGTCAAACGCAATTGGAGAAGCAGACCAACCGTAGGTAAATATAACACCAGAGTTATAATTATATACACTGTCTCCTAGCATAAACTCAGGAATACCATCACTATCAATATCCGCAATTGCAATATTCCCAGTACCTTCCCATTTTGAACTTGCTTTTAACATTTGCTTTTTAGTAACGCCTTTATTGTCAACAATAGTTATAAAATCATCCAATTTATTAGAAACTATTATCTCGACCAGGCCATCTCCATCTAAATCAGCAGCAGCAGGAGTATGCCTAGCATCAACAACCTGGCCAGCATCATAACTCCAAAGTTCAGTGCCATCAATTCCGCTTAACGCTCTTAAAATACCATTAGATAAGTCTTTTCCTTTGTAAGAAACAACAACCACATCTGCCACATCGTTGTTATCAATAACGCTATCACCGTTATCATCATTTAATTGAACAACAACAGGAGTCGCCATAACTTGGTTATAATCAGGCATGAAATCACTTGAATTCCAGTGCCACTTTTGCTCGATTGCAAATGGGGAAATTGGCTGTGCCACTGATGGTAAATCACCATCAAATTCACCACCTAATAGCGCCATTGAACCGTAAAAGCTTTGGCCGATAATAGGCATTTTAGCTGTACCATATACACCTCTAATATCGGCATATGGTGCTAATACAACGCCTTCCCAGCGGTTGCCCTTAATGTCTAGCTTTTGAGCATTAGTAAAGTTAAATACTGTTTTACTTGCATGGTGGCGTAAACGGGCAAAACTCTTGCCTTTTACAACTACATTGTCATCACCTGTAATATTAAAAATTACTGTGGCATCAGCAGGTATACCCCACACTTTAAATGTGTGCGCTTTGGCAAAATCACGAGCATCTAAATTAAATACTTGTCTATCAGAACTGCCATCACCTTGTAAGTAAAGGCCACCCCATTTACGGTAAACTGTACCTGTTTGGCTTAACTGGTTTAACTCGGCGCTTAAATTTTTGTAATACTCTTCTTGTTCATCAAAGTTAAATGGCATGGCCGATTCATTTTGATTAGAAAGGATTTTAGAACCCCACTCCATACCCCAACGTACACCCCAGTGAATATCAGTACCGCCACCAGCGATCATGCTACCTACATATTGGCGACCATATTTAAAGGCAATGGTAGATTCACTAATTAGGTAATATTCTTCTGGGCTGTATGGGCGGGTGTAACCTACGCTGTAACCTTTAAGATCAATTTCACCTGCTGCAATAGCGCCATCAGCTCGGCCAAAATTCGATTTAAAATCATTAAAAACAAATGCAGAAAAATCATTGGCAACGCCTAAATCTGCAGCCAGTGTTGTAGAACTGGCTAGCGTAAGTGCGATCACTGCACTCAATTTTTTAAATTTTAATAGTGAGTTAGTCATTTTATCCCTCGAAAATGAAAAAGTGCATGATGGCACCAAATTTAAGTCATTTGTTTAATGAAAGTTAATTCATCGAATAATTGGTGAACATTATATACACAAATAAAATCAAAAGGAACAAAAAACACTACGAAAGTACTAATTTATTGTACCTAAAAAAGAGTAAAAACTTTATATCAATGACTTACAGTTCGTTTTAATAAAAAAAAATTTAAAAAAACAAAAAAAACACCATAAAGGACTGCAAAATGTTAATTTTTAGTTAATACTCACATTTAAAAGAAAAGATCAACGATTTCACGTTAATCTTATCTTTTTGTCGTTAATCTCTGAAGAGGTATAGTAGAATTGTGTGAGGGGATAAGTACCTTTAAATAGGCTTCTCAATATCAACCGTTAAACTTATCTTTTATCAAAAGGTATGCAAATTTAGAATTTGTAATTAAGTAACGTTTCCACATTCGACCTGGTTCTTGAATTACCCTATATAGCCACTCTAAACCGGCCTTTTGCATCCACAGGGGTGCACGCTTTACTTTACCTGCTACAACATCGAACGTACCGCCTACTCCCATAACAAAGTCTACACCGAGTTTGTCTTGCCACTTATTTATGAAGTTTTCTTTTTTAGGCGAGGTAATCGCAACAAATAATAACTTAGCGCCCGACTCGCGTATTTTAGTGACAACGGCCTCTTCATCATCCCAAAAGTAGCCATCGTTATAACCTGCTATGTTTAAATTTGGGTTCTGCGCTTTAACTTTGCTTACTGTTTTGCTAACCACCTCTTCGGTGGCACCAAGTAAAAACACAGGGAAGTCGCGCTTGGCGCTCATTGATAACAGTTCATGAAAAAGGTCAACCCCAGCTACTCGCTCTGGTACATTGTGTCCTAAAAAGCGTGCGCCAAAAACAACGCCCATACCATCAATATTAATTACTTCACACGCTTTAACCGACTCAGCTAAAACAGGGTCTTTTTGCATATTTACTATTTTAGCTACATTAACCACAACATGCTGTAAAAACTGCTTTTGCTCAATTCTACTTTCAATAAAAGACACCGTCTCTTGCATGGTGGCAATATCCATTGGTGCTTTTAAAAATTCAATACGTTTCATTTTAATGTCCGCTTTTAAAGTTGTTCAACATTTTTGCTAGTAGTACTATTTATTTTGTAATGATTAAAATAAGCAAACGAATAATAAACCCATGCTTGCGTCCAACGTATGTAATTAACCTTATTAGTGAAGTACTTGTTTTTTTGATAAATAAAACGCTGCTTTTTAGGCATATACAAGGTTTGAATAGCGCGGTTTATTACTTTTTCGGCCATCGCAAAGTCATCTGGTGTCTTACCTACTTTCAATAGCGTAAAAACAGCCTGCGACACACTATGCATATCTAGTGGGTAACGGTTATTGTTGTAATATTTTGCGGTACCATCTTGCTCAAACAAATGCGCTTTATAATAAATAAGGCCTTTTGCAATTGCATCCTCAAACTCATCCGTTTGTAACTCATCGCTCAGTAAACGCAACGCTTCTAGGTTATAACCGGTATGAAAGCCATCAATAAACTGGTGATGATGGCGAGTTCCATATACCCATGAGCCATCAGCCCCCTGCTCGCTTACCGACTGTCTAGCAGCATTTAAAGCAAGCTGTTTGTAGTGTTGGTTATTAGTAAGTACGGCTACTTTAGCAACCCACGCTGCGCCCCAAAGACTAGCATTATGTACAAAGGCAGTTTCACCGGGTATGTAGCCAAAAAATTGCCTGTCATCACATTCTTTGTATAACGTTTTTACAATAAAGTGGGCACTATCAATTGCAGGGTCTAAGTATTTACTTTCATTAGTAACTTCGCTTAGTGCATATAACGCCTGTGCTACATATATAGTAGTAATAACATTCGGCTTACCTTTAGGTACAAAAAACGCACGGGCATTCCAATCAAAATGATAGCCCCAACAACTATGCTGCCAAATAGTTTTATCGCTTTGCTGAGTTAACAACCAATCAGCTAGCTCTATGGCCTCATGTAAGTACTTTTGCTCATTGGTGGCTTTATAGTCTTCCAGGAACCCCAAAATAAATAAACCAATGCCTTTTGGGTTTCGCTTCTTGGGCACACCAAATAAGAACCTTAAGTTTATTGCAGAACGCTTATGTAACTGTATCCACGCCAGACCAACCAACCCTTTTTTAAAACGAGGAAAACAATTAAAAAACTTACTATTGAGTCCATCAAAAGGATCCTGTCCTGCGTAATTTAATTTTCTTACGTCACGTATTAATTTTTTAGTTATGACTTGTATGCTATCTGTCATAAAATTTCACCTAGCTCATCCCAGATTGACTTATCAATTTTCTTTAACACTTTACCAGGAGACCCTGCTACAATTGAATTTGAAGGGATATCACTTACAACAACTGAATTAGCACCAATTATAACGTTATCACCTATGGTTATATCACCTAAAATTCGAGAACCTGCACCTATATAAACATCGTTTCCAATCACTGGGCAAGATTCTCTAAGTTTTCTACCTATTGTGATCCCTTGTCCTATACATACGCGCTCACCAATTATGGCTTTTTTATGTATTACGCAGCCTATACCACCATACATAAAACGGCTACGCTTACCAATTCTTACTGAGCTGGGCACAACAGAATTAAATAAGATAAAAATCATAATTTTAATTATCGGTTGTATTAGTGGAATATTTTTTTTATGTGCCCAATGCCCAAAATTATAAAAGTTTATTAAATTCATCATACTACCTTTGTACATTAATATTGATTATTCACATGAAATAATATTTTTACTATGTGAATAATAGCAGGCCTAACTGCCTAAACCTTCAAAGCTCTTGGAATTGAATAACTATAAAGGCTCTAAATGGGTATTTCTCTTTTCTATCATTTCATTTACTCAAACGTTGTTTTTTTATCTAAGAACGATTTTTTAACCCCCTTTATAAATCACTTTGTTTAGGAGCTTTAAATTTTTGATAGTTTTTTCGTTTATTTTCCTTTTACAACAAGTAGATATTTCTTGTGCACATAGACCAATAGTTTTAATTCTAAAAACACTAAACTCCCAACCATTTAAAAATCTATTTACAATTAGTTAAAAATACTTATTACGACTCCAACTTACGCTAACTAGGTAACCGAAAGCTATCGAAAAGCTAATCATGAAAGGTGGCGATTCTAATCCAACATGTGTTGCAACATTAAACACGGCGCATATTGCAACAGGTACAGCAAATGTTATCCTACTATTCATATATTTCCTGAGGTTAAACATTGCACTACCAATAAAACAAAGAAATAGTAGTAAGCCTAAAACACCAGTTCGAAACAACACATTAATGATAGATGAGTGCTGACCTCGAACAAAAAGTTGATCTAACAATCCACCACCGGTAGCTTCTGGACTATAAGCCTTGTATGCTTCATCTACTACATCATGAGTTATTGGAAAGTATGAAACTCCAAAGCCACTGCCAAAACCTAAATTTGACGCCACTGCAGAAATATTTTTATACCAAGATTCAAGTCGCCAATAAGTATTTAAATCATTTATAAATAGATCAGAAAAAAACGGAGTAATTAAAACAAAAAGAATTACTGCGACTAAAGCGGATAAGTTCATTAAATAGCAAAGTTTAACTTTTTTAGTTAACTGTAAAACGAAGTAGTTAAGTAATATTAAAACAAATACAGTTTGTCCAGTAGCTGCAGTAAACATAGTTCCATAACCAACAACATTTTGCGCAACAAATCCTAATATAACAACCAAAGTAACACCCGAGGCATTATTCGTACAAAAAATACTATGAAAGCTTAAAAATGCGACAAAAAGCCAAATAAATCCTTTATCAAGATGATATGTGTAATTGTTATAAAAATAAAAGCGGGGATCGCCAAAAAGAAAGGCTGTTATAATATCCAACATAAATATAACCAATAACAATTTCATACTGTTTTTAGCTATAAAGTTGTAAAAGTCTGTACCAAGGCCTTTTGAAATCTGGATAGTAGCAAGTAAAAAAATAGGTGCCATCACAGCAAAGTAAGCCTGCCGAAATACATAGCGGTGATCAAATTCGTATAAATAAGTCCAGTTTCCAAAAAACCAAGAGAAGAGCGCATAGATCAAACACAGACTAGAAAATAAAAAAAGATATATCAAAGAGTTATTTTTTGGAAAGCCTTTCCGGATCAATTCGAAAGCTAATACTAATGCTAAGAAAAAGAAAACCAAAAGTACTTTCATATCCCTAATTAAATTAGGTAATAATGTAAGTGTTATTAAGAATACAAGGAAAATTTTAGCTTTAAAGTTTTTTATATCAAGCATTTAGTAACTCACTTTTCCCTATGAATAGAAGCTTTCTAGCATTATGAAATACATATAAAAAACGCATACAGCCAGAAAACGAGTATGCAACCATTAGCAGTGTTGCATGTAAAGTATTGTCTCCATAAATTAAAAATAAAATAAGCGCAGCAGTAACTACCAGTGAGTAAATAAAGCTACCTGTTAAATTGACTTTAAAATTGCCATGTGACATCAGTAGATCACTAAAGGGAAATGCCAAAACTGTAATGACAATATTAAACAAAAGGAGGAAAATTAAACTCAAAGCTCCATCAATTAATACAACCTCAAAAATGGCTAATTTATAAACAAAATATACAAAAATAATCCCTAACGCAGATAATAAAGCAGTCGATATAATTGTATAAAATACTTGTTGTCGATGCATTTTTAACGCAAACGTCTTATCAGACAGTAATGTTTTAGAGATAGTTGGAAGAAAATATGCACTAATAGAGCGAGGAACTAATTGAATCATAATTAGCAAAGATGTGGATAACCCCATTAGCACTGAATATTCAGCACCTAAAACAAGCCCAAAAATCACAGGGAGGCTATAAACACCTAATCCAAGTAAAAATGTACTTAGGCCATTTTTAAGACCATTTAGCTGTTGTTCAATTGTCACTAAGCTTAAACTATAGTGTTTAAGTTTAGGTAAATTAAAAACTACAAAGGTTAGATGTGATAAAGTTAGCGCTATTAGTGGAGTAACACCTAAAAATAAAACAATAATAAATAACAATAAATTTAATGAGTCAAATATTATTATCCGTGTAAATTCTTTTTTTGTAATGATGTAGTGTCTTGATATTTGATAAAACATCCATCCAACAATAAAACAGATTGTCCCTAAAGAATCTTTTATTATATCCAATTTATACAACACAAAAGGGATTAAGCAAAATAGCAAAAGATATACAACACCAGTATTCATAACTTTAAACAAAGCTCTTTCAGGTTGCTCCGATTGCGTTACTGTTGTCATCACCAAGGCAGCCCAGCTTATAGCTGTAAAAAATGAAATCAATTGAACTAACGATAAATCACTAGCGAAGTGACCAAAGTCAATCAAGTTGTATTCTGTCTCAACTACTAAAAAAACTAGAAGTCTGATTAACCCAGGTAAACCTGTGCTTATCAAAACCGTTAACCTTTTAAACATCAAATTTTAATCCTGGAAGTTATCAACATATTTTATTTACTTACTTACTTAATATCTATGAGATTGCCTAAGCTTTAGCAGCAGGCCATAGAAATAAATTATTTTAAAAATATTTATTAATACTCAAGCCCACAAATTGGGAGTGCAATTTTTATTAAAACGCAAAAAGCACAATATGAAATTAACAGTTTTTATTATGTTAAAGAGTTTTAAATAACTCGAACTATGTATTTAGTATAAAGTAAATACTACTTATCCTTTGAAGTTATGGATGTTTTTTAAGTTTTTTGGATCGTTATTAACAAAAAAATCTTTCATGCCACCAATGCCTGCTTGTGTGTGATCAAGACCAAAAAGTGTATTTGCTTCAATTATAACTATTTCTTTTTGCGTTATTGCTATGTCCCAACCAACAAGATTTAATTGCGTCAATTTTTTTGCCGCGCTTATTATCTCGTTTTTGGTACACTCCCAATTAGGTATTCGTAAGTCAAAAAAACTAAAACCAGTATCTGGATGCTTCTCAAATTTTTCTATACCGTACTCATATGTCGCGTAAGGCTTTAAACCCATACCTGTATTTAAATCAATACCGATTAATAACCCACCAGCAGAGCTGTTATCTACTTGATTACCGCCAACCCCCATTCTTAAGGTAGCGGCGATAAAATCTACCGTACCATTATTATTCCTAACAGTGATTGCTCTTAACGTATTTACACTATTAGGATAGATAGAATTTAAATAACTATGTTGCTCAATAGCAGATTCGACTACATAATCACCTTTTAAGGCCTGCAAATAATTATACGTTATCTTTTCTTCGTTATATTCATAACTTTCACTTACACGTTTTGCGATAATTATCCCTTTACCACCTCTTCCCATAACAGGCTTGATAAACAACTTACTACAGGTAAGATTTTTGAATAATTCATCGATACTCTCTGTCGTCAAATTTTTATTATTAAAGCTTGTTAACTTTTCGTTTCTTTTGACCACTACAATATTTGACTGTTGCAAGCCTATACGACTAAATAACTGATTCATTGTAATTTTATTTTCAATAAGTGGTATCACAGCTTTTACATTGTCGTATTGAGGGAAAATAACTTTGTAGAAGTAGTATGAAGGTATATATTTTTTCATTTCTTCCATAGTTAAATCGCAATCTAACGAGTAAAAATCATGGGTATAATACTGTGTTGGTATACAAGACCAATAATCTCGAAGTTGCTTTAACTCATTTTTTATAACAGATTTAGGTTTTTTATTTAATGTCGTTTTAAACCGTCTAAAATGCTCTTTCATACGTTCATTCGTCAAAACGTGATAAAAAAAACGGATGTGATCCAGAAGTCTATGCTTGATAGGGTAAGTAAGTCTCATAATTATCCTTATTGTAGAGAACAAATCGCTTGTCGTATTTTGCCGTTTTTAGTTCTTGGGATAGCACTTACTTCGTCTATAGAAAAAGTAATTGACTCACCAAGTTTATCTTTTGCATTATTTATTAAAATTAGGCGTTGTTTTTCATCAAATAGATTGTTGTCTGTAACAACTCGAATGGTGATTTCACCTTTAATGACCTGAACAAACTGCAAAGCTATTAATCCATTAACTCCTTTAGGTATATGATTTAATATGTATACTTTTTGTCCATCTTCACCTATCAAATAGTCCCCAATTCGCCCTTCTATTGAATCTACTATTGGATGAACTCGTCCACAAGGGCAAGAAGTTTCATTTGAGAATACAACGTGATCGCCTGTTTTATATCGTATTAATGGATAGAGAGAATTGTTAAAGTTAGTGCCCACTATTTCAGCTCTTTCCCGCTCATCTTCAGTTTTATTTGCTGGAAGGAACTCTACATAGGAGTAATCTGTCAATATGTGGTATCTACCATACTCACAGCTTGCAATAGCAGCTACACGTTCAAATAAACCATACCAATCAAAGACAGTACATTTAAAGCGTGTTTCAATAAGCAGCTTATCTTCTTTTGTTAGTGATTCAGATGAAGTAATAATAGACTTTAAGTTTCCTGGGTAATATTGATTATTCACTTCTAAATATTTAGCTAGAGTCACTATAGAAGAAGGATAGGCCTGAATAACTTGCACACCAAAATCAACCATCGCATTTATGTATGACTGTAAATTTTTATTTGCCATATGAAACGATGAAAGCATAATCATATTTTCGAAATAAGAGTAACGCCAAAACGGCCCTTTCTTTTGAGTAAGAGGTACTATCATATCGCCTCTTATCCATGCTCTTTTATCTTTTGCTTTCGCACCCGCCCAATGCATCATTCTATTTATAAATGCTTGTTCTGCAATAACAGATTTCATATTCTGAGGTACAGACAAAGGTGAACCAGTAGTGCCACTTGTACTGCCTTTTATAGAAATCCCTTTACTATTTTTTGATAAAAATTGTTCTTCCTTTCTATTTACTTCTATTTTATCAATAAAAGGGTAACTACTAATATTCGTTCCAAAATTTTTGTAATACAGGGTGTTTTTACTAGCTTCTGTTAATACTTGTTCTAATTTATGCTGTGAATAACCTCTAAGGAGCACTTCACTATAATCATGACTGATTAAAATATCAGTAAATTGCTCGCAGCTTTTGTTTTCCCTCAACCTTTTTCGTAAAAAAGCTCTTACACTTAACATTAAACTCTGCACTATGACCGGGCTTAAGGTGTAAGCTTTGCTTGTGAACATTATTAGTATTCCTTTTATAATAAGGTTCGGCTTAACTATTGATTTAATACGCCAACCATAATAATTGTTACAAATATTTTTATAATATTATTTAATTGAGCTAAAAAATTCGCCGATAACTTTTAGAAACTTCAATGAGCACCTCGCAGTGCTCTAAATAAGGACTTTATTGATCTAAATGAGCCTATAACTATAAATATTTTCTCTTATAAGATCCCACGAGTATCAATAACAACCTTTGAAGCAAACTCTGTTTTATCTGCTGCTTTAAATTGTTTATGATCAACTAATACTACAACGACGTTTGCTTGCTCTAGTGCGCTTTCTAGCGATACTAAGCTAACATTTTTATCTGCAAGGTTGGCTGGTAGCTCTGAAATGTTTGGCTCTACCGCAAGTATTTCACCAATATTTTTTGCTGCTAATTCTTCAACAATATTTAATGCCGGACTTTCACGAAGATCGTCAATATCGGCTTTAAATGAAAGGCCTAAACATGCAATTACTGGACGTTTAAATTCATCAGCGGCTTTTGCTACTTTTTCAATTACGTAAAATGGTTTTGCGTCGTTAGTTAAGCGCGCTTGTTTAATTATTTTTGCTTCGTCTGGGCAGCTTGCAACAATAAACCAAGGGTCAACCGCAATACAATGGCCACCAACACCTGGGCCTGGGTTTAAAATATTTACACGCGGATGACGGTTAGCAAGCTTAATAAGCTCCCATACATTAATTTTTAATTTGTCACAAATGACCGACAATTCATTGGCAAAGGCAATGTTTACATCGCGAAATGAGTTTTCGGTTAACTTAGCCATTTCAGCGGTACGGGCATTAGTAATAATACACTCGCCGCGCACGAAAGTTTCATATAACTTAACCGCTTTTTCGCTACATGCTTTGCTCATACCACCTATAACGCGGTCGTTTGATACAAGCTCTTGTAATACATAACCTGGTAATACACGTTCTGGGCAATGCGCAATGTTAATGTCGGCGGCATCACCTTTATCTTGTGGGAATGTTAAGTCAGGGCGCGCTTCACTTAACCAAGCAGCTAGCTGCTCCGTTGCACCTACAGGTGAGGTGCTTTCTAAAATAACTAAGTTACCTTTTTCAAGCACTGGGGCAATCATTTTTGCAGCCGATTCAATATAGCTTAAGTCGGCACTGTGGTTACCACTTTCGCTGTGAATAAATGGTGTAGGTACAGCTACCATAAACGCGTCGGCTTTTTCTGGCGTTGTAGTCGCTCTTAAATTACCAGTAGATACTACGCCACGAACTATTATGTCGAGATCAGGCTCTACTATGTGTATTTCACCGGCATTAATGGTATTAACTGCTTTTTCGCTTACGTCTAAACCAATTACTTTCATACCACGCGATGCAATAACCGCTGCAGTTGGTAAACCTATATAGCCTAAACCAACAACTGAAACTGTTTTAATTGTCATTACTAAATCCTTGAAAAAGTTTTAAACTTTATTTTAATCTTTAAAGTGTTGCTTAATTTTTGCCACAATGCGCTCACACGCTTTACCATCACCATAAGGGTTATGTGCACGGCTCATTGATTGATATTCTTGAGCATTTGTTAGTAAGTTATTTACTTCACTCACAATACGAGCTTTATCTGTACCCACTAGTTTAACTGTACCTGCTTCTACCGCTTCTGGGCGTTCTGTGGTGTCACGCATAACAAGTACAGGCTTACCAAGGCTTGGCGCTTCTTCTTGTACGCCACCTGAGTCGGTTACTATTATGTGAGCTTGATTCATTAAGTACACAAATGGGAGATAGTCTTGCGGCTCGATTAAATGCACATTATCAACATTTTTTAATATGCGGTTTACCGGTTCGCGTACATTAGGATTTAAATGCATTGGGTATAAAATTTGTGTATCTGGATGCGCGGTTGCAATTTCTACTAACGCCTCACAAATTCGCTCAAAACCGCCACCAAAACTCTCACGGCGGTGCCCTGTTACTAAAATAAGTTTTTTAGTTTCATCGAGCTCTGGAAACTTAGCTTTTAGAGTTGAAATTAAAGCGGTATCAGTTTTTACCTTATCAACCACTTGTAGTAATGCATCAATAACGGTGTTACCAGTAATTACGATATCGTCAGCATTTACTGCTTCGTTGAGTAAGTTTTGCTGTGATGTTTGCGTTGGTGCAAAGTGTAACTTTGTAATAGCGCCAGTGAGTTTACGGTTACCCTCTTCCGGCCATGGTGAACTTAAGTTACCTGTGCGTAAACCCGCTTCTACGTGCCCTACTGGAATTTGCTGATAAAACGCCGCTAAGCTTGCAGATAAAGTCGTACTTGTATCGCCATGAACAAGGACTAAATCTGGTTTAAACTCTTCAAGAATAGGTTTTAAGCCTAACAAAATATTTGTTGTTACATCGTATAAGCTTTGACCCGGCTTCATAATATTTAAATCGTAATCTGGTACAATTTCAAACAACTCTAAAACTTGGTCAAGCATTTCACGATGCTGGGCAGTAACACATACTTTTGCGTCAATACCTTCTGCTGCATTTAGTGCTTTAACAAGTGGCGCCATTTTTATTGCTTCAGGTCGCGTACCAAAAATACTTAATACTTTAATAGCCATGATTTCCCTTAATTTTTTACTAACCGGTTTTGCATAACTTTATGCATTTGCCATTAATTGCTTAACGCGCTTTGTAAATTCTTCACCCATTAGGTTTGATTGCATTGCGTATTCTACGTTTGCAAGCATGTAACCTAATTTTGAGCCGCAGTCGTGTGACTTACCTTTTAAATGATACGCTTCAATTGTTTCAAGATGACGTAACTGCAGTAATGCATCCGTTAATTGTATTTCGCCGCCAGCCCCTGGAGGCGTAAACTCGAGTAAATCCCAAATAGCGGGTGATACAACATAGCGCCCTGTTATGGCTAAATTACTGGGTGCTTCGTCATTGTTTGGCTTTTCAACCATGTTGGTAATGGTTGCATTTTCGCCAGGCGCAATATTTTTACCTGCCAAATCAACCACACCATAGTTGTGCACTTCCTCATGAGGGACAGGTTCAACCATAATTTGATTATGTTGAGTACGTTCAAATTGGGCGATCATTTGCGCTAGGTTATCAACCTTAAGATTTGACTTATATTGATCGATAATTACATCGGGCAATAAAATAGCAAAAGGGTTGTTGCCTATAATTGGACGTGTTTCAAGTATTGCATGGCCTAAACCTAATGGCGCCGATTGACGAACCGATATAATGCTTACATCACGCGGGATTATTGAACGCACCTCTTCTAATAGGCTGCGTTTTACACGCGCTTCTAAAGTAGCTTCTAGCTCAAAACTGGTATCAAAATGATTTTCTATTGCGTTTTTAGAAGCATGAGTAACCAGTACAATTTCTTTAATACCGGCTTTTACGGCTTCGTTTACAACGTATTGAATGAGAGGTTTGTCGACTAGTGGAAGCATTTCCTTTGGTGTTGCTTTGGTAGCGGGTAACATACGGGTACCCAAGCCTGCAACAGGCAAGACTGCTTTTAATACTTTCACTTCAATTCCTTTTATAGTTACTTTTGGTTATAACGTAGCTATTTATAAAATACCGCTGCGAGTAGCGAGTTTTAAATACTACTAACCAGATGGGCGGGTATTATACACAACACAAATAATCGCTCAATATAAAAAGCAGCCTTTTTGATTGTTTTAGGTTAATTTTATGTTAACGGGTTATTTTTGCTTTTTTTGTAATCTATCAATTTACTTTCAATGGGAATATAATGGCTTTGTTAACATTTTAGGGATGGGCTTTGTGCGCGTTGGAATTTGCATCATTATATTAGTGTCTTTTTTTGCTTGTGCACAAGACATGCTTTTGCATCTGCGAAATAGCGATATAATAAGCCGTGCCAAACAGTTTTACGGCGATGCAGGCCACCAACGTATAAAAACGTGGCTGAGTTTTATAGATGACTCTGCCGATAAGAGCGAATGGCAAAAAATTCATTTAGTTAATGATTTTTTTAACAAGCATATAAAGTACAAAACCGATGACGAACTTTGGCAAAAAAAAGATTACTGGGCCACCCCTCTAGAAAGCCTAGGTGTCGGCATGGGTGACTGTGAAGATTATGTTATTGCTAAATATTTTACTTTAATCGCTTTAGGTATCCCCGAAGATAAAATACGCTTTATGTATGTACGCCAGCGTACGGTTAATCAACCACACATGGTGCTTATATACTTTGAACAACCAAACCAAATACCGTTGGTGCTTGATAACTTTAATACAAAATTAGTGCCTGCAAGCAATCGGGGCGATTTAAAACCTATATACAGTTTTAATGGCCAAGGTTTATGGTTAGCCAAATCGAAAGGGTTAGGTAATAAGGTTAAAAATAGTCGTGGCGTTTCTGCTTGGAACACTATGCTTGAACGAATTGAACAAGGTGAGCTTGCCTCCGCCGCCAGTAACAATAAAGGAACTAGTAGTTATGTCTCGAATATTTAAATATGGATTGAGTTTAAAAACTCAAGTATATGGCTTGATCATATTAATTTCGGTTATTTCATTTTGTGTACGCGTTATTACCGATGTGGATACAACCCGTAATTATTTACAAACGCAAATGGCCAGCCATGCGCAAGACACCGCTACCAGTTTAGGGCTTTCTATATCTCCTTATTTAGAAGACGATAGCCTAGTAATTGCCGAAACGATGGCAACCGCTATTTTTGACTCTGGTTATTACAGCCAAATTAAATTTACTGATGTGCAAAATAATATAGTGTTTGAGTTACAAAACCCTAAACGCGTTGAATCTGTTCCTGGTTGGTTTATTAGTGCTGTTGAACTGAGTGCGCCCACTATGCACTCTGAAATAAACAATGGTTGGATGATGGCAGGCACACTTGATGTAACCAGCCATACTGGGCAATCTTACCTTACCTTATGGCAACACACACTCCGCAGCTTATATAGCTCATTTTTGCTATTAGCAGCATCACTGGCTATTGCATTTTTAATTTTACGCGCAGTATTTAAGCCGTTAAAAGCAGTAGAAGATCAAGCCACTTTAGTTACTCGAAAACGCTTTACCTTAAATAAAGAAATACCAGTAGCACGGGAGCTTCGCACTGTAACCCAAGCCATAAATAACATGGTTATAAACTTACAAAGTACGTTTGATTCGCTGACCAAACAAACACAAGCGCTTACTGAAGAAGTATACATAGATTCGTTAACGGGGTTGGGTAACCGTAAGTCGTTTGAAAACCACTTTAATTCTGTTGTAAATAATATTACTGACGATACGCCAATTACTGCGATGATGCTTACCCTACCCTCGTTAAATAATATTAACCAAGTGGTAAGCTACCAAGATGGTGATCAGCATGTACTTGATGCCGCTAAAATACTTAAGCATGTCGCCGATGAGTTACCAAATTCAACCATATTTAGGCTTAACGGGGGTACGTTTGTATTACTGGCCCCATATGACGTTTTATTTTTAAATAAAGCCCGCTTAGACCTCATTGATAATTTAAGTCAAAAAGAAAACAGCTTACATATAAACGGTTACGCTAATTTAGCGATTGTTGGCGTTGAGCAAGGAGCGAGTTTAGGTGAAGTGTTATCGCTACTTGATACTGGTTGCACTATAGGTGAAGACACTACGTTTGATAAAAACGATAAAGAGTCATTATTTAGTGTTAACCAATGGCGTACCTTAATTAAGTCGATTATAAATGCTGGCGAAGTGAGTTTTTCGGTGCAACCTGTTAAACAAGCTAATAAAACTGATTCTCAGTGTTACTTTGAGGTATTTGCACACTTTATTCATGAAGGTGAAAAGGTAAATAATGGTCACTTATTTGCGATGGCTGAAAAATTAAATTTAACCGAAGAACTCGATAAAAAAATTATACGTAGCTTTGTAGATGTAAAAGAGCACTACCCTAATGATGTGTTTGCGTTGAATATTAGTAAAGCATCATTGTATTCAGCCGACTTTATACAATGGCTTACCCTTTACTCGCACACTAAACCGGTAATTAAAACAAACTTAGTGTTTGAACTACATGAAATTGGTTTGCTTTATAACGTGCATGTTGCGTCTTTACATATAGATGCAATTAAAGAGCTGGGTATTAATGTGTGTATTGAGCACTTTGGTACTAGCTTAACGTCGTTTAGGTATTTACAAGGTCTTGATATTGAGTACGTTAAAATTGATGGTAGTTACATTCAAGATTTGGTAACTAACCCGCAAAGTCAATTTTATATTCAAACAGTTAATAATATTTGTCATGGCTTTGGTATTAAAGTTTTAGCCTGTTTAATTGAAAAAACCGAGACTTTAGAAATACTTGAATACCTAGGATGTGATGGGGTACAAGGTAATTTAATACTGCCACCATCAAAAATTATTAAATCTAATGAAAATGGCGTAAATAAAGAGTTTACTTTTTGCACCGATGCGCTAAAATTTTGCAATTAGTACTCAACCAAGGGACGAGAAATGAAAAAATTAATTTTAGCTGGCTTAGTAGCTAGTGCGTCTGCTCTAACTGCTTTGCCAACCTATGCACAAACGGATAATAATGCTGTGGTTCAAGAAGTGAGCATAAATAGCATTATTGATATTCTTAATAACGTAACAGCAGATACTACGCCAGAGCAATTACGCGAAGATTTAGTAGAAGCGATTAAACGTATTTGTAAAAATAAAGAAAAAATCAAGCTAGACGAAAAACTGCTTAATGGCGCTTGTGGCGCTGCTGATATAGATGCAATGGTTGCTGCTGTTGTGGCACGTTTTGGTGCAGACAATCCATTAATTTCTGACTTTTTAGCTGCTCTTTCGGATGCTGGTTTAGATACTGATGCAATTACCCTAGCAGCAATTACCGCAGGTGTTGATGCAACAACCGCTTCTGAAGCAACTGCTGCAGGTCCTGGTGCGGGTCAGCCTGCTCCGCCAGTAGGCAGCTTACCAACATTACCAACACCTCCAGGTTCTGGTGGTACAGGCGGTGATAACGGTATATCTGAAGTCGGTAACTAGTTTTTACTATTAGTATATTCAAACGCAGCCAATTGGCTGCGTTTTTACTTTGTTTGAGTTTATTTTGAATCGTTTTATATTTTTTCTTATTTGTCTGATCCTTTTTTTGCTTCCCCTTCCTTTAGGTAGTTACAGGCCTTGGGCAATTTTAGCTATTGGTATTTTAACTAGCTTTACCTTTATTACTCACTTGGCAAACAGTGTTTTAAATAACCACCAAGCACTTTTCCCTCCTCGATATACTTGGCCATTATTTACTGCCTTAGGCATTGTTGCTTTGGTGTGCGGGGTCCAGTTATTTGGCGTAAGTGTTGATGCTTTTCAAACAAAACAAATGTTATTAAAAACCAGTTTTTTAATAATGTTGAGCTGGTTAATATTTAATTACTGTAATAATGTAAATCGTATTAAAAAATTAATTTACGCCGTCATTTGCGCCGGTGTTTTTCAGGCTTTGTATGCTAGTTACTTAAACTTATCGCCCGATATTGTTAGCCCTTTATTTGGCTACAAACACACCGACAGAGCTATTGGTACTTTTACCTATTCTAACTTTTTAGCTAACTATTTAGCGCTGTGTTTATGCTTAGGCATTGGTGTTTTAATTAGCGAACTAAAACGCACTAACAACGGCTACAAGCCTACTTTAAAACAAACCTTACGTGCTTGGGCTGAGATTATATTAAGCTCTAAAATAATTTTGCGTATATCGCTAATTATTATAATTGTGGCACTTATTTTAACCCGTAGTCGCATGGGTAATTCGGCTTTTTTTATCGCCTTAATTATAGTGAGCTTACTGGCGCTGTTTGTTTATAAGCAAAAGCCTAAAGCATTTAAATTGCTGATTGTCAGCTTTTTCATTATCGATTTAATCATCATTGGTGCCATTTTCGATGTAGAAAAGGTAAAACAACGTATTAGCGAAACCAGTTTACAATCGGAAACTCGCGATGAAGTTGTACGCGACTCAATCCCGCTGATTTTAGATAACCCGTTATTAGGCTCGGGCGGCGGTACTTTTTATACTGCGTTTCCTGCGTATCAGTCTGAGCCCTACTCTGGTTATTACGACAATGCGCACAACGATTATGTGCAATTTGCAGTTGAGCTGGGTATTCCTGCAACGGCGTTATTGGGGCTGTTAGTGGTTTATTGTTTATGGTTATGTATTAATACTATGCGAACGCGCAAAACGGCCCTTTATCAGGGTGTGGCGTTTGGTTGTGCTACAGCTATTGTGGCAATGATGCTGCATTCGTCGGTTGATTATTCGCTGCAGGCGGGGGCTAATTCGATGTTGTTTATCGTGGTGTTATGTTTAGCTTTATTAACCAATAAGTTGCCAGCACCAAAACGGATTAAAAAACGGCGAAGTGAAAGTTAACGGGTTGCGGGGAGCGGGTTACGAGCTGTATCCTAACATCTTTTTGGCCTTCTCATTTGTTCCTCATTCCCTTCTCTTAGTTCAATTAGATCTTTAAGAAAAGTATGCACAAAGAGGGCTAAGAGACGCTGCGCTTTTGGAGGTTAAAGTCGAAAGTTAACGGGCTGCGGGGAGCGAGTCACGAGCTGTATCCTAACATCTTTTTGGCCTTCTCATTTGTTCCTCATTCCCTTCTCTTAGTTCAATTAGATCTTTAAGAAAAGTATGCACAAAGAGAGCTAAGAGACGCTGCGCTTTTAGAGGTTAAAGTCGAAAGTTATCGGGCTGCGGGCCTAATCCCTAACACTTGTTTTATCTTCTCATTTACTCCTCATTCTCTTCTCTCAGTTCAATAAGATCTTTAAGAAAAGTATGCACAAAGAGGGTTAAGAGACGCTGCTCTTTTAGTTATTTAGCCCGCAACTCGAAGCCCGTCGCCCGTCGCTCGTCGCCCATCGCCCATCGCCCGTCGCCCGTCGCCCGTCGCTCACGACATCAAAGAATGCCGCGACATGAAGTCGCTGCTACAAGTCGGCAATAATATCGACCTGATACCTAGCACCTAAAACCTATCGCCTGTTCAAATTTACTGCTCTTCTAAATCAAATTCGGTGGTGTGGCCGTCGCCGTGTATGAGCTGGTAACGGACTAAATTACCGCCTTTAAGGGAAACCAAACTAATAGCCGAATCACTTACTAGGTACTTTTGCCCTTTGCCTTTAGTTTGGTGTTTGTCGACTTCCATGTGCCAGCGTTTGGTAAAAAAGTTAAGCGGACTTTTAGGGCCATATAAAATGGAGTCGAGCTTATCAAGCACATTTATTAGCTTACGCGGGAACTCGTTTTTAATGCCACTAGCTGTGAGCTGCCAAATTCTGTTGGGGTGATCGCCAAAACGCTTTTGCACTGAAAAACAAAACGAATAATGCACGTCGCCTGATAAAATCAGCGTTTCATTTGGGGTGTCGGTGCGTCTAAATGTGTCGAGCAATTTTTTAGCTGAGCCTTCGTGCGCCATCCAGTTTTCTACATCAACCATAAGCGGTTGCCCACACATGTTAAACACCGCTTGAATCGCCTCTATTGATTTAACCCCAAACACCGGTGCGGGCGATACAATAATGACTTGGTCATGGCTGAGTAGGCTTTCTTCAAGCTCAGTGAGTCGCTCCCAATCTAACAAGCCTGAGGGTTCATTAAAGTTCTGCTCGTTACGCCAGCGGTGTGTTCGGGTATCAAGCACCACCACTTTAGGAATAGTCGTTAGCTCATAATGCCAATGGTTAAAATCGTTTAGATGTTTATCAAATGCTTTGAATTGCCATTGCTTATCCCCAGCTAGACTTGTTGTAAATGGAGTAAGTAGCGCACCGGTTTTTTGTAGTGCGTCGTTCCCCATTCCCTGAAACAGCCAATAGCTTGCTAAGCCATTATTTACAATACGCTTGCTACTGGGGTTTTGATTAATGGCTTGCTCCCATCCGGCGGTGAGGTTCCAATCATCAGTTACATCGTGATCGTCAAACATCATTAAGGTAGACACATTGGCACATAATCGCTCTACCTCAGCTAAGCCTTTAGCGTAATCAATGAGTGTGG
Source organism: Pseudoalteromonas tetraodonis (assembly GCF_002310835.1). Lineage (NCBI taxonomy): Bacteria > Pseudomonadati > Pseudomonadota > Gammaproteobacteria > Alteromonadales > Pseudoalteromonadaceae > Pseudoalteromonas > Pseudoalteromonas tetraodonis. Next base: position 1,417,871 of record NZ_CP011041.1, on the reverse strand, counting down.
CTTTTTCTGTGCTAAACAATGCTTGGCTTTTTTCGTTATCGCCTGAGTAATTTAGCTTTGATAAGTCAACATATTGCCACGCGGTACTACTAAAATTAAGTAAATACAGTGCTACAAACTCTTCAAAATGAATAAGGTGGTTATACGCTTTTACGCTAGAAAAATGCGGCTCGTCTTTTTTTAACCAGTAACCTATGCCTAATTTAGAGCGCTTTTTCCATGAGGTGGTAGGGAGTAAATGATGGCGGCCATAAAGCTGTTGGCTAATATCGTCGGGTAAATCCAGCGCAAGCGGTTGCTCTTTGTAAATGCCTAATTGCTTAATGAGTTGATGGATAGCTAATAACATAGGCCCTGCTACATCGTCAGCATATACCTGATCGCCCGAGAGCAATAGCAACTGCGCACCTTGCTGATTATTACTGCGTTGAGTAGCTTGCCACTGACTTGAACTAACTAGGCTATCTTTTGCGGGATGATGTGCATTGCGACACGAGCCATGCAATATTTGCGTCAATCTTTTGGGGATCACAAACGCAGGTAACGCGCCATCATTAAAACTAAACGCTGATAAATCAACGGGGCTGTCATCAAAAAATAACTGATATTGTAGTAATATGTCGCGCGGGAACTGACTGTTTATGGGTTTAATAACTATGAACTGTAAAAATAAATGTTCACCCAGTCTAACGCTGTTTTGTTCGCTATAGCATTCGTAGCCCATTAGCTCTATACGGCCGTTTACCTGCTTTGAGGTAGCAAAATGAATACAAACTGTGGTTTTTTCTGCTCGGCGCACCATAGGCCCCATAAGTAACAGCGGGTGTTGCACCGAGAGAGTCGTCATGTGGTTAGCCTTTAGCTGCTAATTTAAATAAAGAATAAAAATTATCGGTGGTGGCCTTTGCCAATTCGTTAAAGCTAATGCCTTTTAGTTCACTAATATAATAAGCAACGTCTTCCACATACGCTGGCTGATTAGTTTTACCACGGTACGGTACTGGGGCTAAATACGGCGAGTCGGTTTCAATAAGCAGTCGATCAAGTGGGATTTGTTTTACCACTTCTTTAAGTTCTACCGCATTTTTGAAGGTTACAATACCTGAAATAGAAATATAAAAACCCATATCAATGGCTTTTTTAGCCATATCCCAATCTTCGGTAAAGCAATGTAATACCCCACCGCAGTTTTCTGCTTTGTGTTCACGCATTAAATTAATGGTGTCGGCACGTGCGTCGCGGGTATGAATAATAAGTGGCTTTTGTAATTCGTTGGCTACTTCAATATGGCCAACAAAGCTTGCTTGCTGCACTGCGTGAGTGTCTTTTGCGTAATAGTAGTCAAGCCCGGTTTCGCCAATGGCCACTACTTTGTGGTGCGAGGCTAAATCAATTAATTGCTGTTTGTTGAGCGCGTCTTTTTGATCAAGCGGATGTACACCACATGACGCTGATACGTCGTCGTAATGCTTAATTTGCTCTAGCATATTAGGGAACTGATCAAGTGTGACACTCACACATAAAAAGTGTTCTACTTTTTTGGCACGGGCGTTATCAAGTACTTGGTCTAGGTTTAAATCGAGTTTATCAAAATCAAGACGGTCTAAATGGCAATGAGAATCTACAATCAAAATAAGGCCTGTTTTTACTACATGGTATAAGTTGGATTGCCGGAGTTTAACATAGTCCCCAGCAGTTTTTCGATCTTCGCGTTTAGGTTTGTTTTATCATCTAAAAAGCTGATGCCGATCCCCGGAGGGTTTGAACTTTGTGCACCTTGCGGAGTGATCCACGTAACTTTGCCGGTGACCACATCGTCTTCTAAGGCATCAGGTAAGGTTACTCGTAAAGCGAGTGAATACCCAGGCTCATAACGCATATTGGTGCGTACAAATAGCCCCCCTTTTTTTAAAAAAGGCATGTAGCAGCGATATAGTTCGTCAAGGTCATCTATATCAACTAATAGCTCTTGCATATCTAATCCTTTTTATTGGTTGCGTAATGTATACGCTAGTCGTGATACCGCAAGCGGTAAGTTTAGCCCAAGAATTTGTATGTTATTTTGTAAAAAATCATTCAAGGCTTGCTGTGCAACTTGGTAGGCTTCAAAACTCATGCCGTTTAAAAGCTGCTGTTTTAGCTGCTCACTTAAAAATAAGGTAAAAATACGAACAAGCTCAGGCTGTTTATTTATTATATCGACTAACGCATTGAAATTATGGCTTTGTTTAAACTCAGTTGCAAATTTATAGAGTGTATCAATGCTTTCTAGCTGATTTTGCTGTTGCCATTGCTTTACTTGCAGGGGTTGACTGTAAAACAATGATAACCATGGGTAGTTAGGCACATCTAAAGAACTTAGCCACTGCTGTGCTAGCTGGCTGTTGGTTACTTTGACCTCAGTTTTAGCACAGCGGCTTAAAATAGTCGCTGGTAATTGCGCCGCTTGGCTGGTTGTGAGAATTAAAAACCGGCTGTTACTTGGCTCTTCTAAGGTTTTTAATAATGCATTTGCTGCTGCCGTTGTCATTTTTTCGCAGTTTTCAATAATCGCCACTTTGTTGCCATTTTGCGCCGCCGACTGGTGCATAAAATCGCTTATGCCGCGTATGTCGTCTACACCTATGCTTTGCCCTTCTACTTGAGTAACGCGTTTATCTGGGTGCGTCCCAGCTAGGTTTAACGAGCAGCTTTTACACTGCCCACACGGCGTTAACACGCTATTAGGTGCACTTAACTGCGATTGTGTATTATGACATAACAAACTGTTAGCTAATTGATCGCTTAGCTCAAACTTGCCTACCCCAATAGGCCCGCAAAATAGCTGCGCGTGATGAAAGCGCTGCGCTTTATAGCTTTGAGCTAAGCGTTGCTCTACATCGTTAAGCCATGGCAATGCCATATTATTTTAATCCTGAAAAAAATGTGCGCAGTACATTGGTAATATCACGGTGTACTTTATCAATACTTTGGTTAGCATCAACGGTTTTAATGCTGTCGTCATCATTTGCAAGCTCAATGTAACGCATACGGGTGCGCTGAAAAAACTCAATGGCTTCTTGTTCAATTCTATCGAGTTCACCCCGCCCTTTTGCACGTTCAAGACCAATAACAGGGTCAATATCAAGGTAAATGGTTAAATCGGGTTTTAATCCTTTTAACACCATAGAGGATAACGACGCTAACGTGTTTGCACTAATTCCGCGTCCACCGCCTTGGTACGCCTGTGACGATAAATCGTGACGATCAGCCAATACCCATTGCCCTTGTTCCAATGCTGGGTTTATTACATTGTGCATTAGCTGTGAACGAGCTGCGTACATAATAAGTAGCTCAGTTTCAAAGGCGATTTCTTCTTGATGCTCTGCTTTTACTAAGGTACGTAACGATTCGGCCAGTGGTGTGCCACCGGGTTCACGGACATTAATAAAATCAATATGATGATGGTTTAAAAAGTCTTGGCACAGGGCAATAGCGGTTGATTTACCCGCGCCCTCTAGGCCTTCTATAACTATAAATTTTGGTTTCATAAACACTAATTCTTTTTATTTAAAATATACCGGTTAACCGCCGCATTATGTTGCTTTAATGTGGTTGAAAACTGATGGCTGCCATCGCCTTTTGCTACAAAGTAAACATACTCGCTTTTAGGCGGGTTTACCGCGGCTAAAATCGCTTCTTTGGATGGCATAGCAATTGGCGTGGGCGGTAATCCGTTAATACGATAAGTATTATACGGTGTGTAATTTCTCAAGTCTTTACGTTTAATATCACCGTCAAAATCTTCGCCTAGCCCATATATTACGGTTGGATCAGTTTGTAAGCGCATATTGGTATTTAATCTATTTATAAATGCCGATGCAATTAACGGACGCTCGCTGGCAAGCGCGGTTTCTTTTTCGATAATAGAGGCCATGATCAGTGCTTCATAGGCGGTATCGTAAGGTAAATCACTTGCCCGTTGCTGCCAAGCATCAGCCAACGTTTGCTGCATTTTTTGCGCAGCACGTTTTAGTAAACTGCTGGCAGTATCATTGCTATGGTAATGATAGGTATCGGGGAATAACCAACCTTCTAGATGGGTTTGCTTACCTATTATTTGCTCGCCAAGTTGCTCAAGTTTTAAATCGTTTTGTAAGTGTGTAGAAGTACTCAGAGTATTTAAAACATCTCTAAGTGCTTGGCCTTCAATAATGGTAAAGCTAAAGCTAATTTGCTGACCTTGGTTAATTTTTTTGATGTTATTAAGCACGCTATCTGAGCTTAATTCGTACAAACCTGCTTTTAAATCGGTCAAGGTTGGGTCGAGCTTAGCTAATATTTGAAAACGCCAACAGTCTTCTACCCACTGTTGCTGCTGCCATTGACGGCACAACTTATTAAAGCCGGTGCCTTTTTTAACTTCAAATTGGGTGTTATCGGCTATCTGTAATGGCGTTTGAATGGTTGCCTGTAATTGCTGATAGCCAATCACTGAGCTAAAAAAAGCCAGCAATAATACTGATACTATAACTTTTAACACTAAGCCTCCTTGGCTACTGTTAGTAATGACTTACTGTGAGCAATATCAAAACAGTGCTCGCCTATGCTTTTTACCGGCACAATTTTCATTAAACTATTACATACAAATACCGCGTCTGCTTGGGTAAGCTCATCAACGCTGATAGTTTTAAATTCAATTGCTAATTTATCACATAAAGATTGCAGAAAAACACCTTTAATGCCGCACTCATCAAGCCTGGGGCTAATTACTTTATTATTTTTTATTGCAAAAATATTAGCCGCTGAGGTTTCAATTACATTGTTGTTGTAGTCAAGTACAAGTGCATCATCACTTTGCTCGGTTTGTAGGGCATTTTTGATCAGTACTTGCTCAAGCCTATTTAGGGTTTTAAGCCCAGCTAAATGAGGCTGTAAAGCCAGTTTAATTGGGCTAATAGCTAAACTAATTCCTGTTTCGCGTAAGCTGTGATAATGCGCTGGATAAGGTAAAACACTCACAATAATGTTTAAATTACATTCGCTTGGCGGCGCATAGCCTCGCCCACCCTCGCCTCGTGTTACCACTATTTTAAGAACCGCTTGAACCTGTGATGCTATTTGCTGAGTAATGTGCGACTCAAGTGCGCTAAACTCAAGCGCCGGAAACCCTAAACGCTGCGCGCATTCAATTAAACGCGCTTTGTGATAAACCCAATGCTCAACCTGTCCATGAGTAATAATTGCGGTTGTAAAAAAGCCATCGCCATAGTTTAAGCCTCTATCGCGGGTACTTACGCTACTGGTTTCAGTTGCTGTTATTATTGTTTGCATATTTTTTTACACATAAAAAAACCCAGTTAAACAACTGGGTTCTTATTGTCGTTCGTTGTTAAAAAAGATTATACCTTTTTAAACAGTAACGAGCCATTAGTACCACCAAAACCAAATGAGTTACACAAAGCGTAATCAAGTTTGGCGTCTCGCGCTGTGTGCGGAACGTAATCTAAATCACACCCTTCATCTGGGTTGTCTAGGTTAATCGTGGGTGTTACTTTTTGCTCGGTCAACGATAAGATAGACACTATCGACTCAACAGAGCCCGCTGCACCTAGTAAATGACCCATCATCGATTTAGATGAGCTTACCATCACATCTTTCGCTGAATCACCAAAAATGGTTTTAACCGCTGAGGTTTCGGCTTTGTCACCCGCGTGAGTAGACGTACCATGTGCGTTAATGTAGCCAACTTGCTCTGCATTTACTTGCGCATCGTTTAATGCGTTTTCCATAGCCAGCGCTGCACCTGCGCCGTCTTCTGGTGGTGAAGTCATGTGGTAGGCATCGCCACTCATGCCAAAGCCAACAAGTTCTGCATAAATTTTAGCACCACGTGCTTTAGCGTGTTCGTATTCTTCAACAACCACCACACCAGCGCCATCAGAAAGCACAAAGCCATCACGGTCTTTATCCCACGGACGCGACGCTGCTTGTGGATCGTCGTTACGCGTTGAAAGCGCACGTGCGGCATTAAAGCCACCCATACCAATTGGCGTACACGCTTTTTCTGCGCCACCAGCAACCATTGCATCGGCATCGCCGTAGGCAATCATTCGCGCTGCATGGCCAATATTATGCAGACCTGTGGTACATGCGGTTACAATTGAAATATTAGGACCACGCAAACCGTGCATTATTGATAAGTGACCCGAGATCATATTAATAATGGTAGACGGTACATAAAACGGCGATAACTTTCGTGGACCGCTGTTTAGTAATTTAATGTGGTTTTCTTCGATTAGGGTTAAGCCACCAATGCCTGAACCTACCGCTACACCAATACGGGTTGCGTTTTGCTCTGTTACTTCGAGGCCTGAATCTTGAAAAGCTTGAACACCCGCTGCAATGCCATACTGGATAAATAAATCCATTTTTTTAGCATCTTTTGGCGACATATAAGCCGATGCATCAAAATCATTGATTAAACCAGCGAAGTGAGTACCAAATTTTGATGTATCAAAGTGGGTAATATTTTGAATACCACTTTTACCATCTAATAAGCCTTGCCAGGTTGATTGCACATCATTGCCTAGCGGCGTCAACATTCCTAAGCCAGTTACGACGACACGACGTTTAGCCACGGTTTGCCTCCAATAAGGAATTATTATTATACCAATTAACTTAGCTCAGTTTATTTCAGCGTTAACGCTGTTGCTAGTTATGTTATTAGTATTGGGGATGATCATACCCAAGCTACCTCAAAGTGCGAGTCTCAAACCAATAACCAACGCTGAGCAATAACAACTTAATTGCTGATGATAGGTGAGGGTTTGGAATTGAATCATGTACTTTGAGGTGGTTTGGATATAAAGATTAAAGGCAGCGGATGCTGCCCTTAATTTGCGATTAATTACTCAGCGTGAGCTGTAACGTAATCGATTGCAGATTGTACTGTAGTGATCTTTTCAGCTTCTTCATCTGGGATCTCAGTGTCGAACTCTTCTTCAAGAGCCATTACTAATTCAACAGTATCAAGAGAGTCTGCACCTAGGTCATCAACGAATGAAGCTTCGTTTTTAACTTCTTCTTCTTTAACACCTAGCTGTTCGATGATAATTTTCTTTACGCGTTCTTGGATATCGCTCATTCTTCTTTCCTTTATTAAAAACGCCAATGCGTTATTTTCAGATTGCGGCGTAGTTTACGTCCGATAATTCTCTGATTCAATCTTTTGACCATAAATAATTTGCTGGTCAAACCTCTTGAGTGTTTATTTTATCTTTTATCGCTTATTTTCACAGCGATTTCAAGTATGTTTAAAGCAAGTTTGCGAAAAATTCAATATTTTTTAGCAAACTCATTGGTAATTTGTGGTTTAACTATTTCGCATTGCGAAGCTAAACCATGTACATCGCACCATTTACATGCAAAGTTTCACCTGATACGTACGCAGCGGCGTCAGATGCTAAATAACACACAGCTGCTGCAATCTCATCTGGCTGGCCTAAACGACCCGCAGGTACGTTTGCAAGCGTTGCTGCTTTTTGCTCATCTGTCAAATCATCCGTCATGTCTGTTTGGATGAATCCCGGTGCAACCACGTTAACAGTAATACCACGAGAAGCAACTTCACGCGCTAATGATTTAGAAAAACCGATAACACCCGCTTTAGCGGCCGCGTAGTTCGCTTGGCCAGCGTTACCCATAGTGCCCACTACTGAGCCAATATTGATAATACGGCCGTTCTTTTTCTTCATCATTGGGCGAAGTACCGCTTTAGATAAACGGAAAATAGAGCTTAAGTTGGTGTCGATAATATCGTCCCACTCACTCTCTTTCATGCGCATTAATAAATTATCGCGCGTAATACCGGCATTATTCACTAAAACATCAATATCACCTAAATCGGCTTTAATTGCCGCTAATGTTGCCTCAATTGACGCAGGATCGGTGACGTTAAGCGCATAACCCTTACCGTTATCACCTAAGTATTCGCTAATTTTAGCCGCACCTGACTCGCTTGTCGCTGTGCCCGCTACCTTTGCGCCTTGTGCCACTAAGGTGTTTGCAATCGCTTTACCAATACCACGGCTAGCGCCGGTGATCAGGACAACTTTGCCATCTAAAGAAAATAAATTACTCATATTATATACTCTTATTTAGCTGTATCGATTGATGCAAGGTCGTTAACTGAGCCACACACCATCGCTTTATCAATGCGTTTTGCAAGTCCTGTTAATACTTTACCAGGGCCAAATTCATAACTTTGCGTTACGCCTTGTGCAACTAATGCTTGCACTGTTTCAGTCCAACGAACTGGGCTGTATAACTGACGTACTAATGCGTCTTTAATTGCATCGGCTGAACCTTCAGCTTTTACATCAACATTATTAATTACATCACACTTAGGTGAATTAAATATTAAAGCCGCTAAATCGGCGGCTAATTTTTCAGCCGCAGGTTTCATAAGTTCACAATGCGACGGTACGCTGACCGATAATGGTAGCGCACGTTTTGCGCCGGCTTCTTTACAAGCTACTGATGCTCTATCTACTGCATCTTTATGACCGGCAATAACCACTTGGCCTGGCGAGTTGTAATTAACCGGTGAAACAACCTCACCTTGTGCAGACGCTTCACATGCCGCTTTAATTTCGTCATCACCTAAACCAATAATAGCGGCCATAGAACCCACACCCGCAGGGACGGCTTCTTGCATGTATAAACCACGGTTTTCAACCAGTTTTACGGCTTCACTTAGGCTGATCACATCGCTACATACTAGTGCTGAGTATTCGCCTAGGCTGTGACCTGCCATGACAACGTCTGCATCTGGATTTGCTGCTAACCAATGACGGTAAATAGCAACGCTTGCTGTTAATAAAGCAGGTTGAGTACGGTGAGTTTGATTTAGTTTTTCTTCTGGACCGTTAAGAACGAGATCTGCTAGGTCGTATCCTAGTGCGGTTGATGCTTCTGCAAATGTGGCTTTTACTATGTCTGAGCTTTCAAGTAGCTCGTTTAACATACCCACAGTTTGCGAGCCTTGACCTGGAAAAAGAAGTGCAATTTTTTGTGCCATAGTTTGCTCTTTTAATTAAACAAAATAAATAATGTATAACACGGCACATCAATTTACTGATTGGCCACCGTGTCTTTAGAATGTGTTTTTTCGAAGATAGCAGCAATTTTATCCGGAAGTTGACGTTCTACTTCTTTCACTGCTTCGTCGATTGCGGCATGAAATGCTTTAGCTGAGGCATTTCCATGGCTTTTAACAACAATACCGCGCAATCCTACCAGAGAAGCGCCGTTATACTGGTCGGGGTTCACTCTTTTATAGAGTTTTTTTATGATTGGCGCCAACATAAACGCCATGCACTTATAAACAACGTGTTTTTCGAGGGCACGGGTGAACTTTTTCATGATAAGTTTGGCAATACCTTCGCAGGTTTTAAGTGCAACGTTACCGACAAACCCTTCACAGACGATAACATCGGCTTTGCCAGAAAAAATATCGCTACCTTCGCTGTAGCCAATATAATTAATCAGCTCGCTTTGTTGCATTAACTGCGCGGCTTGCTTAATTTCGTCGTGACCTTTGATGTCTTCGGCGCCAATATTTAATAAACTGACTTTTGGGTTATCACACCCGAGTGCTTGTCCTGCCACTACCGAACCCATAATGCCAAACTGATACAGCATTTGCGCATCACAGTGTACGTTGGCACCTAAATCGAGTAAGTAAACAGGATTTTTTCGTTCAGTGGGTACAGCCGATATGAGTGCGGGACGTTTCACTCCTGGAAGCATTTTTAATACGTAATGCGCCATAAAAAATAGCGCCCCAGTATTGCCAGAGCTAACACAGGCTTGCGCTTCACCCGATTTAACTAAATCAAGGGCAACACGCATTGAGGAATCTTTTTTTGAGCGTATAGCAACAGCGGGTTCGCAAGCATTGGTGACAACGTCATTACAATGGCGAATTATTAATCTGGGATGAGAAAGTGAATCGAGTGATTCTAATTGTTTAGCTATTACTTGCTCGTTGCCACATAAAATCAGTTTTAAGTTGGCATTAGCATTTACCGCGGAAACGGCTGCGGGGATAGATGAACGGGGGCCATAATCGCCCCCCATCATATCTAACGCTATGGTTAGATTGGTCAGCATATAAGCAATCTCTTAGTTAGAAATTACTTGAACGCCTTTGTAGTAACCATCTGCAGTCACATGGTGACGACGATGAGTCTCACCAGATGTTTGGTCTACAGTTAAAGTTGGACCACTGATCGCATCGTGTGAACGGCGCATGCCGCGTCTTGCACGAGACTTTTTGCTTTTTTGTACAGCCATAGTCTTCTCCTAAGAATCTTTCTTAAGTTGTTTCAAAATATCAAATGGATTTGGTTTATCATCTTCCGCCTTTAAAACACCAAAGCTGGCAGGCTCTGCTGTATAACTGCATGAAGCTTCGTTGTGGGTAGGCACTAATGGCACTGCTAAAATAAGTTCGTCTTCGATTAACTCAAATACGTCTATTTCACCATTTTCATCAAGTGCTACTTCGTCGTAGCTTTCTGGAAGATCATCTGACTCTGCATCCAAACCGACTGGCGAATACACAAAGTCTTGATCCAAATCCAACCCTAAATCACCATTACAACGTTGACAAGTGACAGTTACGTGTGTGGACAAATTGCCACTAATCACAACTAAACCTTGCTCATCGTTTTTGCAATGAATTTTTACCGCTATTTCACCTACTTCTTCCTGGATAACCCCTCGTAAACGAGGAAGTTTCTCAAGCGGTACAATGCCGTCATACTTTAAACGGTGTTGCGCTGCTTTGCCCGGATGAAGGGTGATGGGAATTTTCACCTTTTGCATAGGGGCTGCATCATATAGATAGTTAGTGGGTTAGTCAAAGTAAAAAACCAATTTTACGTTGTTTTTCACGTGTTTTACTCACGGATCTGATTTATCCTAACTCAATCTGATTTACGCTAGGAAAACATGCCATGAAGCACTCTCTTATATTAGCCTCAAGCTCGCCTTTTAGGCAGTCTTTATTACAAAAATTTAATCTGCCTTTTGAAACGTTTTCGCCCGATGTTGACGAAACGCCTCACAGCAACGAAACACCTAACGATCTTGTTAAACGTTTAAGCGAACTAAAAGCCGCAGCTGCGGTCGAGCATTTTGGCCAAGGCTTAGCGATTGGCTCCGATCAGGTTGCTGTATTTAATGACCAAATATTAGGTAAACCACACAATAAAGAAAACGCCATAAAACAACTCAGCTTATTTAGTGGGCAAACGGTCACTTTTTTAACTGGCTTGTGTGTGTACGATATAGACACTAAGCAAAGCAAAACCCTTGTTGAGCCCTTTAATGTCACTTTTAAAACGTTAACAACGGCGCAAATAAGTGCTTATTGCGATGCAGAGCAACCTTATAATTGTGCAGGAAGTTTTAAAAGTGAAGGCTTGGGTATTTGTTTATTTGAAAAGCTCAGTGGTGATGACCCAAATAGTTTAATTGGTTTACCACTCATTAAACTCAGCCAATTATTGGCTGAGTTTGGCTTAGATGTATTAAGCGCACAAACTAACTAAGTAAAAGTTGTTGCAACTGCTGATAGTTGTCAGCGGTTGCAATAGGCGTAAACTCGTTTAATTGCGCAGCGTTGTGCACGCCCATGGTTACTCCTAGTCTATCCATACCTGCAGCTTTTGCCATTGCCATGTCGATTTGCGTGTCGCCTATCATCAATGCTTCGTCGGCGCTTATAGCCAGCTCTTCAAGTAGTTGATAGAGCATATCAGGAGCTGGCTTTGATTTGGCGTCGTCGCTGGTACGCGTAGCACTAAAAAAATGACGCAGCTGGCTCTCATCCAATAGACGCTCCAACCCTACCCGACTTTTACCTGTGGCAACCGCCAATATTACGCCTTGATTTTTTAACTCAGTGAGCACCTGTTCAACGTGCTCAAACACCGGTGTTGGGGTGGTATCAAGCGCATACTGCTGTTTATAACCTGCAATAAGCGCTTCATGATGCTCACTGTAATCAGGAAACAAGCTCGCTATTGCGTTTTCAAGCGACAAGCCAATAATATTTTTACTGGCGGTATCGCTCGGCGGTTCAATATTGAGTAACTGCGCACTTTTGCGGATACAATTAACTATTTTGCTAATTGAATCCATAATGGTGCCGTCCCAATCAAAAATCACCAGCTTGTAGTTTTTCATGGTGGGTGAGATCACGCTTTTGCTGCTCTAAGTTTAACTAAACAGCTTGATAGTGCTTTATCAAGCGGTGCTTCTACTCGCATGGTGGTTTCGTTTTTAGGGTGGTAAAAACTTAAATCATGGGCGTGTAAAAATAAGCGGTTTAAACCACGTTTACGCATTGACTCGTCAAACCCTTGATCGCCATATTTGTCATCACAGGCAATAGCATGACCTTGACACTGAGTATGCACACGAATTTGGTGAGTACGACCGGTTACAGGGGATGCTTGTACTAATGAGCAATCGTTAAAACGCTCAAGCACTTTAAAGCGGGTATGCGACGGTTTGCCCTCGGTATTATCAACACGTACTACGCGCTCACCCGATTTTAGGGTGTTTTTGCGCAAGCCTTCAGTCACATTTTTTGTTTTAGAGTCCCATTGACCCTCAACAAGTGCCCAATAATTTTTTTCCATGGTTTTTTCACGCAATTGCTCATGCAAGGCAGTCAGCACAGAGCGGCGCTTAGCAATGAGTAAACAACCTGATGTATCACGGTCTAAACGATGCACAAGCTCAAGGCTGCGCTCTTCTGGGCGTAAAACACGTAATGCTTCAATAAGGCCATAGCTTAGGCCACTGCCGCCATGCACAGCCATACCCGATGGCTTGTTAATAACCATCAGGTATTTGTCTTCAAATAGAATATCGTCTTCAAGGCGAGTTACTTTATCGAGTTTTGAAGGGACAAACTCTTCACGCTCTGACACTCTGATTGGTGGTATACGAATAACGTCGTCTAGCTGCAATTTATACACAGGTTTAATGCGTTTTTTGTTTACACGCACCTCACCTTTACGAAGAATTTTGTAAACTGCGCTTTTAGGCACCCCTTTTAAATGGGTAATAAGAAAGTTATCAATACGCTGACCTAGGTGGTCTTCGTTGATAGTGACAAAAGTTACTTGTAAGCCGGTTTTTTCTGACATTGCCTAATCACTGATTTAAGTAAAATAATTTAGTTGCTAACACAGTTATAATAGTGGGATAATCAGCAGCGCAAATATTTAGTATTTGCAAATAACAACGGTGCTTTTTAACACATTAAAACATTCGTGATGCACATTCTGGGTAACCGATCATACAGATCCGAGTTAAGTTTTCCAAAGCTTTTATACATACCCAGTTAACACGTGCGCACAACTAACGGCAATGCGCGTAATATATTGCTGCTTAAGTTTGAACATGAATTGATTTTTAAAGTGATAATAAAAGCAATGAACAGATAATTTGTCTGATAGTGGCGGCGTAAAAAAACGCCGTTCAGAATTCGCTCAAATATTGTAGTACCGTACAGCAGCTTATTTAGAACTAAAAAAATCTAATAAATAAGCGTTCATTAACATCGGTAGCGATTTTTGCTCATAAAAACGATAACGGTAGTTTTAAAAACGAAACTATGGTTTGAAGCTAAAGAGCCCTACGCACCTAATATGAATGCATTTAATAAGATTGTTATGACAGGCCAACTTCTGGATAAAACGAGTATTGAGCTAAAAAGCCGACACGTTTGTATCCCCTTAGAATTTAATAGCGTGATTACACCCTATTGTTTGCCGGCATTTAAAATACTGCTTACTAAATACAGAGCCGTTCCGTTAAAGACCCAGTCGTGAGGCTGCACATTCTAAAAATAGGAACACCTGAACAGGCGAGAAAACATCGTCATGTCAGCGACACAAACTAGTAGAGTAACATTATGAAACGTATGCTAATCAATGCAACGCAGCAAGAAGAAATGCGCGTAGCACTGGTTGACGGCCAGCGCCTATATGATTTAGATATAGAAAGCCCAGGTCACGAACAGAAAAAAGCCAATATTTACAAAGGTAAAATCACACGTATTGAACCATCTTTAGAAGCAGCATTTGTTGATTACGGTGCTGATCGTCATGGTTTCCTTCCTTTAAAAGAAATTGCCCGTACTTACTTCCCGCAAGGTTACACCTTTCATGGTCGTCCGAATATTCGCGACGTGATCAAAGAAGGTCAAGAAGTTATTGTACAAGTTGATAAAGAAGAGCGCGGCCAAAAAGGGGCAGCACTGACTACCTTTATCAGCGTGGCAGGTAGTTATTTAGTGCTTATGCCTAACAACCCTCGCGCTGGCGGTATTTCTCGCCGTATCGAAGGTGATGAGCGAACTGAACTTAAAGAGTCGCTAAGCCGCTTAGAACTTCCAAAAGGTATGGGCTTAATTGTACGTACCGCAGGTGTTGGTAAGTCGTTTGAAGAACTAAACTACGATTTAAAAGCATTATTAGTCCACTGGGAAGCCATTCAACAAGCGGCAGACAGTGCAAAAGCACCATTTTTAATTCACCAAGAAAGCAACGTGATTTTCCGTGCAATTCGCGATTATTTACGTCGTGACATTGGCGAAATTTTAATTGATAAGCCTCGTGTTTTTGAAGAAGCTAAAGCGCACATAGAGCGTTTTCGTCCTGATTTCATGAGTCGCGTTAAGCTTTATCAAGGTGATACACCGTTATTTACACATTACCAAATTGAAAGCCAAATTGAGTCTGCGTTTCAACGTGAAGTGCGCTTACCTTCAGGTGGTTCTATTGTAATTGACCCTACTGAAGCACTTACCTCTATCGATATCAACTCGTCTAAAGCAACAAAAGGCGGCGATATTGAAGAAACAGCGCTTAACACCAACCTAGAAGCGGCAGATGAAATTGCACGTCAACTTCGTTTACGTGATTTAGGTGGCTTAATTGTTATCGACTTTATTGATATGACACCTCCACGTCATCAACGTGAAGTAGAAAACCGCTTAAAAGATGCTGCTCGCCCAGATCGTGCGCGCGTACAAATTGGTAAAATTTCTCGCTTTGGCTTACTTGAAATGTCGCGCCAACGCCTTCGCCCTTCACTAGGTGAAGCAAGCCAAGGTGTTTGTCCACGTTGTAGTGGTCAAGGTACTATTCGTTCTAACGAATCAATCGCATTGTCTATTCTTCGTTTAATTGAAGAAGAAGCGATTAAAGACAACACCGCTCAAGTTAATGCTCAAGTGCCTGTTGCTGTTGCCGCTTATTTATTGAATGAGCAACGTCGTAGCGTTCACCGTATTGAAAAGCATCATAAATGTGATGTAGTGATTATTCCTAATCAACACATGGAAACACCTCACTACGAAGTAATGCGTTTACGTAAAGACGAAACACTTGAAACTGTAAGCTACGAGCAAGTTGTTGCGCCTGAGCCTGAAGCATTTGAAATGTCTAAATCGCCAGCGGCACCTGTTCGTGAAGAGCCGAAGCTTAAAGGCGTCGTTATGCCTTCAACGCCTGCGCCACAAGCGGCAGCAAAAGCTGCGCCGGTAGTAGAAGCAAAAGCTGAAATTGGTTTATTTGCCGCATTAGGTAAATGGATTAAGTCGTTATTTGGGTCTGATACTGAGCAAAAATCAGAAAAACAGACTGAAAAGCAATCGCAAGATCGCCCTAGTAATAATCGTGGTAATGATAATCGTCGTCGTAATAACAACCAACGTCGTCGTAATAATAACCCTCGTAATAAACCGCGTAACGAACGTACTGCAGACGCTGAAGCTAAAAATGAGTCGGCGCCTGTAAATGATACGCAAGAAAAGAATGAGAATCGCAATAAGCGCCGTCGTAATTCAAATACGCGTAAACGTCCTGAGCATAAAACTGAAGATAAAACGCAAGTAAAAGCAGAGGCAACTCAAAATACGGATACTGCAGTTAAATCTGATAAGAATGCTGAGCCAAAAGAGCAAAAGCCTAAGGTACGTCGTCAACGTCGTAATTTACGTAAAAAAGTTCGCGTACAAGACGAAAGCACAGAGCAAGTTCAAACAACTGAGCAAGCTGTTGAGCAACCAGTGGTTAAAGAAGACAAGCCACAAGTGAAAGAGCAAGCTCCTGTTGTTGAAAAGCAAGCGCCGGTATCTGATGAAAAAGCACCTGCACCTGCTAAAGAACAAGCTGAGGCTGTTGTTGATGCAAACGATAACGTGGCAACACAAGATGAAGAGCAAGAGCAAACACGTACTCGCTCACGTCGTTCACCGCGTCATCTTCGTGCATCTGGCCAACGTCGTCGTCGTCCTTAAGGTGAAGGCACGCAAGAGAAGTCTGATGAAGCGCCTGCTTTCATTCCAGTTGCGGATCAAGCCGCTGCTGAATACGAAGCAGAGCTAAAAGCAAAAGCACATAAAACGGCCGTTGATGCCTCTGATGCAGTTGAACAAAACATTGTTGAAGAAGAATTAGCGAAAGTTGAAGAGCCTGTAAAAGCTGAAGAACCAGTAAAAGCTGAAGAACCAGTAAAAACTGAAGAACCAGTAAAAACTGAAGAACCAGTAAAAACTGAAGAACCAGTGAAAGCTGAAGAACCAGTAAAAGCTGAAGAACCAGTGCAAACTGAAGAACCAGTGAAAGCTGAAGAACCAGTGAAAGCTGAAGAACCAGTGAAAGCTGAAGAACCAGTGAAAACTGAAGAACCAGTAAAAGCTGAAGAACCAGTAAAAGCTGAAGAACCAGTAAAAGCTGAAGAATCAGTACCAGCTGAAGAAGTTGCTGTTGAAGCTGAAACAGCACCGGTTAGCGCTACTGAAACACCTGTAGAAGCGAAAGAAGCACCTGTGGTTGAAAATAAACCTAAGGCAGTTTCGCAAACGAGTTCAGCTAATGTAAACGCTAAAACAGTGATTACAGCAGGACATGCAAGTGCGCCAATGGCACAGCCTGCGCCTGTAGCCGATAGCGAAACCAAGCATACATCGGTTGCAATGGCACATGACAAACGTGAGTTAATCCCTGACAGCGGCCTTCGCCCTGGCTCGGTAAAACCTGCCGGTCGTGCAAGCTCAGCAATGACTAAAACGCTGAGTGCTGAATAAGCACTGAGTTTAGCTAAGAGCATAAAAAAGCCGCGTTAATTGATTTTAACGCGGTTTTTTAATGCCTGGCATTTATGTATCTGGCAAACGGGGTTCGGGCTGCGAGGATCGGGTAAGGATTAAAGACTGAAGGTTAAAGGTTAAAGGTTAAAGGTTAAAGGTTAAAGGTTAAAGGTTAAAGGTTAAAACATTCGAAGCTTCGCTTCACACGAGATCAAGCTCTATGTCTACAAGTTATCTGCTAATACCTGTTTTATCTTCTCATTTACTCCTCATTCTCTTCTCTCAGTGCAATTAGATCTTTAAGAAAATTATTCACAAAGAGGGCTAAGAGACGCTGCGCTTTTAGAGGGTAAAGTTACAATCGAAAGTTAACGGGCTGCGGGGTTAGGGTTACGAGCCTGATCCCGAAACCCGTAGCCCGCAAATTGCCGCAAGCATGACAATAAGATTTTAGTGATTTATTTACCACAGAGGATAGGAGAAAACAGAGGAAATGATTAAATACAAATGTTATGAAATTAAAAAGTACAGGGTATTGGTTTTTGTTTTGTATTCTCGGTGCAGCGCGTAGCGCCTCGGTGTACTCCGTGGTTCAAAAATAAAGATAGAGGTAAAGTTAACGGGTTGTGGGGAGCGTGCTACGGGCCTAATCCCTAACCCTTGTTTTATCTTCTCATTTACTCCTCATTATCTTCTCTCAGTGCAATAAGATCTTTAAGAAAATTATTCACAAAGAGGGCTAAGAGACACTGCGCTTTTAGAGGGTAAAGTTACAATCGAAAGTTAACGGGCTGCGGGGATCGGATTACGAGCCTGATCCCGAAACCCGTAGCTCGCAGCCCGCTGTGAGTTTAATCTTGCTGTTGTTCCATAAAACGCTGTAGTTGATCTTTTAGGTTTGGTGGAATGCCCTTGATCACTAACGTATCAGTGGCTTCATTATAAGTTACACGCTCGCCTAAATGCTTACGCTCAAAACTGATACTGACTCCACCGCCTAAGCCTGAAAATTTAACCATGCTGGTTACCGTTTTTTTGTCAACCGGGAATGACTCTTCTAAGTCATAGCTTTGCTCTTTACAAAAACTTTCAAACGGGTTGTCGTCACCTTTGGTAAGCGTTGCTGAAAGTTCACTCACATTAGCTTCTTCACCCGTGGTAACACAGTCGTTACAGTAATCAAATACTTGCTTACGTAACTCGTCTTTTTCAGACTTATCAAACTCTTGCTCTGATAAGTAGTCTTCTACCGCATTGAGCATCACTTGACTTTGCTGCTTAGGATCAATGCCCTCTTCGCAACCTAAAAAGTCTAAGAAAAAGTCAGCGACTTTACGCCCTGCACGACCTTTAATAAATGAAATATAACGATTGTCTTCTGCCTGGGTATCCCATGCGGTTAAATCAATACGAGCAGCCAATTGCATACGCGAAATATCTAAATGACGCGATGCGGCTAAATCAAGCTCAGAGGTCATTGAGTAATGCTCTTTAATATTGATCATGGCAATCAACATATAATCAGTCGCCACGTACTGATAGTGACAAAATACTAAATAGCCGGTTTCGTTAAAGGCGTATTTATCTAACTCTTCTTTTAGCACCGTTGATGCCTGCTCGGTCATGTGCCAAAAGCCAAGCTCATTATTGCGATAGCTTTGCATAGTAGAGGCTACAATACTGTTTTTTTCGCCACTAAAAGCACAAAACCCTTTACCTGGCTTGCCATTATAGGCATGGTGTAATTGCTCAATGAATACAGCCACTTTATCATTGATTGTCATTTCGTCGTTACGAAGGTGAATTTGAGTATCGTCATCTTTTTTGTCTACATAGTGTACGACTAATTTTTTAACATCTATTGCCATCTTTGTTTTTCACGCCTCTGGTGTTAAAATACGGGAATATAACTCTTTTTATTGAACCAACTGATGCCAATCTTATCAAAATACTCTAATGAAGAAGTAGAACAAATCGTCGATCAGCTTATTGATGTTTTATCAAAACATAATGCGCCGGTTGATTTAAGTCTTATGTGTTTAGGAAATTCTATCACGCATATCTTAAAAGAGCATGTACCAACAGGGAAAAGACAAGCCGTTACCGAGAACTTTGCAAAAGCACTCGCGCAGTCGGTTAAGTAAACTCTATGAATTTATCGCAGCACAACCAGTTTTCATCGAAAGCGAGTCAATTATTAAGTTGGGGTCATTGGTTTACATTTGCCAATATTGGCTTAGCGCTTTTAATTAGCTTAAGCTATTTATTTGCCGATTCGCCACCGACCACTTATATGGGTATAACCTATATGATGGTTACTTGGCTAAGCCACACTAGCTTTATTGCATTTTTAGCGTTTGTGCTGACGGTTTTCCCTTTGAGTTTAGTATTCCCCTACCCACGGCATATACGTGGTATGGCAGCAGTGATTGCAACTGTCGGGGCCTCTATCCTTACTTTAGACGCTTACGTCTACTTTAACTTAGGTTATCACTTAAATGCCTCTGCACTGCCTGAAATTATTTCACTGTTGTGGCATCGTGTAACAAACTCACCCGCACTTACTACCTTGCTAGCAGGCAGCATAGTGTTAGCAATATTAGCGTTTCAATTGACTGTTAGTAATTTTACTTGGCATCATTTAGGGCGTTTAAAACAGTTTAAATTTGCCCGTTATGCCGGTTCATTTTTAGTGATTTGTTTTGCGCTAAGCCACAGCATTCATATTTGGGCTGATGCCAATTTAAAATTTGATATCACTAAACAAGATAATGTACTACCACTTTCGTACCCGACTACGGCAAAAAGCTTACTCGCTAAAAACGATTTGCTGGATGTTGAAAGCTACGAGCAAGCGCACAACGTTAAAATTAATAACCAAGGTATTAATTATCAAGCACCTGCTCCATTAGAAAAATGTGAAGATTACAGCGCAGCAAAAGTTGATATCTTGGTGTTTGATAATGACGAGCAGCTAGCAAAATTTGTTGCCAGCCAACAAAGTATTTATAAAAACACGCAATTTTTACAACCCACCGATCATAGTGATATGTTATTTGGGCTTGTGTACGGCTTGCCAGCATTTTACAAAACGAACATTATTGAGCAGCAAACTTTACCCGTTTGGCAAAGCCAACGTCGTAGTGTGGAAGTGGCCGGTATTGATGAGCTGAGCTTTATTAACGAGCAAGCACACAAAGACAGTGCAATAAGAATTGTCAAAGGGGCTGAAAACGCCACTGTACGTGATGACGCTACTGAATTTTTTGCTTTTAGTATCTCGCAAAATAGCAATGAAATTGTAACCACGTCAACATTGTACAGTTCCGATAAATTTATTTCTAAGGTGAACGGTTTAATTCAGCCTAGCGATATTATCGCTACGAGCCTTGGCCAATACTTAAACTGTAATGCGCTTGCGCAACAAACTATGCTGGGCGAAAACTTGTACAGTAAAAGTAATAATATTGGGGTTAATTACTCGCAAGGCGTGGTGATTGCTTACAAAAAAGATAGAATCACGCTTATTGATCGTGATGGAAATTTTAGAAATATCTCTGCCGCTGAAGGGTTTTCAATTGAACAAGGGCTTGATATTCCATTTTTAGTGCATGGTATTAAAAAGCTTAAAACATTTTCTCAATAGCACCTCATAATACGAGCGAGTCATTAAAAATGACTCGCTTAGTTTCTGTTATTACTCCTTTGCACTTGCTATCCCCCCAAGCTAGGTTATAGTTTTTATCATTAAAAATTATTAACTCGATCAGAATATACAAAGGATAATCATTATGTTCAGCGTTATTAATCTGATCATTACTGTCTGTATTTTATGTTTTAGCTCTCTTGCATTAGCTCAAACCACCTATTTCAAGTGCGTCACTCCCAAAGGCACCACTTTCTCTCAGTTTCCCTGTAGTGATAATGCTACCTCACACACAATAACCGCCACTGAGCCTAAGCAAACCGGTAAAGAAATAAACTATACCAAACAGTTAAACGAGCTGGAACGAGATACGATTATTTCCAACCTAGAAGCAGAGCTGCGCAGTAATCAGCATAAGTTAGCAATACTTTTACGAGAAAAAGACAGGGCTGATTTTAAACAACAGCAGCGTTTAAATCATATATTGAGCGCAGATGATAAAAAGCGTATTAGCAAAGATATTAGAAACACACAGAAAAAATTAGATAAGCAATATAAAAAAGATAAAGCATTGATTGAAAAGCGTATTAAAAAGTTACAAAAAAAGATTGATGCCTATCAACCTTAATCAGACTAACTTCAATAAATATCATCTTAATTAGCTTGGTTTTAAATATAAAATAACATACCCTTAACATCTATAGAGCATAAACTCTATTGTGTGTTTAGTGGTGTAATTTCCTTTGACCACCTTTTTCGGATTTAATACTAATACCAATTGCATTAAATTAGTGATCTATTATAGCGACAAAGAAATAAGTCGATAACAAGGCGAAAATTATGATACATAGTTGTTCTATATAAATAATTTTTAACGCAGCTAGCGGACTATTTAAAACGCTAGAATGATCATGTTTTTAATAAAATTGGTATAACCACCGGCATTATCCTAAACACCTAAAGGCGTCTATTAAGGAGTACTGATGCAACCACGCCAAATTGCTGAATTAATTTTAACCGGTTTTAAAAAGCATTATTTGCTGTTTCAAAGAACAACAGCCAAGGCTCCCTACGCTTTTGCTAAAAGAGACTGGCAAGCTATTAATGATATAAGTCGCCTGCGTATAAGCTATTACGATGATCGGGTAAACGAAACAACAAAAACACTACGAGAACGCCAGCAAACAGACGCGCTAAACGAGAGCTTATGGCTTGAAGTGAAAAAGCTTTACCAACACTTTTTATGTTTTCATCCGCAAGCAGAACTTGCTGAAACATTTTATAATTCAGTATTCTGCCGCCTGTACCACCGCCGCTATTTTCACAATGACTTTATTTTTGTAGAAGCCACGCTCAAAGATGCGCCTTCTGTGCCCGTTGAAGCTGAATACCGTAGTTATTTTCCTGTTGTAGATGGTTTAAAGCCCACCATTAAGCGTATTATTAATCACTTTGATTTTAAGGCCGACTTTGTCAATCTAGAACGCGATATTCGTTTATTAGTTAAAGCCTTTTATAAACAAGCACCCGATACACACCACCAGCATTGGCAAATGCGTTTTGATATATTACATACCCCGTTTTATCGTAATAAAGCCGCTTACATTGTGGGGCGCGTTGTATCGCAAAGTGGCGTTCAGCCTTTTATTATTGCCGTGTTACACCATGAAGATAAAGGCCTCTATTTAGATGCCTTACTTACAAAGTCGTCACAAATGCGCGTTATTTTTGGCTTTGCGCGTGCCTATTTTATGGTAGAAACTCATGCTCCTTCAGCGTTAGTGCGGTTTTTAAATCAACTTATGCCTAATAAAACCCTCGCCGAGCTTTACAACGCCATAGGCTTTCATAAACAAGGTAAAACCGAGTTTTATCGCGAGTTTTTGAATCATTTAACCCATTCTAATGATGAATTTACCATTGCTCCCGGTACACCGGGTATGGTGATGATGGTATTTACCCTACCCTCGTTTGGTTATGTATTTAAAGTTATTAAAGATAAATTTGGTGAAAGTAAGCCGTTTGGTCGCGATACGGTATTAAAACGCTATCAACTGGTTAAAAGTCATGACCGTGTTGGCCGAATGGCTGACACCATAGAGTATTCAAACGTCGTATTTCCTTTGGCACGATTTGATAGTAACTTGTTAGCACAGTTGCACAAAACCATTGGCTCATCGATGGTGATTGAGGGTGACTGGTTAATCATAAAACATTTATACATTGAACGGCGAATGACACCGCTTAATTTGTTTTTAGAAAATGCAGACGAAAAAAGTGCCGCCGATGCCATTGAAGAGTATGGCCAGGCGCTTAAAGAAATGATTGCCGTGAATATTTTCCCTGGCGATATGCTGTTAAAGAACTTTGGTGTAAGTAAGCACAAACGTATTATTTTTTATGATTACGATGAAGTGCAATATTTAACAGACATGAACTTTAGAGCACTACCCAAAGCAAAAAGTTATGATGATTATTTGATGGATGAACAAAGTTACTCGGTTGCTCCGCAAGATGTATTTCCAGAGCAATTATGTACCTTTGTAATGCCTAACCCAACATATAAACAATTTTTAACCAGTACGCACCCTGAACTACTTGATGTGAGCTTTTGGAAACAAGCACAACAAAATATAAAAAATGGAAAGGTGAGTCATATTTATCCCTATCCTACAGCACAGCGTTTTATCCATTACTGGTAAACGTTAAGGACACACAATGAATATAAGTAAAATAGATTTAAATTTACTGGTTTACCTCGATACATTACTGCGCGAATGTAACGTTACTCGTGCTGCTAACCAGCTTAGTATTACTCAACCGGCAATGAGTAATGGACTTAAACGCCTACGTAACCTTTTTAACGATCCTATTTTAGTGCGTACCAGCGATGGTATGGTGCCGACCGAGCGCGCTATTGAGTTACAGCCTGTTATTCGCGGTATTTTGATGACGCTTGAAGAAACGCTAGCACCTAATCGCGAATTTGAAGCTAAACAAAGTAAACGCGTGTTTAGAATTATGGCCAGTGACTATGCAGCCAGTACCATGGCACCGCGTTTGTTAGGGAAATTACATGAAGAAGCCCCAGACACCACATTAGATATTTTAACGCCCAGCGATGTAACTTTCCATGATGTAGAAAACGGTAAAGTAGACATGGCAATTAACCGCTTCGAGAACTTACCGCAATCGTTTCATCATAAGCGAATTTGGAAAGATAGCTTTTGCTGTTTAGTAAGATCCGACAACCCTATTATTGAAAACTTTAGCCTAGATAGCTATTTAAAAGCCCGTCATATTTGGGTAAGTAAAACAGGCTTTGGTGTTGGGGTTGGCATGGATCCAAAAGATGTGCAAAAGCTGGGTTGGGTTGACGAAGCGCTCGCTCATTTTGGGAAGCATCGAAATATTGCCACGTTTACTCGTAACTACCATGTTGCGATTCATTTAGCGAAAGAAAAAAACCTCGTGGCGACTTTACCTTCAAAAGCGGCCAATATTTATGTAGACGATCCGGGGCTTAAAATACTTGAACCACCCTTTCCAATTCCACCATTTGAACTTGATATGATATGGAGCCCTTTGTTACACAGAGATGCTAGCCATATTTGGTTACGTCAAAAAGTGGCCGAAGTAGCTGAAGAGCTTAAATAACCTTCTTACATGCTTTTATGTAAATTTTGCTTGCTAGCAGCATGTTAGCAAGCTTGCCTAGACCTCTTCACAATAATAAAACCATGAAAAACAATTAGTTAAAAAATAAAACCGCGTTGGAATGCCGCTTGCTTAGTTATCTATGTATTTTAAATTAACAGAGGTCATTATTATGAGCACCCATCAAGGACAAGAGATAAATCATATCACCGACATTATCCAAGTAATGAATAGCGGTATCGACTTTTACGAAAAAGCACAAGATAAAGTACAAGATCCTAGCGTAAGTGCATTATTTCAGCGCATGATCGACGCCCGCAAAGTAAGTGTTGAAAGCTTACAACCCTATGCAATTAATCAACAAGGTGCACGTGAAGATGGCTCTTCGTTCGCGGTAGAAGCACGCAGAGCATTTACCGCTTTGCTCAGTACATTCACTAGCGATAACGACCAAACCTACATTAAAGAGCTTGAAGAAGTAGAAGATAAAACCTTAGAAGAAATTAAAACAGCGTTAAAAAAGCCTCAATCACATGATTGTGAAGCGGCGCTGTCAAAGGTATTGCTTACCATGCAAAGCTGTCATGCTGAAATGAGTAAAATGCAAAAACATTAAGTTTAAAAACTATAAAAGGGCCTTGCGGCCCTTTGGTTGTTAAATAACAATAGGAGAGTTATTAATTAAAAGCGGTATTCTGCACCTACGTAGTAGTAAGCACCGTTAAAACCAAATGGCGCTGAACGACGAGAGTACTTAAATACCCCATCACTGCTGACAATGGTATTACCTTGAGCATCTACAATAGTACCTGAACGTGAATTACCTATGGTGTTTTCATCAGGGTAAACATCAAATAAGTTATTTGCGCCAATATTTACCGATAAGTTATCAGTTACAAAGTAATTAACTTTAATGTCAGTTAAAATTTCAGCACCGTAAGTCTGGCGACCGCCATCTTCAACTGTGTACTCACCAAAACGATTAAGTGATAAATTAACAGTCCAGTCGTCACGGCGATAAAGTGCACTTAAGTTAATGCGATCTTCTGGTTGCCATTCTTCGATGATAGAAATTTCTTGATCAGAAAACACATCATCGACTGGCACGGTTTCAAGACCAGAACCTGCAGGTGTAAATAACGACACGACATCGGTTTCGGTAAAGTTAGCCGCTAATGTAAAATCAAGCGTGCCGCCTAGGCCTTCTGTATTCCATGTAGCTACAAAGTCGATACCTTGCGTTTCAGTGTCAGCCCCATTTAAGAAAAACTGTCCTGCACCAGCACCCGAGCTCAATAACGCGGCATCAAGACTGTTTGATAAACCTTTGCCTAAGCGATTACTAATTACAATACGGTCGTCAATATCGATTGAGTAGTAATCAAGCGTTACATTAATATTATCGCTTACGTTATAAACGATACCTAAACTGCGGTTTTGAGATTTCTCTTCTGTTAATTTAGGAATACCTAAACTTTGCGCAAGGGTTGAATCGTTTCTAAAGGTCCCCACTTCTTCAGCCACTAAATTACCATTAGGACCTACAACAAACTGTGTGCTGATGTTGTTAAAATACAACTGCTGCATTGAAGGTGCTCTAAAGCCTGAGCTAAGCGCACCACGAAGTGAAATATCTTCAGTTACTGACCAGTTACCGGCTAGTTTAAAGTTAACTGTATCGCCAAACCCTTTGTAATTGTCGTAACGTAACGCCCCTGAGATAATTACATCTTCAATAACGTAAGCTTCAGCGTCTAAGTAAAACGAGATCACATCACGCGATTCATCAACCGACGACGCTGGCGATGAACCACCAAAGCCTTGTGTGCCACCGGATGCGTTTTCGCTGCCAATACCACCGCTTAGCCCATCGTAAATATTAACACCGTTGCTGGTATCGTAATCGCGATATGCATATTCACTACCCTCTAAAATTCGGTACTCATCGGTACGAATTTCAGCACCCATTGCCAATGAGTAATCATCAAAATTTTGAGTAAAATCAAGATTAATCGTTTGCAGTGATAGCTCCATGCCATAAGCATAGCCTTGACGTGGAATCGTGGCGCGAATATCTGCTGCACTTAGGCCTTGATCATAACGTAAAAAATTCGCGTAAGAGCCGTTAATAGTATCGCTGGTTGTGTAGTCAATGCTGTTTTCACCATAGGTGTACGATAAATCTAAGCTTGAGTCGTTATCAAATTCAGTTTTATAACCAAAGTTATAGGAAATATCATCAATCGTGGTATTTATTTTAGGTAAGAAGCCAGCTGGGATAGTTGCATCGCCATCTTGAAGTACCGGATTACCACCTGCATTGGCATTATGACGGAAAAATGCCGCTGATTCGTTATCACGAGTTGAATAGGTAATAAAACCGTATAGTTCACCCGCTCCTAATTCGTAGCCGGTGTTAACTGTTAAACCAAATTGTTGAGAATCAGCATCGCCAATTCTGAATGTATCACGTGGCGCGGTTAATTCGCGTGGATCACCTGCAAGCAAGGTGCCATCAGAAAGTTCAGTACAGCCATAGAACTGGCATGAGCCATGAAGGCCCGCACGGTTAGTTGGTGCACGATCACGGTAATTAATAGTTGTATTTAAATAACCGTTATCACCTAAAGCAAAGCCTTTATTAAAGTCGATATTAACGGTTTCGCCATCACCTTCTGAATACTCACCGTAGTTAACGGCCGCTTTACCACCTTCGCTGCCATCTTTTAGCACGATATTAATAACACCGGCAATTGCATCCGAACCATATTGAGCTGCAGCGCCATCGCGAAGCACTTCAATACGTTTAATTGCTGAGGCTGGAATCGCATTCATGTCAGTACCCGCAGTACCACGACCAACAGAAGTATTAATGTGAATAATACTTGCTTGGTGACGACGCTTGCCATTGATCAATACCAATGTTTGATCCGGGCCAAGGCCACGTAACGTTGCAGGTCTTAATGCATCAGTACCATCACTAATAGATGAACTTGAAAAGTTAAAAGAAGGTGCGATAGCTTGAAGCATGCGGCCAACTTCTGTTTGGCCGGTGTTTTCGAGTGCTTCTGCACTTAAAATATCAACGGGGACAGGTAAGTCTTCAACTGAACGTCCTGCGACACGACTACCTACAATAGCAATTTTTTCGATGTTTTGTTCTGCGCTTTGTTCAGCGGCATTTATTCCTTGTGAATTAACTGCAAGTAAAGCAGGTAATACGGCAGCACTAACTCCTGAAAGCTTCATCATGTTGTTATCTTTCCTATTGATTTGTTTGAGTTTAATACTCAGTAAACCATTTTGATCAACAACCGCATCGAGCTCAGTCTCAGCTAACAATGCGTTTAACGCATCGAGTTGAGAATAAAATCCATATAATGAATTTGCCTCGTACTGTTTAGCAAGCTCATACGAAAAAACCACTGTTTGTTCAGTTTGCTTAGCAAATTCTATTAAGGCTTTGTCTGCTCGTTGCGCTTTTATATCAAACTGCATCATTTGTCCCTCAGTTTGACTCGCGTGCACACTGATACTAAAAAACAGCGGTGCAACGAGTCCCAGCGGACTTAAATAACACGTATGGTTACTGCGCAACTTATATAAACAGTTAGCAAACAAAAATCCTCTATAGGTTTTTATCATTTTTTTAATCTTTAAATTACTTTTTACACCCTTATGAGTAACATTGATTAACAATGGCGTGATTTTCATTACCATTACCTATGATTTTTTTTGATATTTTAAACTAACAACATGCTCGCCTAAACGTTCATGCTCAATTGAAAAATTATTTTGTAAGCTCTCTAACAGCCCTGCAACATCACCTGCTTTAAAGACGCCAGCCACTTTAATGCGCGCTAATTCATCAGATGATAATTCAAACCGCGTGGCGGTATAACGGCTAACCTCGTTTAAGGCATCAACCAACTGTTCACCATTAAAAATCAACATGCCATTTTGCCAAGCTAAATCACGTTGTACGTCATCAACCGATAACTGTGTGATTGGTTTTGTAACGCTTTGTTCAATAACTGCTTTTTCACCTGATATCACAATATTGGCATTGATTTTGCGGATTTCTTGGTTACTGTTGCTCGCTTGCTGATAAGCTTTAAAATCGTCAGCATTAACAGCAACACTGGGATCGGTGATCATCACTTTACCTTCAGTGACTACCAACTCGAGATCTGATGAGGTATTGCGCTGCACATTAAAGACTGTACCAAGTGCGGTAAAGCTTTTGTCACCCGCCATCACACTAAATGGTCGTGATGCATCTTTAGCTACGTTAAAACGTCCTTCCCCACGGCTTAGTAATAACTGTCTGCGCCCTTGGCTATAAGCTACTTCCAATGAACTATTGGTATTAAGCTGAACTATTGTGCCATCTGGTAAAACATAGGTTGCTTGCTCGCCAACCTTTGTTTTATAAATTTTTGTATAATTTACTTTAGCTAAATTTTTGTTGAAATTGCTATCTATATTTAGCAATAAATAGCTGCACATCATTAATGCAGCAACAATACTTGCTGCCATGCCAAATACATACGCAGGCTTTGTTTTGCTATTAGCCGATTGTTTATTTGGAAATAATACGCTGAGTTCGTTAAGTACACTCAGGTCATCCCAAAGCTGAGCTAATTCATACACCGCATTTTGATGAGCAGTACTTTGTAGCATCCACAGTTTAAATTGTTCTTGCTCTTCTTTTGTAAGGCCACGGTCAATAGCACTGATCCATTGCGATGCTTTTTCTAAGATTAATTCTTTTGAAGTAAATTGATGGATGTTATTCATTTTGCTGCCCTCATTATGTCCGCACTTTGTTGGCAATGGTCGCTCTCATCGTGTGACTGTTCGCGCATATATAGCATGGTATTTAATAACCCTTTGGCAATGTGTTTTTCTACCGTACTTTGACTTAGCTGCATTTGCTGTGCGATCTCTTTTTGGCTCATTCCATAGACTTTTTTTAAAATAAAGCACTTTCTTACAACAGGACTTAATTGCTCAGTCGCCCGACAAAATAATAAAAAACGTTCTTTAGAGGTGTATTCGTCTTCTAATTGCATTGATTTAAGCAATTTGGGGAGTTCAGTTTCGTGATTTAAAGGGGTACTAAATTTATTATCCCATTTAGCTATATGATTAAGTGCTAGGTGTTTAGCTGTTTTTAACATGTAGCTACGGGTGTATTGAATATCTTGCTTTAATTCAGCTTCATAACTTTTAACAAAGGTTTCTTGAACAATATCATCAACATCGTCAGGCAACACAATTTTAGACACGAAGCGCCGCAGTTGCGTGGATATGTCTGAGAATGTACTGGCTAATTTAAGTCCTCGAGCCACGTGGGTAGTCCCTTGTTATTATTATTACCGTAAGATTACGAGTTTTAGGGCTAATTACAAGGAGTTTTGTTAATTATTGGTTATTTATTAGTTGCTAACATACATAGTGCAATGTAAACGTATTACCTTTTAAAACTTTTTTAATCATTATGCCTGTTTGGTAAATATTGAAAGTTAGCGCAATTTTAGTTGATTTGGCTTTTTATAATGAGGGCAAACAGATATTTAGCTTAATTTTATTGGCGTGTTGTGTAGTAATTTAGTAGTCGCAACGCTACTATTAACGGATAGGAGTTACATATGAATAATCAAAAATTATCAGATTTTGAGCTTTATTTTCAAATTGATGAAAGTAATCGCGTCAATCTGTTTGCCGTAGATGATTCGGCTGTGCCAAAAAGCTTAGCTGAACTTGAGGCTGATATTCCGCCTTTATTTAAACTTGCTAACGAAGTAAGCAGTTTAGAGCAAAGCGCCTTAGGTCCTTTGCGTAATTTAGGTGATATTGCCCAAGAACTAACTACTTTTTTACAAGCTCAATCGCGCAAAATAGATTTGATCATGAGTCATATTTTAGCCTCTGAACAACCTGAAGATAACTCAATCTATTGCGACAGTTACGGCGGTGGCGGCATTAAGTTTACCAGTGAACATTTGTATACATTAGGGCAAAAGTTTCGTACTAAACTTTTTTTACAACACGAGGCCTCTGCGGTGTATTGTTATAGCGAAGTGGTTGCCATTGAAAAACAAGATAATGAGCACTACCAATATACCCTGTTATTTGTATCAATAAGAGACAGCGACCAAGAGCTGGTTGTAAGAGCCAGCTTACATGCGCAAACTCGCCAGCTTAAAAAGCGCCAGCAACTTGAAAAAGCCAAAGAGAGTACAAACGATAAAAGCTAGCGTTTATTTACTTCTCAAATCGCTTTAAAATTGTGAGCCAAACGCTCATTTAGAAGTGACTTAGCAGTAATTGAACTGCTAAACTAGCCCCATCTTTATTTGTATTAAAAATCCATGAACTTTAGACTTTTACCTGAATGGGCCGAGCAAGACGCTGTTATGCTTACATGGCCGCATAAAGACACAGATTGGGCTGATAATTTAGCCCGTGTAGAACCTGTATATATTGAGCTTGCTAAGCATATAACAACGCAGCAAAAGCTTGTGATTGTGGCGCATAATAGCGCCTTAAAAATGCATATTACAGCATTGCTAAATAGCGCTAACATCCCTTTGAATCGTGTTCATTTTGTAGTAACCCCTACCAATGATACGTGGGCTCGCGATCATGGCCCGCTTACTTGTAGCGCTATTGACTCACCCGAGCAACTAAAAGTATATGATTTTACTTTCAATGGTTGGGGCAATAAATTTGAAAGCGCATTAGATAATCAAATTAATCGTACTTTGGTAAAAGAGTTAAGTAGCAAAAAAAACCACTATCAAGCGCTCGATATGGTACTTGAAGGTGGCGGTATTGAAATAAACGAGCATGGTGTGTTGCTAACAACCAGCGAATGTTTGCTTAATAAAAACCGTAACCCAAATTTAAACCCAAGTGACATAGAAGCGCTTTTAAAAGCGCACTTGGGCGCAACAGACTTTTTATGGGTTGATCATGGCTATTTAGCAGGTGACGACACCGACAGCCACATTGATACCTTAGTGCGTTTTGCACCAAATAATACCCTTGTGTATGTGCAATGTGACGATAAAAGCGATGAGCATTTTAGCGCGCTAGATGCCATGGAAAAACAACTAAAAAGCTTTAAAACCGCTGATAACACCCCATATAAGCTAATTGAGTTACCGTGGCCAAAAGCCGTGTATGATGATGAAAATACGCGTCTACCCGCCACCTATGCAAATTACTTAATTATTAATAATACGGTATTAGTGCCTACTTATGACGATGCAAGCGACCAACGCGCTTTAACGCAAGTTCAAAAGGCATACCCAGAGCACACAATTATTGGTGTAAATTGTTTACCTATTATTGAGCAATTTGGCAGTCTTCACTGCATTACAATGCAATTACCCCGTGGATTTTTAGCTGGAGCAGCACAATGACAAGCCCTGCACATTTATCAGTTGCCTTAGTGCAACAAAGCAACAGTGACAACGCTGAACATAACATTGAAAAGTCAATTGCGGGCATTCGCGATGCAGCAAGTAAAGGCGCGCAACTTGTTGTACTTCAAGAATTACACCGTAGTTTATATTTTTGCCAAACCGAAGACGTTGATGTATTTGATTTGGCCGAAACAATACCAGGCCCAAGTAGTAATATTTTAGGTGAACTCGCCAAAGAGCTTGGTATTGTGATTGTAGCGTCATTATTTGAAAAACGTGCTACGGGCCTTTACCACAATACCGCCGTGGTGCTTGAAAAAGACGGCAGCATTGCAGGTAAATACCGTAAAATGCATATTCCAGACGACCCAGGGTTTTATGAAAAGTTTTACTTTACTCCTGGGGACTTAGGCTTTGAGCCTATTCAAACCTCAGTAGGTAAACTAGGTGTACTGGTATGTTGGGATCAATGGTTTCCTGAAGCCGCGCGTTTAATGGCAATGGCCGGTGCTGAGCTTTTAATTTACCCAACAGCTATTGGCTGGGACCCTCGCGATGATAAAGACGAGCAAACCCGCCAAAAAGATGCTTGGGTTATTTCACAGCGAGCGCATGCGGTTGCTAATGGCGTTCCGGTGATTAGTTGTAACCGTGTTGGCCTTGAGCGCGACCCGAGCGGTCAAAGTGACGGTATTCAATTTTGGGGCAACTCGTTTATTGCAGGCCCTCAAGGTGAAATGTTGGCAGAGGCTGATAACCAAAATGAACAAATATTAATGGTAAAACTTGATCAAAAACGCAGCGAGAACGTAAGACGTATCTGGCCGTATTTACGCGACCGTAGAATTGATCATTATCAAGATTTAACAAAAATTTACCGTGACTAAATAATAATGTGGCTCTTACTCGTTAAGAGCCTAATTTAATGGAGTAATTAATGGCGTTTGAGCAATGGGCAGCCTTGCCTTGGGTAAAATCTCAAAAAGATAAAATTCAATGGGGCGAACTTTTAGGCAGTGGCTTAAGCATTGCTATTGCACAAGGTGTAAAACAGCAAGATAACTTGGTGTTAATTGTTACCCCTGATACTCCAAGTGCTCTGCGCCTTGAAACAGAATTAGAGTACTTGCTGCCTGATAACCCAGTGATGGTTTTTCCAGATTGGGAAACATTGCCTTATGATCACTTCTCTCCCCACCAAGATATTATTTCAGCGCGCTTAGCAACACTCAATACACTGAAAAAAGAGCAACAAAGCGTGCTCATTGTGCCGGTATCAACCTTGATGCTGCGTACTGCACCAGCATCATTTATATACGGCTCAACGCTGAATTTTAAAGTAGGCGATAGATTAGACACCCATGCCCTGCGAGAAAATTTAGAGCAAGCGGGTTACTTACATGTGCAACAAGTCATGGAACATGGCGAATATGCCATACGCGGCTCTATTGTTGATTTATACCCCATGGGGAGTAAGCATCCATTTAGGCTCGACTTTTTTGATGATGAGCTAGATACCATCCGTTTATTTGATGTGGAAACTCAGCGCTCAGACGAAAAAGTAGACAAAATTGAGCTACTGCCTGCTCATGAGTTCCCTACTAACGAATCAGATATTGAACGTTTCAGAATAAGCTATCGTGAAAAATTTGGCGCAAGTGCTGAGCAAGACTCAGTCTACATGCAGGTCAGTAAAGGCAATTGGCCAGCAGGTATAGAGTATTACATGCCGCTGTTTTTTGAAGGCTTAGCAACCATATTCGACTACTTACCTGACTCAACAACCGTCATGCAGTTAGGGGATTTAGAGCATGCAGCGGATAACTTTTGGCACGATGTTAATGTGCGTTATGAGAACCGCCGTGTAGATCCTCTGCGTCCACTATTACCGCCCGATGAATTATATCAGCCAATTAATGAGCTGTTTTCCAATTTAGGCAATTATGGCCGCATTCGCCTATCGCAAGCAAAGCTAGGCACCAAAGCAGGTAATAAAAACCTCGCAGTTAATGAATTGCCCAATGTACGCATCGATCATAAACAACATCAACCCTACGATGCATTTATAAATTATGTGGCAGAACAAAAAAAGAAAAAAGGCCGAGTTGTCATCAGTGTTGAGTCGGACGGTCGACGCGAATCATTACTGAGTATATTAAAACCTAGCGGCTTAAAATTTAAAGAATTTGATAGTTTTGAGCAGTTTACCAACAGCAGTAATGACGTTGGTTTAATTGTCAGTCCGCTTGAGCAAAGTGTAGTGCTTAGTACTAAACCAAGCTTGAGCATTATTACCGAGCAAGAATTGCTTGGGATCAAAGTATCACAACGCAGACGTCGTAAGCACAAGTATGAAGCAAGCCAAGACGCACTAATTCGTAACTTAGCAGAGCTTAAAGAAGGTCAACCGGTTGTGCACCTTGACCATGGTGTGGGCCGTTATCAAGGGCTGCAAACGATTGATGCCGCCGGTGTGGTGACTGAATTTGTAACTATTACTTATGCAGGTGAAGCAAAGCTTTATGTGCCGGTATCGGCACTTCATATGCTTAGTCGTTACTCCGGCGGTGAAGAGGCCAGTGCGCCACTGCATAAGCTCGGCTCTGATGCCTGGGATAAAGCGAAAAAGCGCGCCGCCGAAAAAGTACGTGATGTAGCCGCAGAGTTACTCGACATATATGCACAACGCCAAGCTAAGCCTGGTAATAAGTTTACGCTTGATGGCCAAGCTTATCGCCAATTTAGCGATAGCTTCCCGTTTGAAGAAACGGATGATCAACGTAACGCCATTGAAGCGGTGCTTGGTGACATGCAGTCAAAACAAGCCATGGATCGCTTAGTATGTGGTGATGTAGGTTTTGGTAAGACCGAAGTAGCTATGCGTGCAGCCTTTGTAGCAGTTAACGATAATAAGCAGGTGGCTATTTTAGTCCCTACCACCCTACTTGCTCAGCAACACTACGATAATTTTAAAGACCGCTTTGCTGATTTTCCAATTGAAGTGGGTGTGCTGTCACGTTTTAATTCGACCAAAGAGCAAAAAGAAACCCTTGAAAAAATGAGTAATGGCAAGCTTGATGTGGTTATTGGCACGCACAAACTAATTCAACAAGACATCAACTTTAAAGATTTAGGCCTGTTAATTGTTGATGAAGAACACCGATTTGGGGTGCGCCAAAAAGAAAAAATTAAAGCCCTGAGAGCTGATGTTGACATACTCACCCTGACCGCTACGCCTATCCCCCGTACTTTAAATATGGCCATGAGTGGTATGCGCGATTTATCTATTATTGCTACCCCACCGGCTAAACGCTTAGCCGTTAAAACGTTTGTGCGCCAACGCGACGAAGAGCTTATTCGCGAAGCGGTACTGCGTGAAATTAAACGCGGCGGCCAGGTGTACTTTTTACACAACAATGTAGAAACCATTGAGCGTGTTGCTCAAGAAATTAGCGAATGGGTGCCTGAGGCAACAGTTACCTCAGCCCACGGGCAAATGCGAGAGCAAGAGCTTGAGCAGATCATGACCGATTTTTATCACCAAAAATACAATGTACTGGTATGTACTACGATTATTGAAACCGGCATTGATGTACCCACAGCAAATACCATTATTATGGACAGAGCCGATAAACTCGGTCTTGCTCAGCTGCATCAATTACGCGGACGTGTTGGTAGAAGTCATCACCAAGCCTATGCTTATTTACTCACAGGTAACCCTAAAGCGCTCTCTAAAGATGCGAAAAAGCGTTTAGATGCCATTGCCTCATTAGAAGATTTAGGCGCAGGCTTTGCCTTAGCAACCCACGATTTAGAAATTCGTGGTGCCGGTGAGCTATTAGGAGACGATCAATCTGGACAAATACAAACCATTGGCTTTAATTTATACATGGAAATGCTTGAACAGGCTGTTAACGCGCTTAAAAATGGTCAAGAGCCAACCCTTGAAAATTTATTACAAAAACAAACCGAAGTTGATTTAAAGCTACCTGCCTTGTTACCTGATGATTATATTCATGATGTTAACGCGCGTTTAGGTATGTACAAGCGTGTAGCAAGTTGTGCTAACCTTGCTGATATTGATGAACTGCAAGTAGAATTGATAGATCGATTTGGTTTATTACCTGATGCAGCTAAAAACCTATTTAGTTTACAACAACTAAAAATGCAGGCGAGCAATTTGGGCATAACCAAAATAGAAGCTAACCCGAAAGGAGGCTACTTTGAGTTTAGTCAAAATACCAAGGTTAATCCTAGCTTCATTATTGGTTTGATACAAAGTGCGCCACACATTTATAAAATGGATGGCGCAAATAAATTACGCTTTGCCATTAGCGAGGCGAATGCCCGTGAACGCTTAAAAATGATCACTGCTATGATTGCAGATTTCGAAAAAAAGGTTAGCCATTAATGTTGCTGAAAAAATCGCTGGTTATTTTATGCTGCTTATTTAGCAGTACTGCATTTGCAGAGCGCTGGTTTGAAGTAGAAGTGTTAATATTTAAACAGCGCCCTGCTCCTTACTTACAAGAAGACTTTAGCTTAAAGCATGACGCCATTGAAGATAAAAACACCTTAGATTTATTGGCCTCTGCTTATAAAAACCAAGCAATGGACGCGTGTATAAACGGTGACCCACGCTTTCAAACACGCACATTTGCTGACACTTTGGTTAATTCAAACCCACAGTCTGCAGCGTGTAACGACAGCATTGATTATGTAAAAAGTTACGATGTGCTGCCAGTAACCCCTCAGGCACCAGCACTAGAGACGATGGAGCAAACTTACCTGTTAGCCCCTGAGCAATTGCAGTTCGAATCGCAACGTCAAGCTTTAGACCGCAAAGGACTCACCCCTATATTACATACCGGCTGGCGGTTTGAAGGCGCAAGTAAATCACGCTCCCCTAGTATGCACTTATTTGCAGGCAACCAATTAAAAAACAATATGAACACCGGTTTTAGTTACGCCAATTCCGACTTTATTAGCTTACTTGATACTCCTGAGCCATTGTTTAATAAAGCACAGTCTCCGACCATGAAATGGGAGTTAGATGGCTTATTGAAAATACATTTACGCCATTATTTATACATTAATGCGGATTTCGACATTAGTGAAAAGCAAGATAATGGTGAGCTAGAATCAGCCCGTTTTTCACAATTTAGACGCGTTTTCAGCGAAGATATTCATTACTTTGATCATCCTCGTATGGGTATGATTGTACAAATTCGAAAATTTAACCATTAACAGTAGGAAAATAATAATGAAGAAGCTCCTAATAATTGCTGCAGCACTGAGTCTTGCTGCTTGTTCAAAAGTAAGCATGGAAAATTACGAAAAAATTAAAATTGGTATGGACAAAACAGAAGTTGAAGCACTTTTAGGCAGTGCTGATAACTGTGTAGAAAAAACATTACATACTAGCTGTACTTGGGGTGATGACGCTAAAAACATCGAAATTACCCTGGTATCAGACAAAGTAACGCTTTACAGCAAAAAAGGGCTAACGGATAAATAAGGACAACAAAGGAATAACGTATGTTATTCCTCTTTTTTTTCATCGCTGGTGTAAATAAGCTCTATGTTGACTATTTTACTGCGGTTTAAAGTGATTTTGTAACGCTGATAGAGCGTTTTATTCGGTTCGGTTAGAACCAATACCATGTTTAACTGATAGCGTCTTTCGACTCCCTGTTTAGAAATTTTATTGTTTTCTAAATGATAGAGCTTCCCTTCCCCTTTTTTTAAATAACGTGCAAACGGCGCGAGATTAAATTGCAGCGTTTGCTGCAAGCTATCGTAGCCTGGCAAAAATTCTTTAGCACTTACCCGAGTTTCACTAGCAAAATGCAGCCATTGCGCCGCCTGTTTGTTTTGCTGACGACGCTTAGAAAAAATTTTCCTCACTTCTTTGGGGATTTTTTTAAACCGGGTGTACTCTAACCAAATAAACTGACTCGCCACTTTATCTTTTGTGATACTGTTTTTAAAAATAAAGCGCCATTTTGGCCGCCCTCGCACAATAGCACGCCAAATAATACGGGTAATATCTTCTTTAAATATTTCTCTCAGCCCGTAAATAACCCCTAAAATTAGAATTAATGAAGCGGTTATTTCAGTAAAGGTAGAACGCGCATTTAAAATAACCACCATCACAAAAGCCATTATAACAGCTGTTACAGAGCCTTTTACCAACCGCTTTAAATAGCTATTAAGATAGCGTGTTTGGCGCTGTAAAATCACTCCATGCTCTATTAAACGCTGGAGTAAACGCATCTTATTAGTAATTCTGTTGGCGTCTTTAAGTGTTGAATCAGAATTATATTGCTGCTCTGCTCGATACTCACTCTCTGACTTACAAAAGTTTAATAAGTCGTTTCGTTCTTTAGCGTGATCGCTACTACGCGGGCCTTCATCAAGTAGCTTTAAAAAAGTTTGTTCAATTTGCCAGCTTAGGTAGTTATCAGCATTAGTATAAAACGGGATCAGCTTTTCGTTATCTGGGGTGTAACGTCTGAGTTTTCTAAGTAGGCTTTGGCTTTGTTCACAGAGCTCCATGGCTCGTTGATAAAACTCATCGCTTTCTTGAATTTTTAACGCATCTTTAATATCGGCATCAATTGCCAGACGCACTTGATAACAATATAAATTTAAATTTTGTCGGTAATCTTGCTGCTCACCTTTGTTTTTACTCACAAAGCGGCTTCGTACCAATGGAAGATGAATGTTATTCGCGTTATAGGCTACAAAAGATTTAAATTGGTTATTAAAGTAAGACTCTTCGCTGAGTGTTTGCGCGTTAATACCCATTTCGTTTGGGATAGAAAAATAAAGATCGAGACGCTGCTCTGCACGCGGTGATAGTTGCGGTTCAATAACAAACGATAAATTTTCGTCTTGCTTTAACAATGATGCCTCCTTCGGTTATCTACCTGAGTTTACGTGCCTCTTTAATTTTGTTCAACAAAAAAGGCCTAGTAAAAACTAGGCCTTTTAGTAGTTCTAATGAATTAAAATTAGAACTTAACGTTTACGCCAGCGAATAAACGACGACCTAACGTATCAAACGTGTACGGGTCAGTGTTTGAATCGTTATTACCTGAGTAATACGGTGGCTCTTTATCAAATAAGTTATTAACACCTGCAGACAATGTCACTGTATCATTAATTAAGTAAGATCCACTAATGTCATGGTACACAACTGAAGGCGTTGAAGGTGCATAACATGTCTCACCATCAATACATGCGAAGCTATCTAGGCCAGCAATGTAGCGTGCTTCATAAGTTGCATCCCAGTTATCTCCTTTAACTGTTAAGTTAAAGTTTGATTTGATATCTGCGTAACTACCAGCTCCACCCGTAATGTAACCAGCGTAATCTACAACAGCACCCGTATCAACAACGTATTCATCTAAATATGTTGTATCAAGGCCAGCTCTCCAGCTTAAGCCTAATGCATCAAATGAATACTTCAGATTTAAGTCAATGCCAGATGTTTTTTCAGAACCAATATTACGAAGCTGATTATTGAAAACAATGCGACCATCAGCTTGTAAAATTGCACCTGTGCTTGCACAAAGTTCGTTTGAACTGCTGTTTGAATTACCAATACATTGATCAACAACGAATTGGTTGTTGTATGTTGAAATAGCATTTTCGATTTCAATGTCGTAGTAATCTACGGTCATTGAGAAACCTTCAAACCATTGTGGTTCGTACACCACACCAAACGTTAAAGTATCAGCTTCTTCTGGTGTTAGATTTTGATTACCGCCCACAGTTACTTCTGCCTGGCTATCAGCACCTGGGTATTTTACTTGCTCATAAGATGGCGCATTACCTGAGTAAAGCTCATCTACCGTTGGAGCACGGAATGCGGTTGAACGTACGCCACGGAACATCAATTCATCATTTGCTTTCCAAGTAAAACCAAGTTTCCATGTTTCATCAGAACCAAAAGTGCTGTAATCAAACGCGCGGATTGCCGCACTTAATTCAACATATTCTGCAAATGGAAGCTCAGATAGTAAGGGTAATGCAAACTCAACATAAGCCTCATTCACATCAAACCCACCACTTGTTGGATCTACACGTGGATCGTTACCTAGACCTTGAGCAGCAATTGAATCAGGATTATACCATGCCTTTTCTTGGCGACGCTCTACACCCGCTGCAAATGCAGCATAACCTGCAGGTAGCTCAAACATTTCACCAGATAATGAAGCTGCCAAAATAAATAACTGGCTTCCACCTGAGTTTTGCTCTGTGTATATATAATCTTGAATGTTTTCTTGTGACCAAGATGCCTCATTTAAAGGCTTAAATGTACCTGCAGCTAAGTCTTCTGTGATTGCAGAAACGTTGTGCAGATTACTCATTTTATCAACAGAATCATTGCGACCAAAGTTTGCTGATGCATCCCATGAATAATCACCAATAATACCTTCAGCACCCACAACAACACGAACAGTATCAACTGTTTGCGATAAGTCACGAGTACCACTTTCAGCCATACGACGACGGTAGCTTATTTCATCACCATAGGCGTAATTAGTCGGTGTTGTAACGTAATTATCATTAGCATCTTTTACAAATGCACCGTTAACGACTTGTCGCTTATCATAAGTTTGTGACAGTAAGCTGTCACCCATATCTTCGGTATATTTAAAGCCAAAGTTGATAGGCTGTGGTGCTAACTTTTGCTCTGACCAGCGCTTAGTATAGGTAAACTCGCTGAAAAGCATTGTGTCATCATTTAGTTCATAATTACCTAAACCTGTGATGTTTAAGCGTTCCATAGGTGTGTATAGGTAGCTTTTAGACGCATAGTTGTATGCATCGTTTTCATCGGTATAGCGGTGTAAGTTACCGCCAAGGCCACTTAAACCAGCATCGTCAGCAACACCCTGCTTCTCGATTTCACCTTTATCGTTGATGATATTAGCTGTATTAACATTGTAAATATGGCCGCCTTCGCTGAATGAAGAACCGCCACAGAAAAGTCCATTTTCGCCTTCAAATAAAGGACATGATGAGAAACCACGATCACCTTGACTTGCTTCACCACGATCAGTGTATTGAATACCAAAAACCATATTACCTTTGTCAAATGTTGTACCTAAGGTAAAGTCGATTGATGTTTCTGACGCATCATGTTTTGAAGTCATGGCTGTGTTGACGTTTAAATCTAAACCTTCAAAGTCATTTTTAAGGATAATATTTACAACACCCGCTACAGCATCTGTGCCGTATACAGCAGAAGCACCGTCTTTAAGTACTTCAATTTGTTTGATCATTGATACTGGAATAGTATTTAAATCAACCGTTGAAGCCGCACCAGTACCTGAATTGATCATACGACGACCATTAACAAGTACTAAAGTACGCTGTGAACCTAAACCACGTAAATCTATAGATGCACCACCGCCAGAGCCATTATTAACGCCAGGGTTTGTCATTGCACCACCCGTAGCCGTCATTTGTTGTAATACGCTATCTACAGATGTTGCACCTGATGCTTTAATTTCATCGGCACCGATAAGTGTAACTGGGCTAGCAGTTTCCATATCTGAACGCTTAATACGAGAACCCGTTACTTGAATTTTTTCAATTGACTTTGCTGCTTCGTCTGCAACTAAAACCTGAACACTTGAGAACATTGGGATCGCTGCAATTACAGCTAAACCAAGAGTTGATTTTTTCATGGATGAACCCTACTTGTTGAAAATTTACCTAAATTGGTAATGCTCACTTTTATGAGAATTTTGAGTGAGCGGGAGCAACTTAGGCGCCTTTAACTGAACGAAAACTTAACGAACGATCACTATGCAATCAATGAAAATTAAGACGTCCCACGAAAGGAACAAAGGTTACAGTATGTTTCATTGTTAATTAATAAAAACATTTAGAAATCATAAACTAAAGACCAAGCAATCACATAAAAAACACAGCTGAAATCAAATGAGTAGAGTTTGTAATCAAATGTAATTATTACAATAATGTGCCCTAAACAGGAAAATTAACATGTTAATCACAGCTCGTTATTAAAACGGTAAAACTAGGTGTTAATTACTAACCATATTTATGCAAGTAGATTGTTTATTTAGTCTGATTTTTTTGTTATAAGTTTTAATCATGCAAATTTTATGTGTATTGAAGGTTTAAGACGGGCTGCCAATTAAACTAAAAACGGC
The DNA here is from genome assembly GCF_002310835.1 of Pseudoalteromonas tetraodonis. NCBI lineage: Bacteria > Pseudomonadati > Pseudomonadota > Gammaproteobacteria > Alteromonadales > Pseudoalteromonadaceae > Pseudoalteromonas > Pseudoalteromonas tetraodonis. The sequence goes on along the minus strand of NZ_CP011041.1, from coordinate 1,375,778 downwards.
TATCAAAGTGGATCCATTAGATAAATCTACATATTAATGACATGGGTGCTTTATTGCACGTATGAGCACAATTGAATAAGTAAGCCAAGCAGAGCTTAAGTTATAAACTTGGAAGGTAAATGGATATGTAAAAGCTATATTAAGAATGGTTATTTTATCAGATAGACTTTAATTGCAGATAACTATTAAATGTGAGGCATTTGGCTTTGCCGCTATAATTTTACGGGAATGGCGCAGTTAAAAACCACGCCTGAGTAGAAAGCCTTTAATAGGTAACGTTAAAAAAATATTCAACATTTTCACTTATGCCAGTGTTTGTATCGACAGTAGTAAGAATAAGCTTCCACACCATGTTTTTTTCTGAGCAAATCCCTACCATAGTATTAGCTACCCAAACGCTGCCCTGATTTTTAAATTGTACGGGAATGTAACCCATATACATGCTAACGCCTTCTAATTTAGCTGCAGTTATTGTTACACCAGTCGGTAACTGAGTGTAAATTGAAAACGGTGTCTCTGGTGATAGGGTTTCTTCGCTTAGCCAAACTTTAACTTGATTTGGAAAAATACACGGGTTGTTATTTTTACACTCTGTTTGTGATTGATTTACTTTTGGTGTTGATGTTGATCCAGAAAAGTCACAACCTAGTAAGAATAGTAGAAAAGAAAGTAAACATACTCTATATATATACATGCAGGTTCTCAAAGTATCTAATGTATTAGCCCAACATTTGGGCACGTTGGTTGATTATCGGCTTTAATGGGCAAGTAAGGTACAAATCACCTCAAAAAATAGACAGCAAGTTAATAAAGTTTGATTGATGTCATATTATTACGCAATTGACCTATCTTTTTAAGGCCAAAAAATTTATCATTTCAACCGCAAAAAAAACAAGTATTTCTTGAGATTATTATCTTTAACAACCACATATTGTGGGTTTTAGATAGTATACTTTGGAATAATAGTAGGTCCTACTTTTACAAGTAGGTAATTCATTTCTAAACGCATTTATTGCAGCGGAAGCCAGAAAATGAGCCAAACAGTAGCATCACAAACTGAGTACAATTATAAAGTTGTACGCCAATTCGCTATTATGACAGTGATTTGGGGCATCGTTGGCATGGGTATTGGGGTTCTGATAGCTGCCCAATTAGCTTGGCCAGCTCTTAACTTTGACACACCATGGTTAACTTACTCTCGACTTCGTCCGTTACACACGAACGCAGTAATTTTCGCATTTGGTACAAGTGCACTTTTTGCGACGTCTTATTACGTCGTACAACGTACATGTCAAACGCGCCTTCTTTCAGACAAATTAGCCGCCTTTACCTTTTGGGGTTGGCAGTTAGTTATTGTTCTAGCAGCAATTACTCTACCTATGGGTATTTCAAGTTCTAAAGAGTATGCAGAACTTGAGTGGCCAATCGATATCTTAATTGCTGTTGTTTGGGTAACTTACGCTATTGTATTTATGGGCACTATTGCAAAACGCAAAGTAGCGCATATTTATGTAGCTAACTGGTTCTATGCTGGTTTCATTATTACCGTTGCTGTTCTACATATTGTTAACAGCATGGCAGTCCCAGTCTCATTGACTAAATCATATTCAATCTATGCAGGTGCCGTAGATGCAATGGTTCAGTGGTGGTATGGCCACAACGCAGTAGGCTTCCTTCTAACTGCGGGTTTCTTGGGTATGATGTATTACTTTGTACCAAAGCAAGCGGGTCGCCCTGTTTATTCATACCGTTTGTCGGTTGTTCACTTTTGGGCACTTATCTCTCTTTACATTTGGGCAGGTCCTCACCACCTTCACTACACTGCGCTTCCTGATTGGACGCAAAGCTTAGGTATGGTGATGTCTATTATCTTATTCGTACCGTCTTGGGGTGGTATGATCAACGGTATTATGACGCTCTCAGGTGCATGGCATAAGCTACGTACTGACCCTGTTTTACGTTTCTTAGTGGTTTCATTGTCTTTCTACGGTATGTCGACGTTTGAAGGCCCGATGATGGCAATTAAATCTGTTAATGCGTTATCGCACTACACAGATTGGACTGTAGGTCACGTTCACTCAGGTGCATTAGGTTGGGTTGCGATGATTTCTATCGGTGCTATTTACCACCTTATCCCTGCGTTATTCTCGCAAGGTCGTATGTACAGCATTAAATTAATCAATACACACTTCTGGTTACACACAGTGGGTGTTGTTTTATACATTGTTGCAATGTGGATTTCAGGTGTAATGCAAGGTCTAATGTGGCGTGCAGTTAACTCTGACGGTACATTAATGTACAGCTTTGTACAGTCGTTAGAAGCCTCTCATCCTTTCTATGTTATGCGTTTCTTAGGCGGTGTATTCATCGTTACAGGTATGCTGGTTATGGCTTATAACGTTTATCGTACAGTTTCAGCGAAAAATAACTCGTTAGAACTTGATGAACAAGCGCAGTTAGCATAACGGAGTTAGATAATGAGCAATAAAAATTCACAAAACAAACACGAAATTATCGAGAAAAACATTGGCCTCATGGCCATCTTGACTGTTTTCGCAATCAGCTTCGGTGCATTAGTAGAAATTACGCCGCTAATGTTCCAAGACGATACAACCAAGCCAGTGGATGGGTTACGCCCGTTAAACGCACTAGAGTTTGAAGGTCGCGACATTTATGTACGTGAAGGTTGTGCTAACTGTCACTCTCAAATGATCCGTCCATTTCGTGATGAAGTTGAGCGTTACGGTCACTACTCTGTAGCAGGCGAGTCAGTATGGGATCACCCTTTCCTTTGGGGTTCTAAACGTACTGGCCCTGACTTAGCACGAGTAGGTAAACGTTACTCAGATGATTGGCATTATGCGCACTTAATGGATCCACGTGCCGTGGTTCCTGAGTCTAATATGCCAGGTTTCCCTTGGTTAGCAGAGAACACGCTTGATACAAGTCTGACTCTGAAAAAACTACAAATTTTCCGTGACACGTTTGCTATTAATCCAGAAAACCCAAAACACCCGGGTCTAGGTTATGGCAGTGACGAGGAATTAATCGCTGACATTGCTAAGGTTGATGCAATGAATGACGGTAAAGGTGCAACAGAAATGCAAGCCCTTATCGCTTATTTGCAACAACTTGGCACACATTTGAAGTAGATTATTATGGACTACGGGACATACAGAGGCATTTTGACTCTGGTAATTTTAGTATTATTTATTGTGATTGTTGGATGGGCATATAGCAAGCGTAGTAAAAGTCGTTTTAAAGACGCTGCTAATGTCATATTTGAAGATGAAAAAAAACACAACAATACACTCTCTAACGAGGAAAAGGGGTCTGAGAAATGACTAGCTTTTGGAGTATATGGGTTATTGTATTAACCCTTGCATGCTTAATCATTATCTTTGGTCTACTAGTTTGGAACTTAAAAAACTATGTAGGTGTAAAAGAAGGTGAAAGCTGTGGACATGAGTTTGACGGCATTCAAGAATTAAACAATCCACTACCGAAATGGTGGACTTACATGTTCTTCGCAACGTTTGTGTGGTCTGTTTATTACTTAGCAGCCTACCCAGGTTTAGGTAATTGGGAAGGTCTAGCAAAATGGACAAGCTCAAACCAAGGTATTACCTCTTTAACTGAATCGAAAGAAGCAGTCATTGAAGCGAAAGAAGATGGCCGTTTTGTAAAGCTAGATGCTGAATACCGCGCTGCTGAAGAACGTTTTGGTCCTATTTTTAATGAATTGGCTCAAATACCTGTTCTAGATTTAGTAGAGTCTAAATTTGCTGGTGATGCAGCACAGCAAGTTGCGCTAGAAAACGGCACTAAACATGAGCAAACTCAAGGTCAACTCGCAGTTGAAATTGGTCAACGTTTGTTCTCACAAAACTGTGCACAATGTCATGGCTCTGATGCTCGTGGTGGTACTGGCTTCCCTAACCTTACTGACAACGATTGGTTGTACGGTGGTTCTCCTGACAAGATCAGAGAAACATTACTTTTAGGTCGTGTTGCAGCAATGCCACCTTGGGGTGATGCATTAGGTGAGCAAGGCGTTAAAGAAATGACGGCTTACGTACTTAGCCTATCTGGCCGTACTGTTAACCAAAAAGATGCCGATGCAGGTAAAGCAAAATTTGCTATGTGTGCTGCGTGTCATGGTCCAGATGGTAAAGGCTCAGTTGCCCATAACCTACCGTTTGGTGCACCAAACTTAACTGATAACATTTGGTTATACGGTGGCTCTCAACGCGCTGTTGAAGAAACACTTAACCATGGCCGTGCTGGTGTAATGCCTGCATGGAAAGAGATTTTAGGCGAAGATAAAATTCACCTATTAACTGCTTACGTTTACAGCTTATCGCAAGATAAATAACGATAAAGTTAACAAAACGTTTCAGTTTTAATCTTTTTATTTCAGTAGATTAATTCAGATCAAAAAAGCCTCCACTCGGAGGCTTTTTTTTAGTCTTTTCATTCTATTTATTATAATATAGCCGCACATTAATTAATTTTAGAGCGACTATGCAACCGACTCCGTGGTATAAAAATTTTTGGCCTTGGTTTTTAATCTTCTTTCCTTTAGCTGCAATTATTGGCTGCATTAGTTTATTTATTACTGCCATTGGTAACGGCCCAGATATGGTTGTAGATGATTACTATAAAAAAGGCAAAGCAATCAACTTAGAACTCGTTAAGTTTGATAAAGCAAAAGCGTTGTATTTACATGGCGACCTAAATGTATCAGATGAGCGTGTAAGCTTTAAATTTACCAAAGGCGATACCAGTAATATACACGCATTAAGATTGTCGTTTTTTCACCGTACTATAAAAGCGCACGATTTTGAGGCAACCCTCACCCCAAATGCTAATCAAGAGTTCACTGCATTATTAGAAAGCTATACACCAGGCGCATATTCGGTGTTTATTGAACCCGTTGATAACAGTTGGAAAATGAAAGAAAACGTTAGTTTACCAACCACCGCCACCGTTTTAGTGACTCCTAACTATAAGTAGTATTTAGTATGTCTAAAAATTGCTTTCATTGTCTTGAAAGTGTGCCTGCTGGATTTAGCGCACATGTTGTTATAGACAATACCGCTGAGCCAATGTGTTGCATTGGCTGCCAAGCTGTTGCACAAAATATCATTGACCAAGGGATGACCGACTACTACAAATATCGCACTGTTAGTGCCGGTAAAGTAGAGCAACTCGTCCCTGAACAACTCGCTTTTATTAAAAGCTATGACAATGAAGATATTCAAGATGGGTTTATCAGTACGCATAACGACAACTCTGAGGTGCTTCTCAGTGTTGAGGGCATTACCTGCGCCGCCTGTGCCTGGCTTATTGAAAAGCAATTACTTAACCTTAAATCGGTAAAGCGCGTTGATGTAAACACCTCAACTAATCGCGCTATGATCCAATGGGATAAAAGCGCAACCCCTTTAAGTGAGCTAATCACCTCACTGGCTGAAATAGGCTACAAAGCCTATCCATTCCAATCAGATTTAGAAGCCCAGCAAAAACAACAAACAGCTAAAGCCTATATTCGCCGCCTCGGCGTGGCAGGCTTAATGACCATGCAAGTGATGATGTTTGCCTTTGCTATGTACTTTGGTATGTTCTCTGGGATGGACAGCAACTTTGAACAGTACTTTAGATGGATCAGCTTGATCCTTGCAACGCCCGTTATTTTATACAGCGCCCTGCCCTTTTTAATTAATGCAATTAACGGCTTAAAAGCAAAACAACTGAATATGGATTTACCGGTATCATTGGCGATTTTTGGTGCCTATGGTGCAAGCTGTTACGCCACGGTAATGGAAGTCGGTGAAGTTTACTTTGAATCTATTTGTATGTTTACCTTTTTACTCTTATTAGGTAAATACTTAGAATTTAGAGCGCGCTTAAAGGCCAGTGAATTTACAGCCAACTTACAAAAGCTACTGCCACTGACAGCCCGTACACTCGATGAAAACGGCAAAGAGCACATAATTGCCGCTAAAAAGCTCAAGCTTAACGATATCGTTTTAATAAAAGCAGGCGAAACTATCCCTGCCGATGGCATCTTAGTCAAAGGCAGCACCAGTGTTGATGAGTCTATGATGACTGGTGAACATCAGCCAGTACGAAAGTATATTGATCATAACGTGTATGCGGGCACGGTTAATCATGATGGTATTATTGAAATAAAAATCAATAAGCTGGGCCAAAATACCCTGCTTAATCAAATTATTCGCCTGCAACATAATGCCCTAACAAAACGCCCACGGTTAGTAGAAATTACCGACAAAGTAGCGCAGTGGTTTGTTGCCGTATTACTGGTATTTGCCTCTCTAACCGCCATTGGCTGGTATCAAATTGACCCTGATGTCGCTTTTTGGATCACTATATCGGTGTTAGTGGCCACCTGCCCGTGCGCATTAAGTTTAGCTATTCCAACCGCGTTAACGTGTGCTGTGGCTACCTTAACTCGTAAAGGTATATTAATTAAGCAAGCACATGTGCTCGAAACACTCTCAAAGCTTACTTTAGTTGCTTTTGATAAAACCGGTACGCTTACGCAAGGTAAATTTAGCCTCGATGTTGTTGACATACTTGATGATAACTACAGCAAAGAGCAAATTCTTGATATTGCAGCACAGCTTGAGAGCTATTCTGAGCACCCTATTGCTAGTGCCTTTAAAGAGTTTAAAGGTCAGCGTAAATTTGACGATGTACAGCTCCATCCAGGGGTTGGGATCAGTGCTCAATACGATAATACGCATTACGCCATTGGTAAAAGTGGCTGGTTTGATACCAAAAAAACCAATGCGCAAGCTACCCTTTACATAAACAAGCAACCCGTTGCACGCTTTTACTTTGTTGATAAAGTAAAAACAGATGCCGATAAACTCATTAACTCGTTAAAGGCTGCCAATCTAAGTTGTCATATGCTAACAGGTGACGCCTCAGATGCCGGTGCCAAGGTGGCTAAAAAATTAAAGCTTGATTCAGTACAAGCCAGTTGTAGTCCCAAAGATAAACAAGACGCCGTTGATCATTGGTCAACCCAAGGCGAAGTTGTTGCTATGGTTGGCGATGGCGTAAATGACAGCCCAGTATTTGCTAGTGCCCACTTATCAATTGCCATGGAAACAGGAGCTGATATCTCTAAAAACAGTGCCGATGTTGTGCTGCTTAACAGTGATTTAGCCTCTATTGATCATTTGTTGACTATTGCTAAGCAAACACGGCGTATAATTAAGCAAAACCTAGCGCTTTCTTTATTATATAATGGCTCTATATTACCGCTTGCTGCTATGGGTTTAGTTGCGCCTTGGATGGCGGTAATTGGTATGTCTGCCAGCTCTATTATTGTGATATGTAATTCACTAAGGCTATTAAAGTTATGAGCATAATTTATATTTTAGTTCCTATCGCTATCTTGTTTGTACTAATTGCCATTGGCGTGTTTTTTTGGGCAGTAAAAGGCGAGCAATTCTCTGATTTAAACAAGCAAGGCCACAGTATTTTGTTTGAAGACGATAAAGAGCAACATAATAAAAGTAATGATTGACCCGATTTTTGTTAGTGCTTTTTTAATGGGATTGATTGGCAGTGGCCATTGCATTGCTATGTGCGGCGGCATTGCCAGCTCATTACAGTTAGCCAGTAACAAGCGCCAAACTTGGTTATATTCTCTAGCCTATAATAGCGGCAGAGCGCTAAGTTATATGCTGGCTGGTGCCCTTGTTGCCGGTATTAGTAGTCAATTTGCCACACAAAACTCGGCCTTTGCGCTGTTTTTATCATTTTTAGCGGGCGTGTTTATGTTACTGGTCGGCGTTTATATCATGCGCTTAGCCGCGACATTACAATGGCTCGAAAAACTTGGCAAAACCCTCATTTGGCAGCACTTAATTAAACTTAATAAATATTTAATGCCCATTGATTCCCCATTAAAAGCGCTTGGTTATGGCGCACTATGGGGCTGGTTACCGTGCGGCTTAGTATATTCTGCGCTCACATGGGCGATGACCAGTGGCACTGCCATAAATGGTGCTCTGGTTATGCTGGCATTTGCCCTAGGGACGTTCCCTGCCATGATCACCTTAGGTATGGCTGCACAAAAGCTCAATACGCTTTTTAATCACCCTTGGACGCGAATAATATTAGGCAGTGTTATCATTTGGTATGGTATCTACCTTCTGATCATTGCAACAGACAAGCTAGTGCATTAACATTGGTAAATGTTGTGCATAGAAATTTAACGGATTGAACTTATGGATTTTTCTCAAAGTCGTGCTAAAGGTAATTGTGCCATTAGCTGTAATAACTGCAGTATTAGCCAGTTATGTTTACCATTTTCTTTAAATGGCCAAGAAATGGATAAACTTGATGAGATCATTGAGCGAAAAAAACCATTACACAAGGGTGACTACTTATTTGAATCGGGCGCACCTTTAAATGCAATTTATGCAGTTCGTTCGGGGTCGTTTAAATCGTATACCTTGTCAGAGCAAGGCGATGAGCAAATTACAGGCTTTCATTTAGCGGGTGACCTTGTTGGCTTTGACGCCATCAATAAAATGCAACATCAAAGTTTTTCTCAAGCACTAGAAACCTCAATGGTATGTGAAATTCCCTTTGAAACTCTTGACGAACTAGCCGGTAAACTGCCTAAATTGCGCCAACAAATAATGCGTTTAATGAGTAGTGAAATAACCTACGATCAGGAAATGCTATTATTACTTAATAAAAAGTCAGCTGAAGAACGTCTTGCTAGCTTTATTTATAACTTATCAGAGCGTTTTGGTGAGCGTGGTTTTTCACGTAAAGAATTTAGATTTACTATGACTCGCGGCGAAATTGGTAACTACTTAGGTTTAACCGTAGAAACTATCAGCCGTTTATTAAGCCGTTTTCAAAAAGCCGACTTAATTAAAGTAGAAGGTAAATTTATTACTATTTTAGATAATGACGCTTTAGCCAAAACGGCTGCGATTGTTAAGCCTCGTTAATAATCGCTTCTCATTTTAAAATTAATCCTACCCTGAATTGGAGCATAATTATTGCAATTATGCTCTATCTCTACTAACACTTTGAGTAGAGGTATTAACCATTCACTTTTAAGAGTCGATGAATGAATTGTCTGGCTCATTTTTTAATATAAAAGCAACTACGTCCTATTAAACTCTTACATAGAAGGACAATATTATGCCTAAATCTTTATTTCTATTTATCGCTCTTTCTTTAAGTATTTTATTTAGTAGCCAAGCATCGAGCTCAATGATCCCCGATGATGGCATTGATGACTCACAAGCACTAAAAGACTTGATTTTAAACACGGCAGAAAATTCCGCGCTAAAAATAGAAGAGCCAGGAGTTTATGACATCTGCTCAGCTATTATTGTTAGAAATCTTAACAATATTGTTATTACAGCTAATACTGGCGTTATACTAAAAAAGTGTGACCAATTTGAAGGAGAGTATATTTTATCCTTTTATAATTCACGCTTCATAGAAATTAATGGTTTTATTTTTAGAGGGTTAACCACAGACAAAATTAATTATGTTTGGGGTGAGCAAGGTATCCTTTTTGCAGGCTCCGAAGATATTTCAATTAAACATAATCAATTTTTTGATTTTGGCGATGCAGCGATAAGAGCAACGTCCTCAAAGCGTTCATCATATAATGCCCCTATCAACTCTTTCAGAGTAAAAATTAGTAATAATTATTTTAATAATGTTACCCAAGTGACCACAACTCACCCATGGAGTGGAAACTATGGTGGTACACATGATATTACTGTTGAAAGCAATGTATTTGAAGGTCTGAAAGGTTCCTTAAAACTAGCCACTAGAAAACCTGTTTCTAAAGCTTTAATAAAATATAATACCTTTAAAAAAACTAAAGGCACTGCAATTGAGCTGACCTATTACTCGGATGTTAAAATAATTGCTAACACTTTTATAGACAGTGATAAGTTTATCCTCAATGCTTACCCAAATAAACCAAGGAGTGTGACCGAGCCTTTTAATTGGGGAAATATTTATTTTACTCACAACACCGTTTTACGTGCTAAAGGGGGAATTAGAATACTTTCTGATGTGCCTGATGAGCTCATCGACGATATTTTTATAAGAGGCATTCATATCAATAACAACCATTTTATTGATATTGATATGACTGTTTATCCTGAAAAGAAATACTGGGATCTTATTAATTTATTTACTCGAGACGGAAAAAGTTATCTATTTTCTACAATCAAAGATAATGTTTATAACTTACTACCTGAAGTAGACTTTGTGAAAAAAACGAGTGGATTCACTGTGGAAGACAACACTTTAATAAAGCCTGAAAATAATTAAATTTTGTAAAGCTCTACACACGTTCATGCAGGATAAGGGTTTCAAAATTAGAGAAGCTTTATTTCTTGATATAGAACAAGAATATTAGTGCTACCCCTTTAACTGTTGTGTATTTGCGTTACACTCAAGGTATAACTGTTAAGTGAATGGAGTAGCACAATGGAAACGATTAAACGTATTATCGCGGTTATTGACCCAACTAAAGACGATCAAAATGCCCTCGCGCGTTCAATAGATTTAGCCAAAAAATCAGGGGCTAGCATTACCGCCTTTATGACGGTGTACGATTTCTCTTACGAAATGACTACTATGCTCTCTGGTGATGAACGTGAAGCAATGCGTAAAGCGGTGTTAAAAGATCGCGAACTATGGTTAAAAGATCTTGTCTCTCCTTATCAAAACATTAATATTAATACCCAAGTCATTTGGCATAACCGCCCTTACGAAGCCATTATTAATACCGTTATTAATGATAAATATGACCTAGTGATCAAAGGTACTCATCAGCATGGTGCGCTTAAAGCGGTTATTTTCACGCCAACAGACTGGCACTTAGTCAGAAAATGCCCAACCCCTGTATTATTTGTAAAAGATATGGCGTGGCCAGCACATGGGAATATTTTAGCGGCTGTTAATGCAGTCAGTGAAAACGATCAGCACCTGTCACTTAATAAACGCATAATTAAAGATGCACAATTTTTATGTGAACTGGCTAATGCTAAACTTAACTTAGTCAATGCATACCCTGCTACACCGGTTAATATAGCCATAGAGATCCCTGAGTTTAACCCAGGGTTATATAACGAATCAGTTAAAAAACATCATATTGAATCAACCAATGAACTCGCTAATGAGTTTAACCTAACCTCTGATCAATGCTTTATTGAAGAGGGATTGCCAGAAGATGTGATACCGGATGTTGCAAAACGCTTAAACAGCGAATTAGTGGTTATTGGCACTGTGGGACGGACTGGCTTAAGCGCTGCCTTAGTAGGCAACACTGCTATTGACAGCCTTGATTGTGATGTACTTGCACTTAAACCTGATGGGTACGTAAGCCCGCTTGCAGAAAGTTAGCGTTTGCAGTAGCTCCCATATTACATATGGCATATAATACGCCCCTTTATTTTTAGCAATTAATTTTGCCGTACTATTTACAAGGGGGCGTAGTGTCTCATTCTGCTCAAGCCAAAGCTCAATACAACTTAAATAAGCTTCAAAAGCGTTTACGCCGCCTCACAGGTCAAGCTGTCATGGACTTTAACATGATTGAAGAAGGTGACCGTATTATGGTGTGCTTATCGGGTGGCAAAGACAGTTACACTATGCTCGACATGTTGCAACATTTACAACGTGTTGCACCTATCAAGTTTGATTTATTTGCAGTAAATCTCGACCAAAAACAACCTGGTTTTCCTGAGCATGTGCTTCCTGAGTATCTTGATAATTTAAATATTGAATACAAAATTGTAGAAGAAGATACCTACAGTATTGTTACTGATATTATTCCTGAGGGTAAAACAACCTGCTCGCTTTGCTCTCGCTTGCGCCGTGGTATTTTATATCGCACGGCTAAAGAGTTAGGTGCGACTAAAATTGCACTGGGTCATCACCGCGATGATATGATAGAAACCTTGTTTTTAAATATGTTTTATGGCGGAAAACTAAAAAGTATGCCGGCTAAACTAATGAGCGATAACGGTGAGCATATGGTTATTCGCCCACTGGCATATTGTAAAGAAGCCGATATAAGCAAATATGCGTTCAGCCAAGGCTACCCTATTATTCCGTGTAACTTATGTGGCTCACAAGAAAACCTACAACGTAAGCACACTAAAAATATGCTGGAGCAATGGAATAAAGAGCACCCGGGCCGTATAGAGAGTATTTTCACCGCCATGCAAAACGTTGTGCCTTCACACTTAGCTGATAATCAATTATTTGATTTTACCAACTTGCAAACGGGTGACGTTATTGATGGGGGCGATATCGCGCTCGATAAACCAGATATTCCAAAAGTGCCAGTTAATCATGAGCAAGATGAAACAAACCAAGCCGACGTGGTTACCATTAATTTAAGCTAATTTTTAAGGGTTTGCAGTAATGCAAACCCTTCACTTTGTTCTATGCTGCTACTGACCAGCAGCTAATCCTTGTAAAAACTCTAAACTCTGCATTTCTTGTTTGTTTGCCTGATAAGGCAACTGCTGTAAGCTGTCGTAAGCAAAATCTTCAATAGTAAACTCGCTAATTTCACTTTCACCAAAACTGTTAAGCTCACCTGGGCTTGGCGACATACGTTCAATAACAAAGTCCCTCAACCGTAAGTCATTCGTTTGCTTGGGCAAAACAGACCAATGCGCTTTAAAGTCAATTTGCTGACTGCCCTCATTTAAACGTGCTTTAGCAACTAAATGTGCTAATGGCGAAGTTCCACTGTATAAGTTAGCTCTTAAACGGTATAAGCCACTTTTTATAACTGTTAAATTAGCAGGCACTATCATATTATCATTACGTGGATACGCGTTATCAAAGCTAGTTAGCGTTGCACTAGGCGGCATATAGTGTATTTGTGCCACCACCGGGACTATTTTACCCGCGATATCGACTTCAACTAATAATTGTAAATTACGAGGATAGTCTTCTTCACCTTTAAATGTCATTGCCAGCTCATTTTGACGAGCCACACCGCTTTGCGTTTTTAGCGACTTTTTGGTGTCTGTATTACTGAGTGTCACTACCGCCTTACCTAAATTTGGAGCGCTTACGGTTAGCTCTATAGCTTGTGGATACACATACCGATATTGAGACAAGCTCACTGTTAACTCCCCTCCTTGCTCACCCACTGGGCTGCTAACAGGAAAGAACTGATTTGGCTTAAGTCTGTCCTCATCATATACCGTTAATGGTTGTGAATAAGGCGGAAACGCCAAACTTTTCTGATACTGATCAGCAACCACAGAGGCGGCTTTGGCTAAGTCTTCATCAAATGCTGACTGAGTTACTGAGCTGGTTTTTGTTGTTGCCTTTGTCACAGGTTGGCTTAGCGTGCGCTGCTGAGCAGGAGGTGTCGATATCGGCTTTTTATCATTGAGAGGAGCTTGTTTTAGGGGGTAACTTGCATGACCCTCATCAATTAAAAACCACATAAGTAGGCCCATGCTGATAGCAAAGCCAATCACGTAGGACTTTTTCATCGGTTAGTTATCCTATATAAAACGTGTAGTACGTATACTACACGATGTTTTAAGTATGCTTATATCACGGGATCACATTATATATAAGTGCCGATGCACTCAAATTATCTGAGTCTTTTACATAACGATATTGTTTCTTCCAAAACCAACTACCTGTGGTTTCATCTACGGTTTCAAACCCTAGCGTGTCGCCAGCTACCGTAATGTTATTCATCGCAATCGTTACATTTCCTTGGCGCTGCGCTTGTTGAATCTCATTATGACTGTAACTGTTAGTCATCATTAATGGGTAATGATATGGCATAAAACTATTAACAGCATCACCTTGCGATTTTAAACGCCCATTAGTGTCAATATTGGTGCTACAGCTACCAAATGAGTTTACCGAGCTTGCACCACATGATGAGTGAGTAGCCACTACCGAGTCGTCATTACCGCGTAAAAATCCAGCCGTTAAACCTAAGTAAGCATTACCATCGGCTACAAAACGTAAACGAGGTGTGCGTGCATCAGGTAATGGCGCAATTCTGCGTGCATTATTTACTTTTAAATCGTGCAATACGCCTACCGCCTCATTAACTTCACTGCCTAACCACCACGTTAGCGCGGCATCTACAGCAAAATTCCACGATGCGCCTGTTAATGTACTCACCGCTAAGTCGGCTAATTCACTACCGCCACCAGCACCTGCTAAATCAAAGGTAGCAATAATATTAAGCGGTTTTAAGCCGGCGTTTTCTAGCCAGTTTTCCTGGTTATCTATAATATATCGGGCAACTAAGTCACCGGTAGAGTGGGTTACAAACACGCAACCTGGCTCGCATAAATTTGAGCGAGAGATCTGTTGTAGCTTGGGCCATACCCAATCTGTAGTAATTTTTCCTTCTATTCGTTCATACGCAGGCCAATCGATGCGCTCATCTGCGCGGTTCACCCAGTAAGACTGCCAATAGCTTTGGCCATCGTTTACTACATCACTACCTGCTTTATTGGTAAGTTGTGATACCTGTAAGCCATGAATTAAAATTACCTTATACTCTTTACTGAGCGCAGAAAAACTCATTAGCAGGCTTAATGCTGCTGCAAATAAAGAGACGCGTTTAAATATGTGTGTGTTGTTCATATTAATCCTTAACTGATTCAATATTTTTATTATGCTTAGCTTGTTACACGCTGTTGTCGGTGCATGGTAAAAGCAACGCATTGACCAGTATTGGGAACAAAGTTAAAAAATGCAACATTTTGTTATCATTTTCGCTGTTAAGGCTAAATATCTGCGTTAAAATACGACAAAAGCGCTAAACTATTGTGCTATTTGGAACAGTTTATGGGCTTTATAAACCGCCATTGAAAACACCGTGAACTTTTTTGTTAACTATCGCACGGCACTACTTTTTATCAGCGTAATAGCGTAAGTTAGTTACATACGAACAACCAAGGAATCATAATGATAAAAAAAATAATATGTGGTGGCTTTTTATTAACCGCCATTTCCGCCCCTAGTTTTGCCGCGAGTGTTAACACCCAACTTGAACAAGCAACACAAAGTGTGAGTGAAAAAGTCATTACATGGCGTCGTCACTTACATCAATATCCAGAGCTGAGTAATCGCGAATTTGAAACCGCCAAGTACATTACTGAACATTTAAAATCACTGGGTCTTGAAGTACAAACTGGCGTTGCTCATACCGGTGTTGTGGCTAAATTAAGTGGCGGTAAAAAAGGCCCTCTAATCGCATTGCGTGCTGATATGGATGCTTTACCGGTTACCGAACAAGTTGATTTACCCTTTGCCTCTAAACAAACATCAACCTATCGTGGCAATGAAGTAGGCGTTATGCATGCCTGCGGGCACGACACTCATGTTGCTATTTTAATGGCCGTGGCAGAGTCACTGGTAAAAATAAAAGATCAGTTAGCGGGCGAAGTACTGTTTGTATTTCAACCGGCTGAAGAAGGTGCCCCCGAGGGCGAAGAAGGTGGCGCTGAGCTGATGTTAAAAGAAGGCTTATTTAAGCAAAAGCCTGAAGCGGTGTTTGGCTTGCATGTCACCAGCTCACTTAATACCGGACAAATTGGCTTTAGAGAAGGGCCACTAATGGCCAGTGAAGACTCTTTCACAATTAACGTAACGGGTCGTCAAACTCATGGCTCGCGCCCTTGGAATGGCGTAGATCCCATTGTTGCTTCATCACAAATTATAATGGCAACTCAAACAATCGCCTCTCGCCAGGTAGATGTAACTAAAGCGCCTTCTGTTATTTCATTTGGCGCGATTAACGGCGGCATACGCTCAAATATTATCCCCGATAATGTAGAGCTGATTGGTACAATTAGAACGTTTGATCAAACTATGCGTGCCGATATTAAAAAACGTTTAGCTAAAACCGCTGAACTGGTTGCCGAATCCGCTGGTGCAAAAGCTGATGTGCATATAGATCACGGCTACCCTGTAACAGTAAATAATGTTGCACTGACTCAAAAAATGACCCCTACGCTTGCCCGTATTGCTGGCGCTGACAACATTATTTCCACAGATTTGATTACCGGTGCAGAAGACTTTAGTTATTATGCGCTAGAAACACCTGGACTGTTTTACTTTTTAGGCGTCACTCCAAAAGATCAAAACGCTAAAACAGCGCCAAGTAATCATTCACCTCAGTTTTATGTTGACGAAAATGCCTTACAACTTGGCGTAAAATCATTATCTCAACTGGTCGTTGACTACTTACAATAACAACCCATCATAGAAGCACAGGGCTAATAACCTTGTGCTTGTAAAGCTAGGGTCTGTTGACCTTTGCGGATTAATATTTGTTCAAACTAGGGGCGGTTTAATCGCGGCGCGAGGTTTGTAAACTAGTGGACTAAGTAAAAACCGAGCAACAAAGAGTAAATCGCCCCTAGGCAGAACCCTTCGGGCAGCGCCTGTTTGGCATTGATGCTGCGTTATCGCCTATTTATGGGGAATAACCACACCACACAGGCTCTGCCTTGCTTTAATACCAAGCAGACTGCTGCAAATTCAACCTTGAAAGGTAAACAGACCCTAGTGTTATTCAGCTAATATAAATCCCCAATCGCTTATCTTTTAATGTCTAATATAAATTCTCAATCTGGTAAGGACACCTCAATGACGGCAGAGTATTTTAATTTTTTAAGCCTTATTGGCGTGGCATTCTTTGCAATTTCAGGTGCATTATTAGGCCACGACAAAGATATTGGTGGATTTGGTGTTGTCGTTGTTGGCTCAGTCACCGCGTTAGGCGGTGGCACGCTCAGAGATATTCTTCTTAATCAACCTGTATTTTGGATAGCCAACCCCGATTATTTATATGCCACCTATGGCGCTATTTTTGTCACCGTTATGTTTATTCGCCACTTACCTGATGTGTCTAACTATTACATGTTGCTGGTTGACGCTATTGGTATGGCTATTTTTAATGTGGTCGGTATTGAAAAAGCATTAATTGAAGGTACAACCATGGTGGTTGCGCTTACAATGGGAATGACGACGGGTATATTTGGCGGCTTAATACGTGATGTGATCTGTAGAGAAGTACCACTGGTGATGCGCGAAGAGCTATACTCCACCGCGTGTTTTGCAGGAGGCTTAACCTATGCCACGCTATTTTTATTAGATGTCCCTTATTTATGGTGCATTATAGGTTCATTATTGGTAACCGTCTTTCTAAGATTGGGCGCACTGCATTTTGGCTGGCAACCCAACCTATTTAGAAAACGAACCCCAAAAATAAGAGATTAGTATAAGTATGGCTTTACACTAATCTCTCATACAAGCCTGACGCCCGTGATACACTTTTACCCATGGCCAGTTGCAGCACTTTTTTATCTGCCACCAGCTCAAAGGTCTGTTTTGCGCGGGTAATTCCCGTGTACACTAATTGCCTATTAATACCGATACTCGCCTGCTTGAGCGGTGGTAACACCATCGCGGTATAACTAAACTCTGAGCCTTGGGATTTATGAATGGTCATTACATACACTTTATCGTGCGCCGGAAGCCGTGCGGGTGAAAATGCCCGTTCATTACCTTGTTCATCAATAAACACTGCCTTGAGTTGGCCGCTATCATCGGGCATTAGAATTCCTATATCACCGTTAAATAATTTTAGCTGGTAGTCGTTTTGACTAACCATTATCGGCATCCCTATATAATGCCGCTGATTAGGGTTAACGCTAATTAAACCTTGCTGCTGTAATACCCGTTCAATACGCTGATTTAAACTATTAACGCCGTAATCGCCTTCACGTACTGCAGCAAGTAACTGATAACTGGCAAAAGCTGCATGCACTTGCGCAACACTGGCACCTTGCGCTATCAGTGTTAGGTAATTAGCATAATGACTTGCGGCACTATTTACTAACTTTTCAATTGGTGTGGAAACAAAATCATAGTCTAAAATAATATCGCTAAAATGCCCTTCGCTACTTTGTTGTTCAACATAGTTTAATATCCCACGGTTGTTGGTATTAACCGCCAGCGCCAATTGACCTATGCCACTTTTTGCATCAAACCGATAGCTATGTTGTAAAAAGGCAATGCAATCCGCGAGTTTAAACTCACTTTGAGTTTGCGCGTTGAGTTTAACAGTGCCATTAAAGCACAGCGTGTTCAATTGCTCACAGCGTACTTTTGAATAACGCGGTGTTTGTCCAAGTACTAACCCTTGGCATAAATCACTCATTACGCTACCAGTATCAACCGAAGCAAGTTGGTCTTTATCGCCGAGTAAAATCAATCGAGCATGATCTGGCAAGGCCTCAATTAATTTAGCCATAAGTGATAAGTCGACCATGCTGGCCTCATCAATAATCAATACATCAACATGCAACGGATTGCTTTTATCGTGCCGAAATTTATTGGTAAATGGCTTAACTCCCAACAACCGATGAATGGTTTGCGCGCTTTGCGGGATCAACGAATTAATATCATCTGGTATTTCACTAAGCTTATTTTTAGCCCCTAAAATTGACTCTGTTAGCCGTGCCGCTGCTTTACCTGTGGGTGCTACTAATTTTATGCTCAATGGCGCCGCTTTATATAACGATTGTAAAATCGCTAACAGCTTTGTTACCGTGGTGGTTTTACCGGTGCCAGGCCCGCCCGTGATCACACTAAAACCTTTTGTGGCGGCAATCGCACACGCTACTTTTTGCCAATCAATGTCAATACTCGGATCATCAGGAAAGTAGCGGGTTAATAACTGAGCAAGTACTGCATCATCAATGTTAAGTTGTCGTTCGCTCATTGTCAGTAATCGTTGGGCAAGGGTTTGTTCATAGCCTGCTAAACGAGAAAAATATAATCGTTGATTAAACAATTGCAGCGGCTTTTGCTCCCCAACACTGTGATGTGAGAGTAAATAACGTATTGCTGCCTCAGTCGTAAAGTCATTACTAAATGGGCTGAGAGTGTCAGGCTGCGTGCCTTCTAGTTTAGTAAAGTCGCTTTGACGTAAATTAAACGGATTAGTCCAATCAACCTCTGTTAGGGTTAAACAGCTATGCTGGCTTTGTTGCGATAAACACAGCATTAAAATTATATAAAAGAGGTCGTCATACCCTTGCTGTGCGTTTGTGCCACTGAGTAATTCAGCCAGTTTTACATCAACCACTCGCACTCTATGTTCGTCCGTTAAATACGTTAGCAACGGCACGACTTCAATACTTTCGCTGGCCTGCATCGTTCGCTGTGCTGTTGTGAGCACAGGTTCATCTAAAGGCGCATCATCTAAGTCATCAAACAAACCCGGTTGTTGATTTAAATCACTCATAGCATGGCTCCTTGGCTAAACAAGCCATCTAAAATAACGACTTGATCTGCACTTAGCTGTTTAAAGTACACTCCCTCACCTGCTGGCATACCGCGTAAAAAAGTATAATAAACACCGCCTAAATGCGCCTCTATTGAATAATCGGGAATTCGCTGTTTAAGCAAGCGATGCAGCGCTACGGTATAAATTAAATACTGTAAATGATATTGGTGGCTGGTCATGGCTTGCTCTAGCTGCTCAGACACATAATCGGCAGCGGTACTGCCCAAATAATTCGATTTATAATCTAAAATATAATACTTGCCTTGGTAGCAAAAAATTAAATCAATAAAGCCTTTTAGTAACCCTTTAACATGGGCAAACTCAAGTTTACTTTGGTTAAAGCCAAAATGTTTAATCAACACTTCATTAAGCTTAGGGGCACTGAGGCTGCTAAGCGGTAAGTTAAACTCCATTTCGACTAAACAGTCACTTGGCGCTAATTGGCTCAAACTTAAATTATTCTCGCTGTTTAACGGGCAATTAAGTGCATCGAGTACCCATTGCTCGGTAATTTGCTGCCATTGCTCATCGATATGGTACTTTTCAAAAGCACGCTCAATCACAGCCGTTAAGTTTTGCTCGGCATTCGTGGGATGATTTACCGGACTGGTAAAATCAAGCTGCTCAAATATTTCGTGCAAGCAACTCCCTGGTTTTGCGCCCTTTGGAAAGCTATACGGTGAAGGAAGTTCATCTTGCTGCACGGCAAACTCATCTCTTTGATGATCTTCATCGCTGCGCCCTGGAGCAAGTTGATCAGCATGCTTTTTAAAGCTCAAAGCACTAAAGCTAGTTGCTCGCCAGTCACGTTCAATCTGCGCCGTTACTGTATTAATAAGTAAATCGTGCTGTTTAGTGTCACTATTTTTTAACCGAAGTATGCCCTGCTCATGTAATTCGCCTGAGGTAAATTGCTGGTATTGCATAGCATGATTAGCCTCACAAAATTCACTTAAATGGGTGCGCCACACTTGGCTACTGCTTATCTCTAATCCTGAGAACAACACATGCCCCAGCGCACTACTTTGAATTGCTAAACGGCTACTTTGCCCTTGAGAAATGTTATACACGCCCAGCGAACAAAAATGCACTGCTCGGGTCAGTGCCACATAAAGCAAACGTAAGTCTTCTGCTAAACGTTCTTGTTCGGCTTTTTGCAGGGCGTCTTCGTCTTTACTTAAATCGTAAATCAACTTGCCATTTTGATGATAAAGCGCGTCTTTAGTTTCACGATAACCACTGGCAAATGGCATAAATACCAATGGGTATTCAAGCCCTTTAGAAGCGTGCATAGTCACAATTTTAACTAAGTTCGCATCACTTTCTAAGCGAACTTGCACTGTTTCGCCATCTTGCTGGCTCACCTTTTGCGCAAACCAACGTAATAAACGAAGTGTCCCTTCAAGCTCTATTTGTTTTTGCTGCAGTATTTCGCCAAGATGTCTAAAGTCGGTAAGCCACCGTTCTACGTTATAGCCCAAGCCTTGCCATTTGGCACTGAGCTGATTGTGACTCAGTAAGCGTTCGAGCATTGCCATTGCCCCTTGCTTATGCCAAATATGGCTAAGTTGAGCAAAAAAGTTTAGGTGTTCTTGCCAGCTATTTTCATCATCGGCTAGAGCAAAAATATCGTTATAGCTTAAACAAAATAACGGGCCGGCTAATACACCGCGTAGTAACGCCTCATCGTACTGACCATGCAAAGCCGTTAAAAAATTGAGCAAGTGATGACTTAACTCTTGGCTAAATACACTGTCGCGCGACAAATACACACTGGCAATATTAGCTTTACTCAGCGCTTGCTTCATTATTTGTGCTTCAACGCGGTCGCGCACCAAAATACAAATATCAGCAGCGCTTACCGGCGTACTGCCAATACAGGCTATTCCTTGGTTTGCCTGCTCAAGTAAAGTAACAATTTTATTGGTAAAATGGGTGGCTAAATGAGCTTGCCCTAAGCCTTTACTGGTCGGCTTATTTTTTTCATCGCCGGCTTCATCTACAAACACATTAAACTCAAACGCGGTGGCAGGTTTACCGTCAATTAAAAACGACTCATCTGCTTTTTTTCCTTTCGCTTTCACTTTATTAAATGGAATGGCGTCGTTATAAATAAAGCTGTTTTCGTATTTGCTAAATAAGCTATTTACGCTATTTACAATATCACTGCTTGAGCGAAAGTTAGTGCCCAATGTAAATTGTTGTGGCTCATCTACCGCTTCTTTTGCGCCAATGTAGGTAAATATATCTGCGCCCCTAAACCCATAAATTGCCTGTTTGGGATCGCCTATCATAGCTAAAGTGGTATTGCTTTGAGCATAAATTTTACTAAAAATACCGTACTGAATCGGGTCAGTATCCTGAAACTCATCTATCATTGCCACCGGAAATAACTGCGCTATTTTTTGTGCGAGTACATCACCTTGTTCACTCTTTAAGGCACTGTGTAAATTAGTCAGTAAATCGTCAGGGGTGATCACGCTTTGTTCTTGTTTGCGTTTAACTATGGCCGCTTTTACCCAGCTCGCCGCATATTGCACTATCGCAATTTTTAGCCCTTGGTTGATGGTGTTGTTAAGTGCGGCTAAGGCATCGAATTGGCTAATAAGTGGATGCGTCAGTAATGTGCCATTTTTTTTATAATTAGCGGTATTACTTAAGTTCTCGCTACTCCACACCTCAAACGAATACTTACTGGTACCAAATTCAAAAAAGTCATCACTGCCTAAGCAAAATGCTTCAAGTGCAGCAAGACTGCCCTTTCGCCCAGGTGTTTTTGAGCCACTTAAATCGGATGCTTTAACAGCACCAATAAACTCTTGTTCTAGGCAGGCTTTTTTAAAGGCTGGAACACACGCCAAGTATTCATCTCGCGCTTGCCATACCGCATCTAAACTAACTTGCGGTGTTATCTCTGCGTTCGCCTTATTTAAAATACTACTTACATAACTAAATAGTGATTCGGGCGCAGCAAATACCGCTAAAATCGAATCTGTTCTTTCTTTACTGAGTGGGTATACAAACGCGCGCCAAAAGTCTTTTATGGTTTCAAGCAGAATATCGCGCTCATCTAAAATGAACTCTAAGTTAAATGCCACACCGGATTCAAACGCATGCTGCTTTAGCATTCGCTGACAAAAGCCATGAATGGTAAAAATAGCCGCTTCGTCCATTGATTTAGCTGCGGCATCGAGTAAGTCAAACGCACGGTGCTTGTCATCAACGCCCGCTATTACACCCTCAATTAGCTCATCATTAGGTACTTGCCCCAGTAAAGCATCACGCGCGGCAATAATTCGGCTGCGAACTCGGTCTTTAATTTCTTGCGTGGCGGCATCGGTAAAGGTTACTACCAAAATTTGCTCAACGCTCAATGGCGTATTCAGCTCACCGGGTATTTGCATGCCCAACAAATAGCGCAAATACAAACCCGTGATCGTGTAGGTTTTACCTGTGCCTGCACTGGCTTCAATTAAGCTTTGTCCTGATAATGGCATAGTGAGTGGATTAAGCGCTTGCATAGTCACTCTCCTTGGCGTGCTCGAATAATGGGGCGAGTAGCTTATCGCTCCAATGTATAAATTCGTCTTGGCAGTCATTAAGTGATTGCACCGTGAGACGAATATAAGGGTTTTCTCCTTCGCCTCGGCCAATATACTGTGGACTAAATTTACTGTTGGCTTTTGCCATATCACCACCGCTTTTTACGTATTCATAACCACTTACCGGAAAAAACGCCACGGGCTTGTTGCGTAATGCTTTATAAAGCTCAAACCAATCTGCGAGCAGTAAATCGGCATCGGCTTTACTCATTGGGGCAAAACTAATTTGTTTATCTAAACCTAGCAATAAAGTTTCAACCTCTTGTTGCATGCTTTGTGCAGCAAGATGATAAATAAAGCCTTTAATTAAATCTTTAGCTTTAATACTAGCACTGCGATAAAACACTTGTTTTTGCATATACACATGGTTTAACCAGCCTTCAATGGTGGTGTTTTCAAGCAAAAGTAACACCTCTATCGGTTCGCTTTTACCCGCT
Source organism: Pseudoalteromonas tetraodonis (assembly GCF_002310835.1). Lineage (NCBI taxonomy): Bacteria > Pseudomonadati > Pseudomonadota > Gammaproteobacteria > Alteromonadales > Pseudoalteromonadaceae > Pseudoalteromonas > Pseudoalteromonas tetraodonis. Next base: position 1,352,346 of record NZ_CP011041.1, on the reverse strand, counting down.
TTTATTTGTTGTTTTACTTGCCCTGCAAGCGCATCAACGCGATGTTGCATGCTCTCATAAATTAAGCTGCCAACATGAGCTTGCGGCAACTCACCGCGCTGCAGTATTTGCTCGGTACTGAGCGGCGTATTGTTAATGTTTGCTTCAAGTATTTCATCAAGGTAAAAGTAACGGCGCAGCGCATCTAAGCTAAACGGTTCTTCATCTTTGGCTATATCGTTAAATTGCGGCAAACGTAACCCTAGGCTTTGCTGATAAAAGCTCTCTTGGGCGTGGCACACACTGCGAATAAACATATCAAGATCAAGCAACTCTGGAGGCATTACATCAAGTGCAGTGATTACTTTTGGCTCAATAGCCTCGCTAGGCAGCCAAATTGGGTTATAGCTGTGATTATTTACTCCCGCCTGTTCATCGCTAGGAGCTGAGTAATACAGACTATTAAAAGGCTGCAAATGCTGCTGCGTAATAAGGCATTCAGGCAAGGGTTTATCACTGGGTTCGCTAAGTTTAAAACTGCGTCCAATGTATTCTAAAAGCTCACTGACAAGCGTTGATGGCATGCGCGGCTGGTTGTCAAAACACGAGCGGCCAATGTAGCTCATATATAAATTATCTCGAGCACTTAAGAGCGCTTCTAAAAAGAGGTAACGGTCATCGAGTTTACGTGAACGATCACCTTTTTGCTTTTTAGAATACGGCACTAAATCAAATCCGATTGGCTGCACCGTGCGCGGGTAATCGGCATCGTTTAAGCCTAGCATACACACCACCTTAAACGGCACGGCACGCATGGGCATGAGAGTACAAAAGTTCACTTGTCCTACTAAAAAGCGCTGGCCTACACCTTTTTCTTGTATACCTTGCTTGATTAGATAGCTCACTATGCGCTGCGAAACGGCTTTACTGTAGTCGCCGTTGTCGTGGTGCTTCGCAATGTCTTCGAGCACTTTTTGCAGCACTAATAAATCCCAGCTATCATCGCTTTCGCTCTCATACACAGCATTGAGTAGCTCACTTAATATATGGGCTTTATTGGTAAGCGTATCATCAGGGGTGAGTTTCGCTTTAAAGTCTTGAAGCACATCAATAAAATGCACCAGCTTATTGAGAGTATCAAGCGCCATACCTTCTACTTCATCGGCGCTGTAAATGCCATTAAATGGGCACTGTTCGTCGCGCATGGCAATCCCCAGTAATAAGCGGTTCAAGCCATGTTGCCAGGTATTTAAATCAATGGCGGGTAAATCAAAGCTTTGTTTATGCTCAGCGTTTATACCCCACTTTACCCCTACTCGCTCAAGCCAATAATGTATTTGCTCGTATTCATGGGCCTCTAGGCCAAATTTTTCGGCAATTTGCGTAACCTGTAATAAATCAAGAATATCCGACACGCCAAAGCGCGAAAACGGTAAATTAGCTAAACTGGCAAACGAGCTCAGTACTGGTTTTTCTTGCTCTATGGCTAAATCGGCAAGGGCGTATGGTATAAATCGACTGCCCTGCGCACCACCAAAAACGGCCTCAATGTAAGGGCTATAAGTACCTACATCAGGCATCATCACAATGATGTCTTTGGGGGTAAGCGTTGGGTTTTGATTAAACAAATTGAGTAAGTAGTCGTGCAGGCGCTCGACTTCCCTTAATGGCGTGTGGCAGTCACTTAACGTAATGCTGGTATCGTGTGCACTTATGGGCAGTTTACCCTCATCGTTTATAAACCATTCTTTGTTATCGGTAAGCGATTCACCTTTAAAGGCAAGTTGGTATATTTCGCTTTGCACTTGCCCAAGTAAGGTATCGTCAAACGCATCAATAAAACCATCAATCCAACGGGCATCAAGCTGCACCAGTTGCTCAAAATAATCGCGGCCGAGTTTACCCCACGAGGACAACAACGGATTACCAATAAAATAGTATTCTTCATCAGGATTCGTTTGCTTTTTTTGCTGCGCTTCCACCAGCGGCATTTTGGCGTATTTAGCGTTTATTTTAGCCGCTGTTTTTTCATCGATTATATCGCCCCAATAATGCTCGCTGGGGTTAAAAAAGAATAAAAACACCTCAGTTTTTTTACTCAAGGCTTCAAACACGTCAAGCTGTGAGCTGGCAATCGCCGATATACCAAATAGGCTAATACGCTTTGGCAATAAGCTGCCATCCATACTCTCAAGGGCGCTGAGTAATTGTCCTTGCATGTTGGCGCGGTGAAATTGGCTTTGCCCAAGTGTTTTACTTAATTTAACAAGGCGGCGCCACAAATCGGGTTGCCAAGGAGCAATGCTGATATCTACATCGTCAAGCGTATCAACCCCGCTATCCCAAGTGGCTATCCAATGGGGGCGATACATTAAATATTGGTCGTACACATCGGCTATTTTTTCACATAGGGCAAAGGTTTTTTGGCCGTCAATATCCCCCTCTAAATAGGTTTTTAGGGGTAAAAACAGTGGCTCGTCAATACAAGTAGGTAAAATTGCAAACAGTTTCCAAGCAAGGTTCGGTTTATTAAACGCCGACTCTTTAGGCACGTTTGGCAATAGTTGCTGGTACAACTGCCAAATAAAACTCGATGGTAGCGGAAAGTCTACCTGTGCAGCTACGCCTAAATTTTCACTTAAACCTATTTTAAGCCATTGCGACATACCCGGCGATTGCACTAACACCACTTCTTTATCAAATGGGCTTTGCAATGGGTTTATTTTTAACAGTTGATGAAACTGCGCTTGCAGGGCTTCCATACGGTTTGATTGAATAATATTGAGCATACGATACCAGCCTTACTTGAGATAAAGCCAGTGTAAGATATTTTCAATTTAAGCGGTAGCGCTAAGGAGGAATTGGCGTTAATAAATCAGCATGTTAGCCAGTAGCTAGCTGATTTTTTAAACGCACAGGACTCACTTTAGTCACTGTGCGTTTTTATATTAAACCAACTATTGGTATGGGCTTATGCTAGATAAGCTAAAGTCACTTTGCATTATTACGTTACCATCAATGCCTTTGAGCTTAAGTGACAAGCCTGGATCTGCTTGCTGCCAATCAATGGTTAAATCGCCATAGTTAACATTATGCGTGTAATCACCGACACGATGTTTATTTGGGCTAACGTCTTTCCACTTTTCAGTTAAGCCTGAGCTGGTCATTTCAAAGAGTGGGTAATCAAGATTATGTTGATACCTTGAAATTTCCCCCCAATGGGTATCGCCGCTGATGATCACCACGCCATTTATTTGGTGTTTTTTAATTAACGCAAATAAACGGTTTCTATCCTCTGGAAAATTTGCCCACGATTCCCAGCCAGTAAAATCAGGCAGTAACTGCAAGCTTGATGCAATTAGTTTAATCGCTGCTGGTTTTTTAAGTTCGGCTTCAAGCCATTGCCACTGCGCCTCCCCTAGCATAGACGCGCCTTTTACTTCAGTTGGACTGTACGGTCCTTGGTTATTTGCTTTACGCTTGGTGTAATACTCAAGTTCGCTCACTGAATTAAGCTTATCGCGATTAAAACGTAAGTCAGGCATGATCACCTGCACGGTTTGCTCGCCTTTGCCATACATGTACGAGGTATAAATACCATCAGCACGAGTACGGCGCGCTGAGTTTGCCGGTTCATCCCAAAAATCGAGCATAATTTGCCGTGATGCTTCTTTATGCGGGTACTCTTTACCCGCATCGTTTTGACCATAGTCGTGATCGTCCCACATGGCTATTAATGGTGTATTTGCTTTTAAGGTTTTAAAGCCAGGCTTTGCCCCTAATCGTTGGTATTTATTTTTAAGCACGGCCATGTCGTTAGTATCGCCATAAATGTTATCGCCTAAAAATATAAATAAATCACCCTGCTCTTTGTTAATCGCATTAAAGATGGGGATGTCTTTATCTTGATGCCCACACGAGCCAAACAATATTTTAGACGGCGCAGCCATTGCGCCACCACTAATAACAAAAGCAAGTAACAGCGCTGAATGCTTAAGGGTTTTTAGTAACTGTTTCATTTTAAAATCTCATTAATAGCCGGTGCCATATTAGGGTTAATCGTGTTTGGGTTTTGCCCAAGTGCTTTTAAAACGGTGGCGGCAATTTGCGCTTGTTTAAGCTCATTATCGGTTTTTATTAAGCCATTACCTTTAATTGTAGGGCCAATGGCAGCAAGCCAAATATGATCTGAGCCAATAATTCCCTCAGGAAATGCCTTTTTACCCTGCTCCGACTTTGCTAATGCCCGTTTAGAGCTGTGATGTTGCCAATCGTTTGCGTAGCTGCCACGGCCATGATCGGTAGTAACAATTAACGTAGTATTATTTTTATAACCTGCTGTGCTTTGAATGGTTTGCCATAAATCTTTTAAAAATGCATCGCTTTGTTTGGCCGACTTTAAGTAAGCATCGTAATGGCCATCGTGAGCAAAGTCGTCAGTTTCTCCTAAGCTAATAACCAGTAATTTAGGCTTTTTCGCCAGCATATAGGCTTTAGCAAATCGATAGGTAAAACTATCAAGCCGCACATTGTGCCATGGGCTGGGGATTTCTGTTTGTAATGCTTTTAACAGGGGCGCATCGGCAAATAAATCATCGGCGATAGGCATAAACCCCGCGTTTACATACACATTAGTACGCTTAGTATTTACAATGTAAGGAAACACATCCCAGCTACCAAATAAAGCCGTGCTGTTTTTAAATTCAGGCTGCGCATCTAATCGCTCTAAAATGGTTTTATTTGGATTAAATACTTTATCGTTACTGTTAATGTTTTCATCCACTTCGCCGGTAAGAATTTCGTTATAACCAGGGTATGAAAAATACCATGGATTACTCACCGACATCGCTGAGCCGTTTGCTCTGTCGCCAATAATTACGCCTTGAGTGGCAATCGTTTGTGTTAAAAACGGCATTAATAATTGCTGGCGCTGTTGCACCCTTTCATCCCAAAATTCATTGCTTAACTGTGCTGGTTGCTTAACAAATTCTTTATTATTGAGCAGGTTTTTATCGGCACCATTAAATACTTCCTGCCAGCGTACGCCGTCAAGGGTGACTAACACTACATTTTGTTGAGCAGCCAATGTCACATTATTAAACAATAAAATTAAACTTAACCCGATAATTTTTATCATGCTTTTCATGGTGTTCTCATCAACTTTATATAGTAAAAAGCCCATCGATGATGGGCTTATATAAGGTTACTTTAGGTTTAAAAAGTAGCCGTTAATGTAACCGCTGCTGTGCGTGGCGAGCCTATAAAGTAAGTACTCCCATTGCCCGTACCACCTGCCAAATAACTTTTATCGGTAATGTTATAAACCACAAAGGCAATATCAACCGCTTTAAACGGGCCTGCGTTAACTTCGGCTGCATAACCTGCGTTTAAATCAAGCACGGTGTAGCTATCTACATCGCCACGCTCACCGGTGTATTTAGCCGATAAACCAAAGCGGAAATCGCCACTGTAGTAATCGGTTGATAGCACAAATAAATCATCCACTGAGTCAATTACTTTGCCTCCTGCTTCAAAGCCTGGCGCATCGCCTTTGTATTCAGAGCTATTATTGGTGTATGAGCTATATACATTCCACTCATTATTAAGCATATAACTTGCTGACAGCTCTAGACCTTTGGATTCAATACCGCCCACATTGAGGTACGAGCCGTTAGTGCCTATGGTGTAGTCTATACCGCCGGTGTCGCTGCCTGGCGCTATAAAGGTGATGCGGTTATCAAACTCAATTGAATAGGCCGTTGCTGTTAATTTAAGTGCATTATTTTGATAGCGTACACCCAGGTCAATATTTTCTGCGGTTTCTGGCTCAATAGCTGACAAGTCAGAGCTATCGCGCTCAAGCACACCATCTTTAATGGCGGCAAAGTTTTCGCTGTAGCTGGTAAATAACTCAGTGTTACTGTTTAACTGATATAAAATACCGCCACTAAATAGAAGGTCTGAATCACTGTTTACTTTAGCTGTGGTGGCGTTTTGATAATGGTCATACTTTTCTATGTCTACTAAGTACTTTTTAACCCCTAGGTTAAGAGTTAAGTCGTCAAATGACATTGAGTCTTGGGCGTACCATTTGAGCGTATCGGTCTCAAAGGTGTTTTTATATTGCGTCCAATAAGGGGTGTTATCAAAGTGATGATAAATGCGCGCATCTATAACTTTATGCCAATCTCGTGACTCATCACGGTCGCTTTGCTCATACCAAAAACCGGCTTCAATATCGTGCATGCCAATGCTTGCTTGATAATTAGCAGTTACCCCTAAACGGTCTTTATTATAATGTGTATGACGATAAGACATAACTGGCGTTGCATCAGCATCGTAACATGCAGGATTAAGCTCAGGGCCTGACTCCCACGGCCAGTTTAAGCTAGCCGTACAACCTGCATTGGGAGCAAGTGGGTTACCATTACTATCTGTAAAGCCATAAGAGCCTGCGTTTGTGCCACCTTCTGTGGTTGGATTACTATTTTCATCTACAGGGGACGTTAAATAAGGAGGGATCCAATCACCTCGGCCTGAGTTTTTATGATAATAAGGGCTAATGGTTAACAATGAGGTGGGTGAAATCGCGTATTCAAACTTTAAATACCCTAGAGTGTTTTCACGCAGCGTGCCCCAACCTTCTGCAAACATTTGGTCAAAGTGCGGAACGCCTGTCCAGTTCCATGTTAGCTGATCCCAATCAGGGGTTTGTTCAAATTGCTCTAGGCTCACGCTATTGTAGTTGCTCTCGCTTACATCGTCATACGATAAGCGCCCTGTAATAGTTAGCTCATCAAGGGTGGTAACAAATTTCGCTTCAGCATGTTGGTTATCTTTCCCGCCATTGCTGCCTGAGCCAATCCAGCGGCTGGTATCAGTTTGTGAGTAACTCACGTACGCTTGGGTATTATCGAAAATGGTGCCAGTTTCGTGCTTAAGATAATAGCGCGAAGCATCGTGACTGCCTGAGGTATAAGCAAAGGTGGTGCTTTTATCTAAACTCGGTGCTTTACTTACAAAGTTAAAAGTACCACCTAGCGCCTCTAACGAGGCTGATTTAATATCTGAAGTGCCCTGACCTACTTCCACGGTGACAAGATTTTCGCTATCTAGGTAACGATTCGCTTTAGCACCACCGCCATAATTAGAACCGCCATTAGGAATGCCGTCTATCGTCATACCTAATTGTTGTTGGTTAGAGTCAATACTAAAACCACGCATGGTAATGGTTGTTGACCAATCGTCGCCGCCAAATGCGTCTCCTTCGTTTATGCTAATCCCTGGCAAGTTATCAATTACCGATAACACACTCGATACCGAGCTTTGTTGTTCTAGCATCGCAGGTTCAATAACGTTGTTTGCATAACTGGTTGGTTTTGCAGTAACAGTTACTTCTTCTATCACGTTATCGTTAGCATAAGCTGAAGTTGATACCGCCATGGCCACAGCCATGCTCAAAATCGATTTATTTTTTAAAGCGTACATTGTTGTCCCATTTGATTCTAATTATAAAAGGTAATTATGAAAGCGGGCACAGTCTATTTTTTAAGTATGACAACGAGGGGCAATTTTATTGACAAACAGGTTAAACAAATATGAGTTAATTATGACGTAAAGTAATCAAATCAAGCACATCGTAATTAAGAGCAATCAGACTAAAACAGCACCCAAAAGCCAAGGGACTCTCTAAAGTCATAAAATTTTCTCACTCTTTCTAACTGCAATTGATCAAAATCTTATTTAACTTAGATATAAAGAGTTAAGAGCCCATAAAGTGATAACTTTTAGCCCAAAAACACGGTTTTATACAAAGTTAAAAACCAATTTTGCAATCAGCTTTTTCTGGGCTATCTTTTTATTAACGCTTTAATTACAGGTAGCTGCACTATGTTTAATTTTTTCGCTAATAGCGCTGAGCAAGCATTAAAACAGTCTATTACGGCAATTGTTTCCATAGATGAAAAAAACAATATTGTCTTTTATAACAAAGCCGCGCAAAAATTATGGGGCTACACAGAAGATGAAGTACTCGGTCACAACATACGAAAACTAGTCCCTGACGAACATAAAACAAACCACGACGACTATGTAAATCATCATAGAGAAACCGGGCAAGACAAAATTGTTGGCAGCTACCGAGAAGTTGAGTTACAAACTAAATCGGGAAGTCGCATTTGGGTCGAATTAGCGCTTTCTCAGGTGAAAGTAAATAACAACAAACATTACACCGCTTTTATAAGAGATATATCAGCAGAGCGTGAAGCAAAAGAAATCAATGAGCAATCGTTAGAGCAAGCCCTTGATGCAGTTGTATGTATTGATGAAAATAATTGTATCACTTTGTATAACAAAGCCGCAGAAACACTGTGGGGTTACAGTAAACAAGAAGTAATGGGAAACAATGTAAAAATGCTAGTACCCCATGCAATACAACATAACCATGATGAGCTTGTAAATGCAAACCGAGACACAGGTGTCGATAAAATAGTTGGTACCAGTAGAGTAGTTGAAATTGAACGCAAAGATGGAACAACCGTGTGGGGGCGATTATCGCTATCGAAAATTAAATTAGCTAATCGCGTTATTTACACAGCTTTTATCAAAGATGTAACGCAAGAGGTAATAACTAGAGAAGAACAACGGATGTTGTCACTTGTTGCAAACGAAACAGACAACGCGGTAATAATCACCGATCCTAAGGGCTATATTCAATATGTAAACAATGGATTTGAACGTTTAACAGGATACGCTTTAAGTGAAGTAAAAGGTAAGAAACCAGGCAGTTTTTTACAAGGCAAAGATTCTGACAAAAACATGATAGAAACGATACGCACACATCTTAAAAATCGAACTCCTTTTTATGGAGAAATATTAAACTATAAAAAATCGGGGAGTGCTTACTGGACCTCGCTATCTATCAACCCAGTAATAAGAGAAGGGAAATTAGAAAATTACATTGCAATTCAAGCTGATATATCTGAAGTAAAGCAAATGGCGCTTGATTTCACAAACAAACTAGAAACTATCGGCGAGTCTATAGCTATGTTGCAAGTGTCTCTTCATGGTGAAGTACTTGATTGTAACGAATTACTAAAAACGGCATTAAAACCCAATTTTTCTGTAGAAGAGTTTGCTAAAAATCTGATTTCTGATCTCAGCGTTGAAGAAAGAGCATTTTTAGACAAAAACAAACATATCTCAAAAACTTTTGAACTTGAAAAAAATAATCAATACAGTGCCTTTGATGCGAGAATATGTGCTCTTCGTGATGTTAATGGTCAAACCACTAGTTATATGTTTATAGGTTTAAACATAACGGAAAGAAAAAAAGCAGTTAATCAAACTCAAATATCAATGAAAGAATTATTAGATATAAGCCAAACCATCAGCAAAATAGTAGAAACAATTAATGGAATATCAGAGCAAACAAATTTACTTGCACTCAATGCTGCTATTGAAGCCGCAAGAGCAGGTGAAATGGGACGCGGTTTTGCCGTTGTTGCTGACGAGGTAAGAACTCTTGCAGGCAATTCAAAGGCATCTTCTGAAGAAATAAACGGCTACATAAAAGAAACGGTTACTAAAATTCAAGAGCTTGCAGAATTATCTAAAAAGATAGATTCATAAATCCGCTTTTAAGTAATAAGCCCACATTTGTGGGCTTATTAGTGAGAACTCTTTAAAACTTAAACTAACTCAGCAAGCATCTCATCACTATAAGGTGTCACTTCTTCACCATTTTTAATTTTGCTAATGTAATCTGGGTTAGCAATAAGTGGGCGACCAATGGCAATTAAATCAAATTTATTATCGTTGATCGCTTGTTTGGCAGTTTCAAAACTATAACTACCTACACCCACTAAGGTACTTGCATAACCAGCTCGTAAAAATTCAGAGGTTGATTTACCTTCTAGTGAATCAAAACGCATGCTGTCGTCAAAAATACCGCCGTGTAGATAGGCTAGTTTGCGGTTTTCAAGCTCTGGTAATAAGTAGTCAAATACTGCTTTATCACGGTTATCTTCGCTCATATTAAAGTAGGCACCTGGTGTTAAACGCATAGCGGTACGCTCATTGCCTACAACATCAATAATGGCATCAGTTACTTCCAGTGCAAAACGAGACATATTTTCTGGTGTTTGCCCGTACTCGTCATCACGTTCATTTGCCGCATAATGTAAAAATTGGTCAATTAAATAACCATTAGCACCATGAATTTCCACGCCGTCAAAACCTGCTTCCATCGCGTTTTCTGCCGCTTTAGCGTAGTCAGCCACTAAGCCTTTAATATCATCTTTAGTGGCAGCTTTTGGCGTAATATAAGTTAGCTCACGCATACGCGGTACTGAACCTTCAACCCCTATCGCCGATGGCGCCAGAACATCACCACCAAAAAAGTGAGGGTGAGCAACACGGCCAACATGCCATAATTGCGCGAACATTTTACCGCCATTGGCATGCACGGCGTCAGTGACTTTTTTCCAACCTTGAACTTGTTCATTAGTGAAGATACCCGGTGTATTTGGGTAACCTTGTGCATCGGCACGAATAATAATTGCTTCACTAATAATTAATCCTACATCAGCACGGCGAGCGTAGTAATCAACCATCGCTTGTGTAGGCACTAAATTGTCATCTGCCATACAACGAGTTAGTGGTGCCATTAGTACGCGGTTTTGCAGTTCAATGCTGTTATTTAATTTAAAAGGTGAAAGTAAGTCTATCGACATAATGTTTATCCTTTGTTGAATGTACATTCAAGATAAGGTCACTTGAATGAATATTCAAGTATAATTTTGAAACTTTGTTCAAGATTGCGTAAACTGCTTTACCTAAACGCTGTTTAAGGTAGGATTATTGCTGAAAGTTCGCTTTACCTACTCTGCCAACGAGAAGAGTCATTATGAGAACTGCAGAATTTGATACAGAGTTTGTACTGCGCCAAGCAATGGCGATGTTTATGCTTCACGGTTATGCAAAAACCAGTATGCAAAAACTGACTCAAGCAACCCATTTACATCCGGGCTCGTTATACGCAGCATTTGGAAGTAAAAAAGGCATTTTTTTAGCCGCTACTGAGCAATACCAAACCGATCGCAATACTCAATTTACTGCTCTGTTTGAGCACAGCAGTTGTATTTTAGATACGCTGAAACAATACCTTAATATCATTGTGCAAGAATGCGTTGACGGTGAAGCAACCAAAGTGTGCCTGCTCACAAAAAGCATTAGCGAGGTAGAGGGTAACGATCCACAAATTTGCCACGTATTGCGTACTAATTTAACTGCATATGAGCATGCTTTTGCGCAGCAGTTACAAAAAGCAATTGATAATAAAGAAATTACCAATGGCCGAAGTGCCATAGAGCTGGCACGATTTTGTGTTATGGGTATATATGGATTACGCACCTACGCATTAACAAACCAAGACCCCGACGCACTAAACCAACTAGCCAATGAGCTACTAGCAGCCATCAGCTAAACTAAATTTTAAAGCGCAGCAGCTCGCTGCTCTTTGTATACTCCACAGTGAGAGAGAGCCAAAAATGACCACCGATAATTTATCAAAGCAAGACGACGTAATTTTAGGCCTTGGCGCAAAAAAACGACTCGCATACATGTACGAAACCGTGCAGCAATTTAAGCAAGTGTGGATTTTAAACGATGACGACGGCTGCGTAATGCTCACTAACGAGGACGACGATTGCGTGCCGGTATGGCCAACACGAGAGTTCGCACAAGCCTGGGCAACCGGCGAATGGCAAGGCTGTACACCTAAAGCAATTCCAACAAACGATTGGTTTAGCCGCTGGACACCTGGCCTTGAAGAAGACGACTTACTGGTGGCCGTGTTCCCTACCGAAGAAGACGACGGCACAATTTTATTCCCTGATGAGTTTCAAGCCCAGTTGAGTAAATCAATTAGGAAGTACTAACTTCTAAAGCAGTGTTCACCTTAAACAAGCTTATTATAAGCATTAAAAGAAAAGTTTATTTACCAAAAGGTTATAAAGCATCTATTATAGTGTTGTAACTTACTTTTATAAAAATCGACCTGGGTGGACGTCAATTCCACCCCTGTAAAAAATCGAATAAAGTAATCAATGTTCAGGTAAATTTAATAAAAAATATACGTTTATTTTCTGTGTTTAAATTGGGGTCTACATGCTGTTCAATTCAAAATATAAAAACAAAATTAATGAGTTAAATAACGAGTTAATTCAATTAAAAAAAACCAATGAAAAGCTTGAAGCGCAATTGTTAGCAGCAAACAGCGAGCAATCACAACAAAACGACAATGAAATAGCAAATGATACAGCCTTTGTAAAACAGCGTGAATTAAACACATTATCATTACAGTCATCTGATTTAATTAGTGACATCAGAGAAAGCTTAGCCTCAACTTCACATAAACTAATTAATGATATTACGTCATTTAAGTCATCCCAAGAATTACTTGATACAATTTTAGATATGTTAGCAACGACTTCATCGTCAACACATAATATCTCAAGAGATACAAAATCAGCCACTAAATCCGTTAAAGAATTGCAGTCAGTAACAATCGGAATTAATGATTTTGTAAACATAATTAAAGGGATTTCTGATCAAACAAATTTACTTGCACTTAATGCGGCCATCGAGGCCGCTAGAGCCGGAGAGCAAGGACGAGGCTTTGCTGTTGTGGCAGATGAAGTAAGAACGCTCGCTCAGCGCTCTTCTGATGCATCTAACGAGATCTCTAATTTAATAGCTAAGGTCAATGAGCAAATGCAAAGCGTTGTAACTAACATTACTAACGTTAGCGAAGAAAGTGATGGCATTGCAAATAGCTCATCAGAAATTGATGCTACCGCTAAAAAGGTGGTTGAACTATCACAAAATATGTATAGCGTTATTGTTAATTCAAGTGCCGATGCATTTATTCAAACAGTAAAAATGGATCACATTGTATGGAAATACGATATTTATAAAGTCATTTTAGGGCAATCAAATAAGACTGCAGAAGACTTTTCTGATCATACCATGTGTCGTTTAGGTAAATGGTATTACCAAGGTGAAGGTGCATTAAAATATTCAAGCATTAACGACTTTAAAGCATTAGAGCAACCACATGAAGATGTCCATAAGAATGGCTTTGCTGCTTTAGAAGCATTCCAATTAGGCGATATCAATACTGCTGTAGAAAAAGTATCTCTTATGGAGCAAGCAAGTTTTAAAGTAGTGGACATACTTAGCGCTTTATCACACAAAATTATGGATTATAACTGTAAATAAAATAGTCAAAAAACACCTCACTTTGCATAGCGTTATGGTTCATAATCATTTGGCTATGCATACCAAACTTATATAAATTAATCACAAACTAATAACACCTCCACCTAAGCACTGCTGTTCAATAATTAAACTAACTAAATTATTAACCCTTTAAGTAATCATTAACTATATTTTTATGATAGCGGGTCACGGTTTACTGATTCATCTTACCAATTCAGCGGTATTAAAAACACTTAGCCACATTGCAGCAATAATGAGCACTGTCGTTTAAATACTCTTTTTTATTTAGGTTTTAATTATGTTTAAAGTTCATTTTAGTGTTGTATTCGCGACGTTATTTACTTTGCCCGTATGCTCACAAGAAGCGCAAACACAATCACTCGTGCAAAAAGCGTTAAGTAATGCGCCCACAATTATAAACTTATCAGCAAATCACCCTAACACCCTAGTAACGCCCGCTATTAATGAGCTCGATGCCAGCCCTGAGTCGGATTTAATTCGTTATGGGCGCTTATTAATTATTGATACCTATAAACAACTTCCCAATAACGTAAATAATAAGCTCAATTGTAGCACTTGCCATCTTAATGAAGGGCGTGTAGCCAAAGCCGCGCCTTATGTGGGCATGAATGTGGTATACCCTAAATATCGCTCTCGCAATGCACAAATAAACACCATTGAAGACAGAATTAACGGCTGTTTTCAACGCTCAATGAACGGTCAGCCACTGCCTACTAATTCAGTGCCAATGCAGGCTATTGTCAGCTACATGAACTTTTTATCACAAAATATAAAAACCAAAGACGACCTGCAAGGAAACACGGGCTTTGTCGCTATTAATAAAGAGCTAATACCAAACGCCGATAACGGAAAAACTCTTTACGTTCAGCACTGTGCAAGTTGTCACCAACTAGACGGTCAAGGCTTATATCCTAATAATACTTACATGTTCCCAGCCATTGCCGGCAGTCAGTCGTTTAATGATGGTGCAGGTATGGCACGCACTTACACCGCAGCGGCATTTATTAAAGGAAATATGCCATTGGGCCAAGAAGGCATGTTAACCGAGCAACAAGCTATTGATATTGCTTATTACTTTTCACATTTAGAACGCCCTATTTTTGCCAATAAAGCGGATGACTGGCCAAAAGGTGGCGCACCAAAAGACGTGCGTCGATAACAACGTACTGTAGCGTAATAATTTGCCACTTACTTATTTATCTTCTTGGAGCGATATAAAGTTAACAGCCACATTTTAAGTAAAAATACGCTGAAACAGTCATAACGATAATTATTCTGCTAAAAATGCAGTATAATTTTTAAGGATCACTAACTTAGGTATTACATGCGGTACACTTTCAATTTAATATGTTGTTTGCTACTACAAACCATTGGTTTTAGTGCATCTGCTGTAACACTAAACGAAAATGACAGCTTACAATTAAAATCAGCTATTTGGCATCAAGTAGATTTAGCTAAACCAACCCAAGGTGAGCAACTCGTTAATGCCTATGACAATGTTAATACTCCCATCACTTCGCTGTACAGTGCGAATGGCAGTGCAATAGCAAAAATTAGTTTAACCACAACGAGCGCTGGACGCTGGTATATAATACCCCAAGTTAATTACTTAGATAGTGGCGTTGCTTTTTATCAAGATGCTAGTGGGATCAGAAAAGTCGCTGACTTTTCACAAGATAGTGCCATCCCATCAGCCATTGTAATGCACAGCCGAGCTTTTGAATTACAACTAGAAGCTAATTCACACGGTGTTTTATGGCTTTATGTTAATGCTAAGCACTTTGCCAAACCTGTCAGCATTAACGTTATTCCTCAATCTAGGTTTGTTAAACTTCAGTTTTATATCAATTCATTAAGCTTAGTGTCTATAACGATAATGCTGACCTTGGCTTGCATGGCCTTGATCATGTTTTTTAAAACACGACATCGCGTGGCATTATTTTGTGCAGGTTACATAGGGTTACATGGCA
Source organism: Pseudoalteromonas tetraodonis (assembly GCF_002310835.1). Taxonomy (NCBI): domain Bacteria; kingdom Pseudomonadati; phylum Pseudomonadota; class Gammaproteobacteria; order Alteromonadales; family Pseudoalteromonadaceae; genus Pseudoalteromonas; species Pseudoalteromonas tetraodonis. Next base: position 1,337,095 of record NZ_CP011041.1, on the reverse strand, counting down.
TTGGTTGGGCATTCGCAGCGGGGATAGCTGCGCTACTTTTTAATTACCATGCGATTAACACCCATTACTTTGGCATGTATATTTTTGCCTTTGCTATTGCCTCTGCCAGCTCATTTGCCTATTACTTATTTAACTTTGACCAACATACCCGTTCTGGTATTAGCCGATTTTTAAAGTACTTTTCCATAACGGCACTTGCCTGTGGTTTTTTAAACCTATTTTTATCCTTCCATTGGGTGTTCTATTTAGCTCACTTCCTCGCTGCAATTTGGGTGTATTTAAGCTTAAAGCTTGGCTTTACAATGCTGGGGATGAAGGACTTTAGAGCGAAATACTTTTTAACTGGCAACCTTGTTTATAGCTTATCCTTGGTTATTTTTATTTTATCGCACCTAAATTTAATAGAAATAAGTTCACCTGAATTATGGGTGCTTATTGCTCTGGCCATTGATTGTATCTGTATTTTGCTTTCTTTATCTGAATGGCTAAAAATAAAGCAAAACAATTATATAAAAGCGCTAGAGTTATCACGCATAGATCCACTCACCAAAGTAGGAAACCGGCTGCAATTACAACAAGTGCTCGATAACTTAGATAATTTTTACCTCATAGTGTTTATAGATTGCGACAATATTAAAAGCGTTAACGATCACCTAGGTCATGCTCACGGTGACAAACTACTCATTGAAGTTACACGGTTAATTAAAAGCGCGTTAGCCGATAAAGGTGAGGTATGCAGAACTGGCGGTGATGAGTTTATTTGTGTGTGTAACGTTAAATCAGCACAACAGCTCGGCCAACTCACCCTGAGCATCAACGAATCGTTAAATTATATTCATCAACAAGTACAGAAAAACTGGCCCCTATCAGGCCTGAGCTATGGCATAGCAAGTAGTGAGGAATGTAATGACTACAAAGCCTGCTTAACCTTAGCCGACCAACGAATGTATACATTAAAGCACCAACGTAAAAACAAACGCCAACACGTTTAGTGTTATTACAGGCACAAAAAAGGACGCCTTGAGACGTCCTAATATAGAATAATGGTGGAGAGAGAGGGATTCATATAAAACCAATAAGCCACTGATTAAAAGCAACAATACCTTTATAGATAAAATCAAGGAATACTAACAGGTATACTAAAGGCCATTTATTTTAAAAATAACCAAAGCGGTCTAAAAAACTCAGCTTGCCCTACTCTACCAAAGCAGACAATAACCTAGTAATCTTATCATCAATAGTCGATAAGTCTTCTCTTATGGCTTTAATCTCAGTGCTATCATCAAAAGTTCTCTGGTTAAGTTTGTATTGCTCTTGTACTTTTGAATTTTTGGAAATCAGCTTAGGGTTTTTATGAGCGTAAGTAATCAATTTCTCAATATATTTAGATTGTGAAATTCCATCGGCCTCACTTAAAATTTGTAGTTTACCACGAGCTGATTTGGATACCTCAAGCTGAAGTTTACACACTTTATTAGATGTATTTTTTAAGCCTCTTTCATAGCTTTTCCAGGCTTTATGAAGCTTCTGAAGCTGAATTCTTTGCGTATCTTCATTAGAGCTATTTTTTTTAATCATAAGTCTAATAAAACTATTTAATGTAGGATTTTCAGATTCAAAGTATTCAACATAACTTGAATATCGATAAGCTAGCCAGTTGTGCAAGTCTTCGTTATCTTCCTTAACCCACTTCAAAATATTGTTGCTATCAATCCAATCTGTCATTAATTCATCCCTGTGCTTGAGCGCTTGTCGCTGTTATCAAAACAATAATCCAACACTAATCTATAAGCAACTACTTTGAAGTCAGAAACTAAACCTCTTCTTATTAGATGTACAACTAGACACTATTTAAAATCTAAGTTAGATATTTATTAGTTCTCACATCAAAATTTCAGTCAACGCCCTTAGGTACTATATTAAAACCTCAGTTAGCCTCTAAATTAGATTATTTTAAATAAATTAAAAATCTAAATAACCTCTAATTTAGATTAAATAACAACTAATAATTAAATGACAGAAAAACAGGGTGTTTTTCTGTCATTTAATAGGCATACTGGCTACTATATCTGCAACAAATATGGCGCATGGTAATTAAATGAATAAGTTTTTTACTTCAACAGCTAGTCTATCAGCATATAAAAAATGGGTGTTAATTCGCTTAATTACAGGGAAAATAATTGGAGACGAATTATCTAAAGCTGATCTCATAAAATTAGGATGCCCACACAATAAATTTAAAAAAGTAATAGAAGAGCTACAAGAAATTAATGCAATTTCAAAACTCGAAGTTGAGCACTTTAAGCCTGGACGACCAACACTTTCATATACTTTTATTTACAATGGTCATGACGAAATTCATCGATTAAAATGTACTGAAATGCAGGCAAAGTTAGAAGGACTCGAATTAAGAGTTCCTATAAAGTTGGTATGGTGTTTCTTTGTATTAAACCAAGATGAATTTGGATATGTTGTTAATTTTACACTATCTAACATTGCTAAAGCGTGCGGGTTAAAAGATGCTGAGGTTAAAACTGCTATCTCTCAATTAATTGACCTTAAATTCATTCAAAAAGCCATAAAAGGGTGTACTTTAAAAAAAGTTGAAGACAAGAATAAAAGGAACGTTGTTAAAACTGGAGGTAACAACTTTAAGCGTTCGTCTTGCTTTAAAATAATGGGAGATAATCATAACAAATTCATATACCTGTTCACATTTCCCTCATTGACTAATTTAGAATCATATGCGAATCGTAAAAAAATATATAACTTCTCTGGGGCACTGATAGATTTTTTCTTCTCTGAAAAAATACGTGAAAATATTTTTTTAAGATTATTAAGATTTGAAGTAGATTCACTTGAACATGACTTTAATTTTTTGTGTCAGCAGCCTAAAGAAGTTTTCAGCTACTTCGATGGAGTCCTTCTTAAATTAGTTTCTATGGGGTTATCATATTTACTAAATGGTGGAACTAACATTAAACCTGTTAGCCAAAAAGATGCTTTTAGCCATATTTTCAGCCCTGCAGATTATGAAATAAGCGCCGCTAATTTAGGCCATGGAACTTCGTACCTGATAAGAAATCTAGCTAATATACATATTCATTACATTTTATATTCTATAATTCATTCGCTAAAAGACACTCCGAAAGTAAGTGAGGACATAGAGAAATACCTTAGCTCTATACACTCACTCAAGAAAAAAGGTAACTATATAAATGCCTTCATAGAAAACACTCATTCGAAGGTAAAGTTTTATGATGTCACATCAATTTACAACTTAATCTTATTTACCAATCTAGACCTCTGTGAAAAAGTTAATAGTAATGATGGAACAGTGACGTTTATGGACTCAAAAAGCCAACTGAAAAATGGGAATTACAATATATTTCATATTGATCCAAAAGTATTTGAAGCATTTTACAAAGACACTTTAACTTCAGAGCAGAATTAATTGAGAATAACGCTTGTATGTATAGCGCTAAAAAAAAATGTTCCATTGATACGTGCTTACTTTTTTCAAGCCCAATCCTCGGTTTGGTAATATTTATTAGAGTTACTAGCATCTAAATCATTATCACAACAAATTCAAATTAAAAAACTACAACTCATACACCTGATATGAACCAATACTAATCAGGATAAAGAGAATGAATAACCCAACCCAATACCCAGTAACAATCAACCCTACATACAAGCAATATCAAACACTCGCTAGAGTAGAACAGTGAATCGCCCCGAGTTCATCGGAGACCAGTTTGTTTAAGTCAGGCCACTTTACCTGACTCGTTTAAATTATCATAGTAGTCTGTTTCATATTGAGCTGGTGAAATATACCCAATTGAAGATAATAAGCGTTGATTATTAAACCAATTGACCCACTCTAACGTTGCGTATTCAACAGCATCAACATTCTTCCACGGGCCATTTCTGCGAATAATCTCTGTTTTAAATAATCCATTTATTGTTTCAGCCAATGCATTGTCATAAGAGTCACCCACACTGCCTATAGACGCTTGAATTCCAGCTTCAGCAAGTCGCTCAGTGTATCGTATAGACAAATATTGGCTGCCTCTGTCGCTGTGGTGAATTAACCCTTCGGGGTTGCCACGATGCCAAATAGCTTGCTCTAACGCATCAAGAATAAGCTCTGTGTGCATTGTCGTTGATACACGCCAACCTACAATGTATCGTGAAAAAACATCTATCACGAAAGCGACATAAACAAACCCACTCCATGTGGCAACATAGGTGATGTCAGCTACCCAAAGTTGATTTGGCTGCTCAGCAGTAAATTGACGATTAACTAAATCAAGTGGCTTATCTTGTTGCTCGTCAGGTATCGTTGTCTTATGTGCTTTACCCCGACGAACACCTTGAATTCCCATAACTCGCATCAATCGTTCGACTGTACAGCGGGCGACTTGATGGTCGTCAAGCTGTAGCTGCTTCCATATTTTTCTTGCACCATAAACTGACATATTATCCTCCCACACTTCGCGAATGAGTATTATCAGCTCAGCATCACGCTTTTTGCGGTTAGACAGTCGCTCAGGCTCTCTTTGTATCTGTTTATGAGAATAATACGTTGATGGTGCAATCGGCAATTCCTTGCAAATTGACTCGACACCGTAATGCTCTCTGCAAGCATCAATAAAATCCACTATTACTTCTGTTTGCGGTCGAGCTCCGCTTGGGCGAAAAAAGCGGCAGCTTGCCTCAGGATATCATTCGTTCGCTTGAGCTCTTTATTCTCGCGCTCTAAGACGGCAAGGCGTTCTTCAGTTGATTGCGTATTAGAAGAGGGTTTAGACGGTTGAGCTTGAGATTTCTTGACCCATGCTCTAAGTGTTTCTGGGGTACATCCCAGTTTATCTGAAATCGATACTAGCGCAGCCCAAAGAGAAGGGTATTCATGCTGTTGTGTGGTAACAAGCCTAATTGCACGTTCACGAAATTCTGATGTATAGCGATCCCGAGACTCAGTGAAATTGAAATCGCAGTGAAGATGCTGTGTACCCGCGGCTAGACGGAAGCTAACTGATTTTTTCATAGTTCCAGTTTCTCAAGTTATTGAGTCTCTGGCAAACACGGGGCGATTCACAGCGACTAGTTATTCCCTACTTAAATGCTATTGAGAAAGTAATGCATGCTGCATGTAGTGAACATAAAAGAACGTTTGCAGTCAGAATTGATTTAAGGCTACCTGCTTATTCAAATACAATTGATTTAGATAGCAATAAAATTATTACACGATTTATTGCTTCTCTTGAGGCGCAGATTAAAGCAGATACAAAACGTAAAGTTCGTGATGGTAAAACTCCACATCCATGTAATTTTAGATATATTTGGACTAGAGAGAAAAACAAAGCTCACCAACAGCATTATCATTGTGTACTGTTTTTCAATAAGGACCGTTACCACTGTACGGGTAAAATAAATATAGAAAGCGATAACTTGTTTACTCGAATAGTTAAGTCCTGGGCGAGTGCGTTGAGCTTACCGTTGGATGAAACTATGCAACTAGTTCACTTGCCTCAAAATGCTCATTACTACCTTGACGCGAACAATACAAATTTTAAAGCGGATTACAGCAGTCTTTATAAACGAGCTAGTTATTTAGCAAAGCTTAATACGAAACAATATGGCTTAGGGCACCGTTGTTTTGGTTATAGTCAAAGATGATATTCTAATTAAGACCTGTGCTTCTCATAATTCGTTTTAACGAGGTTTTGAGACCTTCAATTAGCTAAATAAGCTTAAACCCTTAGTATACAAGGGATGGCAAGTTCCCAAAATAGCATTACGAGAAGCACTATTTACACTACAAAAGCAAAAAAAGAACGCACTGCAAAAATGCGTTCTTTGTTTACTTCTAATCAAATAAACTTGCGACTCCTGCTAACAAGCCACTAGCAACAGCTAAAGGCACCGTAACTGGTGCAGACGCCACACCCAGGCCAACGACAACTGCACCGGATACTGTAGCGCCTGCTACAGCACCAGAGCTCACAGCAATGGCTGTTCTACTGAGTGATGGCTTAGAACTACCGGTTATTTGTTTAGAAACTTCATTTCCTACTGCACCGCATGCAACGGCTTTTTCTAACGACATAACAAACTTACTCCTATTATATGTTATAAATTTATAGCTCTAACTCTTCAAAGTCTTTATCGATTTCCTCCTGGGTTATGCCAATGTAACGCAGTGTTGTTGCTTCCGAGCTATGGCGAAGCATCTTCATTACACGCGCGATGTCTTGGGTTTTATGGTAGAGGTGGTAACCTCGGGTTTTCCGCATCGAGTGAGTGCCTAGTTTTAAATTAAGCTCTTCACCCACTAACGCAAATGCTCTTGTTACAGCCCTTCGAGATAAAGGCCGTGGTGGTGAACCTTTAGCCTGTTGATTACGATACGATTGAAATAAGTAAACATGGTTGGGGTGAGTGATTCGTACTTCATGGATAAACGCTAATGCTTTTTGATTTAACTTAATCTCTGCAAGCTTGCCTGTTTTACTTTCAAATATAAGTAACCTGTCATTTTGAATGTCCGTAAATTTAACAGACAACAAATCAGATATGCGCAATGCCAAGTTCAGACCTATATTCCAAATATGGCTCATCTGTTTAGAACACCGCTTTTCAAGCAAGTAACTGATTAACTTTACTGTATCAAGGTCCTTAATCGCCTGTACTTCAGCCATAGCCAACTCCTTATTCTGTTGAAATAATGACTTGGTAGCAGCCTGTGTTGTAATATTCAACAAAGTTAGTCACAAATAAAGTTAAAAGCTCCTTGCCCTCTCGTTCACTTAACCAGCCCACCAGCATGTGATACACGCGTTTAATTTCAAAGCAAACATCAATCTCCTTTACTAACTCAAAATCCGGTCGGCCCTGGTATGAAAAGTCAGTAATGTATACAAGCTCCCAACCAATACCGCGTTTTTCTAGCCTAACCTCGACTGGGTGAAAGCCCCCAGCTGCTGCGCTATAATCTTTATCACGGAAATTCAAAGTTAACTTACTCGCATTCCCTATCGATTCACCTTGTTTAGTGATGGCATTTACAATCACATCAAACAGTGACTCTGGCACGTTTAGTCCTGGCACTTGCTCTATTTTAATCGCCATACCCTACTCCCTTTAAATTAAGCCATGCTCAGCAAATGAATAACTGGTTTCACCAATAATGATGTGATCGACTATCGAAACATCAATTAGGTTAAGCGCCTGCTGTAATTTACTGGTAATAAGTTTATCGGCCTGTGATGGCGTGCTGACGCCTGAAGGATGATTGTGCGCAAGTATTACAGATGCTGCATTTAGCGCTAATACTTCTTTAACTACCTCTCGTGGGTATACGCTTGCGGCGTTAATAGTCCCCCTAAATAACTCTTTATATTCAAGTATGCGATTTTGGCTATCCAAGAACAGGACGGCAAACACCTCATGCTCAATCAACGCCAGCTTATGCCTTAAATATTCTTCACTGTCTTTAGGGCATGTTAAAGCCCCATGCCTAAATTGCTTTTGAGCGATTATGTAAGCAGCAGCTTCAAGTATTTGTTCATCACTTACAGGGTGATCAAATTCGTATAGTGACTTGTTATTTTGCATTGTTATGCCCTCTTAATGGTTTATGCAAAATAGTGATGTATGTGCTTAACGTTTTTGTTTCGCCTCAGTAAAAAATTACTACCTCCGGAAAGGATATGTACTAATAACCTAACCGGAGAAATCCCATGCGTTTAATCAAATTAAAAGAAGTTTTACATATTACAGGCTTAAGCCGTTCAACTGTTTATCGCTTTATGAGCGCTGGTGGATTTCCAATGAAGGTCGAGCTAGGTGGCAACTCTGTAGCCTGGGTAGAAAGTGAAGTTGAAGAATGGATAAGTGAAAAGATTGGAAAAAGAGATGAAATTTAACTAACAAATGTAGATTTAATCATGATTTAGCAGTAAGTTAGCCTTATTAAAAGGACTTATATGGCTGAACATAATGAATAAAACTGATAAACGAGTTGAAAAATATAGACAACTTACCAAAGCAATTGAAGATAGATTTGAGCTTATAGACTATATGAGCGATAGATTAATATCAAATGACCGAGTTATTTTAAAATGCCCGACGCATGGCGATGGCTCAAAGTTTGGCAATAGATGGGTACCGCTTGCCTCTTCTATAATAAATGGCTATGGCTGCCCAAAATGTGCTGGCAAGTACATATATACATCTGATGAATGGATAAAGCTTATCGAAGATAAAGGATTCAAGTTTAAAAACTTCATTGGAGAATTTAAAGGCTCTTCAACTAAGCTCAATCTAATTTGTAAAATTCATGGTGAAGGTCAACTTTATGCAAATAAATGGGAACCCACTGCAGTTAATATCATTCGCAATAGAGGCTGTCCAAAATGTAAGGGCACTTATAAGCGAACCATTGATGAGTGGATAGAATTAGTTAACGATACAAAATACAAATTTATTCGCTTAAAGTCCGATTTCAAAGGTAAAAACACCAGAATAGCTGTCAGTTGCGCAGAGCACGGACCAAGTGATGAATTTGCAACACCTTGGGTTCCCCGATTCGAAGATATTACCAGAGGGAATGGCTGCCCTAAATGCGCTAATTTGTATAATTTTTCGCTAGATGAATATAAGAGTCAAATAGAAAAAAAGACAAATTATAAAGTGCTACTATTTGACGATAAGAAAAAGTCTAAACATACAAAAGTAGTTCTATTGTGCCCTACTCATGGTTATGGGCATTTATTTAGAAACCCTTGGACGCCATCTGTAAACAACATACTTAGAGGTGGCCAATGCCCTAAATGCACAAATTCATATGTTTACACTATAGATGAAATAATTGATCGCATTAATGAGATAGGGAAAGACAAGTTCAAGCTTCTTGGCCCTGTTACTAACTTCGAAAGAGGTGTAAAAAGTAGAATATTATTACAGTGTTTAAAAGATGAAGCGTTTACATGGGAAACTAACCCTGACTGTATTTTTTCTGGAACAGCTTGCCCACATTGTGCTGAAAGTGGCTTTAACCGCTCTAAACCTGCTTACTTTTACCTACAAGAACTTTACAGCAAAAATAAACTTATTGCTTTAAAGCTAGGTATTACAAATAGAGAGCCGGTTGCAAGAATGCAGCAACAATCTAAACAAACTTTACTAAAGCATATACTTATTAATTATATTTATCATGATGACGGAAATTTAATCTACCAATTCGAGAGTAAGCTTATAAAAAAATTTAAATCATTGAATAAACTACCAGTTTTGAGTAGAGATATAATGCCAGACGGTTACTCTGAAACAGTTTGCTTGAGCTTAAGGAGCAGTATAATTAATGAAATGAAGGTTATTAGTGACCTAGAAATTTAAAGTCGTGTTAAAAGCATATCTATTATTAACCGGGCATTAACTCATTTTGATTGCATCTTTTCATTTGCCTGATATAGTTACTACAAAATAATGATTTAGTATATTTATGACTAATACCGCATTGGATGCACTCACACATGCGCAGAGGGAACGCTTAGCGTTCATAGATTTTAATCTGCAGTACTTTGGCCAAGTCGCAAGAGCTGATTTAATTCAGCGTTTTAAAACTGGCTTAGCCGCGTGCACTCGTGACTTTTCATCATATAAAGAACTTGCACCGCAAAATCTAGTATTAAGCCATACAACCAAAAGTTACCACCGCTTAGAAAGCTTTAAACCTTTGTTCGAACATAATGCTGAGAGTATTCTCAGCGCTTTATGCCGTGGTTTTGGTGATGGCCTGTCTAGTGGCGTTCAGCCAAGTAGCTACTGCCAAGATGCAACGCGCTTAATACACCCAAATAGTGAAGTAATCGCGACTCTTATGCGTGCTATTACGTCTAAGCTCACTATAGAGTGCCAATATACGTCACTAACTTCAGGTACTACTTCAAAGGTATTAGTACCCCACTCTATTGTAAATAATGGTGCTCGCTGGCATGTACGCGCTTTTGATAGAACCAAGCAACAATTTAGAGACTTTGTAACTACCCGCATTGAATGCCCAAAAATACAGCAACCTAACATAAAACCTGAAGAATCCGCAGATAAAGACACCCAATGGCACACCATTTACGATATAATTTTAACCCCGCATCCAAAGCTAAAATACCCAAAAGCTATAGAGCTTGATTACGCGATGGAGAATGGGCAATTAAAATTAGAAATAAGAGCCGCTCTATTGGGTTATTTACTTAGGCAATGGAACGTAGACTGTTCTAACCACGGCACATTAAACTGCAATATTTACCAGCTGCATTTAAGCAATAAATCACAACTTAATCTTAAAGATATTGAGATAGCCTCAGGCTATCAGGAATGAACATGGTTGAAGAAAACACACTAAGCCAAATAGGCTTCAAATTTGGCAAAAATGGCGCTCACTCAGCTAGAAGTATGATGATTGAAGAGCTCAAAGAGCTTCTTTTCGCTCGTGATGAAAGCGCAACAAAAAAAAATTATGAAGACGATATCATCAACTTTAATATACTGCATAAGCCAACCGAAAAATCACGTTCATTAACCTTTAGACATCTTGTAGATCTATATGGCATGTCTATGGATATTCCTTTATTTAATGTTTTCCGTCAGTGGTGGGAACTATCAGAAGATGCTCAGCCAATGTTAGCACTGCAATTAGCGGTAGCAAGAGATCCTATTTTAAGAAATTCAGCTAGCGTAATACTGTCACTACAATTAGGCGAACACTTGCCAAGAGAAACAGTCGAGCAACATTTAGCTAAAGACGACCCAGAACGTTTTAGTGCTGCATCACTTAAGTCATTTGCACAAAATATTAATGGCACATGGACTCAAGCAAATTATCTTGAAGGTAAAACTAAAAAATACCGCTCTCAGCCTAAAGCGACCTATGTAAATATCGCATATGCATTATTTTTAGCCCATTGCCATGGTTTATCTGGCCAACGACTTTTCGACAGCTTTTGGTGCAAAATGTTATCGCAAGATAAAGAGCATTTATTTGAGTTAGCTCACAGAGCGTCACTAAGAGGTTTAATAAACTTTAAACAGATTAGTGAAGTGATAGAAGTTACCTTTCCGAATATAGAACTTCCAAATGCCGAGGAGCAAGGTTAAATGTCAGACCGATTATCAAAATTATTGCAAAGCTTTGACAGCCATATAAGCATTCCCTGGCCTAAAGCAGTTTCACCTGATGAACGTACTATCTTTGTTGTTTACAACAAAGAAGACGAATTAAAGCTAAGAGCTCGAATTGACGAGTTTGAAGCCAGTGCAACACAAAGTGGGCACCCTTGGCTGCAACTCGATATTACTAACAGCTTTGAAAACTGGATGGCAGAGCAAGACTATAAAGAAACCTATTTCGAAGATCCAGAATACTTAGTTGGATTGTACGAAGACTTTACTGAAGAGCTAATTATTAAATTAAAGTCAGAATATACTGAAAAACAAAATGAAAACACAGTAGTAGCTCTACTTGGTTGTGGAACTTTGTTTGGGTTTACGTCTGTATCAGGCTTGGTAGAGCAAATAGCAAAAGAAGTAAAAGGTCGGCTAATCGTCTTTTTCCCAGGTGAATATCAAAATAATAATTTTAAAATTTTAGATGCCCGAGATGGGTGGGGTTACCACGCCACAGCCATCACAGCAATGTCATAAGGATGAGTGAATGTTAAATCGTGAAGTATACTTAAACGACCCTACAGTACGTAGTCTTGCAAACGAAGGGGTTGCAACTGTTAAGGATGACCTTTCTAAATTAGAACTAGATATCCTAGAATACGAATTACGGACATTCGTGTGTGATGGTGCTTATGCCATAGGCTTAAAAAAGATACTTGGATCTTATAACACAAGTGTAGAAAAAAATAAAAAGCAGGCTGGTGTATGGATTAGTGGTTTTTTTGGCTCTGGTAAATCACATTTAGCTAAAATGATCCGTGCTTTATGGACTAATCAAAAACTGAATGATGGTAGTTATGCCCGTAGCTTAGTTGAATTGCCTACTGATATTTTAGAAGAATTTGAGCTGCTTTCTAAACTTGGGGCTCAATATAATGGTTTACATGCAGCATCAGGTACACTGGGTGCTGGAGCGGGTAAAAGAGTTAGGTTATCATTTTTAAGTATTATTTTTAGATCTGCAGGATTACCAGAGCAATACCATTTAGCTAAATTTGTTATGTGGCTAAAAGCAGAAGGTATACTAGATGAGGTAAAAGATTATATCAATCTAAACTCTAAACAAAAGGAAGGCCGAAACGCTTGGGAGTATGAGTTAAAAAATCTTCATGTTTCACCTGTTATTGGTAATGCCTTGCTCAGCACCCTCCCTGGTTTCGCTAATGATGCCAAAGAAGTAAGAGATATGATACGTTCACAGTATCAAGTCGTGACGGATATTAGTAACGAAGAAATGGTTACTGCGATTATGGATGCTCTTGCAATTGATGGTGAGTTGCCATTAACACTTGTCGTTCTTGATGAAGTACAACAATATATCGGCGACAGTATTGAAACGGCAATGGACGTTCAAGAATTAGTTGAAACCTGTGGTGACGATGGCCGCTTAAACTCCAAGTTATTATTTATTGGTACAGGCCAAAGTGCTCTATCAGGAACAGAAAACTTACATAGGTTAATGGGACGTTTTCAAGTTAACGTTCAATTAGAGGATACGGACGTAGACTCAGTTATCCGTAAGGTAATTCTTCAAAAGAAAGAAACAGTTCGCCCAAAAATCCAGAATATTATTGATAATGAATTAGGTGAAATTTCACGCCATTTACGTGGCAGTATTATTGAGCACAATAAAGATGACGAAAAATGGATGGTGGCAGATTACCCGTTACTACCAGTGCGTCGCCGTTTTTGGGAGCGAGTTCTACCAGCACTAGATAAAACAGGCACAGGCTCACAGCTACGTAACCAGCTACGCGTAGTTCACGAGGCAATAAAGGAAACCGCAAAGTGCCCTCTTGGTTATGTTGTTCCTGCCGACTATATATACGATCAAATAGCCACTAAACTCCTAAATAGTGGTGCGATAGGTAAAGACATTTACGAAACCATCAGTCGCTTAAAAGGGGGTGATAGTGACCAAAGATTACAAGCACGTATTCTTGCGCTTATACTACTTATAAGCAAACTACCTAACGATATAGAATACGGCATAGCTGCAACAGCAGATACCCTATCTGATTTACTACTTGAAAACCTGCTTGAAGGCAAACACGAACTACGAGCTAAAGTACCCAAGCTATTAGCTCAGCTGGTTGACGATGGTTTGGTAATGCCAATGCAAACAAATGCAGGGGAAGAGTACCGCCTGCAAACAGTAGAAAGCCAACAATGGTACGATATGTATCGTCAGCAAGAAAGCGAATTAAAAAGCAACCCACAACGTTTAGAAGTATTTCGCTCTCAGGAGATTCAACAATTTGTTCGTAAACAGGTATTATCTGCCAGAATCACACAGGGAGATGTTGCTGAACCAAGATTAATAAACGTTGAGTTTGGCTCAGAGTTACCGATTGAAGCAGATAAAAAGTTATATGCTTGGTCACCAGAAGTATCTGAAAAACAATTTAACGATCTTGCTCGAGGCGCAAACCCTGATACAGCAACTATTTACATATACGTACCCACATCTCAACGTGATGAATTACGTAAAGCGATTGTCGAACTAAAAGCTGCAGAAACCACGATAGATGTACGAGGTACCGCTAAAACCGATGCAGGTAAAGAAGCCTATGCTGCAATGGAGTATCGATTCAAAGAAGCTGATCGTGCAAAAAAGGCCATCCTAAAAGATATCTTTAGCCAAATTCAGGTAAAACTCGCTGGAGGTCAAGAGGTTGAAGGCGAAAACCTAGCAGAGCAAATTCAAAATGCAGGTAAACTAGCAAGTCAGCGTCTATATAGTAAATTTAAAATGGCTGACAACAAAGGTTGGGCTAAAGTTTACAATCGCGCCAGCACTCAAGGTGACCCTAATGCATTAGAGGCAATTGACCATAATGATGAAGCAGATAAACACCCTGTATGCTCTGAAATTAAACGCTTTATTGGTTTAGTAAAAACAGGTAAAGAAATTATCGACAACTTTAAAGATGCACCTTACGGCTGGGGTAAAGACACCATTGAAGGCGCCCTATTTGCCATGGTCGCTGCCGGCGTGCTCAATGCAAAAGATGGACAAGAACGCCCTGTTGATGCCAAAAGTTTAGATAGATCTTCAGTTACTCAAACTAAGTTCCGCCCTGAAAATGTAACGTTATCAAAATTACAAATCATTAAAGTACGTGGCTTAATAAACGCGTTATTACCAGAAGGGCAAAATTGTGGCGCTAATGAAGAGCAAAGTAAATTATCGCAGGCGATAACCAACGCTAAAAACGTTGCGCGTAGTGCTGGTGGTGAAGCACCATTACCATTAGCACCCAGCACCACAATTCTTACCAATTTAGAAATGTACGATGGTAACGAACAGTTACAACAAGCTTATGAAGCAAAAGACGAAATCCAAAGTCAATTTATAGAATGGCAAGAACAAGCAGATCTAGCTAAACACCGAGTTAACCAGTGGAATGAGCTGAAAACAGTTTCTCGTTTATGCAAAGATTTAGCAATATATAGTGCTATTACTGAACAAATGGACTCCATTGAAAGCAATCGTAGTTTGTTAGCTGAGCCTAACCCTATTAGCCCACTACTAAAACAAGCAGAATCGGCATTACGTGATGCCATCACTGCAAAACTCTCTGAATATGAAGACGAGTTCAATGCATGTCATCGCGACTTAATAGACGATACTAATTGGGCTAAATTAGACGATGCTAAGAAACAAGCACTACTAGAAAAGCGTAGTCTAAGTTCAATCCCATCTATTAACTTATCTTCACCAGCCGCAGTATACGACGCTATAGAAGCAACAAGTTTTGAGCAGTGGAATGACCGAATTTCGGCGCTGCCAGGTCGTTTTGATGGAGCCCTTAAAGATGCCATTAGCGAACTAGCACCAAAAGTGAAACATATCCGCTTAAATAAGCCTATGATCGAATCAGAAGACGATCTTAAAGCTTGGCTAACAGACGTTGAAGCACAACTTCGTTCAGAGTTAGCCAATGGCCCTGTGGTACCTAGCTAATAAGTTTGCTAAAGGAATAAAAAATGAGAACACCATTAGATAAAACATTACGCGGCAAGCTTGAAAAAACAGTAGAAAAAGCCCGTGACATTGTTGAAGTCGCGGTTACCGAGGCGCTTACTCGTCTAGGTATTGGCGAGGGCAATGCACCGAACTATTTAAGCGATGCAGAACGAAAGCTTAGAACACGTTTACGTGCCCACGGCCGTCAATTAGGTGATGTGTTAAATCGTGATACAGGCAAACAAGAAACAGAATTGCTTGTTAACGAAATGGCCTACGAACATTGGCACCGTATGTTGTTTGCGCGTTTTTTAGAACAAAGTGACCTGTTAATGTATGACCAATACACCCAAGTCACCCTAAAAGAGTGCTTTGAACTTGCTGAAGAAGAGCCAGATATTAAAGACGGATGGGAATTAGCCGGTCAATTAGCGCAAGAGATGTTGCCGCAAATATTCCGAGCTGATTCGCCTGTGTTCGACGTTAAACTTTCGATAAACCATGTTCAAGCGTTAGAAGAACTCATTGCAAACTTGCACCCTGATACCTTTCAAGCATCAGACGCACTTGGTTGGTGTTATCAATTTTGGCAAAACAAAAAGAAAAAACAAGTTAACGAATCTGGCGTAAAAATTGGCGCTAAAGAACTAAGCCCGGTGACGCAGCTATTCACCGAACCTTATATGGTGAGCTTTTTACTCGACAACGCCCTTGGCGCATGGTGGGCTAAACGACGCTTAACACAAGATGACCTAGCGACTGCATCTAGCGAGCAAGAGCTGCGAGATCTAGCCTCTATTCCCGGCGTACCACTTGAGTATTTACGTTTTGTTCAAGATGAAAAATCAAAAGTATGGCGTTGTGCCGCAGGTGATTTTGATAAATGGCCAGATAATTTAAGTGAATTTAAAGCTCTCGATCCCTGTTGTGGTTCAGGCCACTTTTTAGTAGCCAAATTCTTAATGCTAGTGCCAATACGAATGGAGCTAGAGAAGCTAACTGCAAAAGAAGCAATTGATAAAGTACTAGCTCAAAATATTCATGGTTTAGAACTCGACCAACGCTGTGTAGAATTAGCGGCATTTGCTTTAGCGCTTGAAGCTTGGCGTTATCCTAATTCTGGTGGTTACCGTCAATTGCCTGAGTTACAAGTTGCTTGTTCAGGTTTGTCTATTAGTGAAGCCCAAAAAGAATGGAAAGACGTAGCGAAAGACAATGATGAGCTTAAAAGTGCTATTAATTGGATGCAAGAAACATTTAAAAATGCGCCTAGCCTTGGTAGTTTGATAAAACCAAAACCAACTTCGGAAAATGAAAGTACACAACCGTGGTCTTTACTACAAGCAGCAGTCACTAACCACACCAAAGTCAGTAATGATGCTAAAGCAACTGCGAATGGGCTAATTAAAGCCGCAGAAGTACTAACAAAGGCTTATGATTTAATATCAACAAACCCTCCCTACAAAACTAAAGGAGAGCTTTGTCAATTTCTTCAAGACTTTATCGAAAAATATTACAAAAAAGAAAAAAGTGCGTTAGAGACTGTTTTTATTTCGCGTTGCCTTAAGTTTTCAAAAAGTAATGGAGTCGTTTCTCTAGTTTTACCTCAAAATTGGTTATTCTTAACTAGTTACACTGATTTTAGAAATCAATTACTAAATCAGGTGAGTATCGACGTTTTAGCTTGGCTAGGAGACAAGTCATTTGAAACACCAATAGGAGTTTCACCCATATTAATTTCTCTAGCTAATAGTAGTAATAATGATGGTAAGCTAGCGGCCTTTGATGTTTCCCCGGAACAAGTAATAGACTCAAAAAAGAATAGCTTAAAACAAAATGTAATTAAGCTATTGTCACAATCAGAACAAGTTGGAAATCCTGATTCTAGAATAATGTATGAGCCTGTTGACTCGTCAAGCCCACTTTCTGACGACGCTTTTTGCTATCAAGGACTTCGAACTGGTGACAAAGATCAATTTGTCAGAAAAACCTGGGAGGTGGACATTAATGCTACTTGTTGGGACTATCTAAGAACACCAAATGCAAAAAGTGATACGTGGGGAGGAATGTTTGATGTAATTTATTGGGAGCAAGGACATGGAAAGCTCGCTAAATATGCTAGAGAGAATAGACATAAACTGCATGATATGCATGAATCTGGGAATCTAGCGTGGGACAGTAAAGGCATTATTATTAATGAACAAGGTTTAAATACCTCAGCCTATTGCGGATCTAAGTTTGATGCCAGCGTTAGTGTTATTTTTCCTAAAAATGAAAATGACTTAGACGCATTATTAGCTTATTGTGGAAGCAACACATACATCACAAATGTCAGAAAACTAGACAAAAAAAGAAGTGTAACAAATGCAACCTTGTTAAAAGTTCCTTTCGACAAAAAGCACTGGAATGAGCAAGCTAAAGTACTCAATGATAGTATTTTATCTCAGCCGTTTAGTAGTGACTCCACTCAATGGATTTTTCACGGACACCCTTGTGCTTCTGTAATTTGGGATGAAGAAACAAAAACAACAGCGATAAATGAGCTACGTGTAGACGAGACCGTTCTGCAAATCGCTGTTGCTCGCCTATTAGGTTACCGATGGCCAGCGGAGCTGGACACGGAAATAGAATTAGCACCTGAAATGCGTGAAGTCATAGCCCAAAACAATGTGTTTGATGGTTTGATCGATGATGACGGTATTGTTTGTATTCCTGCAATACGCGGTGAAAAACCAGCGGTTGATAGATTAGAAGCCATTTTGCATGCAGCCTATGGCGATAAATGGTCTGCTACCGTCTTAAATAATTTATTGAAGTCCGTTAAGTCTCGCGACTTAAACATTTGGCTACGTGATAAATTTTTCGAACAACATTCTAAACTATTTCAACATCGCCCATTCATTTGGCAAATATGGGATGGCTTACCCGATGGGTTTTCTGCATTAGTAAATTATCACATGCTCGATTATAAAGGTTTAGAGCGTTTAATTTACACCTACCTTGATGACTGGATTAGCACCCAGATTCAATTAGAAAAAGATGGCGATGAAGGCGCTGAAATACGTTTAGCTGCCGCTAGAAACCTAAGAAAACAGCTTGAAAGTATTTTGGTTGGTGAAGAAGGCCTGGATATCTTTGTTCGCTGGAAGCCGCTAGCAGAGCAACCTATCGGCTGGAACCCAGACTTAAATGACGGTGTTCGTCTGAACATTCGCCCATTCATGAAAACGAAAGATGTAGGTAAAAAAGACGCTGGCATTTTGCGTTCAAAACCCAATATTCACTGGAAAAAAGACCGCGGCACCGATGTAGCGTCAGCTCCTTGGTATGACTTAGGCTTAGAATATGGCGGCAAGCAAGGCGACCGTATAAATGACCATCACCTAACACTTGCCGAGAAAAAAGCAGCAAAGGAAGCTAAAAATGATTAAGTCCGTTGATAACTACCCTGTTTCGACTTTATTTAATATTGAAGCAGCGGTTGTATATAACATCCCTAGGTATCAACGTGAATATACATGGGGGAAAATACAATGGGATACTCTTTTTGAAGACTTACTTGAAAATGATCCAAGCTACTTTTTAGGTTCTATTATCTGCATAAATCAAAGTTTAGATTCATTAAAGATCCAGGAACTAGAATTAGTAGATGGCCAGCAAAGAATGACTACTTTATCTTTGTTAATGGCAGCTATCTACAAGTGTTATGGCAACTTAGAGTTAACTCTCGATATGCCGCAACAGATAGAACTTTATAACTTAAAAAATAAACTAATATTAAAAAACTCCCCAGAGCTGACTCGTCTAACGCCTCAAGTTCAAAATAACAATCAACAGGATTATTTTTGGGTGCTTAAACAAGCCGGTATTTTAGAAAATGCTGAACATATCTCAAATGCTGGAAATCGACGTGTATTGCGAGCTTTTAGACATTTTTGTAGAAGGATAGACGACGTTTTATATCAAGCTACCGATCAGCTTGCAGCGCTTTCTGAGTTAATAGATAAAGTAAATACAGCCACCTTAGTGAAAATTGAAGTGGCTAGTCATTCTGATGCATATACTTTGTTTGAATCTTTGAATAACAGAGGGGTACCACTTACTGCTATTGATTTAATAAAAAACAAGTTGTTGGCAAAACTTGAGTCGGATGATGCAGGGCAAATAGATAAGCACTTTAATAATTGGATGAAAGTATTAGCTTATCTTGGTGATGATTATGGAATACAAGAACGATATTTTAGGCAGTACTACAATGCATTTAAACCTGAATTAAAGCATATTGTTAGTGTTCCTGTTGCGACTAAATCTAACCTTATTCATATTTACGAAAAACTGATCGCCAATGATGCTAGCAGTTTCTTAAAAACAATGATGGTGCATGCTAATTTGTACGCGCAAATTATTGGCAATAAAGAAGTTCCGGATAACCCTAAATTAACAGGACTGCTGTCTAGCTTAGAAAACATTCAGGGTGTTCCATCGTATCTATTATTACTCCTACTGTTTAGTAAACAAGAAACACTAGAGTTGAAATCAGAACATTTTGAAAAAATTGTTACTTTGTTAATTGCTTTTTTTGTGCGTAGGAATACTACAGATACACCTGCCACGAGAGATTTAACAAAAATATTTATGTCCCTCTCTGATGAGGCTACAAAGCTAAAAGGTGATGCGATTTATGACCTTATTTGTAAGTCATTAGTAAATGTAAGTGCATCAGATGAAGACTTTATTAAAGGGCTATCTGGCAACCTATATGATGATAATAAAGCGGTATGTCGTTTTGCTCTTTGTGCCATTGAAGAGAGTGTAATGACAAGGGAATCAACCGTTAATTTATGGGCAATTGAGGGCAAACAATATGTTTGGACAATTGAACATATATTCCCGCAGGGTGACAACATACCTGAGTCTTGGGTTAATATGATAGCTAATGGTGACAAAGAACTAGCCCAAACATACAAACAACAATATGTTCACTATTTAGGGAATCTTACAATTTCAGGCTACAACAGCACATTAGGTAATAAGAGCTTCGAAGAGAAACGTGATAGAACAAATCGGAAAGGCAACCCGGTTGGATATAAAAACGGTCTGTATCTAAATAGTAAATTAGCTTCGGAAACCAGCTGGTCTGTTGATAAAATCAAAAATAGAACAGAACTTTTAGTATCTAAAGTAGTTGAGCTCTTTAAATTACCTAGTATTTGAGTGTATTAAATGCAATTAATTGATTACCTAGCTTCGCAACTGCGAAGCTCAGCAACCTATAATTCAGCGGTGCAAGTTGCACCTGCTGCTATTTTGTGGACTGATATTGAATGCCAGTGGCAACCTGCTATGCCGTTTATAAAACAACATTTACCTGAGCTCATTGAGCTAGGAACTTATTGTCCAGAGGAGCGCATAGGCCCTGCTATTTGGATTAAATGTGCGATAGCTGGGGTATTGGAAGACTGTGAATTAACAAAAGATAAAACCCCGATAATTTATTTACCAGGTGTTGGCCGCAAAGACTTACGTGCAATAGAGCAATGCCCTGATGAATTAAGACCTTTAGCCGAATTGCAATACAGAGGCTGCTGGTGGGCTTACAACTCTGCAGGTAGGGATTGGAGTGTTGGCTCATTTTTAACAAACCCGCGTGTGGGATTAGAGCTTGATGTTGCCAAAGACAAAAAAACGCAAGAAGCCATACTCAATATTCTACCCGATTTACTTGAAACGCCAGCTGAGCAATTAAAAGGTAAAAAGCTAGAAGCCCAAGACTTTATAAGCATTGTAATGGATGACCCGGCTAAAGATATTCTAGCTTGGTTAAATAACCCCGAAGCAAAAAAGCAAGCTTGGGATGAAAATAAATGGCCTGTATTTAAACAAGCCTGTATAAGCCAATTTAACTTTGACCCTGATGATATAAGCGATATAAGCGCTATTATCTACAGCTTATGTGAGGCTGAAGGCGAATGGTATACTGTTTGGGAGCGATTTAAAGACACCGCACACAATCTACCTTGTTTAGTTGAAAAGCTTAAAACTATAGCTCCTACTGGTTTAGCGTTTGAGGCTAGCCATTTTTTATCTGAAAATTTAAAAGATGAAGCTGAATTAGCAAATAAATTAGCTAGCATTATCAGTGTAACGCCAACCGAGCTAAGGCAGCAGTTAACTGCCTTGTATAAATTACATGAACAGCGTAAAAACTGGCTGTGGCAAAAGCTAGGTATGTCGCCTTGGCTAAATATATTAGAGCAACTAGAATACGTTGCTAAACATACTCAGATTAATTTTACAGGCCCAAATGCAGAAGCAATGGCACAAACCTACAAAGAGCGGTTCTGGCAAGCAGATGCGGCAGCAATTAACGCAATGGCTGCTGCTACTGATTTAAACCAGGAGCAAGTAGTTGCTGATATTCTGGCAGTAATTTATACCCCCTGGCTTGAAGCTGTTACGTTGAACTTTCAACGCTTAGTAAAGGACGAAGGCTACCCAGGTAAACCAAGTAGTGCCGGTGAAATAAATGAGTCGACCGCAACGTATAACACCAACGGCCAAGCTGTGTTTTTTGTTGATGGACTACGTTTTGATACTGCAAAAATGCTTGAGAATAAGCTTAGTAAATTAAACATAAATGTTAATTTAACAAGTAATTGGTGTGCCCTGCCCTCATTAACAGCAACTGCTAAGGCTGCCGTAACGCCTGTGGCCGATATTTTAAGTGGCGCTCAAGAAAACGATAACTTTATTCCCCAGATAACCGAGTCTGGCTCTGAGTTTAGCTCTTATCACTTAAGTAGTGCATTAGGAAAAAAAGATTGGCAGTTTTTAAAAGAGTTAGATACTGGCAACCCATCTATAAATGCATGGCTGCAAACTGGCGATTTAGACAATATGGGGCATAAGCAACAGCTAAAAATGCCGCGCTATATTGATAGCGTCTTAAATGATGTAGTCACCCGTATTGAAGGCTTAATAGCTGCTGGCTGGAAAAATATACGCATTGTGACCGACCACGGTTGGTTATGGGTGCCAGGTAAATTAGCTGAAGCAAACATTCCAAAAAATCAGGTTAAAAAACGCTTAGCCCGCTGTGCTATTTTAAAAGACAATGTAAGCACTGACGAATTAAAAGTACCATGGCATTGGAACGAAAACGTCTCTGTAGCCATGGCTCCTGGTATTGCAGGTTATGTGGCTGGTGATTATTACAACCATGGTGGCTTAAGCATACAAGAGTGCTTAACCCCCGTAATTAACATAACAACACCCTAAGGTTGATTAAGTGGCTACTAGACCCGTTTTTAAAGTGATTAAGCCGTTTCCTTATGTACAGGAAGAGCTTATTGACTTTGAATGGCATAAAGGAATGGCAGCCACACAAAAGCAAAAATCTGTTCGCTCTTTACATAACGCTGCGCATAACTTGTTTAATGATTTAAATGTACTTGAGATCTCTACAAAAAGTGAGAGTACCTTGGGTATAAGCCTAAGTGCTTTCAATTTGATCGTTACATTAAAAAATGGTCGCGAAGTTCCACTGGAGAATATTTTTCATGCATCTAAAGTGTTTGAAAATGGCGGCCCTTTTAAAGAGCTTCTAACAATTCCGACACATGAAGTTAAACGAGATAGCCGTTTAGTTGAGAGCGGCTGTTTAACTGGCTTTTTTAGTAATGGAAAAACCTGGCCACTCACACCTAAAACTGTATTTTATGATTGGATTTACATTAATGCTTTAAAATTAAACAAAGAACTACACTCTCAAATTATTCAATATAATGCGTTTACTGATATTGAATTTAACCCTAAAAAAAGCGTTAATTGCCAGGCTAGAGCAGCTGCTTTATATGTTTCTTTAGTCAAGAATGGCACTTTAGAACAAGTTACTCGCTCTGCTGATGAGTTTATAGCTCACTTAAGCCAAAGCATCGGAAGTTGCGCCTCCCCTGTACAAAAGGATTTATTTATTTAAATGGAAATTAATATGTTTGAGCCAATGTTAAACAAGACATTAGCCCTTTTACCTACTCCAGCTATTGCAGCTGAATTTGTAGTAAATGAATTATCTTTCGCTAACAAAAGCTCTCTCCTGGTTCGTAATTTTGCTAAATCCAGTGGTGTAAAACTAAAGACTGAGATGCCACTGCTGGAGTTAAATAGCCCTAACATTCTGTTTTCAACTTTAATAGCTGACTTAGGCAGCTATCAAAATACTATTTCATTACGTCTTGAATTAATTGATGCCGTAATGAAGCATTATGGATTAGGTAAATATGCGAATATTGATGATAAAGAGCTTATTAAGCAATTTTGTAGCGAGCGTGGAATTACTACATTAATACACTTTACAAAAGTGAAAAACCTTAAAAGCATTTTGGATATAGGCCTTAATAGTAAAGATTATAATAACGAAATATCTAAAGGTCATATTTACAACGATGCTAATCGATTTGACTACAGAACTCACATGATTTCGTTATCTGTGTCCTACCCTAACGACAAGATGTTTTATAAGTATAGACAAGCACAACCAGAAGAAAGCTGGGCTGTGTTAGAAATATCTGCCCGTGTTTTATGGGAGCTTGACTGCTTATTTTGCCCCGCAAATGCTGCTAGCTCTTCTATAGCATCAGCAACTGAGGCATCCCTTTCAGGAAGTGTGGCATTAAAACAGCTTTTTAATAATCAACCTATCAATTTACGAGCTTGTGACCCTACTGACTCACAAGCCGAAATTCTCGTTAATAGTCATATTCCAAAAGAATATATCCAATCAATATATTTGGATAAACCTAGCGAGTTATTAGCAAATACCGATTTTAAAATCAATAATACTTACTTTCACAATCGACAGTATGCTCTTTCGCACTGCTTTTAGCTCAACCTTATTATAAGGAAATAATATGTCTCTATTTAGCTTTTTCTCAAGAATTAAAACGGACCCTAAGGCAGAAGCCCAAGGTGAACAATTCTTTCGCCAAGCACTTCAGTATCATCAATATGGCAATCAAGATGACGCTATTTTATTCTTTACAAAATCACTTGAAGTCAGCCCAAACCATTCAAACGTATATTTAAATAGAGCTAACTGCTATGCGATTCAAGAGAGATATCTCGAGGCATATGATGATTACCTTAAAGTTATAAATATGGAACAAAAGAAGCAATCTCTCGATGATGGGCATGCATCTCCGATGGCTTTACAAAACCTAGAGCGAATAAAGCTATTTCTGAGCTTTGAAGAACAAAATGGCGATAAAATTAGAGGGCAACTAGCGAGTGATGGCTTCGAGCATTTTACAACTCGCTGGGCTGAAGTTTTAAGTAATACACATTTAAAAAACGATTTTAATGCTATTAAGCACTTTGTGAATGAGGAGATAAAAGAGCTTGAAGAAATGGGTGGAGTACACCAAGAGTATGCTTTAAATTGCGGTATTGATCATTCTGAGTTTGTAAATGTTACTGAAACTAGTAGTACTCAACAGGCTTTTGTCTTTTTTAAAGGCATTCTTTGTTGCTTCAGCCGTGACCCGCAGAAAATGTTTGAAATTAGAACAAAAATACTTAATAAATTAATTTCAATAAGCAAGTCTTCTAAGACCGTTAATAAAATTAGCAATCAGAAGATCAATTACAATGGTGGAATGAGGCTAGTAGAAGCTGAAGTCGATATAATGTTTATCGTTAAAAATGGTGAGGTTATGTATGTTAATAATGAAACCTCCCACCTATATGAAATTGATAACGATGGTGATATGAAGCTAGACGGTAGAGTAGTTAACTTTATCTTTAAAGATTCAAATGAAGTCATTGAGATATTTGTTGCATTTGATGATCAAGGTTCGCATTCAATGTTTACAATGAATATGGGCCGGGATGAAAGATTAAACTATGTCGCTCAAGCTATTTTTCAATTTATAGCGAAAAATAATATCACCAATGTATTTTCAGCTACTGCGACATATTCAAGCCAATACCACTATGCATTTAAGCTTTATAAAAAGAATGATAAGCACTTTATGGTTAATAACAATCAATCTCAAGCTTACTTGATAAGTGAAAACATATATAAAAACAATAATGCTGATGATATTAAATCTGAGTTTTGGGGGATGACCTAAGCCAAAAATGTAAAGTGATCTTTAGTATACTACTGGATTTAAAGGGGTTTTTAACCCCTTTATTTATGTGAATTAACCTTAAATTTGATACATTATGACAGATGAAGAAATTACAAAAAAAGCGCTAGTTAAAGCTAAAGCAATGAAGAAAACCCTTGCCAAAAGTATGATTGATCATTTGCCAGAAGAAGAAAGTGCTGTATCTGTTTTTATGGCGGGCTCCCCTGGTGCAGGAAAAACAGAGACTGCTAAAAGTATTATTTCGCAATTTAAAAAAGAGCATGGGGTTGATGTTGTTCACATAGAAAATGATGAACTAAGAAAGGAGTTTGATGACTACCAGGGGTTAAACTCTCCGCTATTTCAAACACCTGCAACTATTTTAGTGGAAGCAATACATGACAGAGCTTTAAAGAAAAAGGTTAGTTTTTTACTCGACTCTACGCTTTCAAGTTTTGAAAAGGCAAAGTCGAATATTGAACGTTCTTTACGTAAAGATCGCTACGTTTTGGTTATATTTGTTTATCAAGATCCCGAACAAGCTTGGTGCTTAGTAAAGGCTCGCGAAATAGTTGAAGGAAGAAGGGTTCCACCTGAGGTTTTTGTAAATCAGTTCTTAGAGTCTCAACGTGTGGTCAGCGAATTAAAAAATATTTTCAAGGATGATATAGATATTATTTTTATGGAAAAAAACCTTGATGGAACAAAAGAAAAGCCTTACTTTAATGTAAGTGATATTGACGCTCTACTTGGCAAAAAGTATAATCGCGCGTCCTTAGAGCGTATAGCCGGTATAGGTAATTCAACATAAATAGGAGTATGACATGTTAGTTCAATCTCGTGAAAAAGTTAAGTCTACGCCTTTTTCTGAATTTGTACGTAACGGTTCAGCGAAAGAAAAGAGAAAATTCTTCGACAAAGTAATCAAAGAAACAGTAGCTGTTCAACGTGCAATGATCGAAGAATCAAAAGCCTGTAGATAGTTAACAAACAGATTTGTTATAAAAGCCGTTCAAGTAGAACGGCTTTTTTGATTCGAAAAGACTCGCCTAGCCTAGGTAATGTAGTCTTCTAATTCTAAGCCATGCATCCCTAATACATCATCAGCAAAACACTCGGTTCCACCTCCACTTAACACCAAAGTATCTGACATTAAGAGTTTATGTTCTTCAAACTCTTCTAATATGGTTTGTTCGGCAACAATGGCTTTATCAAGAGTTGTCAGGGCACTAAGTTGATCCAAAATTTTGGTATTATCTTTCTTCAAACGATAAAAACGTTCTTCTACGCTTTTCGTTGTTATGCCTACTTTATAAAAAATAAGGTGCTCTGTTTTTAGTTGCAAATAATATATGTGACAAGGAGTATCAGGGTCTTTATTGTCTAAATTTCTAAAATATTCAGCACATTTGGGGCACCCTCCGCCATGTTTATGATCATGAGCTGTTTGGAGGAAATCACCATGGGTATGACAAGTAATAATGACCTTGTCTCTGATAGTATTATATTCTAATTTAGAATAGCCATATTTATCACCATGTAATTTTTTACAATCTTTAAGGTAATTTTCTAGGGTAAGTTTTGTTGAATCCACATAGCAGTCTCTGCAACCGCTGCCTTTTAAATGTTGAGAAGCTACTTGCTCAAATATACCATGCTTATAGCATTCAATTTTTAGTATTCTTTTAGTGCCATTACAGTCAACATACTCATAGCCATATTTTCCTCTATGTATTGCATTAGCTCTGTCTATAAATTCTTCTGTCTGCATATTACGCTTAATGCAACTGCATTTTGGGCAACCGATTCCTTTAAGGTGAGCATCAATTTTCTGTTCAAATTTTCCATGTACCGGACAATAGACGAGTAATTTACGTTCTGAATTTTCATCACTACATTCAGCATAACTATATTTGAAGTTATGGACTTCGTTTGCTTTCTTTAGTATGACGTTATATGGAATTCTCTGTTTTTCTCTAGAAGACTCTAAACCACATGTTGGGCACCCTGCTCCTCTAATATGTGAAGTCGGTGATTGATTAAAAACACCATGCAGTAAGCACTTTATACTAACCTTTTCACCGTATGTAGAATATTTAACTAAGTCATACAAATACTTGTCACCATGAACATTTTGAGCTCTTAATAAAAACTCTTCATATTTTACCTTTCCAGACTCAGTAGACTTAATAATTCCGCATTTAGGGCAACCTTTGCCACTTTTATGGCTTCCAGGTGTTTGCTCAAAGTCACCATGCGTATCACAGGTTATTATTACTTTTGTATGGTTATTTATATATTTTGTTTTGTCATAATTCCATTTAAAATCATGTATGAAATTTGCGTATTGTATAAATTCAGCGGTTGATGAGCTGCTGTCTTTACCACGTTTAATAGCCGCACAACGATTACACCCATAACCTTGTAAATGTAGTATTGGTTTCTGATAAAATAAGCCATGAGTAGGACATGTAATTAATACTTTAACTTTTGACGCAACATACTCTGTTTTTTCATATGAGTAGTAAGAGCTATGCTTCTTATTGGCTCGGTCTATGAATTCAGCTGTAGTGTAGGTTATTTTTTCATTAGCACAGAGTTTGCAACCCGCGCCAGCTAAGTGATTATGTGGATTTTGTGAAAAATCACCATGTTCTTCACAGGTGATAATTATACCTTCATGTGACTTAGTAAATTGAGTTTTTGCATAGTTGTACTTATTTTTATGTACTATTTTTGCTCTTTCTATAAATACACTGGTAGACAGCCTTGAAACAGAGTTATCTATTGCGCACTTATGGCAACCTGAACCCTCTAGGTGTTTGCGAGGTGTTTGCATATAATCCCCATGCTCTGGGCAGGTTATTGTAACCTTTGTAGTGGTCCCCTTGTAGTTTACTTTACTATAATCAAACATATCCCCATGGATCTTTCTAGCCTTTGATTCAAAAGATTTAGAAGCTGTATCGATAGTTTTTAATCTTGTATTTTTATTTCCACATTGTTTACACCCACTACCAGCTAAAAAGTGCTGAGCTGTTATTTCAAATAAGCCATGCTCTAGACACGCTACTGTTACTTTATTTTTGGCCCCTGTATAGTTTACTTTTGATAAGTCATATTTATCGTGATGAACAGCTATGACCTTATCTAAGTATACTGCAGAAGCCTTCTCTAATTTAGCTTTATTTTGAGCCCCTTTTGAGCATTTAGAACAATGATATTTGAAATGGTTTGATGGTGTTTGTTCAAAGTCACCATGGTGCTTGCAAGTAATAGTTAATTTTATATTACTACCGGTATAAATGGATTTATTATAAGAATAAGTATCTCCATGAACTGACTGTGCCTTCTCAATAAAGCTTAACGTTTTTTCATCCATGCTAGTTCCTTTAAACCCATGCTTTACTTAGAAAAATAAATAGTTTGATAGTTATCTGAATATTGATCATTATAAAAAATCAAAATATAGATTTATCTTTAAGATTCGACGCTACTAATTTTGATTGCTCTTCTTTTGCTACTGTTAAATCATCAGAATATTCACCGCGTAAAAACAATAAAATTATTGTATCGTCAAGTTCAACGCCCAATAGCTCACTTACCTCTTGCAAATCGTCATCATCCATAGAACGCTTAAACGCATCAGTTTTTTTAGACAGGTTATATACACTAAACACACTTGCCATAACGCGTTTATCTTTTGTCGTCTCTCCACCACCGGGGTTAACTACTTTATTGAATTCTAATGGATGGTCTTGACCTAATAATGAAGTGAATTCTATTGCTCTGCTTTTTGCACAGCTTGGAGTGTAATCATCATAGGTAACACCGTTTACCCATTGCGCTTTGATCCAATTTTGATTTTCACCTTTAAGGGCTCTACCCTGCTTTCGGTGTGGGCCATCATCTTTTAATAACTCTGCCCTGATCAGATCAATAGCCTCAAGTAATAAAGGATTTTGGGTGTATTTTGAGTAATCGTAGTTCGGTGTAGTTAACTTACCTGGAACCGATAAATAACTTTGGGTTAAATATGTTTGAGTATCATCTTTCTTCCGAGAAGAAGTGGTATATTCCTTATTTGGTGAGATTTGAATCCCTCTATCAAAACCTCTTACATCATATTTAGCGCAAATATCTTCAAAAACTGCATGTAAACCTTCGAAGTCGCTTTTATCACTATTTAATTCAAGGTGATTAAGTAAGTCGCTGTAAGCTTTAATAGCATCAAGGTTAGTATAGTGTTTGGCCTGCGCATTACAGTGATAGCCACAAGCACGCCCGATATTGGCCTGGACAATTGCAGCTATATTAGCAATTGTGCTATCCCAGGTATTAATGAGCGTACTCTTCATTTCTTGACCAAAATTAATGCCAGCTCTAAAGCCCGCAACAGTAATTGCAATGACTTTATCGTCAAACATTGCTGCTGCTTCATATTCACGTTTAAAATCGTCAATACTTGCTAAGTCACTTTCCTCAACTCCCACCAGCTTTTGGCCAATAACCATAATTTGCTCTTCAGCTATACCGTTCTCTAATAAGATACTTTTTGCTAGGCTTGCCTGACTACTTGGCACCCTTATTAGTGACCAGCCAGATGAGCGGTGCTCTTTGAACTGCCTTATAAAACGCTTACGTAGTAAAGAGTCATCACAAAAGTTACGCTGTTCTTCTGCTAACTTTACTATTTGGTTGTTGCGGTGCATCTCCCTGATGCCCAAATACTCATCACTTGCTTTATGAAAAACAAGACTGGTTTTGAAGTCGTGACGAAGAATAGACTCTGCGCCTGCTGAGTAAAGCGCGCTAAAAGGTGTGGCTGAAATAAAAGCAACTTTACAGTTTGTGTTTTCTTTTTCCAGATACTCAAAAACTTTAGCATATCTAACGGCCTCAGCACCTGCACCATAGTGACATTCATCTATGATAATGAGCTTAGGCGGTTGGGCTTTAAAGTTACTTGAGAGTGCGAGACTCATATTAGTAAAGTTACTCACAACAACATTATTACATTTGGTAAGATCTTGCTTGGCCTGCTCTTGTAGCGACAAATCAGCCATGGTGACTAAATAAAGTGTATCTTTTAATTTTGAGCGATCACAAATATCTGTATCTGATAGACTAAGTCTTTGTAAAGCAGCTAATGCTAATGCAATACCAGACTTCCCTGATTGCATTTCAGCAGTTATTACAACAGCACGACTACCTTCTTCAAAATGGCTAAATGCTCTTTGTGCAGCATGCTGTTGATGTTCGAAAGTATCACTAGATACTATTTTCTCTAGATACTCTCTGTGCTTTTCTGCTTGATTCATAGACTCATTTAACCGAAAACTGTGATTCGTCACTCAATGTACCTGACTTTTCAGGTAACTCATTGTGGGATTTTTTTGCTAACGTTCTATCAAAGTCGTACTCACCACGCTTGTATAATACAAATAGAGTATCGTCATGAGGGATATCAAAATAATCACACATGTCCCATACATCTTTTTCCGTCATTATTGTTTTAGACACTTTACGTCTTGATATGTTGTAAACGCTAAACACCGTTGCTGTAACTGACTTATTCTCAGTTAATTCCCCAGAGCCTGGGGCTACGACTCTATTAAACTCAACATATTCATCATTATCTAACATGCTGGTAAGCATTATTGTTCTATCTTTTTGAGGGCCGTCTACACCAGCTTTTTCTGGATTATCATAGCTATCACCATTAACCCACTGGGCTTTTATCCAGTTTTTCTTTTTACCTCGCATGGCTCTGCTACCTTTTACCGACGGCGCTCCATTTTTAATAAACTCTTCCCGTAAGACCGTTATAGCACTTAAAAGAAGCTTATCTTGGGTATGCTGGGAAAAGTCGTAGTCTTGGTCCAGGAGCCTTGCTGGTACTGCTACATAGTGATCTGTTTCGAATGTTTCAACATCACCTATGGGCCTACGCCTTTTATATTTTATTGTTAAACCTACATCCAAACCATTTACTTGGTACTCTTGGCATACGTCTTCAAAAAACTCTCTTAAGCCATCAAAATCAGACGCAGCATGATCGGAGCATGTGCGTTCTAGGTAATCCAATATAGCGCCATAGGCTTCAGCTGCATTCCCATTTGTAAAGTGCATTGAAGTATTATTACCGTGATACCCACACGCACGACCTACATTAGCCTGTACAACAGCAGCAACACTTGCAACTGTGCTATCCCAAGTAGAAATAAGGTTATTCTTCATTAAATTGCCGAAGTTTATTCCTGCTCGGCAACCTGCAACTGTAATCGCGACTAACTTTTCTCCAAACAATTCACTGTCTTCAAATGCTTTTTTAAACCTATCAATAGTAGATAGCTCATCTTCTGGCACTCCAGAAAGTGAATTTCCTAGTATATAAATATTTTCCTCATCAACACCTTCAGATATGAAGAACTGCTTTGCATCCATTGCTGTCCCTGCTGGAACTCTAACTAATGACCAGCCCATGCCTTCATGAGTATTGAATTGCTGCATAAAGTTTTTGCGGTGTACAGAGTCAACCAGGAAGTTCCTTTCTTCGTCATTTAAATTGTGTAAGCGATTGTTTTTTAGCATCTCCCGTACGCCGTAGTATTCATCACTCGTTTTATGAAAAACCAACCGAGTACCAAAATCACGACGTAAAATAGAGTCTTTAAGCGCTTGACTCGCCGCTTGAGTTGATTCTTTTAACAGCTTGTCGTTATGCTCTTCCTCAGCTTCAGAACTAGCCTCTAGCGCTTCTTCGTACTCTGTTTCTGCACCATATAGAGCGCCAAAAGGTGTCGCAGAGATAAACACTACTTTGCAAGAGTCATTTTCTTGTTCTAGATAGTCAAACACAGAGCTATATCGGATACCGGTAACATTAGAACCATAATGGCATTCGTCGATGATGATTAATTTAGGAGGGTTACCTTTAAAATCTGTTTCTAAGGCTTTTTCGAAATTAACAAAGTTACTAACAACCACATTCTTTGCAAGTCTTAAATCATCTTCTGCTTGATCTCTCAAAGCCGTATCTGGCATTGTAACTAAGTATAATGTGTCTTTAAGTGAGCGCTTTTGGCAAATTGTTTCATCATCAAGGCTTAAACGCTGCAAACAACACAAAGCTAACGCTATTCCAGATTTACCAGCTTGCATTTCAGCTGCTGTTACTACAGCTCTCACATCATTAGAGAATGCATTAAATGTTTTTGTGGCAGCACTCACTTGGTGACCATGTAAAGTATTGCCGTCGAGGATTTCTTGAACTTTTTTGCGGTGCACTTCAGCTTTATTCATAAAACTAGCTCCTTGTCTTTGTTGTAATATTATTTATTGAAGGGGCCTCAAGCTATTTCTAACATTGAAGCTTTTTGTAAAAAGCGTTATACATTCTCACAACTAACGAGCTCTATAGCTTCCTCTTCACTAATTCCAGCCGCGATAAATACATTAATGTTATCATTTTCCACCTCTTTCAAAGTCCTTTTTCCCATATAATAAGAAGCACACGTTGTTAAATTCCAGCCTGCAGGTATGTTTCTAAACTTTTCAGTATGGCTTATTGAAACTGCGTAATGTTCTTTTTTAAGTTTTTTATATAACTCCAAGGCCTCACTAAAAGTAAGAACAAAAGCCAATTCTTGCTCAGGCTCTGCATTACGATTTTCATCAGTAATGATTCTGACATTTTCTTTTTTTAACCACATTGATGATTTAATTTCTTCAAACTTTGCCTTCATGGCATCTTTATTATTTGACACTTGATCTCCCAATCAATTTCATGCTCTTGTAAATCTTTATAATTTTAAATTAATATTTGGCTAAAAGTTACTTTGGCGATACTGCACCACCAGAAACTGTCCATATACTTGCTTTTCGTTTTTGTGGTTTTTTCTTCTTTTTGGTATTGCTAACTTTGTTAGTTAATAGTTTTTTAGTATTCTGTTTTTTAAATTTTTTTATATTATTTTCTCTTTCAATTAGAACAAACCTACAAGCCTCTTGATAGCTAAAATGAGGGTTAGCTTTTAGTACTTTCATAACCTTTTCCTCAATTGATTTTTGCTTTTTTGCCATAAAGTTCCATCCCTTCTAAAAAATCAATGCTATTACTAAAAAGCTATAAGTTACAGAAGCTTTAAAGCTTTATAATATACAATTCCACTTCTTTTTTCCAAAACTTGATAAGCCTCCAGAGGAAAATGGACTTCCCACGTTTTACTCGATTGCCAAAGTACAGGAGACTGGTATAATTCCTTTTTCCTTAAAAATCATAGCCATATGATCAGTCTTTAACCGTAAATTAGTACTGATAATCTATTATATTTTTTGCAATCATTAAAAGGAGAACATGATGAAAAAAGCTTTCTTGTCAATTACATGTGTGTCTATTCTAGTAGGTTGCACCTCAGCTGATGTGTTAAGGCATCCAGGGGATGTTACTAAAACTAGTAAGTACGCCCCACAGAATGAAAAACAAAATGATGATAATATTGGAATAATGCGTTATTTAAATGAAGGCGCATCTTTTGTAAAAGAAGCTCGTCGTGAAGATGCTTACAAAAAATGTTTAACATGTGCGATGGTAAATACGAGATATTAGTTGAGAATAGTTCTGAAACATCACCTACGATTTTGACAACAGAAACTTATAATGGTTTTGTATCACAAGCAGTTTCATCCTCATATAGATACATCCACTTTAAGTGCGTATAAATAATAAACCGGATCTGTGTTTGTTAACTCAGATCCGGTTCACCCTTGTAATACATCTTTTATTATGGCTTTTCTGTTGAGAACTTCTCTCAAAAAGCCAACCACATTCTGGACAACTTAAAACTGACACATTCCATACTTGCAGTTTGATAAATAAAGTGATCTTAATTTATGATTAAGATATAAAACAACTACTTTCATCACTTAGCCCTTTAATCAACAAAGATCACAGCTGCCGCATCTTAAGTGGATTTCCATTAACATTTAAATTGATAAATGCAACTTTTTAGCCTCCTCAATCAAGTAAGGCTTACTTGGGGTAACAAACTCGTCGTTCGAAAACAATTCAATAGTGCCATTTTCAAGCTCAAACTATTTATAGATATGCCATAATACACCTTTAAAACCATGTAAATTTCCCTATTTTATTTACTTTTCAGATAGCTTTTCACATACCTCCAAGTTGATTGCTATAAATTCGTTCCAACTAAATCTTTCTTTGTAATATTTATTAAACTGCAATTCTATTCGACAAATTTCAGGTCTATTGTCGTAAATTTTACAGTGTTTGGTGTTATCATCAAAATGCTCACAAGTACCATCGCCTCTATCCAGGTAACTGGTAATAGGTGATAAATTTACGTTTGAGCAGCATTTACCGCATTTGGTACATGGGAAATCCATCAAAAATCAAAACTCTGATCTGCTTGCATTAATTGATCAAACTCGGCAAAGTTTTGAAATGGTAACTCACAGTCAAACCTTTCATTTAAAGAATTTAAAGCATCTATATACTGATCTGGTTCTGTATTACTTACCGCCAAATCCATAGCTAAAAATGTCGAGTCAAATATATGTTCTCTTTCTGCAAAGTGTTTATCAAGTAAGCTTTGAAGCTCAGCCCTATTTTTTTGAATTTGTGGAATGGCTTCTAAACAAATAGTGCGTATTTGGTCTCTGCGCTCTTTCGATGCTTTAACGACTGCACTATCACCTAAAGCAACTAAACCAGATTGATGGATCATATTCCCGATAAAATAACCAACCCCCGCCCCTACTAAGGCGCCAACTACAGGAATTGGAATCGCTAACTGCCCCAAAGCACCATAATAAAAAGATGAAGTACTCGTTATAGCTATATGACTTATATTATCGGTTAACTCTTCTAGTTCTATATCACCTTTTAAATAAGATACTATGTGCTTACTTGTATTAACTACTCCAACAGCGATTGCAACAGGCGCAGATGATCTCGTGATACTTTTAGCTAATTGCTCGCCTAAGAAATGAGAGGAAGAATGCGTGATACCTTTACTGATCGCCGTAACGGTATAACCGGTTGCAAAACCCTTTGCACTGTTAATTACTGTATTCAGAGAGGCTTCTGCAATATCTTTCTCACCTTTTATTACTGAGTAGCCTCCAGTTAAAATAGATATCCCTCCAGTTATACTAGCCCCTACAACTCCAGCCTTCATACCTGATTTATGCATATCAGTAACAGCAGATTTAAACTTATAATTGTTAGCTATTTTATCAGCTTGGTCTTGATTTGTTGCATCCAGTGCTTCCTGGTAGGTTGTTCCCTCTGAAGCAATACCGTCATGCTGTAATGACTTTTTTAGATTGCGGAGTGTCTGTTCATAATCTTCGGCTTTGAGCGTGCCTTTTTGTATTCTTTGCTTTAGTAACTCTTCTATTTTGCTGTGTTGATCACTTGGAGCCAAGCGGAACATTTCATCATACTTTTCTTGAGATAAAGCAAACGCACTTCTCGCCGCGCTGTTACAGGACTTTGCCTGTATCTCTCGTATCGTTTTTTTACCGTTTGAAATTATAATGTCAACTGGATCTGTAGGTAAACCCATACTTGCAGTAGTTTTGGCATATAGGTCGCTATCTTTTTTTAGGGCATCAAAGTTAAATTTTATAGTCTCTAACTGCTCAAACATATGACCTTGAGACTTATCAGCAACTACATTTTGCCATTTGGATGCAAACTGAGATAGCTGGTCTGCATCACCGAATATCCGATATGTTCGCTCAGTTATATCTTGCGTTAAATGTTGAGAATAGATCCCACCCAAAATAGACGCTGAAGAGTTTGTATTTTCCATAAGCTGCTTATTGCTCGATAATATATTTAAAAGATTCGAGGTGGTCAGTATCCCCCTCGAATAACAGGTTACTTAAATTGCTCTAAATATTTTTTAATTGCGTTCACAATTAACTTCATCGCTGGAGTAATTTCAGTGTGTGTGTAGCCATAATAGTCACCATTTATACTCAGCTCCCTATCATCATCATCAACCCTGATTGATTTAATTTTCTTAATATCAATGCTAAATCGATCATTGTAAGAAGGCTTGCCATAAATATGCGTGTCAGTTATGAAAAAACCATCTTTGGCACTACCAAAAAGAGTTGTATCAATAAGCACTAATAAACCATAAGGCTCACTCTTATAGTCACTATCAACTTCATAGTCTTCATGTGCATACGATTTTACAGCTGATGCGGTTTTATCTCTAAGCTTTTTACCGTGTGATAAAGCATATACCCACTTTTGATCATCAATATGACTACTTACCTCACGAATGAAATGCTCTAAGTCCTTTTTAGGCTCTGGCTCTTTCTTTACATCAAGGTCTTCAATGTTTGGTTCTAAACTTGCTAGCTCAGGGTGTTCTCCTTCAATAATAGCCGTTCCAAAGCTTGCAATATTGTTTGACTGACTTGTTAAACTGCCATCTTCATTAATTATTACAACTTCTAGTAAGTTCTTCATACTCTTAGCTGTAGCAGCTACCTTAAACACTAGCTTTTTTTCATTTTCTGTATAGCTTGAATAATCAATATTGCGTGCAACTAGGCCACAAAACTCTTTTAGCATAGAATTAAAGAAAGTATTTAATCGAAGAAGTACATCATTAATTTCTTCAAAACGACGGTGAATATCATCAGTTACGACTTCAGCAGTTTTCATTTGCTCAGCAGCTAATCTCGCTTTATCACGATTTGAATATGCATCTATTTTTGCGCTTTCAGCTTTAGATGCGAGCATCATTCCACCAACAGCTAATACTGGACCAGCAACTAACCCACCTAATACAACAGCACCACCTGCCATACCGTAGCCACCTGCAGCAATCGAGCCACCGCCTAACCAAGCTAAAGTAGCGTTAGTAGCTGCTACACCAGTTAGAGACCCTATTGCAGTACCTGTTGATGCAGTGCCTAAAAAACCAACTCCTCCATATGCAGCTAAGCCAGCTAACCCACCAGTACCAAGAGCTGTAACCCCACCTGATAAAACATCATGAGTTGATAATACGGAATTAGTTAAGTTTTCTAAATCAGCTTTATCCACAGCAGGTAAAGACTCTAAACCTTTTATATCACTCTCATTAAAATTAATATTTTTAATTTGACTAAAGCTCTTCACGAAACTTAATAGTGAATTCTCATATATATCGAATTTTGTCCTTCCTAAAGCCAGCATTGAACTATTTGCTTGTTCACGTTTTGAATTTAAAGAACTTTCTGCATCATCAAATATATTTCTAGCTCTCTTATTAATGCTATCAGCTTCATCATAGTCAGACTTCGCATCTAGCCCTTTTTTAACTCCGTAACCACCAGCTACAATAGCTGCACCCGCTAAAAATAAAGGTAATGGCATAGTTATTCCTCCATGAACATAACTGAGTCGTTCACTAAATCGAGTTGACGTCTAACCCAATTTTCCAACTCATTTAAATTAGCTTCATTTATGTTTAGTACTGAAGCTATTTCATTGATAAAAACCATTTCTTCTTTACCGTAATCCCCATCAGCGTGAGCTAATCCAATAAGCTCAAGTAACATCGAGACTTTGGCTTTTTTACTGTCAAAGATATCTTTGATTTCGCTTAGATTGAAGATTTCTAATTCAGATACACCTTCGGTACACTGAGATTTAATAAAGCTAATCAATTCTTCTTCGCTTTGATCTATAACACCATCAGAGATCATTAGGTCGTTGGCTAACTTGAGAAGCACTTCTTGTTGAGCTTTGTTGAGGTTTTGTATAAACATCGAATTATTCCTTTATAATTATGATGTTTTCAGGCATGGATAAGCCCATCATTAAAATTAATTAATAATTATGAATCAGGGCAAAACACTGAAAATATTGATTTGTAGACTAATACACTTTTGAAACGAGCGGGTTGCTCTGCTGTTATTACATTTTTAGGGGGTATAAATAAAGTGTTCATCAATGAACATCCTTGTAAAATCCTTTTTCTAAGTTCAGTCTATGTCGCGAAAAAAATTATGTCTAGCAATAAATTACAAACCATGGGCCAACTAAAATCATTCCTAGATTCAAATTTCGAGACACAATTGTTGTTTAGCTAAATGAGTTATGGCTATTAACCTAACTTCGCTAGATTTTTTGTACCTGACATAGATAATGAGCCAAGTGATGCGTTCTCTATATACTCACTCCACCAGTTCATTAGCTCTCTACGTTTTTCTATATATTCAGCTCTATTATAAGCAGAACGAACCTGGTTTTTATCTACATGTGCCAGTGCGGCTTCTATTATATCGGGATTAAACTCATGCTCGTTTAATGTTGTACTTCCAAGCGAACGTAAGCCATGGCTTACTAAACGGCCCTCAAAACCCATGCGTTTTAGAGCCATATTAGCTGTTTCATTGTTGATATGAGTTCTCGGGTTTCTGTCTGATGGAAAAACAAAGTCTCTATGCCCTGAAATTGGTTTTATAACTTCTAATAACTCTATAGCTTGTTGTGATAACGGTATGACATGCTCTCTGCGCTTTTTCATACGTTCAGCTGGGATAATCCAAAGCTTGTTTTCAAAGTCAATTTCATCCCAACGCGTACCGGCAGCTTCACCAGGGCGGGTAAGGGTATGCAACTGCCATTCAATCAAAAAACGAGTTACACGTTTAATTGATGCCGTTGCAAGCGTTTGTATCAATTCAGGCAGCTCTTCTGGTTTTAACGAAGGCATGTTTTGCTTTTGTGGCTTTTTAAATGTTTCTTTTATTCCAGCAAGCGGATTAGCTTGAATATAACCACTATTAACTGCGTAGGTCATCACTTGGTTTAATCTTTGGCTCAAACGCTTAACTGTTTCTAAAGTACCTTTAGCCTCTATGGGCCTTAAAATTTTTATGACTTGTGGTGCGTTAATTTTGCCAATTGGATATTTACCAATAACCGGCAGTATATGGTTATTTAACGAGCGCCAAATATCTTCGCCATGAGCTTGCGTAAAATCAGGCTTTTTAACCTCAAACCACTCTAATGCTACTTTATTGAGTGTTAACTCTTCTTGTGCTCGTTTGTGGGCAAGGTCTGTATCTCTGTATTCTTTTGGATCAGTGCCTAAAGCAACCAACTCTCTGGCTTCTTGGACTAATTTTCGTGCATTGACGATAGATATATCGGGATATTTACCTAATCCCATGTTGACACGCTTTTTTGTAATTGGATGGTAGTAGTTGAAGTTCCAGAGCTTAGAGCCACTCTTTCTAACTTTTACTTGTAGGCCGTTACCATCGGATAAAATTATATCTTTACCTTCAGTTTTTGCTTTTTTTAGTGCTGTGTCAGTAAGTTGCTTTGTAGATCTGGCCATAACAAATTAACTCCAATTTAATTTAGTATTCCTTATTATGGCAGTTTATTAGAGGAATACCATATTGGATACTAAAGCTTTGAGCTTGGGTGAAACAAGATGGGACGTGATGAGACGCTAAGCTATTGATTTAACTTTATTACAGGCACAAAAAAGGACGTCCTGAGACGTCCTAATATAGAATAATGGTGGAGAGAGAGGGATTCGAACCCTCGTTAGGGATTAACCTAAACACACTTTCCAGGCGTGCGCCTTCAGCCACTCAGCCATCTCTCCACAATGTTGCATTGCAACAGCGCGCTATAGTATGAAATACACTTGCTTGGTGCAAGGCCTTTTTAACATCACGCTTTTAACTGCTCAATAATCAAACTAACCACCTATAAGCAAATAAAAAAGGCGATACCTGAGTATCGCCTTTATCTAATGCATTATATTGCCATCTATTATTTTGCCATATTGGCTGTAAAATCAAGCATGCGATTTAATGATTTAAGTGCGCCTTCGCGCAAATCCATGTCAACAAACACTTCTTTACCGCTGGCATCAATCAGTGCTTCCTCAATCGCTTGTAAGCCATTCATTGCCATCCATGGGCAGTGAGCGCAAGTTTTACACGTAGCGCCGCTACCGGCCGTTGGAGCTTCGAAAAACTCTTTCTCTGGGCATAGTTGCTGCATTTTATAAAAAATACCGCGATCGGTGGCTATAATAAACTTTTTATTGCTCATTGTTTGAGCGGCTTTAATTAGCTGGCTAGTAGAGCCAACTGCATCAGCGAGTTCAACAATTTCAGCCGGTGATTCTGGATGCACAAGTACGCCCGCATCTGGGTGCAATGCCTTCATGTCTTTTAAGGCTTTGGTTTTAAATTCGTCATGTACGATACATGCGCCGTTCCACATGATCATATCAGCACCGGTATTCTTTTGAATATAGCTGCCTAAATGCTTATCTGGGCCCCAAATAATTTTTTCGCCTTGCTCATCTAAGTGCTCTACTATTTCAAGTGCACACGATGAGGTAACTATCCAATCAGCACGCGCTTTAACCGCGGTAGAGGTGTTAGCGTATACCACCACTTTACGATCTGGGTGTTGATCACAAAATGCTGAAAACTCATCCACAGGGCAACCAATATCTAATGAACAAGTCGCTTCAAGTGTTGGCATAACCACAGTTTTATTGGGGGTTAAAATTTTAGCGGTTTCACCCATAAAACGTACGCCCGCGACAATGATCATGTCGGCTTCGTGTCTAGCGCCAAAGCGTGCCATTTCTAGTGAATCGGCTACACAACCGCCTGTTTCTTCAGCGAGTGCCTGAATTTCAGGATCAGTGTAATAATGAGCAACAAGTACCGCGTTTTTTTCTTGCAGTAACTGCTTTATTCGCGCTTTATATTCGCCTTTTTCGTCTTGTGTTAACGGAGCTGGCTTAGGAGGAAAGATATAGCCTTCTGGCATAATAGTTTGAGCTAAACTCATTGTTCTCGACCACTTTATTTACAGTGTAATTAATAGTGCAAATTATACGAGAAACGAACACTAAATAATAGCAATCTAACAAGGCAGTTTATAAATAAAAATTAGGGAGATAGTAGGAAATATTTCATGTCGAAGAAAGTGTACCAGAAGTGGTGGGTCATGATGGACTTGAACCATCGACCAATGGATTAAAAGTCCACTGCTCTACCAACTGAGCTAATGACCCGCTCTGGTTTACTTATAAAAAGTAAGGCTGCGTAAATCCGCCGATTATAACCATTCAGTAAAGAATGGTGGGTCATGATGGACTTGAACCATCGACCAATGGATTAAAAGTCCACTGCTCTACCAACTGAGCTAATGACCCGCTCTGGTTTACTTATAAAAAGTAAGTGCGAGTAAATCCGCCGATTAGACCATTCTAAATATAAAAAAGAATGGTGGGTCATGATGGACTTGAACCATCGACCAATGGATTAAAAGTCCACTGCTCTACCAACTGAGCTAATGACCCGCTCTGGTTTACTTATAAAAAGTAAGTGCGCGTAAATCCGCCGATTAGACCATTCTAAATATAAAAAAGAATGGTGGGTCATGATGGACTTGAACCATCGACCAATGGATTAAAAGTCCACTGCTCTACCAACTGAGCTAATGACCCGCTCTGGTTTACTTATAAAAAGTAAGTACGCGTAAATCCGCCGATTAGACCATTCTAATATAAAAAGAATGGTGGGTCATGATGGACTTGAACCATCGACCAATGGATTAAAAGTCCACTGCTCTACCAACTGAGCTAATGACCCGCTCTGGTTTACTTATAAAAAGTAAGTACGCGTAAATCCGCCGATTATAACCATTCAATAGAGAATGGTGGGTCATGATGGACTTGAACCATCGACCAATGGATTAAAAGTCCACTGCTCTACCAACTGAGCTAATGACCCGCTCATTGTGTTTGTTAACACATTGCGTAAATCCGCCGATTAAGACCAAACTTTATTAACAATAAAGAATGGTGGGTCATGATGGACTTGAACCATCGACCAATGGATTAAAAGTCCACTGCTCTACCAACTGAGCTAATGACCCGCTCTTTTTGTCGCATTTCGAGTGGGGTTACCATTCGTTTGCTGCGGGCGCTTATAATACTTATTTATAAAATGAGTGCAACCGAAATTGTCTCTTTTTTTAAGTTTTTATGTCTAGTTGAGCAATTTTAGACCGCTTATGACAAAAAGCAGTCTAATCAAGCATCAACATTTATTTTGATAAACGATCTGTGGCTAATTTAGCAGCAGTTGTACTTGGGTACTGATTGATAAGCTCATTCAGTATTTTTTGTGCTTCTGCCTTCAAACCTTGCTCTTGTAAAAGTGTACCAAGCTTTAACATCGCATCTGGGCGTTTATTTGAATTTGGAAATTCGTTAACAACTACTTTAAAGTGCTCGGCTGCTTTTACACCGTCATTTTTAATCGTTAATAGTTGTCCCAGCCAATAATGTGCGTTTGAGGTGTACACTGAATTTGGATACGTTGTTAAGAACGCTTGAAATTCTGGAATAGCTTGGTCGTAGCGTTTATCTTTCATTATAAGCGCAACAGCACGTTCGTACGCTTCGTTTTCAGATAAATCACTGCTGTAGCTCTGCTCATTACTAGGCTGTGTGTAGTCTGTTGTAGGCGCTGGAGCCGTCGGCTTTGCATAAGCTTGGCTAACACGGTTCTCAATTTCTTGATAAAGCTCGCGTTGACGCTGGAGTACTTTTTCAAGCTTATAGCTTTGCTCTTCAGTTACTCCGCGTATTTGACTAACTTCATCTTGC
This sequence comes from Pseudoalteromonas tetraodonis, assembly GCF_002310835.1. Taxonomy (NCBI): domain Bacteria; kingdom Pseudomonadati; phylum Pseudomonadota; class Gammaproteobacteria; order Alteromonadales; family Pseudoalteromonadaceae; genus Pseudoalteromonas; species Pseudoalteromonas tetraodonis. Next base: position 1,294,067 of record NZ_CP011041.1, on the reverse strand, counting down.
AGTAAATTGAGCTGTTGCTGTAACTCTACTTGTAAAAAATTACGCTGTTGCATCATACTTTCAAGTGTTGCTAAACGCTTTTCAATGCTTGACTGTGAACTTGCAGCTTCTGAAACAGGAGCGGGAGCAGCCATTAACTGGGTGCTCCCGCTCAATATCATGGCTGCCAAAATAATTTTCGGCTTCATAATATCTCTTATCTTAGTAAACTAGTACCGCACGGCGGTTTTTAGCGAAAGCTGCTTCTGTGCGAGTCTTAACCATTGGCTTTTCTTCGCCGTAGCTAACTACTGACATTTGGCTTGCAGAAACACCTAAGCTTTGTAGGTATTTTTCAACTGCTTGTCCACGGTGCTCACCAAGTGCAATGTTGTACTCTGGCGTACCGCGCTCATCTGCGTGGCCTTCAATTAATACTTTAACAGAAGGATTTTTAACTAAAAACTCAGCGTGTGCACGAAGTAAGTCTGCATATTTGCTTTCAACTGTCGCTTTATCAAAGTCAAAGTAGATAATTTGCTCTTGACGAAGCGCTTCGTACTTTTGACGAAGTTGCTCTTCTGCTTGTTGCTCTGGCGTCATTGTGGCTACTTCAACTGTATCCGTTGTTGTTTGCTCAACAGTTGCTTGGTTTGACTGGTTAGCTGCATTTTCGTCGATATCTGAAGATGAGCTACAAGCTGCTAGTGTCATTACTGGCACAGCAATTAGCAGGCCTTTAAGTATTTTGTTAAGTTGCATTGAGTAGATTCCTATTTTGAGTAAACCAGCAATTATTACTGTAAATATGGCGACCAAGCCGGTGCCTTTACTTGTCCATCAAGCACAGGTAAACGTGCTTTAAAACGGCCGTCCATCGATACTAGCGCAAGTACCTGTTTATTATTGTGGAGCGTGCTGTATATAATCATCGAGCCATTCGGCGCTATGCTCGGTGATTCGTCAAGGCGAGTTCGTGTTAAAACTTGAAACGCACCTGTAGCCAACTCTTTCTTAGCAAGATGATACTGTCCGTTAGTACGGTTTACCATCACTAATTCTTTTCCGTCTGGCGAAATAGAACCCGCTAGGTTCATGTCACCGTCAAAGGTTAATCTTTGCGTTCTGCCAGTTTTTAAATTTAACTTATAAATCTGAGCATTACCACCCCTTTCCGACGTAAATACTATATCTTCACCATTTGGGTACCACGAAGGTTCGGTATCTATACTACGATGGCGTGTTAATCGCGTCTCTTTACGTGTTAGTAAGTCTAATAAGTAAACCTCAGTTGCACCAGTTTTATCTTTTGACAGCACTAGCAGTAACTTTTTACCATCTGGCGAGAACTGCGGCGCGCCGTTAATTCCCTTGTAGCTGGTGATCAATTCGCGTTTACCCGTATAAATGTCTTGAATGTAAATTTGGCTCTGGCGATTTTCAAAGGTTACATACGCTAACTTAGTACCGTCAGGTGACCAAACCGGTGACATTAATGGCTCTTTTGAACGCAATAATACTTGTTCATTAAAACCATCGTAATCAGCAACCACTAACTGATAAGGCTTTTCTTCGGTATCACGTACAATAACATAGGCTATTTTTGTTAAAAACGCGCCTTTTTCGCCAGTTAGCTTTTCATAAATAACATCACTAATGCGGTGCGAGTATCGACGAAATCCAGTTTCACCAATTACGCTTTGACGTGCTTCTAAAATATGGTCTTGGCTTTGAACAAGCTTACCGTTGCTCATCATTTGTGTTTCACCGCCAGTAATTTGGCCGCGAATAACATCAACAAGCTCATAACGTACTAAGTAACGTCCGTTGGTTTGCTGTTCTACTTCACCCACTAAAACCGCTTCAACGCCTTTATTAACCCAAGCGCCGTAATCAATATCGCCGTCTTTATGTGGTTGTTGAGGCATTTGTGAAACGCTAACTGGCTTAAATTTACCACTGCGCATTAGATCAGCAGCAATAACATCGCTAAGCTGCTCTGGAATAGGGCCAATACCTTGGTATTTAAAAGGCACAATCGCAATCGGTCTTGCACCGTCTATTCCTTCAGTAATAACAATTTCAAGTGCCGCGTGTGCAACGCCCTGAAACCCTAATATTAAAACTAAACAGGCTATTTTAATTTTGTTAAACATGTCATCCCTTAAAACTCTGGCGCGATGGTTATATTAATATTCTTTAATTGTTCGAATACGTCTTTATCTTTCGATACCGGTAATGTGTCAGCCATGCGAACCGCTCTTAAAGCAGCTTCACACACTAACTTATCACCGCCTAACGACTTAACCTGCGTAACCAAGCCATTAAACCCAAGACGGAGATTAATGCGGCATTGCTGGTTTTTCATTTTTTCATCAATTAATAAGTTTTGCTGAATACGCGCCATAATTAATGCACGGTATTTATCAACTTCACTCACTACTTGCTGTTGACGTATTTTATTACGAGCAGCCTGCTCTTTGGCAAGTTGCTCTTGCAGTATTTGTTCTTGCAATGCTTGCTGACGTTTACGCTCGGCTTCTTCAGCACGTTTTTTACGCTCTTCTTCCGCTTTTTTAAGCGCGGCTTCTTCGGCTTTGCGTTTGTCGGCAGCCGCTTTAGCAGCATCTTCAGCCTCTTGCTTTTGCTTTTGCGCTTGTTTGGCCTTTGCTCGCTCACGTTGTTCTATTTCGCGGGCTTTTTTAGCTTGAGCTTCGGCTTCAGCTCTTTCTTTCTCTTTAGCTTTGCGCTGCTGCTCTAGCTTTTTAATGCGTCTTGCTTCAGATTCACTTTGCTTACGTGCGTCTGCTGCGCGGCGTTCTAAATCACGAATGCGTTTATCTTCAGCGCGCCTTTTATCTTCTTCTTTTTTGCGTAACTCAGCAATTTTTTGCTCAACCTGCTGTTGATCCACGGTCACAGCAGACACCGCATTTTCTGGCTCAGGAATGGCGGCATTAAGCGTCACTTCCATTACTTTAGGTTTAGGTGGATGAATGTTTGCTGATGCATACAAAAATCCCCCTAATGCTAAATGCAGTATTACTGATTTGATTAACGACGTATTCATATGACTACTTGGTCCCCTCAAAGGATTCGGTCATTAAGCCTACCGATGGTACACCTGCATTCTTCAAAAAATCCATAAGCAGTAACACTTCTTGATACGACACTTTGCCTGAGCCTTTAATCATTACTGGAGTATCAGGGTTTTTCATTAGTTGTAGTTTAATTACAGCGGCTACATCTAATGCTTCCATTGGCTCTTCCGGATCAGTACCTATGCTTACATAATACTTACCTTGCGAATCAATAGAGGCAATAATGGGCGGCGTATCTTTGGTATCAACCAAGTCTGACTCTTCCATTTTTGGTAGGTCTACTTTTACGCCATGGGTTATCAATGGCGCAGTGGCCATAAATATAATAAGCAACACCAACATTACATCAATGTATGGTACTACATTAATTTCTGCGACTGGGCGACGCTTTTTACGCTGGTACATTCGCTTGAGCCTCTATTTGGGTAGCTGCTTGACGGTGTAAAATATTGGCAAATTCTTCCATAAAGTTAATGTAATGAGATTCTAACTTTTCAACTTTATTAGCAAATCGGTTATAGGCAATAACGGCAGGAATAGCCGCAAATAAACCCATCGCTGTTGCAATCAAAGCTTCTGCTATACCTGGTGCAACCATTTGTAAGGTTGCTTGTTTTACTTCACCTAAGGCAATAAAGGCATTCATAATACCCCATACTGTACCAAACAAACCTATGTAAGGGCTAATTGACCCAACGGTTGCTAAAAACGATAAGCTTGATTCTAGTTTTTCTATTTCACGAGAAAGCGCAACCCGCATTGAACGGTGCGTGCCTTCCATAACAATGCCTGCACTTTGAAAGGTATTTTTTTTGTGGCGTGCAAACTCTTTAAAACCTGAGGTGAATAACGCTTCAATACCCGTTGATTGACCACCGCGTGATGAAATTTCGTTATATAGCTTACTTAAGTCAACACCAGACCAAAAACGTTGCTCAAATTTTTTGGCATTTGCTAAGGCGTCAGAGATGGCTTTTTTACGTTGAAAAATAATAGCCCACGACATAACCGACATAGCAACCAACGCTAGCATTACTAATTGCACAAGCAAACTGGCTTCTAGAATTAGATCTAAAAAATTAAGCCCTGATCCCACGTTAAACTCCTAAATAATTAAAAACATCAAATTGATTTATTTGAGTAAGGTAACTTTGTAACACATTAGCCACCATTAAAGTTCAGCTAGTGTATCTAGTGTATTTACTGCTGACAACGATATTGCTGTGAATAGCCAACAAAAAACGTTAAAAAAATAGTTTTACTACTTAACTCTTGTTTTACTGTATAAATAAATAACAATAAAGCTATCTGTAAGCCCGCTTAATTTCACTAAAGAGTCACAAAAATACGCTGTTTATTCAAAATTAATGCATAAGCACTCATAAACACTACACACTTACCTTAACGTAATAGTAAAACTAATACCGAACGTTTATATGTTAATATACATAAACAAAGCATTTCATTAACTTATAGAATTAATGGTTAATTAACATGCAACATTAAGTAAAAACAGAAAACCCCTGCTATTAGTTTTTTTAATCTGAAAATATAAATTTTCTAGTTTGAACAAATTCTGCCGCTTCGGTATTATTCTCCCATACCGAGCTAGCGCATTAAATGAAAGCTATTTCATTGAATCCAGTTCTTCGTAATATGATTTATTTCGTATTACTTTTTTACTTCTTGGGGTATGACCTCAATAAGTAAAACGTAGTTCCCTAGATTACTTCCTTAAACTTGTTGTTTGCCCGCATTATTTGCGGGCTTTTTTTTGCCCGCAATTTGTCAAATCAGCTACACTCGGCCTCAGTAACGTTACAGCAGGCGCACAATAGCCTGATATGTCTTAACGCTCAGTGAATTATTGGCAAAGTAAAATACGTCTAAATTTAGCTTTTGCTCATACTAAAAAGCCACTGTCGTTAAAATGACAGTGGCTTTAGAAAGAGTCTAGTTATTCTGGTTATTTAATCTTTTTTAGGTAACAAGCCAAAATGGTGGTACGCATTATCAGAGACAATTCGCCCTCGCGGCGTACGCTGAATAAATCCTTGTTGAATTAAAAAGGGTTCAATCACATCTTCTATGGTTTCTTTCTCTTCGCCTATTGCCGCGGCTAAGTTGTCAAGGCCAACAGGGCCACCCATAAACTTTTCGATGATGGCGAGTAAATATTTACGATCCATGTAATCAAAACCGCTTTTATCAACGTCAATCATGTCGAGGGCTTGTTGGGCCACCTCAGCATTAACCGTACCGTCTGACTTTACTTGGGTGTAATCGCGCACTCGGCGCAATAAACGATTTGCAATACGTGGCGTACCGCGCGAACGTTTGGCTATTTCGGCCGCGCCATCGTCACACATTTCTAAACTAAGATAATGCGCTGAGCGCCCCACAATATGCGATAAGTCTTCCACAGAGTAAAACTCTAAGCGCTGAACAATACCAAAACGGTCACGCAGTGGAGAAGTTAATGATCCCGCACGGGTAGTTGCACCAATGAGTGTAAATGCGGGTAAATCAAGCTTAATAGAACGCGCTGCAGGGCCTTCACCTATCATAATATCGAGCTGGTAATCTTCCATTGCCGGGTAGAGTATTTCTTCAACTTGCGGGCTCAAACGGTGAATTTCATCAATAAACAGTACATCACCCTCTTCAAGGTTAGTGAGCAATGCGGCTAAATCGCCCGCTTTTTCAAGCACAGGTCCAGACGTGGTTTTAATATTTACGTTTAATTCGTTCGCCACAATATTAGCAAGCGTGGTTTTACCTAAGCCTGGTGGGCCAAATATCAATAAGTGATCCAACGCTTCGCTACGACTGCGCGCAGCTTCAATAAATATTTCCATTTGTTGCTTAACATGCGGCTGACCACGATAGTCGGCCAATAACTTAGGCCTAATAGCACGGTCTATGGTGTCTTCGTTGGTTTTTTCAGCAGCATCTATTAAGCGATCAGCTTCGATCATAATTTACTCACAGCATTGATTTCAAAGATTCTTTAATTAGAACCTCAGTCGACATATCGGGTTTGCTTACTGATTTTACTGCTTTTTGCGCTTGTGGCAATTTATAACCGAGCGCCACTAACGCCGAAACCGCATCATCGGCCGCATTATTGGCTATAGTTGCATCGCTCGCAGGCTCTATTACGGCGCTATCGCTAAATGGGGTAAATAAGTCATTACCCCAATTTTTTAATCTGTCTTTCATTTCGAGCACTAAGCGCTCTGCGGTCTTTTTGCCCACCCCTGGCAATTTAACCAAGGCAGTGGCATCTTCATTATTTACACAACTTACAAACTGCTGCGCCGACATGCCCGACAAAATGGCTAAGCCTAATTTAGGCCCTACTCCATTGGCTTTTAACAGCTCTCTAAATAACGCACGTTCGGTTTTATTATTAAAGCCAAACAATAACTGTGCGTCTTCGCGTACTACAAAATGAGTGTACACAATGGCGTTGTCGCCTACTTTAGGCAAATCGTAAAAACAGGTCATTGGCATTTGTACTTCGTAGCCAACGCCGCTCACTTCTAATAGTATTTCTGGGGGCTGTTTTTCAACTAACACGCCGTTTAAGCGACCTATCATTGTTATTTCCTTAGACGTCCTCTAACGGTTTTGCTTGCGCTACCCGCTAGTTTTATTAAATTTTGTTCAGAGTGGGCATGGCAAATTGCAATTGCAAGCGCATCCGCCGCATCGGCTTGCGGCGTACCTGGCAGTTTAAGTATGTTTTTAACCATATGTTGAACTTGCGATTTATCTGCCCCACCGTTACCCACAACGGCTTGCTTTATTTGCCGTGCTGAGTATTCAAAAACCGGTAAGTCGGCCATAGAGGCACCGACAATCGCAGCACCACGGGCTTGACCTAGCTTTAAAGCAGAATCAGGGTTATGCGCCATAAATACTTTTTCTATAGCAAATGTTTCAGGCGAAAATTGCTCTATAAGTTGCGTAATGCCCTGGTAAATCATTTTAAGTCGGGTGGGAAAGTCATGATCGGCTAATTTAATACAGCCACTGCCTAAGTATGTAAACTTGGCACCTTGATGCGCAACCACACCGTAACCCGTTAAACGCGAGCCCGGATCGATCCCTAAAATTATGGCCAAACAGCACTCTCATTATTGTTATTTATTAATAGTGCTAATAATGCCAGAGCACTGTATAAATTACCAGTACAAAGCAAAAACAAAAATGCCTACTTAAAAAGTAGGCATTTAAACGCTATTTGGCCGCAAAGTTTACGCTAAAGCGCGCACTAAGCTTTGAGTATTTTGTTTAAGCGTACGGGCAATCATAAAATAGCCTAACCCTGCTACAAACACGCCACCAGCAACGGGGCCAATAACCCAAATATTAGGATGCAGCTTACCTGCCAAATCAAACATTTGCTGCTGTACTATTAACAGTGCTATATCACTGAAAAATGCAGCCACCAGTCCGGCTAAACCGCCCAGTAATAAAAACTCATACAAGGTGGCATTCTTTATTAATCGGCTTTTAGCGCCTAACGTACGCAATATTACAATTTCTTGCATGCGCTCACCTAAGCTTGCTTGCACCTGCGATATAAGTACCAACGCGCCACACAACACCACAATAGCCAGTACAAAGCCAATAGCTAACGACACTTGCTCAATAGTCGATTGAATTTGTTTAACAAAGTTGTCTACATCAATCGCTGTAATAGTAGGGTATGCTCGCAATAGCTGGCTAAAGTCGCGCTTTTGCTCAGGCTCAATACGTACTGATGAAATATACGTGGCCGGAAAGCTGCTCAACACATCAGGGCTTAAAATAATGAAAAAGTTAGGTTTAAGCGTGGCCCAATTAACTTTACGTACACTGGTAATTTTAGCGTCGAACGACTGCGCACCAATTAAAAACGTGAGGGTATCGCCCATTTTCACATCAAGGCGCTTCATCATCGACTCTTCAAGTGAGGCCTCAGCTACTGCGTCATCGCCAAACCACTGGCCATCTATAATGTCATTTTGTGAGGGGACTTCGTTAAGCCAAGTTAAGTTAAGCTCGCGGCCAATGCCTGAGCGGGCTTCTTCGTCTTTTTTCTCGTTGTCTTGCAATGACACTTCACGTGCTACTGCTTCGCCATTTACTGCATTCACGCGGCCACGAATCGTTGGGTAAAACTCCGACACTTGAATGCCTTTTTGCGCTAAGTATTCATTTACCGGGTCCAGCTCATTTTGCGTAATATTAACCAAAAAGGCATTAGGTGCATCGCTTGGTAACTGAGACTGCCAATCCGAAATAATGTCGTTTTTTAGCAAAATTAAAAACAACAGTAATTTAATCGCTAGCGAAAAACTAATTAGCTGCACCGCATTAACGTTGGCGCGCTTTTGAATAGACGCAATAGCCAACGACCAGCTGTTACCTGGCTTTAAGCCAAGCTTTCGGCCCCCGCCAAATATTAATTTAGAAATTAAAAACAACACTAAAATAAGCGCAAGCGTTGAGGCAAATAAAATAAGGGTAATTTTAATATTGTTACTAAATAACCACATTAATAAAAATACCGTTAAGGCGCTAAGCCCTAAATGGATTTTACTTACCGCAAGGCGGTCGCCTAAATTACGGCGAAGCACTCTAAGTGGTGGAATATCAAATAAATCTAACAATGGCTTAATAGAAAACATAACCGCACAAATAACCCCGGTGCTAATAGCCACTAACCACGGTTTAAACCCTGCCATGGGCAGTTCGGTTCCCATGCTTTTTGCAAGGTAACCAGTTGCAACTTCTTGTAAACCGTAACCAATAGCAAGGCCAACGACTACCGCCATGGTACACACCATTAATAAGTGCATAAGGTAAATTTTGCGGATCATATCGCGGCTGCCACCTAAGGTTTTCATCATTGCGACTGGGTCATATTGGCGCTCACAATAGCGCTTAGCCGATACTGCAATAGCAACCGCGGCTAATATAATGCCCAGCAAACCTGCTAACAATAAAAAGCTTTCGGCTCTGTTTAAGCTATTTGAAATAGGAGACTGGCGGTCTTTTACACCATACCAGTTTTGGTTTTCTTTGAGTTGCGGCTTTAACCAATCGTAAAAACTATTGATGTCGTTTTCATCACCTGCATATAACTGGCGGTAAAATACACGACTGCCTGGCTGTATTACTTCGGTTTTTGCCACATCATCTATGTTTATGAGCACCCTACGGCTACTAGAGAACACATTAAATGGCGCGTCGGGTTCTTCTACAATCACCTTTTCAACGTTAAATAACGCGGCACCTAATTCAACTTGGTCGCCTACGTTTATGTTTAAGCTATAAAAAACTGACTCACTTAACCATACGTTACCAGGGCTTGGCGCACCGGGGGCAACCTCAGTTTGAGCATTCAAACCCGACTTAACTTTCAATTGGCCTTTAAGCGGGTAACTGTTTGATGCAGCCTTTACCGAGCTAAACTGCATTTGATCGTTTGCAAACAGCATAGTGTCAAAGTACACCATTTGTGCAGTTTGTAAGTTTTGTTGTTCTGCTTTGGTTATAAAGGCGGTATCTATGGCGTGATTGCTGGCAAGAACACGATCTGCTGCTATAAATGCACTGCTTTTTTGTGCAATACTTTGTGCAATTCGCTCAGTTACCATAGATAAAGTAAGCACGGTTAATACCGCTAAAGCAATGGCAGCACTTATTACGGTTAGTTCACCGCGGCGAAACTCACGAGAAAATAATTTAAGCGCTAATTTAGCCCACATTTGCCATTTCCTCTGTTGAATTTTGTACCAGCTCCCCCGCCTCTATTTGAATAATGCGTTCACATTTTTGTGCTAAGGCTTCATCGTGAGTGACTAAAATGAGGGTTGTACCGTTTTGCTTATTTAAATCAAATAATAACGACTCAATCATATGGCCATTTTTGCTATCTAAGTTAGCTGATGGCTCATCGGCAAACAATATTTTTGGTGAACCCACAAATGCACGGGCAATCGCAACACGTTGTTGCTCACCACCAGATAACTGCGACGGGTAATGATCAACCCGATGGCTTAAGCCTACTTTTTCAAGCAAAGCGAGCGCTTGTTCTTTGGCGTCTTCTTTACCTGCAAGCTCTGCCGGTAGCATCACGTTTTCAAGTGCAGTTAAACTTTGTACCAACATAAAAGACTGAAACACAAAGCCAACTTTTGCAGCTCTGAGTGCGGCCCGCGCTTCTTCGTCTAATTCGTGCAGCGGCTCCCCATCTAACATTACTTCACCGCTGCTTGCCGTATCAAGCCCTGCTAATAAACTTAATAAAGTGGATTTACCTGAGCCCGACGTGCCAACAACAGCAACAGACTCACCGTGCTTGACATTAAAGCTGATGTCGCTGAGGATGGACAACTCACCTTCAAGGGTAGATACAACTTTAGACAAACCATTTACTTGAATTATATTTAATTGAGAAAGCGCTGACATATGACTCATTCAATCCTACGTTTTGTATTTATTTTATTTTTAGTTATTAACCCGCTTACTGTGGCAGCTAACAACACGATTTTAATACTTGGTGACAGTTTAAGCGCAGCCTATGGCTTAAAACAAGAACAAGGCTGGGTGCAATTGTTACAAGATAAATACGATGCCGAGCAACGTAATCTCAATTTAGTTAATGCCAGTATTAGCGGTGAAACCACTGGTGGCGCCCTGCGCAGACTTGATGCATTGCTTGAGCAATATCAACCAACTCATGTGCTCATAGAGCTTGGCGCTAATGACGGTCTACGCGGTTTCCCAATTACTAAAATGCAAGACAACTTGACCGCTCTAATTGAAAAAAGCCAAGCAATAGATGCACAAACCGCGCTAATGGAAATTTATATTCCACCTAACTATGGCCCACGTTACAGTAAAATGTTCACCGATAGCTTTGCCAGTGTTAGCAAAGCCACAGGCTCGTATTTAATGCCGTTTTTTGTACTTAAAGTAGCAGGCAAAAGCGAGCTAATGCAAAACGATAACTTACACCCTAACAAAACTGCGCAACCAATACTACGAGATGAAATGTATAACACGATCAACCAGTGGTTAAATAAAGAGTAAAGCCGTGTAAAACTTCTGGCGCAAGCGCTTAATATTAAACGCTTGCGCAATAAACATCCAAACAAACAAATGCTTATTGATTTTTTTAAAAATACACGTACTATTGCAGTCGAAGTCGGTATGTGGCGCAGCTTGGTAGCGCACTGTCATGGGGTGGCAGGGGTCGAGAGTTCGAATCTCTCCATACCGACCATTTAAAACTCTTCAGAATTCAGTTTCATCCAATAAAAACCATTTTACTTTCGTACTAGCTAATTTAATAATAAAAAATATCGCACATTTATCGCACCAACCAATTTATTGACTGTTTTCCTGCTTTTTATGATTTCAAAGATATTGAGATTATGTGACCCCACAGTTAAATACTTTTCAAATAATAAAGAAGCACGTAACTGCTTTAATTATTGATGTATTGGTTTGAGGTCATTGATATGCAGCTATGAGTAGATGCTAAATAGCCGTAATGTCTGAAGTCAAGATTTACCCCTATGGTTTTCTTCAACTCAAGCTCAACGGTGTAACAAAATAACGTATGTTATACATACAGCTCACCGAATGTTCCATAGATACCGGCGGGAGTTAGAAAGCGTTTGAGAAGAAGTTTCATTTTGGAGCTTTCTTACACGCATAGCCCTCCCCGCAGGGTGCGGGTTACAAACTATTCAAATAAACTACTCTTTCAATATTTTGTCAATATTTCTTAAGCTTTGTATTGCTAGTATCAATTCATTCTTTGTTGGTGTAGTTATATTGCTTAGTGTATTAAGCTTAAATACGTTATTAAGCTTACATGTTTCAGATTTAATTAAATCCATCTTTCCATTAAGTGATTCATTATCGAATACAAGCTTTCGGTATGCATTTCTATTTTTCTCAAGCTCTTTTGTTAATTCTATAGTTTTATTATGAGCATTGAGATAAAGTTTATCAGCTTCAAGCAGTATTAGCTTATTGCACCAATAAGTATCGCAATTAAAAATCGCGACAAAGCTGCTGCCGTTTGTGTTAAGACTTCAGGCAAAGTTTACTTTGGTAGCGAGTGCCACACATAAATAGGCGTTTGGTAGAAATATTTAAGTTTGATCACTTTAGTTGGTTTATGTAATGGCAAAGCGAAGGTATTACTCACCATGGTCATTTTGTTAGCTACATCATATTTGAGTCTATCTTCAAACGCTAGCATACCAACAGGAAACAAGTAACACACCTGAGTAGACGCAGTACTGTGATAAGCATTTTTGAAGTCTTTGCGATAAAGAGTAAGGTTATTTAAACCCAAACTATATTTAATACGCACTAAAACCAACATACCCCAACCCGATCCTAAATCAATGTGCCTTTTTTAACCATAATGACTCGCTAAAATATAAGAAGAAACTATTAAAATGGGCATTTATATAACATGATCTTTCGCTAGATTTGCTGTTCATTACTTGTTCGACTATTACTATATTATGGGAACTAAATTTACTTGCGGGATGCTTGATGGACCTTAAAAAAGTAAATAAAAAATCTAACTCACCAAGTTTAACTGTAAATATGGATGAAGCATTTTTAACTCAACTAGTTAATTGTTTACCCATGGGGGCAATGGTAGTTAATACTGATGCTCAGATCCTTTTTGCCAATAATCAACTGTCTGAAATACTGGGCTATGAGGATTCAGAACTCATAGGGATGAACATAGATAATTTACTTCCAGCTCAATTTAAAGCCAATCATACCCACTTGATGAGTCAGTTTTTTGCTAACCCTCGAAAACGCTTAATGGGTGAAGGCCGTGAGTTATTTGCGAGTCAAAAAAGTGGTAAGCAAATCCCAATTGAAATAGGTTTAAACCCAATACAAGGACAACAAGAATTAGTTTTAGCCACACTGGTTGATATATCGCAAAGGCTGCGCGCTAATAATATGTTTCAACGATCTATTCAAGCTGCACCACATGGTGTGTTAATAGTTGACCAAGCGGGCATTATTCAAGCGGTTAATCAATCGTTATGTAAATCTTTTGGTTACAGTGAAATAGAGCTACTCGATAAAAAAATGGAAATGTTATTACCGCAGCGCTACCAAGGGCATCACTCAGCACTTCGTCATTCATTTCACCGTGAACCCAGTGTAAGAAGTATGGGAGTAGGTAGAGATTTAACCGCGTTACACAAAGACGGTAAAGAATTCCCGGTTGAAGTAGGCTTGAGTCCTTTTATAAACACCAATGATGAAGACATGGTGTTTGTCTCGTTGTTAGATATAACAGAACGAAAACAAATGGAAACTGAGCTAAGAGAAAATAACACTAGCCTGAAAGAGTTTACCTATGTGGCCTCTCATGATTTACGCTCTCCATTGCGTGGCATTTCAAACTTAATTGAATGGATAAAAGAAGATTTAGGCACTACCACGCCTGAAGTAGAGTACAACTTAACGCGTATTGATGATCGTATTCATAAAATGGAGACGTTAATTGATAATTTATTGGCCTATGCAAGAGCTGGCAAAGCTACCCTAGATACTCAAGTAATCGATATGCATAAATTAATCTCTAACGTTACCGAACTATTAGATTTACCTGCTGGAATGAAGCTTCATAAAGACGTTCAATTAGATACTATCGTCACTGCATGGACGCCACTTGAAACCGTTGTCCGCAATTTATTAAGTAACGCCATTAAACATCACGACAGTAAAGAGGGAACTATAGAGATTCGTTGTGTAGCAGAAAATACGCTTTGCCATATCACTGTGACTGATGATGGCCCCGGTATACCACCAGAAGCTTACGAACGTATTTTTAGTTTATTTCAAACAACCTCTGACGATAAGTCAGGCTCAGGTATTGGGCTGTCTATTAGTCGGCGTCTGGCACAAGCTCATGGTGGGCGCATTTCCGTTAGCTCAAATGAACCGCAAAAAGGGTCTACATTTCATGTTTGGTGGCCGCGCTTTGCAAGGAAAGAGAATTTATGATCAAAAATCTATCTATACTGCTTGTTGAAGACGATGATGTTGCCGCGGAAGCCGTAACAAGAAGCCTAAAAAAAGTGGATCCTAAAATTAAAATAATTTGGAAACAAAATGGAAAACTTGCGTTAGATGCGTTACGAGAAAAAGCACAACAAAAAGTAATATCAGAGCCCTACTTAGTATTGTTAGACCTGAATATGCCAGTGATGAATGGGTTTGAATTTTTAGAGCATATTCGTAAAGATAAAAAATTAAACGATACCGTTGTATTTATACTCACGACCTCCAATGAGGATAACGATCGTACTCGCGCGTACCATAACAACGTAGCAGGTTACATGGTTAAACATGCAATTGGCCCGCAGTTTGCCAAATTAGCGACACTTATGGATGCTTATATACATGCCGTTGAGCTTGAATAAGCCATTTTGCAAGAGATATGGATATGATAACTTCAATAGATAATTTTGAAACCTGCGACAGTATTAACCTACTCATTGTTGATGACGATGCGGTTGATAGAGAACAAATACGTCGTATGATATCTCGCTCAAATATACAGGCGAAAATTTCAGAGGCATCCTCTATTGAAAGTTCGATGTCTTACCTTGAACATGGTGAGTTTGATTGTGTCATAGTTGATTACCGATTAGGTATCGGATCGGGGCTTACCCTGCTAAATAATATTAGAAAGACTGAAAATAACCACTGTGCTGTGATTATGATCACGGGCTTAGGAGATGAAAAAATAGCAGCAGAAGCTATGCGGCTAGGAGCAAGCGATTATTTACTTAAAAATCAATTAAAAAGCGATCAGTTGATACACTCTATATCTAGCTCAATTCAACGCGCAAACTTAGAAAAAAAACTTCATGACATGGCACACTACGATAGCCTAACAGGCTTAGCAAGCCGCCCTATTTTAATTGATCAACTCCAACAGGCCATTACATCTGAGCAAAAGCTCGCCGTTGCCTATTTAGATTTAGATAATTTTAAACCCATTAATGACAAATACGGTCACGAAACCGGTGACTTCGTTTTGAAAACTATTGCCCAAAGACTAAAAAGCACATTACGCAAAGAAGATACACTCGCGCGTATTGGCGGAGATGAGTTTATCTTTTTATTAAGAGGGGCTGCGCACACGATACAAGAATATGAGACTCTGTTACAAGAGGTGCTGATTGAGGTAAACGACCCAATAAAATTAGCAGAGTTTTCGTGCTCCGTTCAAATTTCAGTCAGCATCGGCGTTGCACTTCCCAGTGATGATGGCTTAACTTGTGATGACATTTTACGCAGAGCCGATCAAACAATGTACCAAGCAAAAAGATCAGGAACAAACCGAATTCTGTTTTTTGATCCAGAAGAAGAAAGCCTAAGGCATGCAAAACATGATTTATTATTGGCTGCTGAAAAAGGCATTGCTCGCAAAGAGTTTATTTTACATTATCAACCAAAGGTAAATTTGATGGATCACCAGTTGATTGGCGTTGAAGCCTTAATACGCTGGAATCACCCTACTTTGGGTTTACTTTATCCTGGTCACTTTTCAGAGGCATTAGAGCATCCACACATTGGTATTTTAATTGGTGAATGGGTACTTGCTGAGGCCTTAAAACAGCATAAAATTTGGACAAGAAATCATCTTTCTATGAGTGTAAACATCTCTCCAGCTCATTTACTTAGTGAGGGCTTTGTTGAAAACCTCAGAGAGTTACTCATCAGCACTAATAATATAAAACCAAAAACCCTCGAATTGGAAATTTTAGAGAGCACTACAATTGGAAACGTTGACCAAGCAGTCGACGTTCTCAATGGCTGCCGCGATTTAGGGGTAAGTATTGCGCTAGACGACTTTGGTACAGGTTATGCTTCGTTGAGTTACTTAAAAAAATTACCTTTAGATACATTAAAAATAGATCAAAGCTTTGTTAAAAAGCTCCTATCAGACCATGAAGACAAGTCCATCGTTACGTGTATCGTGGCGCTAAGTAAAGCATTTGGGTATAACCTAGTTGCAGAGGGGATAGAGTCACAAGAGCTCGAAAAAGTACTTATAGGCATGGGTTGCTATCATGGGCAAGGTTATTATATTGCCAAACCAATGTCTGCAGAGAAGATGAACTTATGGATAAAAAATATGACATCAACTAAGCACTGACCCTAAATAATACTCATCTATTTGGGTTGCCAGTGATACACATAAATCGGTGTTTGGTAAAAATCTTTAAGCTTGATAACGTTAGTTGGTTTGTATGATGGCAAAGCGAAGGTGTTACTCACAATAGTGATTTTATTATTAACTACGTCATGTTTTAACTTTTCTTCAAGCGCTACCATACCACCTGGAAACAAGTAACACACCAGAGTAGACACTGTACTAAAATCGGCATTTTTAAAGTCTTTACGATAGAGGGTAAGGTTATCTAAACCTAAACTATATTTAAAAAGCATTGAAATTAACCAGGGAAACCACGATAACTCATAGCCAATAACCTGTTTATTAGGATGCTTTTTGGCAACCGCTATAACGAGCGTTCCCCAACCTGAACCTAAATCAATTAATGCGCCTTTTTCATCCATGCTTATTGCATTAAGCATAGCTTGTCGCGCTTTGCTTGAGCTCATCATCGGTGAAATTCCCGTTTTTAGCGTGCTCCAAACAATAGATAAAGCGATTAGAAGAACTAAAAAGAAAAATGCGGTAGCAATAAAGTCCATACTAACTAACACCTAATAACGGTTGAATCATCATAATCTCACCTTATCGATTATTTGTTTCTATATAGTAAAACCATTACAAAGAGCACCGTTAGTATAAATTTATTTTATATTTAACAACTGTTTAAAATAAACCACAAAAAAAGCGCCATTTGGCGCTTTTTAGATTAGTAGCAAGGAATTAATGCTTACGCCCTACGCCGTTGCGCACCATGTCTTGGCCGCTTTGAAAAATCTCTTCGGTAATTTCGCGTGCTAATAAAAGTTGTTGCTTGTCATCAAACACCGCAACAAAACGGCTGCCGTCAGCATTGTTAGTTGCCATGCCCACGCCTGCTACGCCGGTTAAACCTAAGCCGCCGTTTTCAACTTGCAGTAAAAAGCTTTCAAGTTCAGCGAGGGTGTAGATTGCAGTTAGTTTGTTTTCCATTGTGGTTGCTCTATGTGTTGCTCGCCATAGCGAGTCTGTCAATAATATGCGGTTATTTTACAGCACATAGTAAAAACTTAAACCACCTTATAGGCAAAGTCATAACAACATTCTGTAAAGCAAAATTAAAAGTATTTGTAAAAACCCCGCAAATGCGGGGTTTTAAGTATTAGCTTTGCTTCATTGTGCCTTGTTGTTCAAGGCGGGTATGCCAGCTAAACGCTTCTTCTAAAAGGTGGGGCGTATGGCCGCCACGTACACAAGCACGCTCGTAGTAATCAAGCATAGCGTTGCGATAATCTGGGTGTACACAGTGTTTAATTACTTCAACAGCCCGTTCGCGTGGCGCTAATCCACGTAAATCAGCAAGGCCTTGCTCGGTCACTAAAATATCAACATCGTGCTCGGTATGATCGACGTGGCTTACCATAGGTACCACGCTTGAAATAGCGCCGCCTTTAGCAATTGATTTAGTTACAAACACCGATACATGCGCATTACGTGCAAAGTCGCCTGAACCACCAATACCGTTCATCATTTTAGTACCACACACATGAGTTGAGTTAACGTTGCCATATATATCAAACTCAAGTGCCGTGTTAATTGCAATAATACCTAAACGACGCACAATTTCAGGGTGATTCGACATTTCTTGTGGGCGAAGTACTAGCTTATCGCGGTACTTTTCAAGGTTATTAAATACTTGTGCGTTACAACGCTCTGATAAAATAATTGAACACCCAGAGGCAAAATTAAGTTTACCCGCATCAATTAAGTCAAAGGTAGAATCTTGTAGTACCTCTGAGTACATAGTGAGGTCTTTAAAATCTGAGTCTAATAAACCCATCATGACTGCATTGGCTATGTTACCAATACCCGCTTGTAATGGGCCTAAGTTTGCAGGCATGCGCTGTTGTGCTACTTCTTCTTTAAAAAAGTTAACTAAATGGCGTGCAATAGAGGCGGTATCGGCATCTGGGTCGGTTACTGTTGAAAATGAGTCACTTTGATTAGTAAATACAATACCCACAATTTTAGCCGGATCGATTGGAATAGCAGCACTACCGATACGGTCATCTACTTTCACTAGCGGCACTGGAGTGCGCGTTGGACGGTACGATGGAATGTATATGTCGTGCAGCCCTTCAAGCTCTGGCTGATGTAACATGTTAATTTCTACAATTACTTCTTTAGCAAAAATAGCAAAGCTTGCTGAGTTCCCCACTGACGTTGTAGGTACTATGTGGCCTTCTTCTGTAATAGCTACGGCTTCAATGACCGCTACATCTGGCATAGTTAACTGATGATTACGTAACTGTTCAACAGTTTCTGATAAATGCTGGTCAATAAACATGACCTCACCGTTGTTAATTGCTTTACGTAATGTGCTGTCTACCTGAAATGGCATACGACGCGCTAACGCACCTGATTCAGTAAGTAGCTTATCTAAGTCGTTACCTAATGACGCGCCCGTCATTAGGTTAATTTTCATTGGGTTTTCACGTACACGCTCGGCAAGTGCACGTGGTACAGCTTTCGCTTCACCAGCACGAGTAAAGCCACTCATGCCCACGGTCATGCCGTCTTTAATAAATAAACTGGCCTGCTCTGCAGACATCACTTTGTTGTGTAAGTCACTACGACGAATTCGTTCTAATTGCATTTGGAACCCCTTAAACCCCATTATTATTTGGGCGCTATTCTAAGTATTTCCTTATGCTTCGTAAGCTAGACCTAAGTCTCATTTACGCATAGTTGGTATAAAAACGTTGCAGAGCGCTTTAATTTTGTACACTTTATTACTTAACTTATTGCTGTTATTGGGGTTAGAATACCAAAAGATTTATTCAGTGATTTAACTAAACAAGCTTAAAAGAAAATATAATTAATTTAAATCAATTGCTTATAAATCCAGCCAGGAAAGCTGAGATTATAAATTGTATAAAAATAAAGCCGTACAGGCCAAATCTTACAAAATAATAAACTGGTCATTCATTGGGCAGTAACCTTGTAAGGAATAGAATCTACGATTTACGTATTAAGGAAAATACATGGATTTGTCTGACGAAGAAATTAACTTTTTATCTGGGTTGTTTGAACCTAGTCAAAGTACAGCATTAATTAATGAAACAAAACTAACAGTACAAACATCAATACCAGATGGTATTGCGCATTTACTTGGTCAGGCTAAATTAACCCTATTAGCAGAAGTAGCTCATTACCAACTGTGGTTTCCACTTCAATTTAAAACTGATGAATTAGGCCATTTCAGTACTGTGTTAGCAGCCCCAGAAGTGATTGATACTAAAGGCACTCAACGTAGCTGGCGATTAAGTGAATTAAATATTCAAAGCCAAGGTTTTTGCATTGAATCTATCTCAAGCACAGGAATATTTTTAAAACCCACATCAATAAACAGTGAACTTGATGAGTTACAAAATATGCAATTTATTTTACCCAATGAAGCGGCTATATCATTAGACATAGAACCCGTTAGGCACAGTGAGTGTGGCATAGCAGCTAAAATAAAGCATATTCACCATGGTAAAGAGCAACTGAGAGCGTATTTATTTGAAGTGCATAAACGTGAATATTCAAGCTTATATCAACTTGAGCATAAGCAAGAACTGGGGCTATCAAACTAAAAAGCCACACTAATTAAGTGTGGCTTTACGGATTAAATAAACTTAATTTAGGTCATTTTTACTTTAATCGTTTTGCTATTTCAGCAACGCGCTCACCGTATAAACGAGCCGTTTCTAAATCGCCTGATGGAATAGCCGTTTCGTCAGCATCAGTAGGTGATTGTACTAATACGCCAACCGAACCGCCTAAGTTATTGATGTCTTGACGGGTTGATTCCAATTTATTGGCGGGTGGTAACCCTAGGCTTACCCAAAGTCCACCATGCTGTGAAGCTAACGTTTGCATACTAATTAGGGTGACTTGTTTGTCGCCATTTAGGCTGCCGCTATTAGTAAAACCGCCAAACACTTTATCTTTCCAACCCATGGTAAACCACACTTTAGAGGTGGCATCGACAAACTTTTTAAACTGCCAAGGGTATGAGCCCATATAGGTAGGTGCACCAAAAATAATGGCGTCTGCATTGTTTAATGCATCCCAATCGGTGTCTTTAATATCACCATTTTCATCGATTGCAATAAGCTGAGCGTTTGCTCCATCAGCCACAAATTCCGCCACTTTTTTGGTATGGCCATATCCAGAAAAATAAATAACCGCTACTTTACTCATGAACCTTCCTTTTGTTGTGATTTAATAACACGCTTTAAGTATAGTATGGCCGCTTAATCTAAAATCAACTAAGCAGCGTGTTTAATTAAATTAAAAGGTACTCACTGAAATTTCTAAATTACTCACCGCACAGCCATACTGCTCAGCACTAATACGGTGATAAGCCGACTCAGGCTTAGTTGATAGACTAATAATAAACGCATCTTGCTGACCAACAGCTGTTTGTTCTTGGCTCAAGCACATGGCTTGCGTTAAAGAGCGCAATTTGGCATCCGTTAAAATATTGCCGAAACGCTGAACCGGCAAAGGCGGTATTTTAATTGCTGGCAATGCTTGGCTAATACTGCGCTGACTTAAGGTAAAATCATTATTTTTAATATCAATCACACTGCCAGCAGGCCAGTACGAGTAACTGTAGGTTTTAGTTTCAGCCTGAGCCTGCCCTGTTGATTTAACCATCACCACACCATTTTTACCAATTACGGTCATTAAATTCCCTGATTCAGATTTAATAACCACTAAGGCGGTGGTTTCGTCTACACCAAAACCAAATGCGGGTTGAGCTTGATTTGCACCAAAGCTGTCGAGCAAAGTGCCTAGTCTTAATGTACGGTTTCGCTCGCTAAAGTGTGTATCGAGTACACCGTAACTAAATGTGCCTAAACCCCCAAAGCGGTTGTAAGTTAAACTATCGCTGTTTGAGCGCTCACTGGGCGCATCAATGGCTTGCGCGCCTTCTTTCAATGCCGATAAACTTGTGCCATTAGTGATCATAACCACATTACCACCGTGCGCTTGCCCGCCACTTTGCACTGCGGTGCCTGCACTTGTACCTACAACAACAGGGCGAGACTGTAACGCTTTTGTCCATGGATATGGCTGATTATTTTCATCAAACAATACCTTGCGCGTTAAGCTTTGATCGCCGCCATTAAACATAACACCGGTACTATTTTTGATTAGCTGCACTAAAGCGCCTGTGCCGTTTTTACACAGCAAATATTCTGCTTGAGTGCGATCAGGGTAAATATGTTCACGTTGATATAGCCCCATTTCAGAGTGCCTAAGCGTGTTTAAATCATCACATTTATTGGTAGTTATTGCTTTAGCAAGCGCAGGAGTTAATGCAAGCCATTGTGAATTTATATTGGGAAAACGAAGTAATCCTTCGTAAAAATCAGCAGATTCATAAGGGTCTCTGCTTGAGGCGGTAATGGCTAGTATGCTCGGGTTAGTACTTTTTACTTTTAAACTGCCCGATATAAATTGCAAAATATCTGTCGCGGCGGATTCGCTATTAAGCGCGGTATTGACCTGCTCTTTTAGTCGCGTATTGTCGCCCTGCAGCTGCGCTACTTCAAGCATATCTATTACAAAATTGTATTCTTGATCCGTTAAACTATTGAGCTGTTTACTATCAATATCGCGCCATAACCATAACAGCTCTTTTTTTGACAATGTGGGTGATGATTTAGCCTGCATTGTTGCTAAATTTTTAATAGTTTTGTTTTTAGCTTGCGTATTTTTACTTGGCCATTGTTGCTTTATTTGACTAATTTTAGCGTGGGAGAGCGTAAATACATTATGTATTTTACCCGGAATTTGTGTGTTTTTTTCACAATTTTTAGGGCTTAAACTAGCACACGTTGTGAGTGCACCGCCGACTAATACTAACGTTTGTTCAGATTCTTTTGCGCTTAACTGCAGCGAAAAAGCAATAAAAAACGAAAAAAGAGCCGTTATTATGCGCGATTTAGCTAACCGTTTGTTTGGTAAATATATTCGTTCCATTATGTTATACTCATGTAAAAAATTATAAGAAATAACTTGCGAGAGCGTCTCTCACTTGCTATAAAAAAAAGGAACTTTAAAACGCGAGTAAGCTAGCACCCCTTTGCTGGCTTTGTCAAAAACCTTTTGGAATGAGAATTATGTTTAAAAAAGCACGTTTGCTTACAACATATTTCTACTCACCACACTATCTTTCGGAGTGGTTTGACGAGTAGCCCACCACCTCACTTTTTCACAGTGAGGGGCTTAGCGTGTCATTTCACCACTGCCCTGTCTAAAAATATAACAATTAAAAGCCACAGATCTGTTTGTATGTTTTTGTGCGCTTAAAAGACAAAAGGTATTTAAGATGTTTCGTCAACTAACAATTGCGGCCACAGTAAGCGCATTACTGAACCCGATCACTTTTGCACATGCACAAGAAACCAACACCGACACCAACATTGAACGAGTAGAAGTAACAGGATCTCGCTTAAAAGGCGTTGATCTTGAAGGAACTATCCCATTAACCGTACTAGACCAAGATGCAATCAAACGCTCTGGCGCTAATACCATTCATGAATTACTCAAAGATTTATCTGTTTTTAAGGGCGGAAGCGGCACATTTTCAACCTCTGAAAGTGGCGGTACGTCTACCTCAACACCAGCGGGTCAATCAGCTGCGAGCTTAAGAGGCATGGGGCCATCAGCAACGCTGACATTAATAAATGGGCGAAGAGTTGCACCTAGTTCATTTGCTGCAGGTACTGAAAACTTTGTAGATGTAAACTCTATTCCACTAGCCGCCATTGAGCGCATTGATATTTTAGCCACAGGCGCATCAGCCGTTTATGGTGCCGATGCTGTGGCAGGTGTTATTAACTATATTTTAAAAGATGATTTTGAAGGCGCTGAAATCAATACTTCGTTTGCCGATAGCTTTGATCAGCATGACGAAAGTAAAAAACAATTAAACTTAGTTTATGGTACAAAAATAGGCGAAAGTAATTTAACGGTATTTGCTGATATATATGACCGTAACGCTTTTAAAGCGACCGATCGTAATTACACGGCCTCTCCCTCTTTAGTGAATGGTTACTCCTATTTACCTAAGCTGGAGAACTCACCTAATATTTATTATTTCAGCAGCCGAGATGGTAACGAACTTCCATCACCAAACTGCAAAACCGAATTAGTTACTACTGAATTAGATGAACAAATTTGTGCTTACTACCCTAATCAAGATGATTACCTAGAAACGCCATTTGAAAGCATTTCAACCGGCTTTATGTTTAATAGTGAGCTTGGTGGTATGCAATGGCATACTGACTTTTTTTACAGTCAGACCAAGGCAAAAGCGTACTCATCGCCCTCACCTATTAACCAAATTAATGACGACGACGGCCCGTATGTTTTAGAAGACGCCTTATTTATTTACGATAATGCCGATGGTAGTAATGATTTATTAGATCAACTCTACATTGACCCATTTGATACCCAAAGTGGTCGAGAAGTGTATGGTTTTGCATTTGATGCGCGCTTTAATGCCCCAAGAACGGTGGAAGTAGAAACGAAAAACTTTCGCTTGGTAAGCAGTCTAAGTGGTGAAATTGGTGATTGGGGTTGGGAATCTGGGGTAACCTTTTCTCGCTCACGTTCAGAGCAAGAAGCGATTGCAGGAGTTTATAATCGTTACCAGTTCCATGGCGCTATCACCGGCGAGCTATGTTCAGACGGTACGCTGGCAAGTTATGACGGTACTGACTTAAACTGTGCATCGGGAGAACTGCTGCCTTTTTACAACCCTTTCCTTCAAGGCGACGCCGCTAATGATGCCGTTTTGGCAACAGCGCAAGCTCGCCCAACACGCAGCGGAGAAAGTACAGTTTACGGCTGGGATGCTAATTTTAATGGTGAGCTATTTACCTTTAACGACCTGCCTGCCTATGCCTCATTTGGGGTAGAAGCACGCCGTGAAGAGCTAAGCGACATTCCTTCGCTTGATTCACAAGCTCAAGCAGATAAAGACTATCTTGTTGATGTATTTGGCTTTGGCTCTAGTTTATCAGAAGCCGATCGCACTCAATATGCAGCGTTTGCTGAATTAAGTATTTCACTCACAGAGCAAATAGAGCTGCAAGCAGCAGGTCGATACGATCATTACGATGATTTTGGTGGCACCTTTAATCCTAAAATAGGTTTGAGCTATCGCCCAACTGATTCGTTAGTTGTTCGTGGTTCATGGTCAACCTCGTTTAGAGCACCATCATTAACACAGGCTGGCGTTAAATTAAGAACCACACAATCTACTTTTGACTGTGGTGCAAACCAAGCTGTAGCCGATTTATACTGTATGGGTGATGGCACCCAAGTGAGTGTTAATTCGTTAGAGTTAGGTAACCCAAATCTAAATGCAGAAGAATCTGAGGCTATTAGTGTTGGTTTTGCATGGAGTCCCTCGGCTAATACTAATTTAACCATTGATTATTGGCAGTTTGATCATGAAGAAGTAATCGATACCAACATGACCGCTGTGTTAGATCGCGCCATAACCGATGCATCACTTCGTCACTGTGGCATTGTACCACCGGGCGAGCAAGGCATATCGTACGATGAAGCATTATGTGATGTCACCGACAACAGTGGTTTAAACATAGAGCAAGACGGCGCTAATTTAACTGAGATTTTAGCTAACTATGTTGATGAAGATAACAAAGCTGGCGATAAAAACCCAGATAACTTTAATCCCCGTCCTGGTGAAGACTACTTACCCTTATTCCGCGACCATGTCATTCCGCTTGAAAACACTGGTACACAAACGTTAGCGGGTATTGATATTAAATTTGACCATCGCTTTGCGTTATCTGGCGGCGACTTAACCTTCGCTTTTGACGGTACTCACTACCTTGAATTTGAACGCAACAAACCGGGCTCAGACTCAATTGAAAAGCTAGTGGGTACATATCGTTATCCTGAAAATATTGCGCGTATGTCAATAGATTGGGAAGCGCAAAGTTACTACCTTAACTTAGGTGCAAACTACACCAGCAGCTACGAGGATGATATAGAAGGCCTGCGTAGCCGTGAAATTGATGAGCTAGATTCACTTGGCGTATTAGACTCAAAAGGTGAGCATCAGGTTGATGACTGGCTCGTTTGGGATTTATCAGCGGGTTACTATGTTAATAAATCGCTGACTTTGCGCGCGCGCATCAATAATATTTTTGATAAAGAGCCACCCACACTTTATGGTTCAAGCCGTGGCTTTGATTCAATCAACCATAATGCCCTAGGTGCTAATTACAAATTAAGTATTAGCTACCGTTTTTAACCGCTTAGCCGCAAAGCAAACGCTTTGCGGCATTCCTTTTATTACAGGTCATGGCTACAGTGACACTGCCTATTAAGTGCTAAAGTACGTTTAAGCGTTTATTTACGCATCAACACAATGACCTTTTATTAAAGTGAAATTATGAAACAAAAACAATTTTCTATGCCCGATGCAAGCATCATTTTGCTTTGTGTGGCTGTGATTGCCTATATGGCCACGGTATTTATTACCCCTGGGGTATTTAATGCAGAGCCTGACAGCCATACTGTGCAGCTTTCACAATATCAAGCCGTTAACGACCAACAATCACCACCTGTTTTTGCACAAGGTGGCGAGATTGGTTTAGCTAATGTATTGTTTGAAGGCCTCGTGTCGGGTGATAAATATGGTGCAGCGATTGGCGTAATGGCGTTTATTTTAATCACTGGCGGTGCCTTTGGCATTATTATGAAAACCGGTGCGATTAATAACGGTATTATGGCACTTATTAATAAGACCCAGCGGGTTGAATGGCTGTTTATTCCCTTACTGTTTTTACTATTTTCGTTAGGCGGCGCGGTATTTGGTATGGGCGAAGAGGCTATTGCCTTTTGTATTGTGCTGCTCCCTATTATGCAACAACTTGGCTACGACGCTAAAGTCACTGTACTTACAACTTATGTGGCCACGCAAATAGGCTTTGCCACCTCATGGATGAACCCTTTTAGCATTGCTATAGCGCAATCGATAGCTGAAATCCCAGTGTTTTCAGGTGCGGGCTTTCGTATGTTAGCATGGGCTTGTTTTACCCTTGTAGGCCTTGTGTTTACTATACGCTATGCAAAACGGATAAAAACACAACCCCAAAAAACGGGTGATCAGCCAACGATTAAACTTAGCCTAGCCGATGCACTCACATTATTAGTGTTTGTATTGGGCATAGCTTGGGTTGTATGGGGGGTGATGGCGCGCCAATATTATATTCCTGAGCTTGCTGCACAGTTTTTTTGCATTGGCCTTATCAGTGCAATAATTGCCATCGTGTTTAAAAAGCTAACCGCGAATGAGTGCGCGGATGCGTTTAAACACGGTGCACAAGAATTATTGCCAGCGGCGTTATTGGTCGCATTGGCTAAAGGCATTGTATTACTATTAGGGGGTAGTGATTTAACCACTCCCTCAACCCTCAACACCCTGCTTTATTACTGTGCAAACAGCATAGCCAGTGTGCCAGATTACATTGCAGCTTGGGGAATGCTGGTGTTTCAAAGTGTATTTAACTTTTTTGTTTCATCGGGTTCAGGGCAAGCTGCCATCACTATGCCACTGATGTCTCCACTTGGCGATTTGCTCAATGTATCAAGGCAAATTGTGGTATTGGCCTTTCAATTAGGCGATGGATTAACCAACATTTTAATTCCCACCTCAGCTAGTTTAATTGGTTGTTTAGGGGTAGTGAAATTAGATTGGGGAGAATGGGCTGCGTTTATTTGGCGCTTTGCCCTAGCACTTTTTGTATTAGCAAGCGGCTTTATATTTCTTGCTTACTTTATTAATTATCAATAAAAAGAATTTGTTATGTTAACTTTAATTCAAGGTGCAACCGTTTATGCACCTACCTTCCTAGGCACACAAGATGTTTTAATTGGCGGTGGTAAAATCATTGCTATTGACGAAAATATAACCCTCGACAGCAGTGTACTCGTCAAACGGATTGCCGGTAAAAATAAGCTGGTTGCGCCGGGGTTTGTTGATTCTTTAGTGCATATTACCGGTGGCGGTGGCGAGGCTGGATTTGCCAGCCGCACCCCTGAAATGAACCTAACAGATGCAACCTTATCGGGCACCACCACGGTGGTGGCCGCACTGGGTACCGATTCAAGCTCACGTACACTGACCAACTTGGTTGCCAAAGCAAAAGGCCTAAAAGAGCAAGGGCTGAATGTATTTTGCCATACCGGTTCGTATCATTTACCCGCGAAAACACTCACCCACTCAATTACTGACGACATCATGTATATAGAGGAGTTTATAGGTGTTGGCGAAGTGGCGATTTCTGATCATCGTAGTAGCCAACCTACGGTACAGCAATTAGCAGAATTGGCAGCAGAGGCCAAAGTAGCCGGTATGCTCAGTGGTAAAAAAGGCACTGTGAGTATTCATGTTGGCCCTGTTGATAGCCATTTAACTATTTTACATCAGGTGGCTGAGCAAAGTGATATTAAGCTTAAACAGTTTTATCCTACGCATATGAACCGCAATAAAGCACTTCTTGATGCCGGTATTCACTTTTGTGATCAGGGCGGTACTATCGACTTTACCACCAGCACAACCGACTATGATTTAGCCCATGGTGAATATGCAGCAGCCCATGCCCTTGCCTACTGCTTAGAACAAGGCGTAGCACCAAATCAACTCACTATGAGCTCAGATGGCCATGCCAGTTTACCTATTTTTGATAAAGACTTTAATTTATTAGGGCTTGAGGTGGGCAAAGAGGCATCTTTATTAACCTCGTTTCAGCAAGCAGTCAAAGAATATAACGTCCCTATTGAGCACGCTTTAATGAGCATAACCAGTAATCCTGCCGATATTTTAGGAGTTGATAAAGGCCGTCTTAAAGCAGCGAGCGACGCGGATGTTGTCCTTCTCGATAAAGAGACCCTAACCCCTGAGTATGTATGGGCTAACGGCACATTAATGGTGCAAAACACCCATGCAGTTATAAAAGGAGTGTTTGAATAAGCTAGTACAGCTAAAATGCTGCTGAGATATTTCAGCAGCATTTAACACCAAAGAGTTTTTTACCCTAGTTTAAACAAATATCAATCCAACAAGGTCACTAGAACCTAGTTGTTAAATTCAGCTACTTTTCGCCGTAGCTAAGTTTTTTGTCGTAAAAAGCAGACCATTTTGATTTATATATTCAGCATAAACCTGAGCACTCATAGGTTTAGAAAAGTAATAGCCTTGAAACTCTTTACATCCCATTTCGGACATTATTAGGACCTGTTCTTCGGTTTCTACTCCCTCGGCTACACACTTAATATTAAGTTCATCACACATCACATGCACGGCTTTAACTAAGCTTTTTTGGCGTGTAGAGCTTGTAACCTTACTTATTAAAGAGCGATCCAATTTAAGTTTATCAATGGGATAATCAGCAAGTCGTGCAATATTCGAGTATCCAACACCAAAATCATCCACTGTAATAGTGAACCCCCAATCTTGCAGAGTTTGCATAAGTTTTAGAGAGTGAACTTGGTTAGCCTCAAGTGACGTTTCAGTAAGCTCTAATTCTATTTGATTCGGTTTTACATTAAAATCCGCCAAATATTTTACCAACTTTGACATAAAATCAGCTTGGCTAAAATCGAGTAAAGATATGTTTATTGCTACGGGTAAAAGTGGCAAACCAACTTTACTCCATTGGGCAATTTGAGCGCAGACTTTTTGAATAATTAAGTCCGTTAATCGGCTAATCATTCTATACTCTTCTGCAATAGGAATAAATACAGCGGGCGATACACTGCCAAGTACAGAGCTATGCCAACGAGCTAATGCTTCAAGCCCTATACATTCACCTTTTGCATTCACTTTAGGTTGATAATGTACTGACAGATCATTTTGTTGCAAAGCTTCATCAAGTAACATGGAAATTTCATACTTTTCCATAAAGGCCTGTGATTGTTTTTGATTGTAACCATTAAATGGCGAGTTATAGTCTGCGAGTTTGAGCGCCTCACACGCATTACTAAGAACAATCGCACTATTTTCACCATGCTCAGGACACTTAGCAAAACCAAATAAAAATGATTGTTGGTAATTAGTACCAAACACATCATAAGCTTGATCTAAGGTGCTTTTAATTTGTATTAATAACTTGTTTTGCTGTTCACTTGAGCTTGAACCAATAATAAAGCCAAGTTTGCCACCTTCTATAGACGCACAAAGCAAAGGCCCCTCTGACATTGCTTTTAAGCGCTTATAAGCAGTAATTAGCAATGATTGCGAGTCAGCTTTGTTAAGTTTTAAATTTAAATATTCACTATTTGCGCTTTGTGTAACGACAATATAAAACCCTTTTTGGTATTTAGACGTTAACCTATCGCATTGCATTTCAAACCACTCTCGATTAGGCAATTTCGTTTGCGAGTCTCTAAACCTTAGACGTTTGTTCTCTTGCTCCATCATAGACAAGTTTTGTTTAATTAACTGCTCTTGCGTGCAATCATAAAAGTCATACACTCGATAATTTGTACTCATTGCTATTTGCTGATAATTACTCTTATAGTAGCGACTCTTATATTCTATGATTTGATTTTTTATATTTAACTCTTTGCTATTAAGTGCAGGGAATAACCCATCAATTCTGACAGCCTTTTCTTTCAAGCTGTTTTTTAATCCAAACATTTCAATAGCATGTTGATTTAAATCTGTAATTACTAAATTTTCGTCGACAATAATTTTAGCTTTATTAGATTCAGTAAATAAGGTGCGATAAAGCTCGTTTTTATCTTTAAGGAAGCTATTAGCATTTAACATGGTTTTGTTTAAACGTTTGGCAGCAACAATTGTTCGCGCAGTGGCAAGTGGGATACAAATATTAAAAAATAAAAATATTAGGCCTGTAATATATAAGTCAGCTTCTGGTAATTGGCTTGCTATTCCTGAATAGCCGGATAAATCAACATTATTAATAATCATGTAAAAAGGTATGATGTTTAAAATACCGTAGGCCAAAGCCGTTCTGTAACCGAGTAGCATAAGAGCAATGATGGGACATGAATACATAAACATAGAACCCACCTTGGCAAGCTCTAAGTCAGTTAAAAATAAATTCATTGATAAACTACCGGCAACGATAGTTAATAGAAGTGCATTTGCACTAAATGTGTAAAATCGCTTACTTGCTAATAAAAGACTAAAAGCAATAGTGAAAAAACTAATAGTAATAACTGCAATATAAATTAGGTTAAATTCAATTGCGCGGGTGTATGTATAACAAACGACCAAAAAACAGAGCAAAGTAACGAGCGTTAAAATTATCCGTAGTGCACTCACCCGCCAGTGTGCGACTTCATCATGGGCAGTATGATGATCGTTAAGTAAGAAGTACTTATTGAGAAAGTGCATAATAAAAATCAGTTAAGACATATCGCCTCATTAAACATTGATAAGTTGTTAAGATCAATTAAATAAGCTCAAATATCAATCCAATTGAAGTAGCTTATAAAATAAACCTAATACAAAAAGCTAAACAATATGCCCGCTTTCAACTATAGGCGTAACCCAATATTTTAACGGCGTGTACTTACAAACAGGGCTTAACGCCGTTTTTACTATGGCAAGTTCAGGTAATAATATATGCACCTCAAACTGATAAAAGCTGCGATGCCCTTCTACTTGCTCGGCAATGTCAAATTCACTGTGCTCTTTACTGTAGCCTTCAATGTTTTTTAAGTTAAAGCCGGTAATGCAGTCTATGCCAATTAATATATCAACCACGTCATCTTTTATGTTTGTGGGTACATTTAGGGTAAAAAGTAACTGTTCAGCCATGTTTTTTCTCCAACCAACCATAAAAGATAGGTAATAAATAAAGTGTTGTAATTGTTGAGGTAATTAACCCGCCAATAACCACAATCGCCAATGGCTTTTGAATCTCAGCGCCGGGGCCGGTGGCAAATACCAGTGGCAGTAAACCAAACATGGCGGTTGTGGCTGTCATTAACACTGGGCGAAGGCGTCTGCTTGCGCCATCTAAAATGCGCTGCGTTACATTGGCAGAAAACATTTTTATTTGCTCAAAGTAGCTGATCATCACAATACCATTGAGTACCGCTACGCCAAGTAAAGCAACAAAACCAACCGATGCAGGCACCGAGAGGTATTCATTACTAATAAATAGGGCAATCACTCCCCCCATTAATGCAAACGGAATATTAGCAATTATCAGCGTTGATTTAGATAAGGATTTAAACGTGGTAAATAAAATAATGAAAATCAGTATTAATGCCACAGGAATAAGCACCAGCAAGTTTTGTGTTGCACGTTGCTGGCTTTCAAATTCGCCACCAAACGACAAGGTAAAACCACTGGGTAACTTTATGCTGCTATTAATTTTAGCTTCCAGTTCATTTACATAACTAACCACATCGCGGTTATCCACATTAACGCTTACAGAAGCAAAGCGCTTTGCTTTTTCTCGCTCTATTAACAATGGCCCCGTTTTAAAGCTAATATTAGCCACCTCTTCAAGTGGTAGTAGGCTGTTGTCGGGCATTAAAATTAACTTTTGTTTTAATGCGCTCATTGACGATAACTCAAAGTGTGCTGCGCTTTCGCCTTTTTGTGCATTAAACACAATAGGGATCACGCGGTTTCCTTCTTGCAGTGCCGATACCTGTAGGCCTTCTAATTGCGACTTTAAATAATCGCTTAATCCTTCGGTGGTTAAACCAAACTGACTGGCAACCTCAGGAATAAGTTTAATATTTACGTATTTACCCCCTTCAATAAGCGCCATTTGCACATCACTTGCGCCGTCAATATTAGTGGCAAGTGCCGTGATTTTTTCAGCTAATGAGGCAAGTGTCGCAATGTCATTACCGAATACTTTAATCGAAATATCACCGGTGCCACCGGTGAGCATTTCTGATACCCGCATTTGTATTGGCTGAGTAAAGCCAATATTTACCCCTGGAAATTGCGTAAGTGTTTGTCGAATATCCTCGATTAGCCGCGCTTTGGAGTCAAAACGCCACGTATCTTTTGGCGCTAATTCCATAAACACATCGGTTTCGTTTAACCCCATAGGATCAAGCCCGAGTTCATCGGAGCCGGTACGGGCAACAATTTGTACGATTTCTGGGGTGTTTTTTAGCAGTGTGGCTTCAATTTGTTTATCGATATCCAGCGAGGCTTGCAAGGAAATACTCGGCGATTTTTCCAGTTGCACAATAATGTCGCCTTCATCTAAAACGGGCATAAAGCTTTTACCAAGCCCCTGAAATAACACCCCACTGAGCACTAAAACAGCTACCGATATAACACTAATAGCCACCGGCTTTTTAATTGCTTGGGCAAGTGTTTTAGTATAAAAACCTTGTAATAGCGTGACCATTTTAGGCTGGGTTACGGGTTCATTTTTTAATAACAATGAGGCTAAAATTGGAATAACCGTTAACGACAACAACAGCGCACTTAGCATGGCAAACACGATAGTGAGCGCCACTGGGGTAAATAACTTGCCCTCTAACCCTGTTAACATTAATAGCGGTGAAAACACGATAATAATAATAATTGTGCCTGAGAACACTGGCGCCGCGACTTCTTTACAGGCGCGATAAATAACATGCAGCCGAGGGAGGTGCTGATTATTAGCCAACCGATTCACTATGTTTTCAACAATAACTACCGATGAGTCCACCAGCATACCAATGGCAATCACTAAGCCGCCTAAACTCATTAAATTAGCCGATAAATCAAACTGCTTCATCATTATAAACGTCAGCAATGCCGACATAGGTAAAGACAAAGACACCACCAATGAAGAGCGAATATCACCTAAAAACAAGGCAAGTAGCACTATCACTAAAATAATCGCTTGGCCTAATGCGCTGGTAATGGTGCTAATTGCGGTATTTATTAAGTTAGAACGGTCGTAAAACACATTAATTTTTGTGCCTTGCGGTAATGACGCTTCAATGGTGCGAAGTTTATCTTTTACATCTGCAACAACTTGCGCTGTATTACTATTTTTAAGCGCAATTATAAGCCCTTGTACCGCCTCTTCACTGTTTTTAGTGACTGCGCCATAACGGGTTAAACTGCCAACGTGTACCGTGGCAATATCACTTAACCGAATAACCTTATTTTGAGTGGACTTAATCACGGTATTTTCAATGGCGGTTATATCGGTGTATTTGCCCTCAGTGCGCAAAATTAAGGTGTCGTTGCCTTTTTCTAAGCGCCCTATGCCACCGTTTTGATTCGTTTGCGTGATTGCTAACTTCATTTCATCAAAGCTGACTTGATGCTGTTGCATCAATAAAGTATTGGGAAGTATTTCATAGGTTTTTGAAAAGCCGCCAAGGCTATTTACATCAGCAACGCCGGTTACAGTGCGCAGTAATGGACGAATTTGCCAATCTAAAAGCTCTCTTTTTTCAATCAGCGATAAGTGAGTACTTTCTATGGTAAACATGAACACCTCGCTCAAAGGCGTGCTCATTGGCGCCATGCCGCCACTAATATTACTGGGCAAGGTGGGCAAAATATTTAATAAACGCTCATTAACTTGCTGACGGGCCCAATAAATGTCGGTGCCCTCTTCAAAGTCAATGGTAATATCGGTAATAGAATACTTAGTGGTAGAGCGCAGCATTTGCTGTGACGGAATACCCAGTAATTCGGTTTCAATCACCCGTGTTACTTGCGATTCTATTTCAAGGGCGTTCATGCCGGGTAATTTGTAAACTATTTTAACTTGAGTAGGTGATATTTCTGGAAAAGCATCCACTGGAATACTTAACCAAGATTTAGCACCAATGGCCATAGCAACAATAACAAAAATACTAACAAACAAACGCTGAGTAAGTGAAAACTTAATAAGCTGGTTTAACATTTACTCTCTCCCTAAGTGAAGCAACATACCTTGTAGCGCACTTACCGAGCTTATTAGTACCTGCTGATCATCTAGGTTTTTATTGGCAGTAAATACATAGTCTTTGCCTTGTGTACCCTTGAGCTCAATCGGCAGTAACTCAAGGTTATCGCCAGACTTTAAAGCAATGTAATTAACATCTTCAAATTCAAACACCGCTGACTTTGCTATTTTAAAGCCCGTTAATTTATTTACCGGTGTGACTTTGATAGTTTGCCCCAGTCTAAGCTGGCACTCATTTGAGCTTGGCGACGCCCACACTATTTGATGGTATTTATCTGCAATACTGTCATAGCTCTCAATATTTAAGCTGCAACTTTGTGACAGCTTGAAATGCGCTAACGTGTTGGTAAAACTAAGAGGGACTTTAATCTTAACGCGAATACTACTTGCATCGATAATATCAAACGCGGTGTCACCCATCACACGGTTTCCCGACTCATTAGTGAGTTTTAAAATGCCCGTTTTTGGACTCACTAAGGTCACATTTTCATTATCATCAATGTTTAAAAATGCCATTTGATGTTGCATATGTTCAAAATTTAGCTTGGCTTCAAAATAGCTTTTTGTGATTTCAACCCATTCAGAACTTCTTATTATTTTGTTTTTTAAGTGTTGTTGGTTTATGTCGTAATGGCTTTTAGCAATAGAAAGCATGTCTTTTGCTGATTGATAGGCATCTAAAAAATGGTGTACATCACTGCCCTCAACGCTTGCAATAGTAGCGCCCTTTTCAACCATGCTGCCGTTAGGGTATAAGTAACGAACCTGCTGTACATCAAACGCAAACAGCACCGTATAATTGACCCCAGGTTTGAAATTAACTTCACCAATTAAACTTTGCCCGTTAATAAACTCTGTTTTTTGAATCGGCGCAAATTCAACATCAAAACCACTGAGTGACGAAAGCCCTACAGGTGCTAAATTTTGCGAAGCAAACACAGGATTAAATGTTAATAAAATCACCGTAAAGAAGAAAAATAACGTATATTGAATACGCAAAAAATGACGCGTTTTTTTTGTAAAATTTAACTGCATTTGGTTTGTTCGCATGTGATTAATTTTATAGAATAACCATGCCTTTTTTGTGGGGTTATCGCATCAGGCATACGCCTTAATATGCTTATAAACCCTGATTTTGGCAGTACAGTACATATGTCCATTGCAAATTTAACCTACTGATATTAGAGAACTTAATGAGAGATAAAATAATCGCAGCAACGCTATTGGTGATCATGGTGTTAAATTTTTTTGACGTGATCATGGATTTAAAATTAGGGGTGCCGCAGTGGCATATTTTTACTGAGAGCTTAATTGTGATTATTTCTGCCTTGGGTGCTCTGTATTTAATTAAAGATATTAACGCGCGAACTAAAAAAATTATTAACCTTAAGCGCGAATTACACAGTTCTGTGACTCAGTTAAACAACATATCGCAGGAAATGAAAGACGCGCGTCATCAATACAGTGGTGTTATACAAACGCAGTTTTCTCAGTGGACACTCACTCGTAGCGAGCAAGAAGTCGCGATGTTATTACTTAAAGGCTTAAGCTTTAAAGAAATAAGCGCACTAAGAAACACAAAAGAAAAAACCGTTCGCCAACAAGCATCAGACATCTATAGTAAAGCCGATGTAGAGGGCAGACATGAGTTTGCCGCATGGTTTTTAGAAGACTTTATGCAACAAAGGCACTATCCGCATTCAAGCTCAGCCATTAACTAATGCAGTGACTATCGCATATACTTGCGCGCTATTTTAGTCAGCGTTAAGCTAACGCTTTATTTTCGTCATTATGGTCTATGTGCTCTATAGCCCGCAGAGATAATTCAACGTAAAGGTTTAATATGAATAACAGTACCTACCCTATTGGCAACCCTGGTGAAAAGTGGAATAACAATCATAAACTCCAATGGCTTGAAGCCCAGAAAATTAAACGTAGTTATAACGATGAAGTATTAACGCTAATTAATGAGCTAAAAGATACGCTTGTTGTAGATCAATATGGTGAACTTAATTATGCTCAAAACAGTTACCCTTTGTTTGCATTAAAAACCCAACACTTTGATAAAAATAAACACACAGTGCTAATCACTGGCGGCGTACATGGCTACGAAACCAGCGGAGTACACGGTGCGTTAAGGTTTGCAAAAACATTGGCAACTCAATACGCAGAGAAATTTAATCTGGTGATTACTCCCTGCATTAGCCCATGGGGTTATGAAACAATAAACCGCTGGAACCCAGAGGCAATTGATCCAAACCGTTCTTTTTATGAAGGCAGCCCAGCGCAAGAATCTGCATTGGTAATGAATTATGTGCAATCTTTAAATACTGATTTAATCGCGCATATCGATTTGCATGAAACCACTGATTCAGATAACAGTGAATTTCGCCCTGCACTTGCAGCGCGCGAAGGTAAAATAAATACTAATTGGAATATACCAGACGGTTTTTATTTAGTCGCTGACAGCAACAAACCAGAGCCTGCTTTTCAAAAAGCTATTATTGAATGTGTTGAAAAGGTCACACACATCGCTCCAAGCGATGAAAATAAACAATTAATTGGTGTACCTCAAGAACAATTTGGGGTAGTAAACTATGCAGCAAAAGAGTTAGGTTTATGCATGGGGTTATCTGATGCAACCTACGTTACAACCACTGAAGTTTACCCAGATAGTGCAACGGCCAACCCTGAAGAGTGCATATTAGCGCAAGTTGCGGCAATTTCGGGTGCGTTGGACTACATTATTAATAAGTAATAGTTATGGTATTCATCAGCACATAGTAAGGTGCAGACAAAGGAGCGGCTATTGGAATTTAAAAATAATTACGGCAGTTACAGTTTTTATGTTGAGGGAAATATTGTTATTGCCCAATTTAAAGGCAACTTAAACCCTGAGTTATTAAATCACTTTAAAGCCGCTCTGTTAGACACCATTACAACGTTTAAACATCAACCTTGGGGCTATATTAGCCATTCGCCCGACGTTGTGGCCGCCACCCCTGACGCTGAAAAAAATATGATCGATGTTAGCCAAACAATGGGGATAAATAATTGCATAATGAGTGCCTTTATACTCACCTCTCCCATTGCCATAAGGCAACTACAACGTATTATGCACAGCTCAGGTCGTGACGCTTATTTACAAGAATGCTTGTTTGATGACTTGCCAAGCGCTAAGGCATTTATAAAAAGTCAGCTTACCTCAGCCGAGTAAATCAATTACACGACCGAGGTATAGTCAACGAAAAACCAAATGGG
The DNA here is from genome assembly GCF_002310835.1 of Pseudoalteromonas tetraodonis. Classification (NCBI taxonomy): domain Bacteria; kingdom Pseudomonadati; phylum Pseudomonadota; class Gammaproteobacteria; order Alteromonadales; family Pseudoalteromonadaceae; genus Pseudoalteromonas; species Pseudoalteromonas tetraodonis. The sequence goes on along the minus strand of NZ_CP011041.1, from coordinate 1,256,508 downwards.
CTAGTTTTTATAAAACTGACTCTCTTTAGTAATTGAAATACTATTGTCCTCTTGTGCGGTGATTTTAAACTTCAGCTTACTCACCTTCGTGGGTATATCATATCCATCGGCAGTAACCGTTACAGGAACACTTTTCATCAACCCTGGCTCTACCAACACGGCGTTAGGACTTTGCAAGCTCGCACCTTCTAACCCACTAATTGAAATAGAATAATGCAAAGGTTGCTGCGTTTTGTTAATGATGGTGAGTGTATAAGGGTTTTCGACTAACCCTTCATAATTTACCCGATACAGTGCGTTTCTGTCTCTAAGCACAGAGGCTTCGATAGGCGTACGTTGTAGCATCCAAGCAAACATAGAAATAATTAACAGCGCAGTTAAAGCGCCATAGCCCACTAACTTGAGCCTAAATGGATTAGTTTTTTGCCCCGCCATTTGCTTTTCACTGGCGTATTTAATTAAGCCTTTTTCGTAGCCAAACTTATCCATGGTATCGTCACAGGCATCAATACATAAGCCACAGTTAATACATTCATATTGCAGTCCATTGCGAATATCAATCCCAGCAGGACATACTTCAACACATAAGTTACAGTCTACACAGTCACCTAAATTAAGCGCATTAGGATCGGCTTTACGTTTACGTGGACCGCGGTTTTCACCTCGTTCGCTATCATAGGTTACCACCAGCGTGTCTTTATCAAACATCACTGATTGAAAGCGCGAATACGGACACGCCACTGTGCACATTTTTTCTCGTAAGAAACCTGCGTTGCCATAGGTACAAAACGCAAATAAAAACACCCAAAAACTGGTAATTCCAGACCATTCAAAATTAACCATTTCTAGGTATAAGGTTTTAGCTGGAATAAAATACGCTAAAAAAGAAGTGGCAGTTAAGAGTGAAATAACCAGCCATGCACTGTGCTTAGTAATTTTTTTACGCCACTTGGTAATATCCCATGGGCTTTTATCAAGCTTAATACGCTGGTTACGCGTTCCCTCAATACGTTGCTCCACCCAAGAGAACATCAACATCCAAATTGTTTGCGGGCAAGTATAGCCGCACCACACACGGCCAAGCCAATTGGTCACAAAAAATAACGCAAACGCCCCCACCATAAATAGCATGGCGAGAATCATAAAGTCTTGAGGTAGTAAGGTTAGGCCAAAAATAGTAAACTTTTGGGTGGCAACATCCAATAAAACCGCTTGCTGACCGTTATATTGAATCCAAGGAATGGCGATAAAGCTGAGCATTAGCAGCCAACCTAAATTACGGCGTATACGCTGAAAAAACCCTTTTTGCTCGCGTATATAAATTGGCCCTTCTTCTTTGTAGGGCTTAATGATCATGTCTTCTTCTTTAATATCAAACTTCATGTTACTTACTTAATAGTGACGGGTATTAAGTACGATTTTGCAACTTTCAGACCACAGTGAAAGTTAATTTAACTTATTGATATTAATTAATTTTACATATACTACCCAAGCGAAAATTCGCGACATTTAACGACATGCACGATATATCGCGAGTTAACGTGTGCGTTGCACTGCCAATTTTCGCATTTTTGAGCGAAGCGTACTCTCAGGTAAGCCCAGCTTATTTGCCGCGCCTTGTTCGCCTGCAATTTTCCAGTTACATAACATCAGTACGGAGATAATATGCTGTCTTTGCGCCTCATCCAGTGTAAGCGTTGGGTTAACGGCATTCGCATCACCGGCTTTTAGCGGCTGACTTAACTGCAGTGTGGGCTGTGTAGATAAAATAGCTTCTCTCTCTAACACGTTTTGCAGCTCTCTGATATTGCCTGGCCAGTCATAGGCTTGTAGTTGCCTAATAGCTTTCTTACTTAACCCCTGTAATTGCTTACCTAGCCGCTTGTTTATTTGAGCAATTAAGTTTTGACATAAAAAAGGTATATCTTCTTTTCGCTCTTTTAGTGCTGGCACTTTGATAGGAAACACGTTCAAACGGTAGTATAAGTCCATTCTAAACTGCCCTGCTTGTACCATTTCCCACAAGTTACGATTGGTTGCAGCAATGATACGAATATCGACTTTTAGAGTTTGGCTGCCCCCTACTCGCTCAAATTCGCGCTCTTGTAATACTCGTAATAATTTACTTTGTGACTCTAACGGCAGCTCTGCCACTTCATCTAAAAATAAAGTGCCCTTATCAGCAAGTTCAAAACGCCCTTTACGTCGCTCATTTGCGCCGGTAAACGAGCCTCGTTCGTGTCCAAACAACTCCGATTCTAATAAGCTAGGGGTAAACGCCGCACAATTAACTTTTATAAACGCCTGCTCATTGCGCTTGCTTAATCTATGTAAGTTACGCGCCACCAGCTCTTTGCCAGTACCGTTTTCGCCAAGTATCAACACCGTACTGTCGGTTTCGCTCACTAACTGTATTTGCTGCAACATACGTTGAAATACATCACTGCGCCCTACTAGCCCCGAGTCTTGCCAATCTTGATTTAGCTCGGCAGTAAGGTAGTCGTTTTCATCTTTGAGCTGCTCGCTTAAATGCTTTACTTGCGCTAAAGCATCTTGGAGCGCGGTTTGGGTTCGCTGCTGCGCTGATATATCGCGAAAAACGGCCACGGCACCAATAAGCTGGCTATTTTTATAAACAGGCGTGGAGGTATATTCAACAGCAAAGGCGCTGCCATCTTTACGCCAAAATACTTCGTTTTTAACCTCGCGGCGTTTGCCATCAAACATGGTGCAGTAAATTTGGCATTCATCGGCAGGGTAAGGCGTGCCATCTGCATGACTGTGATGATGATATTGATGTATTTTTTTACCCAGCAATTCATCGGCTGTCCAACCCGTCATTCGCTCTGCCGCTGGGTTTACAAACACCGCATTACCAGATAAATCAAATCCATATATGCCCTCACCTACCGCATTAAGTAATAAAGTAGGATCGTTTAAAAAGTTTTTTATCATTGCAGACCTCGCGAAATATCGCGAGTATTATGCCAATTCTCTCTTGCTTTAGCACCTAGTAATGGCTAAATAATGCCTTAATATCTATTTTTGCTTCTAGCCGTGCTGCGATTAAATACAAGCCCGCTAGCTTACGGTGAATAAACAACGCATCAACAGGAGGCGTATGCCATTGCTGCGACTGTGCGCTTAACTGCAAGCCTGCATCTTTAATATTGCTAGCAAGCGCGCTATTTTTAAAATCAAACTCGCCGTTATAGCGCAGTGGCTCGCAGGCCATTAAAAATAAATCAATCACTTTTTCTTTGTAATTGTCTTTGAGGGAATCTTTAAAATAGCCAATATCGGTGGCGGCATTGAGCACCCCTTCACGATCGTTATTACTACCAGCTTTAAATAAAGCTAGATAGGCATTACTTAGTGCTGGGGTAATTTCTCGTGTGGCACCAAAGTCAAATAATACTATTTTTTGTGATTCAGGTTGGTAATGAAAATTTGCAAAGTTAGGGTCGGTTTGGATTAAATTAAAGACAAACATTTCTTTAAAAAATAAATCAATCAGTTGTTCAGCAACTCGGCTTCGCTCTGATTGTGGTAAATATGTAATGCCCTCTATAGGCTTGGCATCTACATACTCCATGGTTAGCACTTGCGCAGTACTGTGCTGGGGATACACGCTAGGGACTTTGAAATGCGCGTTATTTGCTAACAGATTTTTGTAACGTGATAAATATTCAGCTTCTCGAGTGTAGTCGGCCTCTGCTAATAGCTGTGCCTTGGCTTCAGCCACTAGGGGTTTAATATCCAGCTCTTTAGGTAATAACCGCGATAAAGTAAGTAAAGTGATCACGTTATCTACGTCATTCACTACACTTTTTGCGATTCCAGGGTATTGAATTTTAACTGCCAGTTGCGCGCCATTTTCTTTATAAGCTAAATGAACCTGGCCAATGGACGCCGCCGCAAACGGCCTGAGCTCAATATGAGAAAAACGCGATAACCAATCCTCTCCCCATTGCTCTTTTAAAACACTAACCAGTTGTTTGTGTGGCATCGGGTTGGCATCTGAGCGCAATAAAGACAGCAATTGAGCAAGTTCGGGGGTTAGTAAGTCGCCAGCATCCATTGAAAGCAGCTGCCCAAGCTTCATTGCCGCACCGCGCAGGTGTGAGAGTTGAGTGGCTAGGTTTTCAATATTTTTAGGCTGAAGCAATAAGCTTTTATTATCCCAGCCTTTACCAGAAAGCGCACTTTTAGCCCCGCCCACTAACATATTCGTGGCGACGCCAGTGGCTAATGAGCCTAACTTTGCAAAACGTGAAAGTCGAGATGTGGGAACGGATCGCTCATTAGCCATAATTAACCTAATCTATTAATAATAAGGTCAACTAATACGTTTTATTACGCCTATTGGATCTAAATTATAACCGAGGGACTAGCTTAATAGCGCCTTCTACTACTTTTAAATCTAAAGGTAAATTACTTAATAATGCCATTTTAGGATCGTTCATATTTAACTTATAAACGGGGTTAACGGCTAAAAAAGCATTCATTACATCCATGGCCTCGTTATCCAGCACTTCTAAATTACCTTTAAAGCCACCGGCATCAATGCTTGAGTCGAGTAACTTAACATTACGTAAAAATACCGCTTTTTTCTCGCTGTCATAAAAAGGAGTGCCCTGTATTTGCAGCTTTAAGCGCACTGGGTACTTTAATGCAAAAGCATTAATCTCGGCGCTAGAATCTGCACCTAATAAAACATAATCACTATTATCTGGGCCAATATTAACGCTTAAATCATTCACATCAAACTGCACAGGTAAGCCCATCAGGCTAACTTTTTCACTTAATTTAGGTAACTCTTTATTTAGTAACGACTCAACCTCTGAATTTGTAAATGAATAAACCGAAATACCCTGCGTACTGTTACAGGCAGTTAAAAATAGTAGTGAAATAAAAACAAAAATTTTCATGCAAAACCCTATTGGTTAATCGTATAGGCAGTAAGTAACCATAACAAAAAGCCGCTTTAATAGCGGCTTTTTCATTTTAGTTGATAAAAGTGATTGCGCTTAATTTACAGCAAAAATAACTTTTAACCTTGCTAGTGTGTCAGCTGTGACTGAACCCTCACTGAGTGCTAATAACTGCTTTAAATAATAATTTAAATCAGCGTGTTCGCCACGGTGCTTATCATCAAGCATAGCTACTTGCTCTACCATTCTTTGCGATGAGTTTTGCGAACTTACGCTCGCAAGTATTTCCATACGCGTTAACAGCTGCTCACAGCTCAATGCTGTTTTAACTGCACCATTAAATTGACTCGGGACTGGCTCGTTGTTCTCAAGTGCAACAAATAAAGCATCTAAATTAGCTTGCTCATTTTTAGCCGCTAACCCTGTCAGCTTTTCATCTATGGCTGATAACAAAGCAGACACTTTAGGGGTTAACGATTTAAACTGTTTATACCCTTTAACTTTGGTTTGCAAATCAAGTAATTGGGCTTTACCTTCAACACTATTTAATGCTGCTTCAAGCTCATTCAGCTCAGTTGTTGCCAGCTTATCTGACTCACTTTGTTCGCGCTTTTGCTGTTCAAACTCTTCGCTTCGTTTAGTGAAAGTTGCATCATTAAACTGACGAAATTTTTGCCACAATGCATTTTCAGCTTTTAAGCCTGCAAACCCTATGGTTTGCCACTGTTGCTGTAACTGCTTTAGCTGTTGGCAAGCGTCTGCTAAATTATCGCTTTGTGATAATTGCTGTGCTTGTTCAACGAGCTCATTTTTAAGTGCGGCATTGCCTTTATGAAACGCGTTAAGTGACGCTACAACCTGTTGCTGCTCTGCCTTATAACGCTCGTTTAATACGCGGTATGTTTTCGGGTCAACTTTACCCACACTTCGCCATGCCTTTTGCAAACGGTTATAGTGACTTTCTAGTTGTTTCCAATCTAAATCAGCCGTATCAGTTGCTTGTAAATGCAATGCATGCATATCAGCAATCAATTGCTCGCGCTCTGCTTTTGCTGCTTCACGTTGCACTTCTTGCTCAGCGAAGTAGCTGCGACAAGGGGCAAATAAAAGCTCAATTTTTTCATCGAACTCGTTGCCCTGTTGTTTCTCTTGCTCTGTATCAAGGCGTCCTAGCTCGTTCCAACGCTTGCGAAGTACTTTAACTTGATCAGCACGCTGTTGTGGATCGTTACACGGCTCATCAACTAACGCTGTTACTTCTTCTAAAAGTGCTGCACGTTTTGGTGCGGCCGCATATTTTTGCCAATCTTTAGCATCGGCTAATTGCGCTTCTAGGTCTGCTTTTAAGTTAACCAGCGGCTGTTGATACTTTTCAGTTAGGGCATTAAATAACTCTTCGAAGCCTTTAAATACACCAAATGCAACGTTAAAGCGCCCTTCTTCAATTAAACGTTTTACATCACGTGCCTTGCGTTTAGCTTGGCTCTGGGTTTTTTCAAGCAGCTTAGTGAGTTCGCTCATTGCAGCTAAAAATTGCTTTTTATGCGCATTAAGTTGGGTTTTAAATGACGCTTGTAAATCATTGCTAAGTACATCTAAATGGCTGCGTGCCTCTTTAAATGTGTGATTAAAGGCACTTAGTTGTTGATCGTAATCGCTAAGTTGCTCTGCAGGTTTTATTTCAATAAGCGTACTGTAGGCAATTTTATATTCTTTAATCGCCGTAGTTAGCTCAGGTAACTTGGCTACTTGTAAAAATAGTTGCTCAAGCTTATTAATCACTTGTTTTGATTGCTGATCAGCCATCAATTGCGTTTTATCTAGTGTGTCTTTTGCTTGTGCTACTTTTGCATTAAGCCAATCTTGCTGAATTTGCTCTGGGGTTTCTAATCCAAGTTGCAATGCATTTTCAATTTCTTCACTTAATGCTTCTAACGTAGCTAATGCTAAGACTTGGCGCTGTTGCTGCGCTAAACGTTGCTGCTCTATTTCATGTTGCGCTTTTAATGTGGCAATGTGAGCATTAAGCTTATCGGTAATTGATATATATTTAGCATCAAGGGTTTTTACATGTTCTTCACTTAGCCATTTTAATTCAAGAGCTTGCCACTGCGCCATGAGTTCTGCAGCTTGTGGGTCAACAATGGCGTAGTCATTTTTATCACGCAATGCATTAAGCTTGGCTAAAATAACACGGGTTGCGTTTTCAACTTGCGATGGCATTTCAAGCGCTAAACGCTCGTTTTCAAGATGACTTTCTAGCGCAACTTTGGCTTCACCTTGAGCATGCTTTAACAGTGCTTTAGTTAACTGCTGAGTAATGACTAAATCAACTAACTGTTTTTGCAGCTCTTCGTTTGCTTCTTTAAAGGCTTTTTCAATCAGTTTAGGGTTAGCTAGGCGTTTTAATAGCTTAACTCTCACTTGCAGTTCTTTTTCAGCAAATGCTAGTTTTTCAAGGGTTTTAACCGGTGCAAAGCGTTCAATGTACTCATTTTTAATCTGCGCCGACAAGCTACTTTCACTGTTTAATACAGCCGATGAGATTTGTTGTTCAGCAACATCTTTCAATGCCTGATCTTGTTTGTAAGCTTTCCACCACAGTGGTAAGTCGTTTACTTTTTGCAGTGCTTTACGACGAATTTCAGCCGATGAGTCTTCAAGGGCTAAGGTGCTTAAAATTGTTACGTCACGTGCCACATCAAGTTTTTCAATCGCATCTAAACGAACTTGTTGCTTTGGGTGTTTCCATTTTGGTGTAAAAAGGTGTTTAAAGATCATTTTCACTGAACCTAGCTATTTCGTTATCTGATTTGAATTCTTTTTGTAGTTGCGCTTTGGTTTTTTGGATCATTTCTCCATTTGCACCAATGGTAAACTGCTCGTTTGATTGTGCTACTTTTGCTTGGTACAACATCACTAGTTGCACTGTTTGTTGCTTTTGCTCATCTGATAAAGGCGTGCCATCTGGCCACTTTCCCGTTGCCGCACCATACTGTAAGCGCTCAAATAATTCTGGAGTAATATTCTGTACTAGGTTGTCAATATTCATGTCATTTTTTCTTTTTCAGAGTCACTAAAATAATACGGTTAATAAGGTACCAAATACAGCCAATGCCAATGGCCGAGGTATACGCATACCACTGAAGTGTTTTTTCTTGAGGTTGTAGGAAGTACAAACAAAAGAAGCCACCTAAAAATAAGATCAGCGCTAAAAAGGAGTGGTTCATAAACATTTGCTGCTTTTTAATTCGCTGCTCACGTTGAAGTTGTTGAACTTGCTCGGCATTTAATTCAGCAACGTTACTTTGGCAATGTGGACACTGCGAATGTTTATCTGAAATTGATTTTGCACATTTGGGGCAACGAGTAATCGCCATACATCTCTCTCCATACTACGCATAAAAAAAGCGCCTTTCGGCGCTTTTCATTGTACTTGTTTTATTGCTCTTTGTCTTTTTTGAATTTAACCCAATAGATGATATTAGGTTATTGGGATCTGTTTATTCAGCGTCTTTAGATTGCTTTTCAAGACGTTTTTCCCAGAAGGTGGCGTTTTTAATCCCTAACTTAACGGGATCAAATGTGATTTGGCCACCTTTTTTCTTCTGGTCTTCATAATCACTCAAACATGTTAAGGCCGGTTTAGCGACAAAGAAAATGGCTAATATACCCAATATGTTGATCCACGCCATTAAGCCAACGCCTATGTCGCCAATAGTCCAAATATAACCGGAACTGTTAACCATGCCGTAGGCTACCATAAACATAATCATAAGTTTTACCACTACAAGCGGAATACTTCCTTTAAAGTAGCGATTTAAGTACGCGATATTTGTCTCAGCAATGAAGTAATAAGCCAGTATGGTGGTAAAAGCAAAGAAGAATAAAGCGATACCTACAAACGCTTCTCCAAAGCTACCAAATACACTAAACAACGCCATTTGGGTGAATGCTGCTGATCCCACTTCAGTTGCCGCATCCACATTTTGTATAATGAATTGCCCTTCTGGCAAAGTACCGACTACATTGTATTGCTGCGTCATTAAAATCATTAATGCCGTTGCTGTACATACAAAAAGTGTATCAACATAAACAGAAAAAGCTTGCACTAAACCTTGCTGTGCAGGGTGATCAACTTCTGCCGCAGCCGCAGCATGAGGACCTGTACCTTGGCCGGCTTCATTAGAGTATATTCCACGCTTAACACCCCAGCCAATTGCAGCACCAAAACCTGCTTGGGCTGTAAATGCATCACCAATAATGAGCGAGAAAATACCCGGGACTTTGTCTATATTTAAAAATACGATAATTAAGGCCAATACGATGTAACCAAGCGCCATAAATGGCACTACAATTTGCGTAAAATTAGCAATGCGCTTTATACCACCAAAAATAATAAACGCTAAAACAATAAGAATAATGGCCAACGCAACCAGTTTAAAACTGCCTACTTCACCAAAACTTGTAGACACCATAGTGCCATCACCAAATACTTGAGTGAATGCGTTGCCCACAGCATTTGCTTGCACGCCCGGTAGGAAAACCCCACAGGCTATAATTGCCGACACAGCAAATAATACAGCCAGCCATTTTTGCCCTAAGCAACGGTCAAAATAATACGCTGGACCACCGCGGTATTGGCCGTCTTCTTCTAATTTATAAATTTGACCTAATGTTGACTCCGCGTATGCAGTACTTGCACCTAAAAAAGCAACAACCCACATCCAGAAAATAGCGCCAGGGCCACCAAAACCAATTGCGGCTGCAACCCCGGCAATATTACCAACCCCTACTCGCCCAGATAATGAGACAGCAAGAGCTTGAAAAGATGAAATCCCTTTTTCTGAGGTGTTAGGGCTAAATAATAGCTTACACATTTCTTTAAAATGTCTAACTTGAGCAAATCGAGTTAGTACGGAGTAAAATAAGCCTGCGCCTAGGCATAAATAGATGAGTGCATCACTCCAAACAACATCATTAACGGCGCTTACAAAAGCTTCCATGAACATCCTCACAGTTATATTTATTATTATTAATTACCATACTCTGCTACTCAGAATACCTGTTATAAGCTTTACGAAATAAGGGATTAATCTTTTCCGTCTTTCTTATTGCTCAATCGATATTAACTTAAGTACCCAATATTGTTAACAGTTAATTTTCAAAACAACTTATTGTTTATTTATATTGAGCCTGCTAAGACAAGGTTTAACTAAGTGCAAATTGATTTAGACTATATGGTATTAAATCTGTCGAGAAGGTGTATTGAAACGTTTTAGTGCTGTGGTGGGTAAATGATTCTTATTTTTTGGTACGGTTGGTTTAGCTAAAAGTAAAAAGGGTATCAATATTATTGATACCCTTTGAAACAAACGTTTTATCTTAAGTTGTCTACAACATTAACAATGGCTGCTAAAGTATCTTGTCCAAATTGATAAGAACGACGATCTGACCAACCATAATCTGGATCGGGTAAGTCATTATTATCTTTAAATGGCATTTCTACTGTGTAAGTAAGTGCTTTAAATTCTTCTGCTGTCGCTGATGAACCTACTGTTAGGTTAGCTTGACCTGGTTCGTCTTTATCGTAGCCATGCGTATCTTGAAACTCTGGAGTAATAGTTAAAAGCGCGGCCTTAAAGCTATCCTCTAAGCCTTTTAGGCGTGCATCATAGCTTGGTATGCCTTCGCTACCGGCAACAAAATTATATGGAATGGCTTCATCACCATGAATGTCTAGGTGCATGTCTAAGCCGGCTTCGCGCATTTTATTAAGCACTAAGTAAACTTCAGGACTATTTTCCATGCTTGGCGTTTGCCATTCACGGTTTAAGTTAACCCCTTTAGCATTAGTACGTAAGTGACCACGTGCACTGCCATCTGGATTCATGTTTGGCACTACATAGAATACCGCTTTTGATAGTAAGGCTGCTGCATGTGGGTCTTCATCGTCAAGCAGTTTGTGTAATAAGCCTTCTACAAACCACTCTGCCATAGTTTCACCTGGATGTTGGCGAGCCGTAACCCAGATGATTTTTTTATCGGCGCTTGGCTGACCAATTTTAAGCACGCTCATGTCACGCCCATCAAGGGTTTGACCTAGTGTTTCTAGTTGGCAAATTTCTTGGCTTTGCGCCCATGCTAATAAGTCTAAATGACGATCGTAGCTGTAAGGTGCAAAGTAGGCGAAGTAAACGCTGCTGCACTCAGGCTCAAGCTCAAATGTTAATGTGCCATTTTCATACGAAGACGGTACACGGAACCATGTTTGACGGTCGTATGAAGCAACAGCTTGGTAGTCTACCCAACCATCAGGGTATGCAGACTTATCAAGATTATTAATATTTAACTGATGAAGTTGATAAGGCGTTGTTTCAAGGCGAAAGTGAAACCACTGATAAAACTCAGACTGGTGATCTTTATTAATTTCTAGCTGAATATTTAACGGATCGGTGGCTTCAATAACTTTAATATTACCACTGTCGAAATTGCTACTGATTTTCATTACAACAAACCTATTAGTTAACTGTGTGTCTTTGACTAAGGCATTTAGCCAAGAGGTAAATACGTGTCACTGCACTTTAAAAGTGTATAAACGCGTACCCAATTTAATAAAGCGTACCATAACCGCTTCACTTTAAAAATCTTCAGGCCTAAAAAAGCCAGCAAGTGCTGGCTTTTCTTAATTGCTCATATGTTTATCGAGGTAAACTTGGGAATGAGACTTCTGCCATGTCGCGCATACAGCGAACTACCTGGCAGCTATAACCAAACTCATTGTCGTACCATACGTAAAGTACTACGCGGTTATCATCAACAATCGTTGCTTGAGAATCAACAACACCTGCGTAACGGCTACCCACTAAATCGGTAGAGACGATTTCAGTTGATGCTGTGTAATCAATTTGATCACGTAGGTCTGAGTGAAGTGCTGTTTCACGTAAAAACGCATTAAGCTCTTCAACCGTTGTACTCTTTTCAAGGTTCAAGTTTAAGATAGCTAACGATACGTTTGGTGTAGGTACACGGATTGCGTTACCTGTTAGTTTACCTTCAAGCTCTGGTAATGCTTTAGAAACCGCTTTCGCTGCACCTGTTTCAGTGATAACCATGTTTAGTGCCGCAGCACGACCACGACGTTCCGCTTTGTGGTAGTTATCAATTAAGTTTTGGTCATTAGTGTACGAGTGAACCGTTTCAACATGGCCATTCTTAATACCAAACTGATCGTTTAATGCTTTAAGTGTTGGCGTAATCGCATTGGTTGTACAGCTTGCTGCACAGACAATTTTGTCTTCCGGTAAAATATCTTGGTTGTTTACACCGTAAACGATATTTTTAATATTACCTTTAGCAGGCGCTGTTAATAATACTTTTGCAGCCCCTTTAGATTCTAAATGCTGACCAAGGCCGGCTTCATCTTTCCAGATACCTGTGTTATCAACGACTAATGCGTTTTCGATGCCGTAAGCGCTGTAATCAACTTCGCTTGGCGAATTAGCGTAGATAACTTGAATGTAGCTACCGTTCGCTTTAATTGCATTACGCTCTTTATCGATGGTGATAGAACCATTAAATGGACCATGGATAGAGTCACGACGTAATAAGCTTGCACGTTTCTCTAAATCGCCATCTTTACCGCCACGCACAACAATAGCGCGAAGGTTTAAATCGGCATACGGGCCTGACTTTTCAATTAACAAACGTGCTAATAAGCGACCGATACGACCAAAACCATAAAGTACAACGTCACGTGGTGCTTTTGGTTTAGAGTCAACAATTTCAGCAAGTTCATCTTTAACAAACTCTTCTACTGAACGACCATTCGCTGCATCTGTGTATAAATAGCTGTATGCTAATTTACCAATATCGATACGGGCAGAATTTAATTCCATTTTGCTGATAGCTTCTAAGAATGGGAAGCTTTCACGTAGGCGCAGTTTAGTCCCTTCAAATTGAGCTACTGATTTGTGAGACTTGATAATATCAATAGTGCTTGAATTTACTAATGGACGGCCGTAAACAGCGATTTCGATACCACGATTACGGTACAATTTACCAATAATAGGCTGCATGCTTTCTGCGTAATCTTGACGTTCTTGCCAGCTACTTGTGTATTCTAACTCGTGAGATGAGGTCATTTTTTTTACCTAATTAAACAATTTTGAACGGATAGCCTAAGAATGCATCAAATTTTGAGAGCAACGCATTCCTTCGGGCAGGTCTATTCTAATTTAATCTCATTTTATTCTCTACTGTTAGAGACTAAAGTTTAGGCTAGAATAATACTATATGAGGGTCTGTTGACCTTTGCGGATTAAAATTTGTTCAAACTAGGGACAATTTAATCGCGGCGCGAGGTTTGTAACCTAGTGGGCTAAGTCAAAACCGAGCAGCAAAGAGTAAATCGCACCTAGGCAGAACCCTTCGGGCAGCGCCTGTTTGGCATTGATGCTACGTTATCGCCTATTTATGGGGAATAACCACACCACATAGGCTCTGCCTTGTCTCAATACCAAACAGACTGCTGCAAATTCAACCTTGAAAGGTCAACAGACCCTAATAATTTGAGAGACTCGGATGGCTTTTAAGCGCATAACCCTCGCCTTTGCAATTTTGCTTACAGGCTGTGAAGAATCTTTAACCGTTGAAGATATTTGCGTTCAATCGCCGGCCATATGTAATGATCTTAACCAAGATAGTCACTGTAAAGCGCAGCGAGAACGTACTATTTTTTCTCGTCACCTTGAATCTTTACAACCAACCGATGAACACAAATATCAATTACTTAAAGCGTTTGAGCATTACAATCAATGTATTGCTTTGGCAGCCAACATTCAGCACATAAAACTAAAAAGCAAAACCACGGCTCGCCGACATGCCCACTTAACGAGCATGAGGGAAATGGCACGGATTTATCAACAGACAAAACACACCAGCCACCCGGGCTTGCTTTATTATCATTGGTCAAGAAACAATGACGAAAGTGCATTAACACGTTTGCTCGCTTTAGAACATACTGCAGAAGTTGAACAAAGTGCTGAGATGCAATTTTACTTAGCGTCTTATTACATTAAGGTTGATGAAGAAAAAGCGATTAATTTTTTATACAACACGCTAGCGCTGAATAAAGCGAAGCATGAACCGAACCCTGAAATATATATGTCTTTAATCAGCCTGTTTTATAAACATCAACAATATAAACATGCTTATATTTTTGCCAAAATAGCTCAGTTTTCTGGTATTGAACATATTGATATACTGTTAATTGAGCAGCAGTTAATAGCACAAGGAAAGAATTTAGAGAGTTTAGATAGGTTAGCCGAGCAGACTTTGCAGCAAATAGATCAAGGAACGTTTATCTCCCCCCGGAAATAATAAAACAGATACAAAAAAGGCAGCTTACGCTGCCTTTTTGTTTATTTTTTGCTAGTGCCTACTTCGACACGGGTTTTTAACTTTTGCCCCGGTCTAAAGGTAACCACGCGACGTGCTGAAATTGGGATATCTTCTCCCGTTTTCGGATTACGTCCCGGCCTTTCTTTCTTATCTCGAAGATCAAAGTTACCAAATCCAGAGAGCTTAATCTGCTCGCCTTTTTCAAGCGCTGAGCGGATTTCTTCAAAAAACGCTTCAACTAAATCTTTGGCATCTTTTTTATTGATCCCGAGCTTTTCAAATAGGTGTTCAGCTATGTCGGCTTTAGTAAGCGCCATATCTAGTCCCTCAACGATGCATTAAACTTTTCGGCCAGTGCGGCCACCACGTTATCAACTACCTGATTGATATCTTTCTCTTCGAGTGTTCTATCAACCGCTTGCAGTGTTAGAGCAATCGCCAAACTCTTATAATTTGGCTCAATACCTTTGCCCTTATACACATCGAATAAGTTTAGGTCAACCAATTGATTTCCGCCAACTTTTCCGATGACGTTTAAAATATCACCTATTTTAACGCTGTCTTGTACTAAAATAGCGATGTCGCGGCGATTTGATGGGAATTTAGACACCCCAACAGCCTGCGGTAAATTTCTTTTTTCTAATGCCGACATTTCAATTTCAAACACAAAAGTAGCGTTATTGATATCTAACGATTTTTGCGCTTGAGGGTGTAATGCACCAAAGAAACCTACTTTTTTTCCATCAACATAAATAACAGCTGATTGACCAGGATGAAGGCCATCTGATTGCTCGGCTTTAATTTCAAAGCGGCTAACATCATTGGTAATAGCAAGTAATGCTTCAACATCCCCTTTTAGGTCGTAAAAATCAACGTTACGTTTTTCTTCAACCCAATGTTCGCCATGCACAAGCCCGGTAATAACACCACCAATAACAGGCACTTGGTAAACGCCATTTTCTGCGCTTTCATCGCTGATAAATTTAAGGCCATGTTCAAATAAGCGAATGCGTGGTTGCTGGCGGTTTTGGTTATAGGCAACAGATGCTAATAAGCCAGGCATTAAACTTATACGCATCGCTGACATTTCAATTGAAATTGGGTGCGGCAATACCAATGCGTTACACTCTGGATGTAAAATAGCTTGCGCTTTAGGATCAACAAAACTGTAAGTAATGGCTTCTTGATAGCCACGGGTTACTAGCGCATTACGAAAACGGCTCAGTGCAACAGTTGACTCATCGTGTGTGGTCATTTTAAGTTTTGCAGTTGGTGCCACATTAGGAATACTGTTGTAACCGTATACACGTGCTACTTCTTCAATTAAATCTTCTTCAATACGAATATCAAAGCGGTAGCTTGGTACATCAGCGCTCCAGCTATCATTGTCAAATTTAACATCAAGACCTAAACGCGTAAGTATATCGGTTACTTTAGCATCGTCAATGTGATGACCAATAACACGGTCTAAACGTGAACGACGTAAACGCACTTCAGTTACTTTTGGTAGTTTATCTGCAGCAACAGCTTCAACGATTGGACCTGCGTTACCACCTACAATCTCCAGAAGTAACGCTGTAGCGCGCTCCATGGCATCGTGTTGTAGTGCAAAGTCGACGCCACGCTCATAGCGATGAGATGCATCAGTGTGCAAACCATAGCTGCGTGCTTGTCCTGCAATAGCCACAGGGTTGAAGAATGCACTTTCTAACAGGATATCAGTTGTTTTTTCAGTAACACCCGATTGCTCACCGCCAAAAATACCAGCAATGGCTAGTGCTTTATGATGATCGGCAATCACTAATGTCGATTCATTTAATTTAGCCGTATTACCGTCTAATAAAACCAGCTCTTCACCTGGGGTTGCACTACGTACTTTAATTCCACCTTCAATCGCATTTAAATCAAATGCATGCATTGGGTGGCCAAGCTCTAATAATACAAAGTTAGTCACATCAACAACCGGATCGATTGAACGTACACCACTACGACGTAGCTTTTCAACCATCCATAATGGCGTCTCAGCGTCTAGGTTAATGCCCTTAATAACACGCCCTAAATAGCGAGGACAGGCATCATCGTTAACCAACTCAATTGATACTTTGTCTTCAATTGTCGGCGTTACCGCTGGAATGCTTAATGTATTTACATCAATACTGTTAAGTACGCCGACTTCGCGGGCAAGCCCTTTAATACCTAAACAGTCGCCACGGTTAGGCGTTAAATCTACGTCAATAATGTTGTCATCAAGCGCTAAATATTCGCGTAAATCGTTACCAATAGGCGCATCAAGAGGCAATTCCATAATGCCATCGCCTTCTTCACTAATACCTAGCTCATCAAACGCACATAACATGCCGTGTGAAGGCTGACCACGGAGTTTGGCTTTTTTAATTTTGAAATCGCCTGGTAACACTGCGCCAACAGTGGCAACTGCAACTTTAATACCTTGGCGGCAATTTGGTGCACCACAAACAATATCAAGCAGTTCATCACCACCAACATTAATTTTTGTTACACGTAGTTTATCTGCATCAGGGTGCTGGCCACATTCAACCACCTCACCTACAACAACACCATTAAATTTGGCTGCTGCCGGCTCAACGCCATCTACTTCTAAACCAGCCATTGAAAGCTGTTCCGAAAGAGCTTGCGTATCAATTGCAGGATTTACCCACTCTCTTAACCACTTTTCACTAAATTTCATTTTATCTCTTCACTCTTAACGGAACTGGTTTAGGAATTTTAAGTCATTTTCGAAAAACGCACGTAAATCGTTTACGCCGTAACGCAACATGGTTAAGCGCTCAACACCCATACCAAAAGCGAAACCTGTGTATTTTTCAGGATCGATGCCTACAGACTTAAGTACGTTAGGATGAACCATGCCGCAGCCTAATACTTCTAACCATTTACCATCTTTACCCATCACGTCCACTTCGGCTGAAGGCTCTGTAAACGGGAAGAATGAAGGACGAAAACGAATTTCCATGTCTTCTTCAAAAAAGTTACGTAAAAAGTCATGTAAAATACCTTTAAGCTCAGTGAAGCTTACATCAGTATCAACCATCAACCCTTCCACCTGATGGAACATAGGCGTGTGTGTTTGGTCGTAGTCATTACGGTATACACGCCCTGGCGAAATAATACGCAGTGGCGGTTGCTCAGTTTCCATAGTACGAATTTGTACACCACTGGTTTGAGTACGTAAAACCAGCTTAGGATTAAAGTAAAAGGTATCGTGATCGGCGCGAGCTGGGTGATGCTCTGGTATATTTAACGCATCAAAGTTATGAAAATCATCTTCAACTTCAGGGCCTGATTTAACAGCAAAGCCAAGTTCACCAAAGAAGCTTTCAATACGCTCAATGGTGCGAGTTACTGGGTGCAAACCACCCGATGGCATAACACGCCCAGGTAAAGTTACATCGATTGTTTCTGCTGCTAGTTTTTCTTCTAATGCTTTACTTGCTAACAATTCACGCTTGTCATTAATCGCAACTTGCACGTCTTGCTTAGCTTGGTTAATTACTTGGCCTGCTTCTTTACGTTCTTCAGGGGCAATTTTACCTAACGTTTTAAGTAAGCTGGTAATTTCGCCTTTTTTACCAAGATAGTTAACCCTGATCTCTTCTAGCTGCGCGATTTCACTGGCACTGGCTACCGCCTCAAGTGCTTGCGCTAATATGTTTTCTAAGTTCATTCGATACCTGATCTTTCACAGAAGGTGATTACAATTTAGTTAGCTAATGATAACTGAAAGCAGGGTCTAGATTCTAGACCTACTACAGCTTTAGCGTTGATTTTATAAAAGGAATAGTCAATTTTCGTTGTGCAGCCATGGATGCGTGATCTAATTTGTCTAATACATCCAATAAAGCACGCATATCACGACTCAAACGCGTTAATAAAAATCGCGCACATTCATCGCTCAGTTCAAGCCCACGCATATTTGCACGCTTAACCAGCGCCTGTGCTTTATCATCGTCACTCATAGAACGAATTTGAAACGTAGTGCCCCACTTTAAACGGGATTCTAAGTCGGGCAAGCTAATATTAAGCATGTTAGGCAGTAAATCGGCAGTCACTACCAGCATTTTATTGGGCTCATTAAAGCGATTAAAAAAGTTAAATAACGCTTTTTCCCATGCATCATTGCCTGCTACCAAGTGCACATCATCAATACACAATACATCCAATGCTTCAAGCCCATCTAAAACCATTGGTCCAAAATGAATGACCTCGCGCATGGAAAGCAGCATATTAGATAAGCCACGCTCTTGTGCCTGAATACAAGTGGCATATAGTAAGTGAGATTTACCAGAATCTCCTAAGCCACACAAATAGGTATACTGAAAAGAGTGAGCAAGCTTAGAAAAGCTATCTTTGAGATGATTTACCTCGAGTGAGTCTTCACCGCCAAAGTAGGATGCAAATGTTTCATCGTCCGGTAAAGTAACCGGCAATGCCATTTGTATTGGCTCTTGAGTTAGCATTAATTTACAACCCATTGATACTCTAGGCTTTGCTCATCAACTATGTGATAAAAAGCACGAGGATCAACATAGTCTTTAAAGGCGTTATCCAGGCCAAGGGCTTTTTTAAGGTCACTCACAGTCCCCGTATGATGAAGCTCAAACTCAACCGAATCGGGAGTTTTACGTATAATAACCGCTTGGGTGACAACACTTAGGTTGAGTAGACGACGCTTTGCCAACTCTATATCCACAAAATTATCTGTCCCTTTTAAGGTCAAATTGGCAGTACGTTGCTCATAATACGCATTCGGATCGATCGCATATTCGCCAGCTAAACCTTGCGCTAAATCATCAATCATTTGCGCAACGATTTGCTGTCTATAGCCAATAATTCGGTTAGATTCAAACATTTCGTCATTAGTAAAACGCCAATCTAATACCCAATTATCGGAGTTAAACTCTTGATACATTCTAGCAGTAATACTGCGCTCAGCACTGTAGCGTTTAGATGCCTCTTCTACAGGCCCAGAAAAATTTCCCCAAACTTCAGGGACACCAACAAGCCGTCTGTCTTGTAAATCGAGTAAAGGCACAACAACCGGTAAACCGCGGCGGCTTGCTTTGTCGTAAATCAGTTGCTCTAACTGAGGATAACTCTCTTGAGTAACCAGCTCTCGCTGCCTGTTATCTTCAATGCCTAACCAGATGGCAACCAGTGGGCGTTGAGCTCCCCACAACGGCAAATTAAGATCTTTTATTAGTGCATTGATCTTTCGCGCTTCAAATTTAACTAGTAACTTAAGCGTTCCAGGAATACGCTCATCGTATTCAAATTTAAGCATATAATCAGATATATCTTTGGTGCGTTGCTGTGCTATCTGATTTTCATCTGCACTTTTATCACCACTCACTTTTACTAGTACGTTAAGAAGCGCTTTGCGACTAGCGTCTAAACGCGCATCACGAGATTTATCTTCTACGACCAAAATATCTTGATATAGATCAGTTACTTCAACTGCAGATACAGAAACACAAAAGAAAATGGATAAGGCGCTAATTAATAATCTATACACAGGCAAATCATTCTTGGTTTTAAACTGTTTTGATCCTAAATCAAAGCCACTAACAAAGCAAAATTATATTTTTCTCAGAAACGAGCACCGTTAAGCTTGCTTTAATAATATAAAAACTCAAAGTAAGCTGCGGCTCATTTGAGTCTGTTTGCTACTTCTTAGCAACAGCGCATGGCAAAACAGCGTTGAGAGCCATAATGAAAGCATGCAGGTAGCTTTTGGCTATTATTTTTTCCTTTTAACTAGTGCATTTCACCTTGCAACTTTATTTTTCACTTTTCTGCAGACGTAAAAAAGCCCGACTATTTCTAATCGGGCTTTCTCTTATTTGGAGCCTGGTAGTGTCGTGGTGCCCACAGCGGTAGAGAGCCACATAGCAAATGTATAGAGTCGGCATTAGGCGCTTATTATTTTCCTTTTACCTGATGCCTTTTACCTTTCACCTACGTTTTTACTTTTCTGCAGACGTAAAAAAGCCCGACTATTTCTAGTCGGGCTTTCTTTAATTTGGAGCCTGGTAATGTCCTACTTTCACATAGCAAATGCTACACTATCATCGGCGCTGTTTCGTTTCACTACTGAGTTCGGCATGGGGTCAGGTGGGTCCAAAACGCTATTGTCACCAAGCAAATTTGGTGTAAGGTCGATTTAATCGAGCTTACTAAAATTTGGAATTCTGATAATAAAGAGTATCGTAAATCTACTTTAGTCATATTAACTTCTGCGCTTAAACTATCACATAAAACGCGTTTGGCGTTGTATGGTTAAGCCTCACGGGTAATTAGTACAAGTTAGCTTAATGGCTCACACCACTTCCACATCTTGCCTATCAACGTTGTAGTCTTCAACGGCCCTTCAGAGACTTTAAAAGTCTAGTGAGAACTCATCTCGAGGCCTGCTTCGCGCTTAGATGCTTTCAGCGCTTATCAGTTCCGAACGTAGCTACCGGGCAATGCCATTGGCATGACAACCCGAACACCAGCGGTTCGTTCACTCCGGTCCTCTCGTACTAGGAGCAACCCCTCTCAATTCTCAAACGCCCACGGCAGATAGGGACCGAACTGTCTCACGACGTTCTAAACCCAGCTCGCGTACCACTTTAAATGGCGAACAGCCATACCCTTGGGACCGACTTCAGCCCCAGGATGTGATGAGCCGACATCGAGGTGCCAAACACCGCCGTCGATATGAACTCTTGGGCGGTATCAGCCTGTTATCCCCGGAGTACCTTTTATCCGTTGAGCGATGGCCCTTCCATTCAGAACCACCGGATCACTATGACCTACTTTCGTACCTGCTCGACGTGTCTGTCTCGCAGTTAAGCTGGCTTCTACCATTACACTAACCGTACGATGTCCGACCGTACTTAGCCAACCTTCGTGCTCCTCCGTTACTCTTTGGGAGGAGACCGCCCCAGTCAAACTACCCACCAGGCACTGTCCGTAACCCCGATTCAGGGGCCAACGTTAGAACATCAAAACTACAAGGGTGGTATTTCAAGGACGACTCCACAAAAACTAGCGTCTCTGCTTCTAAGTCTCCCACCTATCCTACACATGTAGGTTCAATGTTCAGTGCCAAGCTGTAGTAAAGGTTCACGGGGTCTTTCCGTCTAGCCGCG